>VGDT01000048.1 GCA_016869595.1 Alphaproteobacteria bacterium
TCGACGCCGACCGCCGCGACCAGGGTCATGTCCTCGTCCATGTGAATGCCGTCGATCTGGATCACCAGCAAATCGAGCCCGGAAAGGTCGCTCGCCATCCATTCCTTCAGCCGCGCCGCCGACAACGTGCCGATTCCGACGAAGGCGCCCGTCTGTAACGGGATAATGGCGCCCGGGGATTCCGGGATAATGGCGCCCCCCTTTTCCGAGATGATCCCGCCCGGGGGGCCACGTTCGTTGACCGTCTAAATTTGTCTCACCCGTTCCGGTTTTTGGTCAAGCGGATTTGGCTCCTTTTCCGCGCGCTCGGCGCAGGCTCTCGCCGACGAGTTCGATGCGATGGGCGTTATGGACGAGGCGATCCAAGATCGCGTCGGCGTAGGTGGGGTCGCCAATAACCTCATGCCATGCAGTCACAGGGAGTTGAGATGTGACGATCGTCGATCGGCGCCCGTATCGTTCTTCGAGGATTTCGAGAAGATCGTGGCGCGCGCCGGCGTCGAGCGGCTCGAGCCCGAAGTCGTCGAGGATCAGGAGATCGGCGCGGCCGAGGGATTTGATGAGACGCGGATGGCGCCCGTCGCCGCGCGCGAGCGCGAGCTCTTCGCAGAGCTTCGGCCAGCGATGATAGACGACCGAGCGATTGTCGCGGCAGGCCTTCTGGCCGATGGCGCAGGCGAGCCAACTTTTCCCGACGCCGGATGGGCCGGCGAGAGCCAAATTATCGTGAGCGTCGATCCATCGGCCTTCGGCGAGTTTCTGGAACTGGGCGCGGTCGAGCCCGCGCGCGGCGCGGTAGTCGACGTCTTCGACGGCGGCCTGCTGGCGGAGCTTGGCGGCGCGCAGTCGCGCCGTCAGCCGCTTGTCGCGTCGAAGCGAGGCTTCCCGATCAAGCAGCAGAGCGAGCCAGTCGTTGCGGTCGATCCCTTTCGCCTCATCTGTTTCTGCGAGTTCGGCGAAGGCCTTGGCCATTCCGTAAAGGCCGAGGGCGTTGAGTTGGTCGAGCGTCGGATGTTTGAGCAAGTCGGCGTCTCCTTCAATGGTAATAGCGCGGGCCGCGGATGTTTTGATGAAGGATCGGGGCCGCGTCCGCGGCGCGCTTTGGCGGCGGCTTCCGATCGAGCTTGTTGTCGAGAATGGATTTGACCGAACCGTAGGTCTTCGCGCCGATCTCGATGGCGCGCTCCGCCGCGGCCTCGACGCGTTCAGACCCGTAGGGGCCGGCAAGGCGCACGATGCCCAGACAAGCGCGATAGCCCTGCTCGGGATGGGGCCGCGCCTCCAAAATCTGCTCGCACAGCGCCGCTGTCGCTGGGCCGATCTTGCGTGCGTCCTCGCGAATGCGCTCGATCGTCCAGCCGGCATAGCGTCGATGACTGGATGGCATGTGTTCAGGCGTCGTCGTGTGCTTGTGATTGCCGCTCATCCGCAAATGGACGGCGATGCGCTCGCCTCGATAAAAAATCTCGACGCCGCGGACGGTCAGCCGCGCTTCGACCTCCGCCCGGGCGAAGCGATAGGGAACGGAGTAATAATGCGCGTTGATCTCGACGTGATAATCAATGCCGACGCGGTGCAGGCGCCATTCGCAATATTCGTAAGGCTCGACCGGCAATGCCTTCAATGCGGGGCGGTCGACCTCCTCGAGCAATTGACGGCGGGTGACGCCGAGCCGGCGAATGGATTGCTCCTCGTTGAGGTTTGTCAGCATCTCTTCGATCGCGGCGTTGACCTCCGCCAGGCTGTAGAAGGTTCGGCGGCGCAGCCGCCCGAGTAGCCAGCGCTCGACGATCAGCACCGCCGCTTCAACCTTTGCTTTGTCCCGCGGCTTTCTCGGCCGCGTCGGCAGAAGAGCGGCCCCATAATGGGTCGCCATGTCGGCATAGGTGCGATTGACCTGCGGGTCGTAGAAGCAGGCTTTGACAATGGCGGTTTTGGCGTTGTCCGGCACGATGAGCTGCGGGACGCCGCCGATCGCCTCAAGCGCGCCGACATGGGCGTCAATCCAGTCAGGAAGCGTCTGCGTCCAGCTTGCCTTGGCGAATGTAAAGCTCGACGCCCCCAGAACGGCGACGAAGATCTGCGCCATGCGCACTTCGCCGGTGAGCCGATCAATGACGACCGGAACGCCGTCGCCGGCGTAATCGACGAACAGCCGCTCGCCGGCGGCGTGCGTCTGCCGCATCGTCACCGACAAAGTCCTGGCGAAGGCGCGATACAGTTCGCAAAAGCGCGAGTAGCTGTAGCCGCCAGGGTTCTCGGCGATGTATTCGTCCCACAAAATCGTCAGGGTCACGTGCTTGCGTTTCAACTCGTGATGCACGCCGGCCCAGTCCGGCTCTTCGACGCGCCGGTGACCGCGCTTGCTGCGCCGGTTGGCGTAAAGCGCCGCCTCCAGCGCGTCGTCGTTCATGCCCTCCGGCAGCGGCCAACACAGCCCGGCGCTCTCGGCGCGCCTGAGCGCCTCCCGCACCGTCGAGCGCGGCATGCCAAGACGCCGGGATATCTCGTGCGCCGAAATCGATGTGGACTTCAGCCGAATAATCTCGCGCGCCTGGCGCATCGTAATCCGCTCCGCTGGCATGGATCGCTCCCCCTGGATTGCCAAAGGAGCGACCTCATCAGGCCAACGGCGGCGACCGACACTGCACGAAATCACCCGGGCGGGATCATTCCGTTGCAGGGGGGCGGGATCATCTCGGAATCGGGGGGCGCCATCATTCCGTAATGGGTGGGCGCCTTCATCTCGTTTTAGGGGGCGCCATCAATCGGAATCAGCATCAATAACAGCGTTGCGGCGGCGCGCCCGCATTCTCCCTTGCTGCGCCAGCGCGCAAAGAACGAACTCCGCGAGGTGGAGAAAGTCGCAACAACCCACGCGCGGCGCTACGCCGTGGTGCCGCTGCTGAGGGAAGAGCCGGTCGGGGTGTCGCGCCTTCTCGAATTGGCCGGTCGTGCGACTGAACCCGTCTGAAATATCATTGGGAAGATCGAGCATCATGAGTGAAGCCACAACCATCGCCAGTAATTCCACGGTAAGCAAAGCGCCCGCAATGGGCGTGTTCGAGCGATATCTGACGCTCTGGGTCGCCCTTTGCATTGTCGCCGGAATAGTTCTTGGGCAGATGATGCCAGCCGTCTTCCACGCCATTGGCGCGGCGACGGTCGCGGAGGTCAATTTGCCGGTCGCCGTGCTCGTCTGGCTCATGATTATTCCCATGCTCCTGAAAATCGACCTTGCCGCTCTCGGGCAGGTGAAGGAGCATTGGCGCGGGATTGCCGTAACGGTCGGCATCAATTGGCTGGTGAAGCCCTTCTCCATGGCGCTGCTCGGCTGGATTTTCATCTCGCATCTGTTCCGGCCCTATCTGCCTGCCGATCAGATTGACGGCTATATTGCCGGATTGATCCTGCTGGCGGCGGCTCCCTGCACGGCCATGGTCTTCGTCTGGTCCAACCTCGTCGAAGGAGAACCGCATTTCACACTGTCCCAAGTCGCGCTGAATGACTCCATCATGGTCATCGCCTTCGCGCCGATCGTCGCGCTGCTGCTCGGCCTCTCCTCCATCACCGTGCCTTGGAACACGCTGCTCCTGTCGGTCCTGCTCTACATCGTCGTGCCGGTCATCGCCGCACAACTATGGCGGCGGGCGCTGTTAGCGCAGGGTGGCGACGCCGCGCTAAAAAGGACGCTCGCGCGGCTCGGCCCGCTGTCGCTTTCGGCGTTGCTGCTGACGCTCGTCCTGCTCTTTGGCCTGCAAGGCGAGCAGATCATCGCGCAGCCGCTCGTCATCGGCCTGCTGGCCGTGCCGATCTTGATCCAGGTCTATTTCAACGCTGGTCTTGCCTATCTGATGAACCGCGCGCTCGGCGTGGGGTGGTGCGTCGCGGGGCCTTCGGCGCTCATTGGCGCGAGCAACTTTTTCGAGCTGGCGGTCGCAACGGCTATTGCGCTCTTCGGTTTCCAGTCTGGCGCGGCGCTGGCGACGGTCGTCGGCGTCCTTGTCGAAGTGCCGGTCATGCTTTCGGTCGTTCATATCGTCCGGCGCTCGCGTCGATGGTATGAAAGGAGCGCGGCTTAATTCCATAGCTCTGACGGGGCAGTTCATGTCAAACAATCCACTTCGCCATCACACCCCTGACGACGATCCAGAGGCGGGAACACCCGGCACTGGCGAGGACATTTGCCCCGATTGCCACGGAACCGGCAAGCAGGTGGACAAGAAGACGGGCCAACCGACGGAAGAGCCCTGCGAACGCTGCGACGGAACGGGACAAATCATCGAAGGAATTGGCTAACTCAAATGGGCGCCCTGGAAGAGGCGAACGCCAAATCCACCGCCGCATATAACGCGGCGGCGGATTATTTCGACCATCCTGTCAGCTCCTTCTGGCATCGCTTTGGACGGCAGACCATCGCGCGCCTTGGCTTGAGCGAGGGTGAGACGGTTCTCGATGTGTGCTGCGGAAGCGGCGGCTCGGCAGCTGCCCGCTGCTGAAACTGTCGGACCAAAGGGCAAAGTCGTCGCGGTCGATCTCGCCGAGCGGCTCGTCAGCTTGGGAGAGGCAAAGGCGCGCGAGAAGGGGCTCGGCAATCTCGAATTCAGGATCGGCGACATGCCGGCGCTCGGCTATCCCGACGCGAGCTTCGACGCCGTGGTCTGCGTCTTCGGAATTTTCTTTGTCCCCGACATGGTTGCAGCGACAAAGGAGCTTTGGCGCATGGTCCGCCCGAACGGACGACTAGCCATCGCCACATGGGGGCCGGACCTGTTCGAGCCCGCCAACGCCGCCTTCTGGGAGGCCATACGGGAAGAGCGCCCCGACCTGCTGAAGGGCTTTAACCCGTGGGAGCGCATTTCAACGCCTACGGGCCTGCGCGAGATGCTTGCGGACGCAGGAATAGCCGACGTGGAAATCATCGCGGAAGCGGGAAGCCATCCCATCAGTTCGCCCGATGCTTAGTGGCTGGTCGCCATGGGGAGCGGCTATCGCGGGACGCTCGCTCAGTTGGACGCGAGAACACTCGCCCGCGTGCGCGAGAAGAATCTCGTAGCGCTCGCGGGGGGTAACGTGATCACGACAAATGTCTTGTATGGAATTGGCCTTGCATAGCATCGTATAAGGCCCATTCGAGTCAAAAAGCTGCCCTCCGAGGCGAGCCTTGCGCCGAAAGTTATGAGTTGTGCACGCAGTAACTTTGGCGCGTAGAAGCCCGTGATTCGTCATAGCGTTCACAGATGCGCCGGTCGATGCTGCCAAGCACTTCGTTTTCAGGTCACTTCCGTCGTTTTCCTGTCATTGCACGCCACAGCCCTACGCCCTTGAGTCCCTTGTTGCATTCCCTCCCTTCCGGCCTTTCTTAATCGACCCCGGCTTCGAACCGCCATCGCGCGGTTCCGCGAAAACCGGGGACGGACGTGCGCTCTCAAAACGACAATGTCGAAGCACTATCGCGTAGCGCCCGCATGTTGCGCACGGCGCTCGGCGCAGAGATTGCGGGCTGGCTCGACGATGCGAGCGTCGTCGAGATCATGCTCAATCCCGATGGGCGGCTTTGGCTCGATCGTCTGACGACCGGGCTCGAGGATACTGGCGCGCGATTATCAGCGGAAGACGGCGAGCGCATCATCCGGCTGGTCGCCCATCATGTCGGCGCGGAAGTGCACGCCGGGGCGCCGCGCGTCTCGGCGGAGTTGCCGGAAACCGGCGAGCGCTTTGAAGGGGTCCTGCCACCCGTCGTTTATGCGCCCGCTTTCGCCATCCGCAAGCCGGCGGTCGCGGTGTTTTCGCTCGACGATTACGTCGCGGCTGGCGTCATGGCGAAAGATCAGGCGGCAATCCTTCGCGCCTCTGCCGCTGAGCGAAAAAACATCCTCATCGCCGGCGGCACATCCACCGGCAAGACGACGCTCGCCAACGCCCTGCTCGCGGAGATCGCCAAGAGTTCTGACCGCGTTGTGCTGATCGAAGACACGCGCGAACTGCAATGCGCCGCGCCCAATCTCGTTTCCCTGCGCACCAAGGACGGCGTCGCCTCGCTCTCCGAGCTGGTCCGCTCCTCGCTCCGGCTTCGTCCTGACCGCATTCCCATCGGCGAAGTGCGCGGAGCCGAGGCGCTCGATCTACTCAAGGCCTGGGGCACGGGCCATCCCGGCGGCGTCGGCACTATTCACGCCGGTTCGGCGCTTGGGGCGCTGCGGCGTCTCGAACAGCTCATTCAGGAAGCGGTCGTGACCGTTCCGCGCGCGCTAATCGCGGAGACGATCCAGATCATCGCCGTTCTCGCTGGCCGCGGGAATGAGCGGCGGCTGATCGAGCTCGCCGCCGTCCAGGGCCTCGACGCCTACGGCAACTACGCGCTCGCCGACCTCACCTCCGTCACCTTTGGAGACACACATGAATAGGCTTCCTATCCGCAATCGGTTGCGCGCTCGCATTTGTCTTCGGCTTTCCCTCATCGTCTCGGCCGCCGCGCTTTCGACGCCCGCCTTCGCAGCCGGCTCAAACATGCCCTGGGAGCAGCCGCTTCAGCAGATCCTGCAATCGATCGAGGGGCCGGTCGCCAAGATCATCGCGGTGATCATCATCATCACGACAGGCCTGACCCTCGCCTTCGGCGACACCTCGGGCGGCTTCCGGCGGCTGGTGCAGATCGTCTTCGGCCTATCGATCGCCTTCGCCGCCTCGAGCTTTTTTCTGTCCTTCTTCTCCTTCGGCGGCGGAGCGCTGATCTGATGGAGAATGGCTCTCTTCCCATCGACGGCGCCATCGCAGGCTTTCGCGTTCCCGTCCGGCGGGCGCTCACCGAACCGATCTTTCTCGGCGGCGCGCCGCGGTCCATCGCCATCCTGAACGGCACGCTCGCGGCGGCGCTCGGACTCGGTCTGCGGCTCTGGCTCGCGGGACTCGCCTTCTGGATCGTCGCGCAATTCGCGTCGGTCTGGGCGGCGAAGCGCGATCCCGATTTTGTCGAGGTCGTGCGCCGCCATCTGCGCTACCCGGCGCATTTCGGGGTGTGAGGAGAAGCGCGATGCTGAACCTCGCCGAATATCGCAAGAAGCCGCACAGCCTCGCCGACTTCCTGCCCTGGGCGGCGCTCGTCGCGCCGGGCATCATCCTGAATAAAGACGGCTCGTTGCAGCGCACCGCGCGCTTTCGCGGTCCCGATCTCGAAAGCGCGACGCAAGCGGAGCTCGTCGGCGTCACGGCGCGGCTCAACAATGCGCTGCGGCGCCTGGGGTCCGGCTGGGCGATCTTCTTCGAGGCGCAGCGCAATCCCGCGCAGGATTATCCGGCGAGTTCCTTCCCCGATCCGGTCTCCGCGCTCATCGACGAAGAGCGCCGCGCCCAGTTCGAAGAGGAAGGCGCGCATTTCGAGAGCGGCTATTTTCTGACGCTCGTTTATCTGCCGCCCGAGGACGAGGCGGCGGGCGCCGAGAGCTGGCTTTATGAGGGCCGGTCGCAGGAAGGCGCACCAAACGCCGTTCTCTCCAGCTTCATCGACCGCACCGACCGGCTCCTGCAGCTCATCGACGGCTTTGCGCCGGAAGCCGAATGGCTCTCCGACAGCGAGACCCTGACTTTTCTCCATTCCTGCGTCTCGACCAAGCGCCACAAGGTCCGCGTTCCCGAGACGCCCATGCATCTCGACGCGATCCTCGCCGACGAGCCGCTGACCGGCGGCCTCGAGCCCCGGCTCGGGCGAGTGCATCTGCGCATCCTCACCGTCATGGGCTTCCCCTCAGCGACCCATCCCGGGATCCTCGACGAGCTCAATCGCCTCGCCTTCCCCTATCGTTGGTCGACCCGGGCCATCACGCTCGACAAGACGGACGCCACCAAGGTCGTCACCCGCATCCGCCGGCAATGGTTCGCCAAGCGCAAATCCATCCTGGCGATCCTGAAGGAGGTGATGACCAATGAGTCCGCCGTCCTTCTCGACACCGACGCCCATAACAAGGCGCTCGACGCCGACGCCGCGCTGCAGGATCTGGGCTCCGATTTGATCGGTGAAGCCTATGTGACGGCGACGATCACCGTCTGGGACGAGGATGCCCGTCTCGCAGACGAGAAGCTGCGCCTCGCCGAGAAGGTCATCCAGGGACGCGACTTCACGTCGATGGTCGAGACGGTCAACGCCATCGAGGCCTGGCTCGGCTCGCTTCCGGGTCATGTCTACGCCAATGTCCGTCAGCCGCCGATTTCGACCATCAATCTCGCCCATATGATCCCGCTTTCGGCGGTCTGGGCGGGCACGTTGACGGACGCGCATCTCAATGCGCCGCCGCTGTTCTTTGGCCGCACCGAAGGCTCGACGCCGTTTCGCTTCTCGCTCCATGTCGGCGACGTCGGCCACACGCTCGTTATCGGGCCAACCGGCGCGGGCAAGAGCGTGCTGCTGTCTCTCATGGCACTGCAATTCCGCCGCTACGCGCGCTCTCGGATTTTTGTGTTCGATTTCGGGGGATCGGCCCGGGCGGCGACTCTCGCCATGGGCGGCAGCTGGCATGATCTCGGCGGCGCGCTCTCGGTAGAGACAACCGATCCCGTCGCCTTGCAGCCCCTCGCTGCGGTTGACGATCCCGCCGAACGCACCTGGGCCGCCGATTGGATCGCCTCCATCCTCGCCCGCGAGAATGTCGCCGTCACGCCGGAGGTCAAAGAGCATCTTTGGTCGGCGCTCTCGTCCCTCGCCTCCGCGCCGATCGAGGAACGCACGCTCACCGGCCTCTCCGTTCTCCTGCAATCCAATCCGCTCAAACGCGCGCTCAAGCCGTTTTGCCTCGGCGGACCGCACGGGCGGCTTCTCGATTCCGACGCTGAAGTTCTCGGCGGCGCCGACGTCCAATGTTTCGAGACGGAGGGGCTGATCGGCTCCGCGGCCGCGCCCGCCGTCCTCGCCTATCTCTTTCACCGCATCGAAGGCCGGTTCGACGGAGCGCCTACGCTCCTCGTCATCGACGAAGGGTGGCTCGCCCTCGACGAGCCTGGCTTCGCGGCGCAATTGCGCGAATGGCTCAAGACACTGAGGAAGAAGAACGCTTCCGTCGTCTTCGCTACCCAGTCGCTCGCCGATATCGAGACGAGCCCGATCGCGCCCGCGATCGTCGAGAGCTGCCCAACCCGGATTTTCCTGCCCAACGAGCGCGCGATCGAGCCGCAGATTCTCTCGATCTATCGCCGCTTCGGCCTCAATGACCGGCAGATCGAGATCATCGCGCGGGCGACGCCCAAGCGCGACTATTACTGCCAGTCGCGGCGCGGCAATCGCCTCTTCGAACTGGGGCTCGGTCCCGTGGCGCTCGCCCTTTGCGCCGCGTCTTCCAAGACCGACCAAAAACGCATCGCAGAGATTTGCGCCCACGTCGGGTGCGAAGGATTTGCCCGCGCATGGCTGTCCGCGCGCGGCCTCGACTGGGCCGCCGCACTTCTCCCCGCCTCGACCGATCTGGAGACATCGTCATGACCCGCCTTCGTCGCCTCGCAGCCGCGAGCGCATTCGCATTGTCCCTTGCCTTCCTCAGCGCGCCCGCCTCGGCGCAATTCGTTGTGTTCGACCCAACCAATTACGCCCAGAACGTGCTGACCGCGGCGAATACGCTGCAGCAGATCAATAATCAGATCACGAGCCTTCAGAACGAGGCGCGGATGCTGATCAATCAGGGAAGGAACCTTGCGAACCTTCCCTACTCCTCGCTGCAGACGATCCAGAAGTCGATCTCACAAACGCAACAGCTGCTCCGCGAGGCCCAGCGCATCGCCTATGACGTGCAGCAAATCGATCAGGCCTTTTCGACGCAGTACGGTCCCGTCAATTCGTCGATGAGTTCCGCGAGCCTTGTCGATGGCGCGCGGCAGCGCTGGCAAAACTCCTTGTCTGCTTTGCAGGACGCGATGCGCGTTCAGGCCGGCATTGTTCAGTCCATCGACACGGCCCGTTCCGAAGCCGGCGCGCTGATCTCGTCGAGCCAGTCCGCGCTCGGCGCGCTTCAGGCGTCACAGGCCGGCAATCAGCTTCTCGCGCTCCAAAGCAAGCAACTCGCCGACGTAACCGCCCTTCTCGCTTCGCAAGGCCGCGCCCAGTCGCTCGAACTCGCGCGCAACGCCGAAGCCCAGGAACAGGCGCGCGAGCAGATGCGTCGCTTCGTTGCGCCCGGCCAGGCCTACCAGCCAGGCAATGTCGCGATGTTTCATTGAGCGAGGGCGATGCCATGAACTGGAGAGAATGGTTCGCGCCCGAGAATGTCGGCTTTGTCGCCGTTGGGATCGTCATCGGCGCGATCGCGCTCATTGGCGTCGAATCCGCCTGTGACGCCGATGTCGCGGCGCGAACGAAACCGGCGTCGCTTTCGCCGATCGGCGCGCCGTCGGGAGAGCCTTCGATCGACCCCGAACTCCTGCGCTGCGCCCAGCTCCCGATCGAAGAAGCCGACGATGCCGCCTGCAAGGCGCTCTGGGCGAAGGAGCGCAAGAGGTTTCTCGGGAATGGCGAGCCGGTCCAACCCGCCGAGCACCTCATCGATATGTTCCCGTCGCATCGCTCGACTTCAAACGGCGCGTCACCGAAGCCTGCGCGAAAGAGCGAGTAGCGCCATGGGCGGAACCGGCGTCATCGATCGCTTCCTCGAGACCTTCACCCGCTATATCGACTCCGGCTTCGGCCTGCTCGGCGGCGAGGTGGGGTTTCTGGCGACGACGCTGGTCGTCATCGACGTCACCCTCGCCGCGCTCTTCTGGAGCATGGGCCCCGACGAAGACGTCATCGCTCGCCTGGTGAAGAAGACGCTGTTTGTCGGCGTCTTCGCCTACCTCATCGGCAATTGGAACAATCTCGCCCGCATCGTCTTCGAAAGTTTCTCGGGCCTCGGCCTCAAGGCCGCCGGCGCCGGCCTCTCCGCCGCCGATTTCCTCCGGCCCGGCCGCGTCGCGCAAGTCGGCATCGACGCAGGACGCCCGCTCCTCGATTCCCTCTCGCAGCTTCTCGGCTATGTGTCCTTCTTCGAGAACGTCATCCAGATCGCCATTCTCCTCATCGCCTGGCTCATCGTTCTCCTGAGCTTTTTCATTCTGGCGATCCAGCTCTTCGTCACGCTGATCGAATTCAAGCTGACGACGCTTGCGGGCTTCGTCCTCATTCCCTTTGGCCTCTTCGGCAAGACCGCCTTTCTTGCTGAACGCGTCCTCGGCAATGTCGTCTCCTCCGGCGTCAAAGTTCTGGTGCTTGCGGTCATCGTCGGCATCGGTTCGACGCTCTTCGCGCAATTCACGCAAGGATTTGTGAGTCAGCCAACGGTCGACGACGCCATGGCGCTGGTGCTCGCGGCGCTCTCTCTTCTCGGTCTCGGCATCTTCGGGCCCGGCATCGCCAATGGGATCGTTTCCGGAGGCCCCCAGCTTGGCGCGGGCGCTGTCGTTGGGACCGGGCTTGTCGCGGGCGGCGCGGGGGCCGCTGGCTACGGCGCCCTGCGACTTGCGGGCGGGACGGTCGCAGGCCTCGCCGGAAGGAGCGAGACGCAGGCTGCGGCGACCTTGCCGCCCTCGCGGGGACCCCAACCGCCCGGCGGCAACGCGCCGCCTTCCGCACCGCCTGGCGGTTCTGGCGGCGGGTCAGGAAGTTCGGCTGCGCGGCCATTCGTTTCGGCCGGCGCCGCGTCGGCCCCTCCGCCTGATGGCGGCGTCTCTTCAGGCGCCGGAGCCTCTCAAGTCGCCTCCGGCGAACCCGCCTGGGCGAAGCGCCTCAAGCGCTCCCAATCCGTTTCGCACGGCGTCTCGATCGCCGCCCATGCCCTTCGCTCCGGCGACGCCCATGGCGGCGGCGCCTCCGTCAATCTGTCCGAGGCCCGCTAATGTTCAAACGATCTTCCGTCCGCTACGGCCGCACGCCCGAACCCGAAACGCCCTACCAGAAAGCCGCGCAGGTCTGGGACGAGCGCATCGGCGCTGCCCGCGTGCAGGCGAAGAATTGGCGGCTGATCGCCTTTGGCAATCTGTTCCTTGTTGGCGGCCTCGCTATCGCCCTCGTCTGGCAGAATGCGCGTGGCTCGGTCGTGCCCTGGGTCGTGCAGATCGATAGATTCGGCGAATCGCAGGCCGTCGCGCCCGCCGTCGCCGATTATCGGCCGACCGATCCGCAGATCGCCTGGCATCTCGCCCGCTTTGTCGAGCATGTCCGCGCGATCCCAGCCGACCCCATCGTAGTTCGGCAGAACTGGCTGAAGGCCTATGACTTCGTGACTGATAAGGGCGCTCTGACCCTGAACGACTACGCCCGCGCCAACGACCCCTTCGCCAAGGTCGGACAGGTTCAGATCGCCGTCGACGTCGCCAGCGTCATTCGCGCCTCCGACGATTCCTTCCGCGTCGCCTGGACCGAGCGCCGCTACGAGAACGCCAGCCTCGCTTCAACGGAACGCTGGACCGCCATTCTCACCATCATCGTTCAGCCGCCCCGCGACGCCGAGCGCCTGCGCAAGAACCCGCTCGGCCTTTTCATTCAAGCCATCAACTGGTCGAAGGAGCTTGGCCAATGACTCCATTCTCGTTTCGGGCTTTCTTGAGCCTCACTCTCTCGTCGCCTTTGCTCACCGCCTGTTCGAGCTTCAAGCCGCCCGAGATCGCCTATGACGATCTGCCGGTTCCGGCGAGCCTGCAGAGCGATCCGCCTGGCCCGGTCAAGATCGTAGAAATCCCGAAGATCCTGCCGCTGCCGGGCCAGCTCAAATCCCTTGCGCGGGGCAAGGGAGAGCGGCCTGAGCCGATCGATCCGAAAGCGCGGATCGAACAGGCCAACGCCGCCGCGCGCATGGAGCCGCGCCGCGCCGGCTACATCAACGCCGTCCAGATCTATCCCTTCACCGAAGGCGCGCTCTATCAGGTCTATGCCGCCCCCGGCGAGATCACCGACATCGCCCTGCAGGATGGCGAGCAGCTCGTCGGCTCCGGCCCCGTCGCCGCCGGCGACACGGTGCGCTGGATCATCGGCGATACGGAAAGCGGCGCGGGGGCCGCTCGCAAGACGCACATCATGGTCAAGCCAACCCGCGCCGACCTCATGACCAATCTCGTCATCAACACCGACAGGCGCACCTATCATCTGGAGCTGCGCTCGACCGACAAGACCTATATGGCCTCGGTCTCCTGGCAATATCCGCAGGACGAGCTCATCGCGCTACGCCGCCGGAATGTTGCGGCCGAGGCCGCCGCGCCAGTCGATGTCGGCCTTGATCTCGCCCGGCTCAATTTCCGCTACGCGATCGAGGGCGACGCCGCGCCCTGGCGGCCGCTGCGCGCCTTCGACGACGGCCGCAAGGTCTATATCGAATTCCCGCGTGGCGTCTCTCAGGGCGAAATGCCCCCGCTATTCATCACCGGCGCTTCGGGCGACAGCCAGCTCGTCAATTACCGCGTGCGCGGTAACCACATGATCGTCGACCGGCTCTTCGCCGCCGCGGAACTGCGCTTCGGCGCTGACGACCAGAAGGTCGTCCGCGTTGTGCGCACCGACGGAAGATCCGCGATATGAGCGCGCCGGAGCACGAGATGAAGCTCGCGGAAGAATTGCGGCTGCGACCCGAACGGCCGCCAGTGACGCGACTCTCCCGCCGCGTGCTGATCGCGCTCGCGGGCGTCTCCTCAGCCGCCCTTCTCGGCTTGACCATCTGGGCGTTGCAGGGGCGCTCACGTTCCGGCCCCGCGCCGGAGCTCATCAATACCGAAGCGAAGACCACGCCCGACGGCCTTGCTTCTCTACCGCGCGACTATTCGGGCCTGCCAAAGAACGTCCCCAAGCTCGGGCCGCCGCTACCGGGCGATCTCGGACGGCCGATTCTCGCCGCCCAGGGGCAACTGCCGCCGACCGGCCCGGATCCCGAGCAACAGCGCATCGGACAGGAGCGCGAGGCGGCGCGGACAGCAAAGCTCTTTGCGACGACGAATGTCCGCGAGCGGCCGTCGGCAAGTGCCGAGGCAGCTCAAAGACCTGGGGTTGATCCGAGCGTCCAAGCATCGGCGCCTCCAACCGAACCGGCCCCGATCGATCCCGCCGATGTCCAGAACATGCAGGATCGAAAGTTCGCTTTCGTCAATGCGCCCGCCGATCGACGCACCGTCAGCCTCGATCGTCTTGCCGCGCCCGCGTCGCGCTATGTCCTGCAGGCGGGCGCGGTCATTCCCGCCGCGCTCGTCACCGGCATCCGCTCCGATCTTCCCGGGCAGATCACTGCGCAAGTCACGGAGAACGTCTATGACAGCCCCACCGGGCGCTTTCTCCTCATCCCGCAAGGCTCCAGGCTCGTCGGCGTCTACGACTCCCAAATCGCCTTCGGCCAATCGCGCGTGCTACTCGTCTGGAATCGCCTCATTCTCCCGGACGGGCGCTCCATCGTTCTCGAGCGCCAGCCTGGCGCCGACGCCGCCGGCTATTCCGGCCTTGAGGACGAAGTCGATCATCATTGGCTCCGCCTCGCCGGCGCCGCTGCTTTGTCAACCATTCTCGGCGTCGGGACGCAGCTCGGGACGACAGGGACGGAAAACGCTCTCATTCAGGCGCTACGCCGCGGAGGCGCGCAAAGCCTCAATCAGACCGGCCAGCAGGTGGTCGGGCGTAATCTCAATATCCAGCCGACGCTCACCATTCGGCCGGGCTTTCCGGTGAGGGTGATCGTGACCCGCGATCTCGTGCTGGCGCCTTACCGCGCGCCCGGCGACGTCGCAGCGACAGGAAGCGAGCCATGACCAAATTGAAGCTCTCCACCGTGGAAGATGAAAAGCCGGTCAAGGTCACCCTGACACTGCCGGCGGCGCTGCATCGGAATTTGATCGCTTATGCCGAAATTCTCGCACGCGCCTCCGGCAATACTGTCGAACCGGAAAAGCTCATCGCGCCTATGTTGGAGCGGTTCATCGCGAGCGATCGAGCGTTCAAGAAGGCCCGTCGATCCTAAGCGGATAACTAGCCTCGCCGATTTGCACGCCAGAGCCCGAAATTGCCGCAAGCTATTCTTAAGGGACTTCCAGCACCGACACCTATCGTTCTCAATTCCCAGCAGCAGCCGAGAAGGAGAGCGAGCATGCGCCAGAGCGATACTTTGGAGATCAGGAAGACCATCAGACGGCACCAACTGCGAGAGATGGTCCCCCTCGCAGACAGCACGATTTACGAAATGGAGCAGCGCGGTGAGTTTCCTCGGCGCTTTGCGCTGTCGCCTCGCTGTATCGTCTGGGATCTCTCCGAGGTTCACGCTTGGTTGTTGGCGCGGCGCGCAACTCCGATCCGTCGAGCGAAGCATCCGGACGTCTCCAAGCGCAAGTCCCGGCCTGTCAAAGCGCGGGATCGAGTGCAACAAGGGGCATAGAGGGAGGCAGAAGCGTCGGAACATGTTTCCGACCCTCAACCCAGGCATCAACGATGTCAGCCCATTCCTGCATCATGTGCCGACGCTGAACCTCATACTCTGCCTTGTTATAGACGCCGCGTGATGAGCGCCCGTCCTCGTGCGCCAGGCACTTTTCGATCCAGTCGCGGTTGAAGCCCAGCTCGTTGAGCAGCGTCGACCCCGTGCGCCGCAGATCGTGGACGGTGAACGGCTCCAGCGGCAGCCCCTCCTTCTTGGCCTGTTCGACGACGGCGTAGGTTATCCGGTTGAAGGTCGCGCGCGACATCGGCGCGTCCGCATCGTATCGGGACGGCAGCAGGTACCGTGAGTTCCCGGCGCAGGTCTTGAGCGCGATCATGATATCGAGCGTCTGCCGGCACAGGTAAACGTTGTGCGGCTTCGATCGCTTCATACGCTCCTTCGGGATTGTCCAGACGGCATTGTCGAAATCGACTTCGTCCCAAACTGCGTCCTGCAGCTCGCTCTTCCGGACCATGGTCAGGAGGTAGAGCTTCATGCCGAGGCGGATCGTTGGCAGCGTGGCAACATGCTCGAGCTGCTTGAGCATGATGCGGATCTCGGTCGCCGAGAGCGCACGGTCTTTGGGTGCGAAGGTGGCGATCGAGGCCGGACCGACGTCATCGGCCGGGTTTGCGACCTTCTCGCCGTGGAGAATGGCGAAGCCGTAGATCTGCTTCAGGATATCCCGCACATGGATCGCCGTCGCCGGTGCGCCCCGTTCCACGATCTTCGCGCAATGGGCGCGAAGGTCATCGGGCGTGATCTCGGTCAGCAAACGGTTCCGCCAGACTGGCATAAGCTCCCGCTCAAAGATCGAGCGGCGCATCGCGCGCGTGCTGTCAGCCATTGGCGCGTTGACCAGCCACTTCTCCCCGAACTCGCCGAAACTCTTGGCTTCCTTGATCCGGCGCTTTTGCCGCTGCTTCTCGATGGCGGGGGACCGCCCCTCTGCGATCGCCCGGCGCGCGTCCAGGCATAGTTCGCGAGCCCGGGCGAGCGAGATCCCGTCTCGGGCGTACTTGCCGAGATAGACGGTCTCCCGCCTGCCGTTCAGCCGGTAGTCGAGCCTGAAGGAGATGGCGCCAGACGGTGCCACGCGCACATACATGCCGTCACGGTCGGTCACCTTGAACATTTTCTCTCTAGGTTTCAGAGCCTTGAGCGCTGCATCGGTCAACATGCTTAGCCACCTCGCGAAAAGTACCGTCACGCGGTTTTCGGAGGCTCGTGTCGGTGAAAACGATTACTACTCAGTGTGTTAGATCAAAAAAAGTACCGTCACGAGCCTCATTTGCCGTGACGGTACTTTCGATTTTCTGGTTGATCAATGGGGGCGAGGTCCGTCAGCGAGGCCGCCAGATGCGATTCACGCCCACCGATAGCCCCCGATAGGTATCGGCAGGATTATTTATTTTTTTCAGGTAGTTGCGTCGCACGGTGGCGTAGTTCCGGATACCATCGGATGGGCAAAAATTATTCCCATTGATTGGGAACCGCCGGTCCTCGGCGAGGGAACGGGAGCGCTCACGGCGCGATCTCGTAATCGAACATGCCGACCGCTTCGACCGGCGGCGCGCCGTCGCGCGTCCGCCAGGCGCGCGAAGAAAGTTCGCGCCACAGCGACCGTGGATGAATCAAGGTTCCCATGTCGACGCCGCGCGAGGCGAGATCGTCGATCGGAACGCCCGCTGGGACGATCAGCGCGTAAAGGCGATTTCCGCCGGCCGGAGGATGGGCGCGAACGACGAATGTATCGCCAGGGCCGGGGATTGAAACGGTTGCGTGCGCCGCGATTACCGATCCGACTCGCGCGCCACGAGCGAACTTGTTGGGGAACAGCTGGTGTGTCCGGCAGGTTGCCATATCGATATTGAAGACGAGCAGTTGCCCGGTCACGTTCGGCGTCGCTCTGACATGGATCACTTCGCCAATCCCGACTCGCGAACCTTCGGCCACGTCGACATGCGCTCCGGAGACAGAAGATCGAGAGGGCAATCCGCACGGCTCGGCGCTGCCGATTTCGACCGGCGGCGGAGCCCCGGGGGGCGGCGCTGGCGCGGTTTCCTCGTCGCCCGCCACGAATACGGCGTCCGGCGCGCTCCTCCGTATCCAGTCCTCGAAATATCCGACCGAAGTATAGACGCCGACCGTGTTGCGAAGCCCGCAGCCCGGGCCCCAGCTCACGATGCCCGCCTGCACGCGCCGGCCTTTGACTTTAGTCGCGAGCGGTCCGCCGCTGTCGCCGTTGCAGGCATCATGCTCGCCGGTGATATCCCCGGCGCAGAGCGTCGATTCGCTTACCGAGTCCGCATAGCCGGGCGGCAGCATGGGCACTTCTGAAAGAATGCGCGTGCAGCGTGACCGATCGACGATAGGAACGCTCGCCTCCAACAGACGCGTCGAAATGGCGCCCGTATGCGCGCCGAGTACGGGTTGCCGGCTCGTGAGCCCGAAACCAGCGAGAAGCGCGTCTTCACCGTTGCGTAACGCAACATCCGCCAAACTCCGGCTCATCAACGCCTGGGGCGGTGAATTCGCCTGTGACGCCAAGTGCAGCAGAGCGAGGTCGTTGCGCGGCGGTCCTTCGTTGAAACGCTCGTGCAGAACGATCCGATCGACGGCGATCTTGTGACCTTCCGCGCTTAAATCGTCGATCGCCTCGGTGACCATGAAATCCTCCGCAGTCCTCCCCTGGACGCAATGCCCTGCCGTCAAAACCCATTCCCGGCTGATCACCGTCCCGCCGCATGTCATGGTTCTGCCAGGACCCGTTTGTGCGCGCACCAGCACAAAACTCCGCCATTCAGCCTGTGACGCCGCCTGACCGCCGACGACTCGCGAGAAGCCGCCGGGAGTTTGTTGCCTCGCTGCGCCTTCTGCCCTGGGAAGAGCATATTGCCCGTGACTTGGGGACGGCACTCCCGTTAACGCCGCGATGAGCACGCAACCCAGTAGCAAGGCTTCCTCGCGGCGAGGCAAAGATCTGCGTTCGCGTCTCGCCCACTCCATGTGATCCTCCCGCGAATACCCTCGCCTGTGGCGATTCACGCGCATCCCCCCGCCGCGTCACTGATGAATCAATACTGATTGATGGCATGCTTTCGCGCCATCCCATTGACGCCATGTCCGGCTTGAACCCCTCCAATCCGTTTGGAGCGAATGACGCAGCAAACTATGCGAACAATCGGTCGATCTTGCTCGCTAGCAGCTTGTCGGACTTAAACACGGCGCGATGGTTCGGTTTAGAATCGGCTCGTTGATTCCCACCGGACCACGAGCGACTGTGGATGTCCAACTTCCGAACGATAGACCGGCAGACCGGATTTTT
>VGDT01000049.1 GCA_016869595.1 Alphaproteobacteria bacterium
GTCTCACGACGATGAAGACAATGGTGTACTTAGAAAACGTGACCGTCAGAGTGTCTCATCGACCGCTCTCCGAGGAGAAGCGGTCCGCAAGGACCTCCGCCGTCCACGTTTCTCTTTCTTCCGATTCAATTGTCAAACAGCGCATTCACTGAGGCGAAAAGCTCGCGCTTTTCCGGCGAAGCGTCTTCGTCCCGACCAATCAGCCGGGCGGCTGGTTCCTGCCGACAGACGAAGAAGCGACACCGTTCGCTGCACGTTGGCAGCGCCGCCGTCGATGGATTGGTATATATTCGGCTCCATTTCGGGTGTCAACACGGTTCTAAAAAAACTTTACAATTTCGTCGCGCCAGCCAGCGAAGCCTTGATTTGTCTGGCCTTGGGCGGTGGATGGCCCATTTTCCAACGCCCCAATAGGGCCATAATGCCAAGGCTTCGTCCTATGCGTCGGTTTGACCGACCGGAAGCATATTTGAGCCTTCAGCGCAAAGAGTTAAAGGGACGCCGGAGGAATAGCCCGGGCGACGCCAAGCATTGGCGCAAGCGTCGGCGGCAAGCGCGGGAGTAACTGGCCTCCACGGCTCTCCCCGAACGAATAAACGAAACACTTAACGGCTAGGTTGAATGGCATTGCAGATGACCGGCCGCCTCGTCCCAGCGACGCAAGGCGGCGCCGATTGGTTGGGCGACGAACCCGCGATTGAGGTCGACGGCCGTCGCCATACGCCCGACGACAGGCGGCGCGTCTCCGCGCGCTGGCTCTCCGGCACGGTGCTGACAGGGCTTTCCGGCGCGCTGCTAATCAGCGCGGCCGCCTACACGGCGCTTGACCAACAGACGCGCTTCGCCGAGGCGCCGACCCGAGCGCAGGCTGTCCGCACCCCCGATTCGGAAGAGCAGCAGACGGTCAATCCCAAGAAGGGCGACCGGCTCATGCGCGCCGTGGACGTGGTCGCGGCGAAGCAGACGTTCCATGCCGCAACGACGTCGCGCGCGGGGGAGAAGGAAGTCGTGCGTAACCGCGCCTTCACGCGGGTCGCGGCGACGCTCACGCTTGCCTCCTCTGGCCTGGCAAGCGAGGTGCCCCCTTATAATCCGCTTAAACTCATTACCGACGCCCGGATCCCGGAAAACGCCGCCGAGGCCGACCTCATGCCGGATGAGGCGGAAGTCTCTTTCGAAACCCACGAGATGGCCTCTGTCGTGGTGACGGCGCAGACCGCCCGACTGAGCTTGGAAGAAGCGCAAGCGCAGGTCGCCGAGCAGGTCAAATCCAGCCTCGCCGCAGGGCCACAAGCTGCGGCCCTGCCCCTGCCCGGCCAAATGCTGCTCACGCGCACCAGCCGCGCCGCAATCGACCCGCTGGCGCTCGCCTATGCGACGCCCGGCGGATCGCTCACCACTCCTTTCTCCGGAATCGAAGTGCGCATGGTGGCGGAAAACGTCACCGTCGCGCCGCGCGACACGCCGCAGCCGACTCAGATGGAGGAGAAGCTCGTCGTCGTAAAGCGCGGCCAGACGCTCGCCGACGTTTTGGACAGCGGCGGCGTGCCCAAAGACCGCGTCCCCGAGGTGACCGCCGCTTTCAAGAACAAGCGCGGCGAACCCGTGCGCGAAGGCCAGCGCGTCAAGCTGCTCTTCGCCGACTTCGACGGCTCCGGCAAAAATATGCAACTCGCCCGCGTGTCGGTCTACAACGACGAAACCATCGAATCGATCGTCGCGGCGACGGATAAGGGCGCATTCGTGCAGACCCCGACAGGGCCGACGTCTTTCGCCAAGGACGGCGGGTCAAAGTCGAAAGACGAGATCGACGAGGACGAAGGCGCGATGCGCCTTTACGATTCCCTCTATGAAACTGCTCTCAAGCAGCAGATTCCAAAGCCGATCATCAATGAGATCGTGCGAGTCTTCGCAAACGACGTCGATCTTCAGCGCGCGGTCGCTGGCGGTGATGCGCTCGACGTCTTCTACGACGAAGCGGAGGAAGGCTCGACCGCCGGCAGAGACGCGCTGCTCTATGCGTCGCTAACGACTCGTAACGATACGTATCGTTACTATCGCTTCTATACCCCCGACGACGGCCTGCTCGACTATTACGACGAGAATGGCCGTTCGAGCCGCAAATTCCTCGTGCGCAAGCCAATCGCTCTCGGCGAGACGCGATCGGGCTTTGGCATGCGCCGTCATCCGATCCTCGGCTATTACAAGATGCACACGGGCGTCGACTGGGCGGCGCCGATCGGCACGCCGATTCTTGCGGCCGGCAACGGGACGGTGATCAAGGCGCAATGGGATTCGGGCTATGGGCGGCGCGTGGAGATCCAGCACGCCAATGGCTACATCACGACCTATAACCACATGTCAGGCTTTGCGCGCAGCGTGAAGGAAGGGACGCGCGTCAAACAGGGCCAAATCATCGGCTTTTTGGGATCGACGGGATTATCGACGGGACCGCACCTCCACTACGAGGTCATGGTCAACAGCCATTTCGTCGATCCGATGCGCGTGAAGCTCGCGCGAACGCGTGAGATCGAGGGCAGGCTTCTCGCCGAATTCAAGAAAGAGCGCGACCGCATCGATGGTCTTATGGCCAAAGCGCCCAACAACGACGCCAAGGTCGCGACGCGCCAGTCGAAATAATATTTTGCGACTATCGGCGCGCATGCGACGCGCCGCGATCTCTTCAAGCGGCGTCACGCCATTCGTATGCCGGAACGAACTGGCACGCCCGGACGCCGCGGAGGATGTTCTCCATCGTCGCCATCGTTTCCCGGTTGAGCGAGTCGCGGGCGAATTCGACCCGAAATTCGCGCTCGATCGCGAGCAGCAAACGGATCGCCGTATAGGGCGTCATTCCCAGTTCATAGAGATTGGCGCGTGGGGTCAGATGGGACGCCGGAACGCTGATCTGGACTTCCTGATCAATCAGTCTCTGGATGGTCTCGAACATTTTGGTCTCCCCTGGCGCTTCAGAATTCGACGATCCAAAGCTATGGGAAGCCCGAGAGAATGTTCGTGCGGCGACGCACATGGGACGCGGTCACCGCTTTGCTGGGGACGCGAGACCAGAGATTGCGGACTATGAGCCTATGCGCCGGCGCACGTCCGCCGGCGTCCAGCCTTGCGTGCGCAAGGCGCGCAGCGCGGTCGACGCCACGCTCTTTGCAAGCTTCTCGCCCTTCTCGTCCATAATGAGATCATGGTGCAGATAGTTCGGCGCGGGCAGATCGAGCAGATGTTGCAGCAGGCGATGCAAGCTCGTCGCCTCAAACAAATCCTTGCCGCGCACGACGTCGGTCACGCCCTGCAACGCATCGTCGACGACAACGGCGATATGGTAGCTCGCCGGCGTGTCCTTACGCGCCAGAACCACGTCGCCCCATTGCGCGGGATCGGCGGCGATCACCGTCGCCTCCCCGTCATTGCGAGGAGGCGCGGCCGACGAAGCCATCCACACATTGGCCAATGACTCTGGATTGCTTCGCTGCGCTCGCAATGACGGCGAAACGTCGCCGAATTCCCGCCACGCCAGCCCCTGCCCTATGAGCGTCGACGCCAGACGCATGTCGAGCCGCATCGCGACGCCGCCCTTTGCGCGGACTTCACGCGCCGAACGACGCGGCTTCGTGCGGCATGTTCCGGGGTAGATCGGCGATCCGTCCGGATCGCGCGGCCAGTACGCCTGCGCCGCCGTCGCACGCGCGATGTCGGAGCGCTTGCAGTCGCAAGCGTAAATGAGGCCCATCTCGTCAAGACGCTCGAGAGCGCGCGCATAGTCGTCGAAATGCTCGGACTGTCGGCGCACCGGGCGCTCCCAGTCGAATCCAAGCCAGGCGAGATCCTCATAGATCGCCGCCTCAAACTCGGGTCGCGCGCGGCCCCTATCGATATCCTCGATGCGCAACAGAAAGCGCCCGCCACATTCGCGCGCGAGATCGAAATTCAAAAGCGCCGAATAGGCATGGCCAAGATGCAGGTAGCCGTTCGGCGATGGCGCAAAACGGAAAACGCGTTGTTTTTTGGATGTCATCAACTTCGCTTAGCAGGGCCAGCTTTCTCCGGCCGGCGGATCGGCCGGGATGCATTCGGCGCCAGTGGACGAATGCCTACGCTTGCTCCAAAATAGCTCCAATTAGCCGTTTAAGCTCTTGGACTTACGCATGCCAGACTTCGAATCGATCGTCGACGATATCTACGAAGCCGCCGCCGAGCCTGATTGCTGGCCGCGCATCATGCATGACATCGGCAAGGCTGTGGAAGCCGCCGGCGGCGCCCTCATCGCCCGTCGCGCCGACGCCTGGCTCGGCTGGCGCTGCTCGGCCGCGCTCGAAAAAGGGGCCGACGCGTTCTTCAGCAGCGGCGGTCTTCAGCGAAGTCAGGTTCTCGACCGGCTTCTCGCCTTCAATCGCGCCGGTTTCGTCACTGATCAGGAAGGCTTTACCGAAGAGGAATATGCCGAGGAGCCGGTCATAAAGGAGTGGTGCGCGCCCAACGGCATTCATCATTGCACCGCGACCGCTGTGCCGATCCCCAATGGCGATCTCGTCGTGTTTCAGGTCAAGCGGCGAAGGGGAGATCCGCCATTCGGGCCCGCCGAACTTGCGCGCCTTGATGCGCTGCGGCCGCATCTCGCGCGCGCCGGTCTGCTCGCTGCGCGTTGGCGGCTTGAGCGGCTGCGATCGGCGACGGAAGCGCTCGCAACGCTCGGCGTCCCTGCGGCGATACTTGATGTCGAAGGCCGCGTGCTCGCCGCCAATGGGCTGATCGAGGAACTCGCCTCTCATCATGTCTGGATGCCGCGCGACCGCATCGCGCTCATCGAGCCAGCGGCGGACAAATTGCTGCGACGCGCGATTGCCGATCTCGGCGATCCTGCGGCGGCGTCAGTACGCTCCTTTCCCTCAAAAGGCGCCGGCGATCGCCCGGTCGTGATGCATCTGATCCCCGTCACCGGCAATGCGCGCGATCTTTTCGGCGGCGGCCTCGGCGTGCTTGCTGTCACGCCCCTTTCACGGCCGTCCGCGCTGGACGCCGCATTGGTGCAAAGCCTCTTCGATTTGACGCCGACCGAAGCGCGCGTCGCGGGGAGTCTCGCCGAAGGACTGACGCTCGATCAGATCGCAGAGCGTCACAAGGTGAAGTTGAGCACCATTCGCAGCCAGGTGAAGGCGGTTTTCGCAAAAACAGGCTCGAACAGGCAATCGCAGATTGTCGCGCTT
This sequence comes from Alphaproteobacteria bacterium, assembly GCA_016869595.1. GTDB lineage: Bacteria > Pseudomonadota > Alphaproteobacteria > Rhizobiales > Beijerinckiaceae > Methylocystis. Next base: position 5,220 of record VGDT01000049.1, read on the forward strand.
CTTGCGGCGACGCAGAATTTTCCGCTGCAGCCCGTTGAAGAGGCTCAGGCGTGACGGAGCGGTCGAGCGGCGTGAAAAGGACCGGCCTTCAGCGCCGCGCCTCGGCGATCGCCAGCGCTGCGGCGAATGCCTCTTCAATATCGAGGTCGGTCGTATCGAGCGTCACCGCGTCCGCAGCCGCCTTCAGCGGCGCAACGCTTCGCGCGCTGTCGCGCGCGTCGCGCTTCCTGACGTCTTCGAGAATGGCGGCGTAGTCGGCCTCTTCGCCGGCGCGCGCAAGTTCCAGAGCGCGGCGCGTGGCGCGAGTCTCCGGCGTCGCAGTGACGAAAATCTTCACCTTCGCCTCGGGACAGATGACCGTGCCGATGTCGCGTCCGTCGAGAACGGCGCCCTCAGACCGCGCCGCGAAAACCCGCTGCATGTCGATGAGCGCTTCACGCACCGCCGGCATGGCGGCGACGACGGACGCCGCCTCGCCCATGTCGCGCGCGCGCAGCCGCGTCTCGTCGAAATCGGTGAGCGACAGGCTGCGCGCGGCGGCGACCGCCGCCTCGACATCGTCGAGCGGCAGGCCTTCGTCGAGCAGCGCGCAGGCCGTGGCGCGATAAAGCAATCCGGTGTCGAGATGCGGCAGGCCATAATGCGCCGCGAGCCGTCGCGCCAGCGTGCCCTTCCCCGACGCCGCGGGGCCGTCGATCGCGATGACGAAGCTCACGAGAATCGCGCTCCAAGCCGCTCCATTAGCGCGCGAAACGCTGGAAAGCTCGTCGCGATCATCGTGTCGTCGTCGACAGTGACCTGTTTCTCCGCGGCAAGCCCCATGACGAGAAAGCTCATGGCGATGCGATGATCGAGATGAGTCTCGACCATGCCGCCGCCCGCGACCCCGCCGCCGCGCACGATAAGATCGTCGCCGACGATATCGCAATCGACGCCATTGGCTTTAAGCCCGGCCGCGACCGCCTCAAGCCGATCCGATTCCTTCACCCGCAATTCGGAAAGCCCGCGCATCCGCGTCTCGCCTTGCGCAAACGACGCCGCGACGGCGAGGATCGGATATTCGTCGATCATCGAGGGCGCGCGCTCAGCAGGCACGTCGACGCCGGTAAGTTGCGAATAGCGCGCGCGAATGTCGGCGACCTCTTCGCCGCCCTCCTCGCGCCTGTTCTCCAATGCGATGTCGGCGCCCATCTCCTGCAGCGTCGTCAGCAGTCCGCTGCGCAGCGGATTGGTCATGACGCCTTCGATCACAATGTCGGAACCCTCGACGATCAGCGCGGCGACGAGCGGGAATGCGGCCGATGAGGGATCGGCGGGAACCTTCACGTCGCGCGCCGTGAGTTCCGGACGCCCTTCAAGCGTGATCTTGCGGCCGTGCGCGCCATGAGGCTCGCTCGCGACCTTCGCGCCGAAATGCGCCAGCATTTTTTCGGTGTGATCGCGCGAGGCCTCCGCCTCGATCACCGTCGTTTGGCCGGGTGAATTCAGCCCGCAGAGCAGCACCGCGGATTTGATCTGCGCCGAGGCGACGGGCGTCTTGTATTCGACCGGCAAGGGCTCGCTCGAACCTTGCAGCACGAGCGGCAGTCGCCCGCCCTCGGCCTGTTCCAGAATTTGAGCGCCCTGCAGCGCGAGGGGATCGAGTATGCGTTTCATCGGCCGTTTGCGAAGCGAGGCGTCGCCGTCGAAACGCGCGACGATCGGATGGCCGGCGACGAGGCCCATCATTAGCCGCGAGCCGGTGCCGGCATTGCCGAAATCGAGCGTCTCGTTGGGCTGCAGGAGCGAGCCGAGCCCGGCGCCCCAGACGCTCCAGCGCCCATCCGCATGGCGCACGATCTTGGCGCCGAGCTGGCGGCAGGCCTGCGCCGTGCGCAACACGTCCTCGCCTTCAAGCAGCCCTTCGATTTTCGTTTCGCCAATGGCGAGCAGCCCGAAGATCAAGGAGCGATGCGAGACCGATTTATCGCCCGGCGGGCGCACGCGGCCTGAAAGCGGCCCGAATTTATGGGCGCTGAGCGGCGCAGCGGGAGCGTGAACATGAACGGCAGCGTTCGGCATAGCACTTTCGGTCGAGAGCGATTCAATCGCCCTCCGCTTCGCACTTTTGGAGACGATGCTCAACAGCGGCGGCTACCCGCACGCGGCGGCGAAGACAGGCCGGAGATTGGAGCGGGCGATGGGAATCGAACCCACGACATTCAGCTTGGGAAGCTGACGTTCTACCCCTGAACTACGCCCGCGCCCTCCCTGTGTAACGCGGCCGACGGCCGGTTTCAACGGAGCAGTGATCCGGCCCCCTAGTGACGCCTGTTATCCTCACCTCATGCTGAGGAGGCTCCGCAGGAGCCGTCTCGAAGCACGAGGGTGAGGAAAACTTGCGCGGAAAAAGACTTCCTCGTCCTTCGAGACGCGCCTCCGGCGCTCCTCAGGATGAGGAAGCCTTTGCGTAACCGCCTCACTCCCAGAATCTCACGAGATTGAACGGCCCCATGAGGTCGGGGCCTTTGACGGACGGATCAAATTCAATCGGCCCTCCGAAAGTGAGGCGCCATGCCGGCGGCTCGATCGGATGCGCATGAACATCCATCCTGCCGACCGCGCAGTTGGCGTCGGTCACAGGCACGGCGATGAGCCCGTTGCAGGCCTGATAGAGCGGATCCGTTCCAATTAACGAGCCATAGCCATAGGCGATCAACTGCGAACGGGAGTTCAGCATGTTGAAAACGTCGAGTTGGAATTTCCAGCCCTCCTTCCAGCGATAGCCTATGCGCGCATTCACCGTGCCGATCGCGGGGCTTTTTAAAAAGCCGTCCTCGGTCAAAGCGCGCGGGCCGACATAGCGATATTTGAGCGCGCCAAACCAGCCTGTCGGCTCGCCCAATTCCAGAACCGCCGTCGCGATAATCGGCGCGGCGTTGATCAGGAAGTTCCCTGCCTTGTTGCCATAAAACGTGCCCCAAGGCAGCGCATCAGGCTGCAGCAGCGCATAGTAGAGATCGGCCTGATCCCTGTCGAACCCGAGGAAGCGTGCGTCGGTCATGGTCAGGTTGCCTTCGAATCCTAACCACGAGACCGGCCGGTAATGATTGGTGAATTCGAATCCGATGCGACGGCTGGGCGGGCCAAAAACGGTGTTGCCTTCGTCGCCGGCAAAAACATTTTCAGACTGTAGCTTGATCCAGAAGAGCGTCAGCGCGGATTCCAGACCGTCGATCGCTCTGGTCTTCACGCCGACTTCGGCGCCCGTCGATGGCGAAAGCAGCGGCCGACGCTGCGCGAACGCATAGCCCAAATCGTCCGACGCTTCGGTCGTTGAGAAGGTCTGCGTCGTGCCGCGCGCATCGGTTGAATGGAATCCGCGCCCGAAGTTCAGATAGAAATCGGTTCTGTCATCGAACGGATTGATGATCACCGACGCCTTGGGGCTAAGCAGTTGTCCCGTGCTCGCTCCGTTGTTGAACGGCGCGGTCCAAAGCCGGACCGGTTGGGCCGGATCATCATCGACAAAACCGACGATGGGCGAAGCCCAGTAATTCTGAAGGCCGCCGACGCTCGCCCAATAATAGTCCCAACGCGCGCCGACGACAGTCGTCAGCCATGGCGCCCATTTCGTCCTGATGTCGCTGAACAGGCCGAGGCTCGCCTCGCCAACGCGATCATTGCGAATCGTGTCGTAGGGCCTGCGCACATAAGTGTCCTGCAGCCCGACGCGGATGTCGTCGTAACGCCCCTGATAACCGAACCGCAGCTCGAATGGCGTTTCCAGCATGTTGAACCGGATGCCGTGAATGCCGTTTGAGCCAAGGATCGTTCGACGATCGAACTGGCGGAATTGATCGCCTAAAATGGGGTGAGACAAAAAGTAAGTAAAATCGTTGAACAAATTCAAGGTCGAATGAACGGCGTAACCTTCGATGCGAGAATAATTCGTTTCGCTGAGCTGAGCCCAGTGACCAGAGAGACTGAAGCGCGTCGTGTCGCCGCCATCGGTCGGGTTTATCGCTCCCCAGCGCGACATCAATCCATCCTGCACGGCGCGCAGGGGGATCTGGTTAGTGGCGTTAAAACGGTTTGCATAGGCCATGCCGGTTATGCCGAAACCGTCGGCCTCTGTTCCACGTATCCAACGCAAAACAGCATTGACCTTGCGCACGCGATTAGGCGTCAACCACGGACCGTCATAAACCGACATCTCGCCTGCGCCGAGGATATCGCCGCCCATGTAGTCCCATGACTTCATGCCGAACTGGCGCGCATATCCGAATTCGCCGACGCTCGTCGTGAAAACCCCCGTGGGCACCCGGTTCAGATACTGCATGCGGATGGTGCCGGCGTTCGAAAAATCGCCGTCTTCGACGTTGTACGGACCTTTTCGCGCATCAATATACGCAAGCAATTCGGGCATAATGAAATTTATGTCCGCATAGCCCTGACCGTGGCCATGGGTGCGCATGTTGAGCGGCATGCCGTCGAGATAGAACGCGAGATCGGTGCCGTGATCGAGATCGAAGCCGCGCAAATAATATTGGTTGGCCTTGCCCTCGCCGCTGTGCTGCGTGACGGCGAGGCCCGGCACGACTTCGAGCGCTTCGCCGGGACGATAGAAGGGAATGGCGTTGACCTGTCCGCCGGTGAAAAACCTTTCGCTCGATGACGTCATTTCCTTCGGGCCGGTCGGATAATCGATCTTCGGCCCGAGCGCAGTATCGTTTTCGGAGGACTGTCCAGAGGGCCCCTGCGCGACTTCGACGAGCGTGGTTGGCCGCGCGGGGCCTTGCGGACGCGCCGCCTGGCTATGTATCGTCCGCCTCGCCGCGTGTCCGCCGACATCGATTGTCGGCAATGCCGTCTGAGCGGCGGCCTCGCCCAGAAATATCAATCCGGCCACAAGTGCGAAAAGGGAGACGGCGGTCGGATAACGACGGTCCATGCAGGCGGCTCATGTATGATAAACAGATCAAGACAGCTTATTCTGAGCGGTCGGCCGCCAAAGTTGAAGAGTGTTTTTAAAGGCGATTCGTGATTGCGCGTAACCTGTTGCAAACGAGCCACACCCACGTTCAACGCTACCTCACATTCGGATTTCTCACCTCGCCCCTCTGCTTCTCGATTTCCTTCAGCTTTTCTCGGATCGGCCCATAGGGACCGTATTTGTGCTGCGCCTCGGAGAAGCCATCCGCGTAGGGCCCATAAGCCGCGTCGATCGGCTTTTGAAGAAGGTTGGGAAAATCCTTATCTAACCCGGCGCGATGCGGTCTCGGCTTCGAGATCATCAGCGCCGCGACGTCCCAGGCCTCTTCAGGCGAGAGCCGCGGATGCAGATAGTCGACGCCGTCCGGCATGTTGGAATGGACGAAATTCGCGGCGGTGATCAGCCGCGCCATGCCGGCGCCGTCGTTGAAACTGTCCGAACCCCACAGCGGCGGAAAGGCGTAGCCGGCGCCAAGTCCCGGCAGGCTGTTCTGCACGCCGGCGCCATCGACATTATGGCAGCCGATGCAACGCGCCTGATAAATGTCGCGCCCCCGCGCGGGGTCGGCGGCGCGGTCGAGCTCCGGCATGGTTCCCGCGCCGAGTCCCGAGAGTTTCTCGCCCTTGCGCACGCCGGTCGACAGAAACTGAATATAAGCGACGATCGCGCGCATCTGTGGCGAAGAGACTGGTAGCGGACGTCCATTCATGCTGCGCGTCATGCAGGAGTTGATGCGCTCCGGCAGCGTGATCTCGGCGCCGGCGCGCGGGCTATAGGCGGGGAAATCCTCCGCGAGGCCGAAGAGCGGCAGGCCGAATTTCTTTACGCCGGCGTCGAGATGGCAATTGCCGCAGGCGAGATTGTTGCCCGCAAAGCGCTGCGCGCGGTCCGGCATGTCGGGACCGATATGCGAATAGGTCGCGGTGATGAGATCGCGCCCACGGCGGACGAGCTTGCCATGCGCATCATAAGGCAGGGCGTCAACGCTTGGCGCTGACCAGAACTTCGCGCTCGGCGCGCCGAGTTCTTCGGCGCAGACGTAAGCTGCGAATAAGAGCGCGAATAGCGCGCCGCCAATAAGCGCCTTGCGCATGGACTACTCCGTCATGAAATGTTTCGAAAGCTTGAGCCCCTGCCCCTGATAATTCGATACGCCGCTTTGGCCGTAAAGCGTCTCAGGGGTTTCGGCCATGCGTTCATAGACAAGGCGTCCGATGAACTGGCCATCTTCCAAAATGAATGGCACTTCGCGCGAGCGAACTTCGAGAACGGCGCGCGCGCCCGGTCGTCCGTCGGCGCCAGCCCCGAAGCCTGGATCGAAGAAGCCGGCGTAATGCACGCGAAACTCGCCAATCGCGGCGTCCATCGGCGCCATTTCGGCGGCGATATCAGGCGGGATCGCGAGGCGCTCGCGAGAAGCGAGAATATAAAAGTCGCCGGGATCGAGGATGAGCCTTCCGTCTCGCGACGGCAATCGATCCCAGTAATCGTCGATGCGATAGGCGCCGATCCGATCGACGTCGATCACGTCGGTATGCTTCTGCGCGCGATAGCCGATGATGCCGCCAAACGCTCCAGCGTCGAGCGCAACGCGCAGCACGACGCCGTCCCGCAAATTGAGCGGCCCGTCGACGAGCGGCGATTTGCGATGCAGTTCGGCGAGGTCTGCGTCGCTGAGAGATGCGCCCTGCGCACGCCCGCGAAACCGCAGCTGGTTCAATCGCGTGCCTTTTCGGGCGCGCACCGAGAAGCTGCGCGGCGACACTTCGGCGTAGAGCGGACCGCGATATCCAGCGGCGACCTCGTCGAAACGGTCACCGCGATCCGTAATCAGCCGGGTGAAAATATCGAGACGCCCCGTCGAGCTTTTCGGATTGGCGGCGCCGACGACAGATTCATCGAGCGCTAAACTTTCCAGAAGCGGCACGACGTAGAAGCAACCGCGCTCGAGAACGGCGCCGTCGCCTTCGAGCGACATCTCGTCATATTTCAACGCGGCAAGAAGTTCATCGACGCTACGGCGCTTGCCCGGCAGAAAACTCGCGCGCACGCGATAGGCTTTGGGGCCGAGCCGCAGATCGAGACTGGCCGGCTGAATCTGCCCATGCGCAAGGGGCGCCGCGAGGCGGATTTGGCCGGCGTCGGCCATCGCCTGAATCTGCCGGCTGGAAAGCACGCCGCCCATTCGCATCCGCCCCGTTTCCCTTTGTTGAAGCGGATAAGCGCCAAATCGCGCCGCCTTTCAAGCCGGGGCTGTTGACAGCTTAGGCCGCTCTGGCCTCTATAGGCGGACGTGGTTATTTGAGCCGGCCGGCTTGCCGCCACGAAAAACAATGCGCTAAAAGGCCGGGTCTCCCGCAGGAAACCCCGCTTTTTGCGCAGCAGCGCCTTTTGGCGCGCATCAAGGGAATGGCGCGATTTGCGCCGAGGGAGAAGAAATGTCCGCCAACGCTCCGCCGCGCAGGCCGCTCAAACCAGCCACGCAACTCGTTCATGGCGGGACGCAGCGCTCTTCCTTCGGAGAATTGTCGGAGGCGCTCTACCTCACGCAGAGCTTCGCCTATCCGACGATGGAGGCGGCCGAGGCGCGCTTCAAAGGCGACGAGCCGGGCTTCATCTATTCGCGCTTCTCGAACCCGACGGTGGCGATGTTCGAGCAGCGGATGATCCTTCTCGAGGGCGCGGAAGCCGCCCGCGCCACCGCTAGCGGGATGGCGGCGGTGACGGCGAGCATGCTCGCGCAGCTCAAAGCCGGCGACCATGTGGTGTCGGCGCGCGCGCTCTTCGGCTCCTGCCTTTATGTCGTCGAGGATCTTCTGCCGCGATTGGGAATCGCCTCGACTCTCGTCGACGGCGCCGACATCGAACAATGGAAAGCGGCCGTTCGTCCCGAGACGAAGCTCTTCTTCCTCGAAAGCCCGACCAACCCCGGCCTGGAGGTCTATGATCTCAAGGCGATCGCCGACATTGCGCATGAGGCGGGCGCGAAGCTCGTCGTCGACAATGTTTTCGCGACGCCGCTGTTGCAAAAGCCGTTCGATTTCGGCGCCGACGTCGTCGTCTATTCCGCGACCAAGCACATCGACGGTCAGGGCCGATGTCTCGGCGGCGTCATTCTCGCTTCACAGGCGCTGATCGAAGAAAGCGTGCATAATTTCCTGCGCCAGACCGGGCCGGCAATGTCGCCGTTCAACGCCTGGGTGATGCTTAAAGGTCTCGAGACCTTGCCGCTGCGCGTCGCGCAGCAGACCGCAAGCGCGGCCAAGATCGCCGATTTTCTGGCTGAAGAAAAAACCGTCAGCCGCGTGCTCTATCCTTTCCGCGCCGATCACCCGCAGGTTGATCTCGCGCGCCGACAGATGTCAGGCGGCGGGACGCTGGTGAGCTTCGACATGGCGGGGGGTAAGGCCGCGGCGTTCCGCCTCGCTAACGCGCTTGAAGTGATCAAAATTTCAAACAATCTTGGCGACGCGAAGAGCCTCATCACCCATCCGGCGACGACGACCCATCAGCGGCTGACGCCGGAAGCGCGCGCCTCGCTCGGCATCGGCGAGGGGCTGCTGCGTCTCTCGGTTGGCCTCGAGGACGCCGACGACCTCGTCGACGATCTCGCGCGCGGGCTTTGGGCCGCCGCGCGCGCTTAAGTCCTATCGCGCGCTCTCCCGCCTCTCGGCGCGAGCCAAGACTTTCGCCTCCTGCATCGCGCATTCGGCGACGAAGTAGGACGCGGCGAGTATGGCGCAAAGCGTCTCCAGCACGACGCCCGTGATCAATTCGTTCATCAGCATGCCCTCAAACGCATTCGCTACGGAATGCGGAAAAATCCAAGCGGCGGCCCGCGGCGGCGGCGTGAGAAGAGAATCGACGCCGACGCAGGCCGTTTACGACACAGCGTCAGACTGCCGGCGGCGCGCGCGGGCGGTTGGCTGGGTCGGGCCGGGGCGTCGGCGCGACGCGGTCCGCCACCGTCCGCGCGAGCCTGAAGCTCGGGACGGGCGTCGCGCCAATCGGGCCGGGCCGCGCCGCTAGGGGCGCAAGACCGCTGCAAAACGCCTGGCAGAGGATACAGGCGGAGCGATCGTCTTTGGGGCCCGGCCGCCCCGGAAACGCGTCAGGTTGGGAGGTCCCCGACGCGAAACAGATAAAGAGTTGAGCGATGAGACGGCCGCCGACGCCAGCTTCGGCGACGCCGCGCGCCAGCGGCGCGACGGCCCAGAGCGACGCCGCTGCGAATAGCAGCGTCGCGCCAAGCCGCGCGCCAAAGCGACGCAGCGAAGCCAATCTGGACGCCGAAGCGGGCATCGGTTCAGGTCGCGTCGGTCAAAGGCCGCGAGAATCGGGCGCGGCGTTCGAGGTCGATCAAGCGAATGACGCGCTGGTCACTCCCGCGCCACACCGCCGTTCCCGGCACGATCGCGGCGAGCGCCGCCATGCCGGGCGCAGGACCCGTGTGCGCGTCTTCGCGCTTTATCAAAGATTGCAGCGCTGCGCCGGCGACGACGCCTTCTCGCCCGCTCGGCTTACGTTTGCGAAACATGGGCTCACTCCCGGTCCGCCGCTTGGCGCGGCGTTGTCCTTTTGCTGCGCCCGACGCTGCGCGCGCCCGGAGTCCGGGCGAGACGCGCAAAACGACGCGACAGCGTGGCGAAGGATCAGGAGTTGGCGGGAGGCGCTCGCGCCTGTCGGGAAAAATCCTGCGGGTGGGTCGGCAGGGCGCGGTCCGCCACCGTCCAATCAAGCGCTGTCCATTGGACGGGCGCCTTGCCAAAATGAATGGTTCGCGCTGCAAGAGGGGCGACGCCATCGCAATAAGACTGGCAGAAAAGGCAGGCGTCCCGATGGCCCTTTAAACGAACCGGATCCTGCGACTGGCCGCTTGAGGCAATGTCGGTGAAGCAAAATTCATTGACGGCGTCGCCGGCGCCCATCCGCGACGCGACATGCGCCGCCGCAGGCGCGAAGGCCTGAACGGTCAGCGCGAGCGCGAACAGCAGAACTGTCAACCAGTTGCGACGCATAAGGTCCTTCAGCCTTCAATCAGGCGCGCATGCGGATTTCACATGCGTGCGCTGATGTAAGCAAAAAGCGAAGGCCGCGACAAGTTAATCTTGTCGCAGCCGCCTCGCAGCGGCAAAGCGTCACAGCAAGACGATCGCATTTCAGATCATCATGGAGGCTCACCTGACCGCCGAAGTTCCCCCCGAACCGCCACGGTCGATCGCGATGACATCCTCCGGACCGCCGAAGTGGTAATTCAATGCGATGAAGAACGTGCGCTGGGGATAGGGGTTCGGATTAACATAAGCTTTCCAGCGGCCGATATTGTTGACGCCCACGGAGAGCCACCAGTGCGGCTCAAGTCGATATCTCCACTTCGCGTCGAATACGAGAATCTCACTATCCACATTGCCGTAGTTGTTGTGATTGAAGTCAGTGTTCGCGAAGGTGACAAACGCCGGGGAGGAATATCGCGCGCCGAGAGCGAAGGACATGTCCGGATTGGGCGTGTAGGTCATGACGCCGCGGAAGCGGATCCTCGGGACGCGGGGAAACTGACGGCCGCCATAGAGAACCGCTGGAACGGTCGCGGAGAGCGGATTGACGTTGCCGTTCGCCAGCACGTAGGGCGCGCCTGTAAAGTCACCGCTCGATAAATTCGATTGTATTTTCGCGTCAGTGAAGGTGACGCCCCCGTTGAAGTCCAAACCCGGAATGAGAATATCCCTCATATCCGCGACGGCTTCTATGCCGCGGAAACGCACCTTATCCATGTTGGCGTTCTGCGTGACGATGATGCCGGCCCCGTTGATCGCGCTCTGGCTGACGATGGCGTTCCAACGATCGTCCATGAAAAGGCTGATGCGCGGATTGAATAGGCCGACCGCACCGCCGAAAGCGTCGACCGTTCGATATTCGCCTGTCACGTCGTAGCAGGTGCAGATTTCCGGCTGAAGATTGGGATTGTTGATGAGCTGAGCGCTTGGGCTTGAAAGCGACTGGAACAGCTCGGAGACGGTCGGAAAGCGATACGCGCGGGCGATCGAGCCGCGCAGCGTCAATTCCGGCGTCACGCGATATTCCAGCGCCGCCTTTGGCGAAAAGGCTCCTTTGTACGAGTCCGGGAAATAGGTCACATTTGCGGGCGCACGGCCGAGCGATACGATCCCCGGAGTGAATTGACTCGCGACATTCAGGCCTCCGGTGGCGTTCATGCCGTTGAAAGCGCGCCACCATTCGCCCCGTGCGCCGGCGGTGAACTTCCAATCAGGCAGCGGTTTCCATACTTCCTGGATGTAGGCGCCTTTGGTTTCGGTCTTACCGTAGTTCACGGCCTGAATGCCGAGATAAAAATTGCTCGGCCAAGAGACCGTGCTCGTCTGCACGGTGTTGAGCGAGTAGACGTCGCCATGGGCCCCGAAGGACACTTCGTGCTTACCGAGTAAGTCGTACGGCACGCGCCAGATGGCGCGCGCGTCGCCGGTTCGCCAGAAAGTCCCCCCATTGTTTACGTTTAAACCCCTGGGATCGAAATTGTATGCTGTGCCGGCGGCGTTGACGCGAGGCCCATACGACTGCGCGTTGTTAGTGAAGTCGCGAACAAAATTGTATGAGCTGGCGGATAGATCATAGTCGAAGACTCCGCCGGTATCCTGACGGAGCTCGAGCCCCTGCATCACATGGCTCGCGGCGCCATGGCCGGGGTTGACGCCGCCGGGCGTGACGAAGAAAGGCCCGAACTGGATGCGGCCGCTCTGCGTGTTGTAGATCGGCATCCCGTTTCTGTCGCGAATGAAGCTCTCGACGGTGGTGTCGTTATTTAACGACCAGAAGCCGATCTGATATTTCGCGCGGACGAGCGGCGCGACGTCGTAAGAGACTTTGACTTTCGCCATATCGGTCTGGACGTGGTCGGCGCCTGCTGCATGCGTGATTACACGCGGAACGCCTTCCTGATTGAAATCGACATGGCCGCCGAAGAATCGTGGATCAACGCGGGGCGCGGCGCCTGCCTGCGGTTGCGGAGTGAGAATGTTGCCCGGGAAGGTCTGCGCCTGACCCTGGTTGTCCAAATGCTCGTATCCGACCCAGTAACGGAAATCGTTGATCCGGTCGCCGATCAGCACATTCGTCACGCCGCCAAGATTAAGTTCCTTGCGGCTGTAGAGGCTGAAAGGCTGCACCGCGGCGGTGCCTGACGCATGGACCTCGAAATTGTCCGGCATCCGCGTCGTCATCGTCAGCACGGCGCCGATCGAATTTCCTGGGTAGAGCGCGGAAAACGGCCCGTACATAACATCGATGCGGGAAATTTCCTCCGGTGAGACCATTCCCCAGCGTGGCGGAAAGTTGAAGCTGTTGCCGAGCAGGTTCGAAAGAAGAATCGTGTCCGCATATACGAGCGTCAGCGCGCTCTGAATCGTTCCCGAGGTTCGGGTTGAGACGATCGCGTTTCTGTCGCCGATATAGCGCTCGCGCACCAGGATCGACGGCATATATCGAAATGCGTCGGCGGAGGTCATGATATTGGTGGACCGGAGAATTTGCTGGCGCGTCCTGCTCTCGACCACCGCCGGAATATTCGCCGGCAACGTGCGGCTGAATGGTGCGGGCTTTGGCTCCGAATAACGATCCGTCCCGGGCTCGGATGGTCCGGGCGCCGCGGTAGTGACGAGTCCCGGCCCGCCGGCGCTTTGGCCCGCAGGGCCTCTATGCACGGGGCCCCGCGCCCCGCCGACGTTGATGGTGGGCAGCGCCTGCTGCGCATCCGCGGCTGAAGCGACGAACAGGCTGAGCGTGGCGAAAGACGCTCCTGTGAGGAGGCGAGAACGACGAGTCATGACGATATTCCTCGGCGCCGACTGGATCGACGCATACGGGAAGCGAGCTGCGGCGTTGGATGCAACGAGCGCGCGGACCATGGATTGGGGAGGCTGCTGGGCGCAGCCGATGAGGGTCCAGACCGATGCGCTTATTCGCGCTCGTGTCGGCCCGACTTAAGCGCGCGCGAGTGGCGGCGCCCGAGCGCAATGCGCCCGCGACGGCCGCTCGGGGGGATGTCCCGCTCGCTGTTGAAAAGCGAGCAGCGGGCGTCGTTGGTTGAAAGACTATGCTGCCCTCGCGGCATCGGCAAGATTCGAGCTGGCTGAAGTGATTTTCAGCTTTCGCCCGGCGAGC
>VGDT01000050.1 GCA_016869595.1 Alphaproteobacteria bacterium
CGGTCATGGCGTGGGCGGGCGTCCAGGTGAGCGTTTAATCAAGCGAATCGGCATGCCGATGAGCGACGATACGATTCTGCGCTGTCTCAAGCGACGGGTGAAGGCGCGCGGCTCCGAAAGGAAAACGCGAGTCGTGGGCGTCGACGATTGGGCATGGCGCAAGGGCTCGACTTACGGGACCATCATCGTGGACTTGGAACAACGGGAGGTTGTCGACCTTTTTCCGGAGCGTGCCGCCGGCATGACAGCAGATTGGTTCAAGAAGCATCCTGGTGTCGAGATCATCAGCCGCGATCGCTGCGGTTCGTTCGCCCAAGGCGCAGGAGGGTGCGCCGCAGGCGCGGCAAATCGCCGACCGTTTCCACATTGTGAAGAACATGCGCGAGGCCATTCAGACCCAACTCAGCCACGCGCGCGGATTTTGCGCACGTCCTTTGTTGCCGACGGACGGCGAAGAGGTCGCCGGCGCGAGAGATAAGCACGGTGGCGCCGAGCACCGCCGCTTATCCAGAATAGCGAATCAGCGTTCAAGACAAGCGGTTTTCGACCACGTTCGCGCGCTCTGGAACGAAGGCAGAAATGTCCGTGAGATCGTACGACAAACGGGGTTCGATCGCCGCACCATCGCCAAATGCATTGGAGCCGATGCGCTCCCCGAACGAAACGCTTCGGCGCCAAAGACGACGTCGGCGACATTTCGAAGATTATCTATCACGCCGCTGGTCAGAAGGTAGCGTGCGCGGCCGGCGCCTTTTCCAGGAAATCAAAGCGCGCGGTTACACAGGAAGGTTTTCAAACCTTGAGCGACTTATGGCGAAATGGCGCAATCCAAAAAGCAACACGGTGAATTTGAAGGCCACAACGGCTGTTCCGAATCCGCAACCTGTCGATCACGCGACGGGACGTTCGATATCGCCAATCGTGGCTGCGGCGCTCTGCATCAAGACGCGGGGAATGCTAACCGCCAATCAAGCTGCGAAAGTCGATGCGCTGAAAAAGGATTGGCCAGAATTCGCCACCATGCGTCGACTCGCCATGCGATTTAGGGGCATGCTTAAAAGCAAGAGCGTCGGTAAACTCGGCTCGTGGCTGAAAGACGCTCAGAAGTCAGGCTTGTACGCGATGCAGCATTTCGCGCGCACGGCGCAAAGAGACGTCGACGCGGTGAAAAATGCGATCGCCGAGCCTTGGAGCAACGGCCAGACGGAAGGACAGATCAATCGTTTGAAAGCGCTAAAACGAACGATGTATGGTCGAGCTGGACCAGAACTCCTCCGGGCGCGCCTGCTTCCTGCGTAGTGACTGCCGCAACAGGAAGTGAGGAAGAACCGAGAAGAATGTATATGCGTAAATCTGCAGCGTTGCGCAGCGCCTTGAAATTCAACAAGCCGATTTCTCAATTTCTGATGTGTCGTGACAGCCTTCTCCTTCCGCTCGTCGCGCCGGAATGATCCGACGCTAGCGGCGCTCGAACTGCTGAACAGGTTGCATCGCGAAAACCGTCGGGCGCTTCCCGCCAAATTCCCGATGGGCCATCTGCACGATTCAACGAAGAAGCTGGTGCTCGCCGGCGGCAAGCCGGATCGGCCTCTTTATGAAACAGCGACGCTCGCCGCTCTGCGTGAAAGATTGCGCTCCGGCGACATTTGGGTCGAGGGAAGCCGCGCCTATCGCCCGCTTGCCGAATATCTAATGCCGCAAGCCGCCTTTATCGAAAAGAAGCACGGCGACCGTCTGGATCTCGGCGTGCCCAGCGACGCGCAGGCATGGCTCGATCGGATGCAACAAACATTGGATTTTCAGCTCAAACAACTCGCCTATCGCGCCCGCTCCGGCAAACTCGAGGGCGTGCGGCTTGTCGAAGGAGCGCTGGTTGTCGCGCCCCTCGAAAGCGAGGTTCCCGACGCAGCCGAGGCGCTCAAATGGGAACTCAATCGCCACCTACCGAATGTTCACATCACGGATTTGCTCGCCGAGGTCGACAGCTGGACAGGCTTTTCCGACCGATTCACCCACTTGCGCACGGCGGACGTCGTGCGCAATCGATCGGCTATTCTGGCCGCGGTGCTGGCGGACGCGACCAATCTCGGCCCCAGGCGCATGGCGGAAGCGTCAGACGTGCAATGCACGTCTGGGAAATCCCAAAAATCCCCCAGCCCTTCAACAATCTGACAAAGTAATGATAGTATGTAGGCAACGGACGAGGCAGCACCTCACGTTGCCCGTTCTTTGGCAAGTAATGATATCGAGAATCCCCAAAGAGACTCATGCGCTGTTTCGTAGCGAGGTAGCATCGGACAGAGACCGGTCTGTACGGATGCAATATGGCATCTTGGCGTATAGGCTAGATGCGCAGCTGGCGTTCGAGTTGCTTCTTGTGCGCTCTAGAGCGGTGAAAGGTTGGATTATTCCCGCGGGATGGCCAATTAAGGGATTAGGAGCGGCGAGATCAGCCGCGCGGGAAGGTTATGAAGAAGCGGGGATCCTGGGGACCGTAGGATCAAAGTCTGTAGGCGTTTTTTCTTATAGGGTAGCTTTAGAGGAAGGCCGTGGCAGCGTGCCATGCGAGGTTTGCGTTTTCCCCATGCTGGTCACAAGGCAATTATCGACATGGCCGGAATCACACGACAGAGTTTCCCGCTGGGTTAGCCTCGACGAGGCGAGGGCGCTATTAAAGATAAAAGAGCTCTACAAGCTTGTAACCCTATTTGCTGAACAAACCATGCTTTTTGAAAAGAATAAGATGGCTGAGGCCGACAGCAATTGCAATATTTCTAATTCTATGACGTTTAAAGATGCAGCAAGAAAGTTAGATGTAACCGTCAGGACGATGCGGCGTTGGGTGGCAGCAGGAAAAATGCCGCCGCGGATTAAAGACGGAAGAGAGAAAAAATTTCTAATAGAGGATATAGAGATGAAAGCCGCCGAGGTAACTATCGAAGAAGCGGCAGAATTAACGGGCGTTACAGTTAGAACATTGCGGCGCTGGCTCGCCGCCGGAAAGATGCCAACACGGACGACAACGGGTCGTAGAATGAAATTTCGAAGGGCGGATATCGAAGCACTGATACGGCAAGGCGAACCTTCGTCGCGGGAGTAATACATCCCGTAATGAGGTTGCTGCTCCCCGGCGGCGGCGGTGAGACGCTACCAATGGTGATTCGTTGGACGACGAATAGAGAGCAGCGATGACGATGTTTGCGGGAATGGACGTGCTTGCGCTTCAGCTCCCTGTGGATCGTCGGTATGTCGTCGAGGACCTTCCGCGCTTCATCGACTAGGCTTACAATAAACGCCGACTGCATTCCGCACTCGGCTATCTCAGCCCGCAACAGTTCGAGGACCAGCAGGCCCGCCAAAGGGTCAAATCCGCGGCATTATCCCTGTCCGGCCCTCGTGAAAATATTGTTGGGCGACATTTTCACATCGGATGGTTCTTTTGGTGCAAAGTTCGATATTCTCAATCCAAGATGGCTTCTGACACCGGCCGCGTCGTCGAAGAAATGTTTTTCCTATATAGGCCAAAATTTAGTTGCTGTCAGGAGCTCGCAGGAAGCTCGGCATGAGGCTCGAGAGGCCACCGCTAGAGCGCACGGTCGGGTCGGCGTTGGCGACGCCGGTCTGTGCGACCGGATCATTGTCGTTGCCGCCGCCACCCGCCCAACTCAAGGGATTCCACCAGCTCTTGCCGGAGCCCTTCTCGTGGTAACTGCTCAAATCCTTCGTCGGCCGACGATAACCTTCCGGCGGCTCGACGAGTATTCGGCGAGGCGGCGGGTCCGGCTCGGCCGCGGCGTTGCGGCTCCGTGCAGTGAGTACGCGTTGCAGAAAGCCCGGTTCATCATCGGTTCCGGGCGCGGCCGTTGGACGCGGACCGCGAATGCGTTCGAGCAGGTTTTTCTTCTGTTCCTCGGGCGGCGCATTGGGTACCCGAGCGTAACGATCGGAATTGCGGCGCCGCTCGGCCGAAAGTTCCGTCGGCCAGTCGCCGCTATGCTCCGCCCGTTCGCGCGGCAGCGGCAGCTCGGCGAGGCTCGGGGGAAGAACAAGGTTGGGCCGTTCGTTGTAATCAATCTTGCCGACGCCCTCGTCGGAAGACGCGCCGACCATCTCCATCACCGCCGTCCATGTGGACTTGTCGTCGCCGGCCAGAGCGGGCGCGGCCTGGATCGCGGCGAGGCCGGCGAAAGCGCAGAAAGTGCTGAGCTGAGACTGAGCAAGCTTCATCGACAGGACTCCGAGGGGCTCCGGTTACCTGACCCTACATGGCCGCGACTTATTGGCGATTTGGTGGCGAAGGATCGATTTGAGCGCGACCGGCGCGTTCAGCCCTCCGCGCGCCGCTCCTGGGGCAGGAAGGATCCTTCGAAGACCAGAAGCGCTTCGGCCATGGCGTGGGCGGGCGTCCAGGGAGCTAAATGATGAATTTTCGGTGACGGCGTGAATCAAGAAGCGGACGTTTCGTCGCTTGCGACTTCGATGCCGTTGCGGAACCTTGCGCCGCTGACGGCCTCTGGCAACTGATTTTGTCCTTGCAGTGGTCTCCAGCTTTGTGCCACCGCCATGATCAGCTTGAAGACCAAGCGGCGGGCGGTGTCTTGGTACAGCGCGCCTTTCACGCGAACTGTGCGATGCCGAACTGTCGCGAAGGCGCTTTCGATCGGGTTCGACGTTCGCAGATGCGTCCAATGTTCGGCGAGAAATTCGAAGAACGTCAGCGGAGGTTGTGGTCCTTGAGCAACCAATCGACAGCCCTGTCGAATCTTGGCGCATATTTCTCAGCGAAGGTCGTCATCGCTGCTTCAGTCGCCGCGCGGTTCTCGGCAAGCCAGACTTCGCGCAAATTCAGATGCGCGCTGGGGACGGCTTCTGAACAATGAGAGCCGGCGCAGGTTGGTCTTAGCGGCAGTGCCGCAGAGACGGAGCGAAATCAAGCCGCGCGCGCAGCGCAATGCGTAGCTTTAAACTATGACGTCACCGGCTATACTGACGCTCGACGCGGATATGAGGAGCTTTGCACCATCTGGCTATACCGCGCCGCACAAAAGATTTTTTTGTAAACAGTCGTTCCCGATGCCGCGCGCGCCAAGAGAAGAAGCTCGGGTGGTACGTTGCCGGCCCCCGAGCTTCTTCTTAACAGTGACGGCTATTGTGCGCCTTCGAGGATGATCCTGCCGCTTGGATCATGTGCGCTCTGATTGCTCAGCTGACGCGGATAGTGTCGCATGACATCGCGCGGGGATGCGCTCAGCGCTTCGTCGCGCTGGTGCTCCCGCACCGCGTCGCCCCAAACCTGGCCGAAATTGTAGTACCGCTCATAGGCGACGGCCGGTCCGGCGGAAAACGCAACGCCGAGCGATGCGGCGGCAAAGACGAGTTTGAATAACATCGCTTGCTCCATCTCAACAGGGGCTGAAGGGTGGAAGGCTTGCTGCAGCCCTGTGGATAACATATTTATTCATGTTACTGTCATAAAAAAGTGTAAAATATTTCGCCCTTCCGTCGAAGATTGGGCGGCGCAGCAATCGCGCCGCAACAACGATTGATCAAAAAAATGCGCGCCGCTCGAAGAGTGGCGGGCATTTCGGCACGCCATCTGCGCATCGCAGGCGTCGCGTGGCGTTTGTGGCGTTTGATGAGCGTTCCTGGCGTACGGCCGATCACGGCGCTCGCCTTCATCGCTCCGATTGAGAACCTGGAACGGTTCAAACGAACACGCGACGTGGGGCCTATCTCGAGCTGACCGAAAAGCGCTACCGATCGGCCGATGCCGATGTCGGCATGGGCATCTCCAAGCAGGGCGGCACCATCGCGCGACATTATCTTTGCGAGGCGGCCAATGTGCTGCTGACCACGGTCTAGAGACGCTTCGCCTTGCGCAACTGGGGCTTGAAGCTCATCAAGACGATTGGGCAAAAGCGCGCCCGCACGGCAGTGGCGAGGAAGCTCGCCGTACTCATGAGGCGCATTTGGAAGGACGCGCGCACTTCGAGGCGGCTGTCGCGGCGTAGCCGGGGAAAAGCTTGGCGATGAAAAGAAGATTCTGAGGTTCGAGCCTTTCCATCCTTCGGCAATGACGCGGGTGCGGACCGAAAGGGTGAGCACGCGACACGTTGGTTGTAGGTCCAAAACCTGCGCTTAATGCATTGTGTCGCTCGAAAGGTCAGTGCCAGCTTCCCCCCGGAATGTTGATGCAGGCTCGAATTCCGGACGTCGAAAAGAACCATCGATGCGAACGGACGCCTCGACAAATCTCGCGGTTTGGGCTGCGTCGTGATTCACTTGTCGCAGCGGCGCGGAGGAAGTGGCGGTGAGTCGGCAGCTGGGGCTTTTGGACGAACGCTATCGGAGGTTGTCGGAGGTCGGCGATCCGCTGACGTGGCTGAAGGAGCTCATCGATTTCGAAGTCTTCCGCCCGGCGCTTGCCGCGGCATCCGCGGCGTCGTTTTTCTGGCGTTTCACGAACGGCTTCACTTCACGTAGATCGGCGGAATCAGACGGACCTCGTGCCCGCAAGCGCGCGCTATCCGGTCCCAGTAGTGGCTGGTCGCGCAGGCTTCCATCGCACGGATGCATGGCGGCTGCGCCCGGACGGTTTGCTTGAGTTTTAAACGGGGGACTCCGTCCGATTGAATCGGACCGCCCCGCCGCGAACCGTGCCGCAAACCTGAAAGCTGCGCTTCGCCAAATCGATCGCCAAAACGTGAACTTCAGCCATATGCCGACCCTCCTTCACGGCGCCTCCTCCGCGCTGCTCCAGCATCATACGACGCTGGGCGGAGGGGGCATCCACCCCATCAGTTCATCTGGTAGTTCACGCGAGACAATCGGCTATCGAACCGCGTCTTCAAATAATATGCCAACATCGTCGATCATCGCTGCGATGCCTGGAACAACACTGGCGCATCATGACCTTTAGACTCCGCGACTGGGCACGTGGAGCTTGATCAGCGACGAGTGGACTTAATGAGCTGAAACTGTGGCATTTAAGTCACGGCATAAGGAATCCAAATTGCCGCAATTTTCAAAGGCAGGTTTTGTCACGCGCTTGTCGCACGCCTCCGGCTTGTTTCCCGTCGAAAACTTAATGGGGATGAATGCCATGAAACTTGTGGTTGGAAAACGCGCGCTTGCCATCGCGGCGATCGGGTCATTTTCATTGGCCGCAATCGGGCCGGCGGCAGCAGACGTTTCCGCAGAAATCCGCGCGCTCAAGGCACGGCTCTCTAAGCTCGAAGCCGACGAGGCTCGGGCGAAGCGCGAGGCCAAGGCGGCAGCGCAACACGCAGCGGCGGGTGCTCATGCGTCTCCCGCGGGGTCGCCGCCGCCCCCGCTGCACTGGTATGAGCGGCTTAGCCTGCGCGGCTATACGCAGATGCGCTATAACGACATTCTGAGCGGCGGCCCGTGGTACGACATCAGAACGACGAACGACCGTTCGGTCGGCGACCGCCAGAACTTCTTCATCCGCCGCGCGCGCATCATCTTGAGCGGCGACGTCTCCGATCATCTCTATCTCTACTTCCAGAACGACTTTGCGAGCTCTCCTCCGAATGCGAATTCGACCTCAGCGACCTTCGCCGCTTACGGGAACGTTGCCGCTCAGTCCGTCTATTACTTCTATAATCCTGTCTTCCCCTATCCGGGCTACAACCAGGTCGGCAGTTACGCCAACGCGCCGGGAAATTTCGCGCAGATTCGCGACCTCTACGCGGACATCTACTTCGACAAGGACAAGGAATTCCGCGTCCGAGCCGGCCAGTCGAAAATTCCGTATGGCTTCGAAAACCTGCAGTCGTCGCAAAACCGTCTCGCGCTCGACCGCGCTGACGCGATCAACACCTGCTGTAAGGACGAACGCGACCTGGGCCTTTTCTTCATGTATACGCCGAAGGAAATGCGGCATCTGTTCCGCGATCTCGTGAAGAACAATCTGAAAGGCTCTGGCGACTACGGCATGGTCGCCTTCGGCGTCTACAATGGACAAGGCGCCAACCGCATCGAGCTCAACAAGGGCACGCATCTCGTCGCCCGCTTCACCTATCCTTATGTCTTCGAAAACGGGCAGGTGGTCGAAGCGAGCGTCCAGGGCTATACGGGGCGCTTCGTGCCTTATACGGCGGCGATCAGGCCGTCTTTGGGCATGGCGACCAACTGGGCGGGCTATGTTCCGCCAAACAGCCTTCTCAACAACATCGGATCAGGCTTTGTTCCCTATGTGAACGGCCCAGGTTGGAACAACCTCGGGAACTTCAATCTTGCCCAATATGGCGCCGTTAACGGCTGGGGACCGTTCGTCGCCAATGGCGGCCAAGGCATTCGCGACTCGCGCGTCGCGATCACCGGCGTGATCTATCCGCAGCCCTTCGGTCTTCGCGCCGAATGGAACTGGGGCGTCGGCCCGCAGCTCAATTCGACGCAGACGGCGATCGAGGCGAGAAGGCTGAACGGCGGCTATGTCGAAGCCACCTATAAGTATGAGGATAAGGATTTCGGCACCGGCGTGTATTTCCCCTTCGTCAAGTGGCAATACTACAACGGAGGGTTTAAGTTCGATAACAACGCGCCGATGGGCCGCGTCAACGAATGGGACGTCGGCGTCGAGTATCAGCCCTTGCCGGAGGTCGAATTCACGGCGATCTACTCGCACATGGACCGCACCAATACGGTCGCGGCGCCCTACCGACAGTTCCAGGCCGACCTGATGAGAATGCAGCTGCAGTGGAACTACTGATCATTTGGTCAGACTAAATCTCGTCGAAGGCCTCCGGTTCACGCCGGAGGCTTTCGCATGTCTTGAGGTAGGAACTCGACGATGAAGCCGATTGCGACGATCGCGTTGTCTTTCCTGTTGGCTTCGGCTGCGCCGGCGCGCGCCGACGACTATGAGAATGCGCTGGGCGCAACGCGGCGCGGCGATTTCGCCAGCGCCTTCAAATTGCTTAAACCGCTCGCTGAAAAGGGCGATGCGCGCGCCGAAGCCGAGGTTGGCGCGATGTATCTCACGGGCAAAGGGATCGCCGCCGATCCCAAGTCAGCCTTGAAATGGCTTCGCCTCGCTGCAGATCACGGGAACGCCTCCGCTCAGTTCAACCTCGGCACGATGTATCTCGAGGGACAGGGGGTCTTGAGAGATTACAAGGAGGCCATGAAGTGGAATTTGCTTGCGGCCGGGCAGGGACTGGCCGCAGCGCAGGTGAACATAGCCTCGATGTATTATGACGGCGCTGGGGTCGCGCAGGATTACAAGGAGGCCGCCAAATGGTTGCGGCTGGCGGCGGAGCAGGGCGACGCCGATGCGCAGTTGAATCTCGGCAACATGTATGTCGCCGGACAGGGCGTCGAGCGCGATCTCCTGCGCGGCTACATGTGGACGCAGCTCGCGACGGAATCTCTCTCAATGGGCGAAGCCGAGAAAAAGGCGGTGCGCGACATGTCGGCAAAGACATTGTCGCCGGAGGAACTCGCTAGGGCCCAGGCGCTGGTCGCCAGGTGCCGTCAATCACAGTTCAAGAATTGCGATTGATGCAGATGCGCTTGGACATTCGCCGAGCCCAAGCCGGGCGGGCTTTTCTTTGCGCCTGCGGGGATGATATGCTCTCGCGCGATTGAATTCCCGACGGGAGCGTTCGAGTTCGTCGATGAGGTCGCTTGTGACGACGCTCCGGCGATTGGTCGGGCGTCCATTCCCCCGGCGTTACGGCTTGAGAACGCTCATGAACCGCTATGACCGGCAGCCTCAGCCTGCTGACGAGGCCGTCGTCGAATATCTCGACGGCGAATATCGCGTGCGCAAGCCGGGGGCCTATGTCCGCTGCGCGGTCACCGGAGAACCGATCCCTGGAGGATCTGCGTTTTAGGAACGTCGATCTGCAGGAGCCCTATAGCGGACCGCACGCCAAGCTGATGCGTCTTGGCGTCAAGAAGCCGGACTAACGGCGCGCTTGGCGCGCTTCGTCGCTTGGCTTGAACAGCCCGCCAAGCGCATCGTCCAGAATGGCGGCGTCATCGAATTCGAGAGTGACAGGAAACGCATCGGCGCCGAGCGTCGCAAGCCGATCGCCCATGCGCGCCACGTCCTTTTCGGTTGTGACAAGCTGCGCGCCCTTCTCCTGCCGCAGCTTCGACAGCGTCGCGTAATCCTGCTCGGTGAAGCGGCGAGGATCGTCGAACGACAGTCGCGCCGCGACCTCCGCGCCGCATCTTTCCAACAGGTTGAAAAATTTCTCGGGCCGGGCGATGGCGGCGAAGGCGATGACGCGAAGCCGGGCTTCTTTCTGTCGGTAAAGGCGCTGGCGCGCTTGTTCCGCCGAATGTTCCTCGCCGCCTTGGAGGTAGCACAATTACGCGCGCAGTTTCCTCTTCTTGATGGGGCCGCTCTTACAGACAGCGGCTAAGGCCATGTCCACACTGCGGGGTGGTTGCGACACCGCCATCCGCGGCATTGCACGCATTTTTTTGAGCGAAGTATTGTCGAGCACGCGCGCGATCGCGTCACGCGCTTCGAGCATCACCATACGCACTACGCAATGCGCGTCGTCGACGCAATCGTCGCAACGACGGTACAGCCGCCTGCTTGCACATTGGATTGGCGCAAGCGGACCATCGAGAACGCGGATAATATCGCCGACACAGATGTCGGCGGGCAAGCGCGCGAGCATATAGCCGCCACCCTTGCCCTTTTTTGAATGGACGAAGCCGGCATTACGCAATTCTCCCAGAATTGCGTCGAGAAATTTCTTCGGAATTTGATTCAAGGTCGCGATTTCGTTGACGAGCGCGGTCTGGCCGGGTTTGATGCCGGCAAGGAACACCATGGCCTTGAGACCATATTTTGCTTTTTTCGTCAGCATATGCGCCGCGCTCCGGGAACCTACCGTGTCGACTTTCACTTTAGCGTGGTTTTGAAATCCTTGCTGCGACGGATTAGCCGAAAATGTGCCTATCAATCTATATAGTCTATAGACAATATCTCAGGCGGTATGCATTATGAGAGGGTCTGGCGTAACGCTTGCGCCCCGAGGAGTGAAATGACGGCTCAATTCAAGTCGCTTCAATCGGCGCCTGAGGTCGAAACGGTCGTTGCGGCGCTGAGCGGATTGCGAAAGGTGTCCCAGGAAAGCCGATACGGCGTTGGCGTCCTTCCCCAGCTAATGTCGCGGCGCGAAATTACGTCGATCGTCGAACAGCTCATTGCAGCGCTTTATCCGCGCCATTTTGGTCCACCCGAGTTGAATATGGATCGCGTTGATGTTTTTGTGGCGGCGACGCTGAATGGCGCGCTTCAGTCCTTACGTGCTCAAATCCGTCGCGAGCTCGAATTTTTCACCAACAAAGTTTCCGCGGAGCATTCGAGCGGTCGTGCCGCCGAGATCGCCGGTGCGTTCTTACAAAATCTTCCTAAGGTACGTGCGCTGCTCGACACAGATATTCGCGCGGCGTTCGCTGGCGATCCTGCAGCAAAGAGCATCGACGAAATCATTTTCTGCTATCCGGGCGTCTCCGCCGTCCTTATGTACCGGCTCGCGCATCAGCTCTATTTGCTCGGCGCACCGATGCTCGCTCGCATCATCGCCGAGATCGCCCATTCGCAGACCGGCATCGACATTCATCCAGGCGCAGAAATCGACGAAGGTTTCTTCATTGATCATGGGACAGGCGTCGTCATCGGCGAAACGGCGCGCATCGGCAAGAACGTGCGCCTGTATCAGGCGGTGACGCTTGGCGCGAAGCGTTTCGAAATCGATGAATCGGGCGCGCTGGAAAAGGGAAAGCCGCGGCATCCGATTGTTGAAGACAACGTCGTGATCTATGCGGGCGCGACGATTCTTGGGCGCATCACCATCGGGCGCGGCTCGTCGATTGGCGGAAATGTGTGGCTTACGCATAGCGTGCCGCCAGGCAGCAACATTACCCAGGCCAGAGCGCGCGTCGACAGCTTCGACAATGGCGGCGGCATCTGAATTTGGGCGATAGCGCTGAGCAAATCCACGGAAGAGGAGAATGCCTATGACAGTGCATAAGATGAGTTTCACGCCAACGACCAAACCCGGCCGCGGAAAGATATACGACTCGATCACACAGACGATCGGCGACACGCCAATCGTGCGGCTCGAGCGCATCGCCCAGGCGAAGGGCACCAAGGCCAACATTTTCGCGAAGCTTGAATTCTTCAATCCGATCTCGAGCGTGAAAGATCGTATCGGCGTAAGTATGATAGAAGCGCTTGAGCAGGAAGGAGCAATTCAGCCGGGCAAAAGCGTTCTGATTGAACCGACTTCCGGGAACACGGGTATCGCGCTCGCCTTTGTCGCGGCGGCGCGAGGCTATCGCCTGATCCTTGTTATGCCAGAGTCGATGTCGCTTGAGCGTCGCAAGATGCTGATGCTGCTTGGTGCTGAACTAGTGCTGACACCGGCGCAGAGCGGCATGAAAGGCGCGCTCGCCAAGGCAAATGAGCTTGTCGTCCAAACGCCCGGCGCTGTTATTCCGCAACAATTCCAAAATCCCGCTAATCCCGCGATCCATCGCACTACGACGGCCGAAGAGATATGGAACGATATGCATGGGGAAATCGACTATTTCGTCGCCGGCGTGGGTACCGGCGGCACGATCACCGGGGTCGGCCAAACGTTGAAGCCGCGGCGGTCGTCACTGAAAATCGTCGCTGTCGAGCCGGAAGATTCGGCTGTCCTATCTGGTCGTCCGCCGGGACCCCACAAGATCCAAGGCATTGGAGCAGGCTTCGTGCCGCCGGTGCTTGATCGCAGTGTCATCGACGAGATCGTCGCTATCGGCAATCAGACTGCCATCGATACAGCGCGACTGGCTGCACGTCTTGAAGGCGTGCCGGTCGGCATTTCATCCGGTGCCGCCATCGCCGCCGCCCTCGAAGTCAGCGCGCGTCCTGAAGCGATGGGCAAGAATGTCGTCGTAATCATCCCGTCCTTCGCGGAGCGCTATCTCTCGACGGCATTGTTAGAGGGATTCTAAGACATAACGCCCAAAAGCTTCCCAAATGGTAGTGCGAGTGATCGCAACAGTCGCGCTGCGCAAAATTGAGAAAATGCGCCGTTCGTCCCGCGCTGCTGTAGCGTATTTGAGATTGCTAAGCGCGACTCAAGTCTAGGGGTTAGACTGTAAGATGCAATGCGCGCGATTTCAACCGACCATCGAACACAGCGGCTCTCGCGTGAAGCACACGTTGCGCGGCGTGCGGCGACCACGCGTCTGCTGCAACTTATTCCGGCGCACATTGAAGATGGCGTTGACAGCGGACTCGAAATCGGTAGACCCTTCCAATAGCCCCGCTCGCAGCCTGGCCTGAAGCAACTTACGGCAAGGTCTCAGGGATCCACGAACTGGTTAAGGAAGGCGCCCTGGAGCGCCGCTTTAGGTGCCCTTCCGAAGAGGACAAGCTGGTCTGCCTTGCGCGCGCGACCTGTGACTGTGACTTACACTGTGGATGAATAGCAGATATCAAAAAAAATGCCTGCAATCTGTTTCATGAGCGGCGAGCGCCTATCATCGCCATGTCCTTGCGCAAATGCTTCGTCGCGGGCGTGACGATCGCCACGAAGTAAGACTCGCGGAGTCGGCGGCTATAAACCGAGTTCCTCAAGTAACTACTTGCACCAGCATGGAGCATGAGCGCCTGTGTCGCGTCAAGCGCAAGGGTCGACCCTTGTAGCCGCGCCTGAAGAAGGCGAATCGAGTAGGCTTCGTCCCCCTCAAAAGGCGTGGCCGCAAGCGTAGCGATCTCTCTCTCCAGCGCGTCGAGGCTTTCCTCGAGCGTCTCCGGACCGATCGGCAGATAGGTGTTGACCACGCGCGTGCGCGGAGGCAACTCGCGCATAAGCTCTGCGCAGTTGCGAATGAGCCCTACCGCCATGCCGGTTTGCAGCAACACGAATCCGGGCTTGATCCGTCGCGCAAAGCGGGGCAGCGCGTCCGACAAAACCATCTCGTCGGGAACGAAAGCCTTCCTGAAGCCAACCGCGCGCGTCGCCGTGCCCTCGAGCGCAATGAATTCCGCACTGTTGCGGTTCTCGATCCCGTTGAACCCGAGGCGGCCGATCGCTGTGATCGCTGAACCGCCGGCGTCGAAGCAAAAGGCAAAATAATGGCCAGTCTCTAGATTGGAGACCCAGGGCAAAACGCCGTCGACGCGATATCCCCTATCGACGCGCTTGCCCTTGAGCTTCATGGGCTCGATGCCGGAGAGCGCCTTCATCGGATTGGAAAGGCCCGTCCCGCCGAGGACAGCGCCGCTGGCGGCATCTGCCTGAAGACGCGCGCGTAGTCCTGCGTTCTCGGAATTCTGCAGATACCAACCGAACGCGTCCTGACACCAGGTGCAGAAGGCCGTGGCGAGGCACGTCTCGGCGATGACGCTCATTGCTTGAATGGCAAGGCCGAGATCGACTGTGCCACTCTCGCCGAATCCCTCGTGGTGCTGGGCGAAGGCGCCGGCTGCGCCGAGTTGGCTCAGAATATGGGACGGATAGAGGCCCTCCGCATCGATGCGTGCTGCAAGCGGCCGCAACTCGCGCGCGACCACCTCGCGCACCCGCGCGAGAACATCCGTCTTTGGCGGCGCGGGCGCCAAGGGTGCGGCGCGTTCAGGAAGAATCATGCGTCGTCCTTTTCCGTGCGCGTCACCGATAGCGCGACCGGCTTTGCAATGGTGTTGGCGACAGGCGACCATTTCTGAGCATGGGCGATCAACGCTTCAAGCGTCTCCTTCGGCGCGTCTGCGTCGAGCGCTACGTTGACCCGGATCGCGTCGAAGCCCACAGGCTTTGGCGAGATGTCGCCCGTTCCCCAGACTGAGGTGATGTTGATGTCGGCTTCGAGTTCAAGCGCGAGCGAACGCACGGCAATGCCATTGGCGATGGCGTTCGCGTGAACGCCTACGGCGAGGCAGGAGCCGAGCGCGGCGAGGAGCGCCTCGGAGGGATTGGGCGCGGTGTCGTCGCCGAGCAGCAACGGCGGCTCGTCGACGACATGCGGCGGCAGGTTGCGGATAAAATTGAGATGGCGGAACCGGCCCTCGGCCACCGTGCGGCATTTGACGGTCTTAATCGCCGCAGGATTAGCCTTACCGGCGGTAATGAGGGCGTCTAGTCCGTCCTTGCTGATTGGCGCCAGGCAGGAGGTCAGGACCGGGGCGTCGTTGCTCATGTTGACAATTTCCTTCGAGAGTTAATCTTGATGGGTCCAGGAAACGTGCTCGATCGCCGTGACGATGAGCGCGTCGAGGAACAAGCCGATGAGGCCGATAAGAACGACCGTCGCGGCGAGGCGGTCGTAATCGAGCGTGTCGCGCGCGTCGTTGACTGCATAGCCGAGACCGCTGGTGACACCGAGATATTCGGCGGGCACCAGAACGATCCAGGCGACGCCGAGCGCGAGGCGCAGGCCCGACAGAACGTCCTGCGCCGCAGCTGGGAGGACGACGGCGGCGAGGATCTGCAGGCGGCCGGCGCCGAGATTATGGGCGAGGCGAAACCAGTCGGGATCGAGCTTGCGCAGGCCATGCGCGGTCGAAAAAATGATCGGCCAGATGGAGGCCGCGAAGATCAGGAAGATGATCGCCGCGTTCCATGTCGGAAAGGCGAGAATAGCGATCGGCATCCAGGCCAGCGGGCTTACCATGCGCAACAGCTGGAAGGGCAAATGCGTCGCCTTGCGAAACAGCGCACTACGCCCGACAAGGACTCCGATCGGCGCCCCTAGGGCAAATGCGATGGCCAGACCGCCGCCGATGCGCCCCAGACTGGGACCGGCGGCTGCGAGCGCCGAGCCGTCGACGAGCATTTCGTAAAGGCGCTGCAGGGCGGGCGCTGGCGCGAAGCCGGCGAAAGCGGCCGTCGCCGGATTACGGGCGATCAGCCAACCGCCAACCGCCCAAAGGCCCAGGAGCACGACGAGGCCGCTCACGTCGACGAGGACGCCCGCCACGCGCGCGCCAAGCGGGGGCAGGCGCCTGGCGGTTCGGCGGCGGATCGGGGAGGACATCGCCGCGCTACTCATAGCGCGAGCACCTCCTGCCGGCTGAAGGGATCCCCGCTCGCGACGCTCCTATCGCGCCACCAGTCAGGGTAGCGCGCCAGCGCCTTTTTCACGAGAACGTAATCGACGAGATCCTTCGTCACAAAATCGGGATCGAGCTTGTCAAGGAAGACTCGGTCCCCCTCGATCTTCGTGTCCTTGAGCTGCTGCACGATGAGCCGCGTCGCCGAGGGATAGGGCCAGGGCTGGAAATCGATACGACCATTGCCCCATTCTGCGTGTCGGATGACGTCTTTATAGACTGGCTCCTGCCCATAGGCGGTCACGGCGCGCGTCACGACTTTCGCCGGCGCCGGCAGATAGCCCGCGCCATCGCGCGAAAGCAATTGCGCGACTTCCTCCTTGTTCTGCGAGGCGTAGATTTCGGCGCGCACAATCGCGTTGACGACCTTCTGCGCCCATGCTGGCCGCTTTTCGATCAGTGGCTGCAGGATGGAGACGACGCAGCAGGGATGATTCTTCCAGATATCGCCAGTAAAGCGCAGGACGCGCGCCGAGGCGTTGAGTTCGCCGAGTGCATTGAAAGGTTCGGCGACGATGTAGCCGTCGATTTTCTTGGCCGCGAGCGCCGGCGGCATGTCCGGCGGCTGAAGGATCTGCAGATTGACTTCCTTGGGACCGAGCATCGCGTGCTGCGGCTTGATGACGGGGGTAAGGCCGCTTTCACGCAGCGCGTATTGCAGCACGATATTGTGCATCGAATACCAAAAAGGCACGGCGAGCTGCTTGCCCGCGAGGTCGGCAAAGCTTTTGACGCCGCCGTCGCCCTGCACGACGAGCGCCGAGCCGTTGGTGTGCGCCCAAGCGACAACCTTTACCGGCACATGGCTGCCGTAGCGCAGCCAGAGCGCCGTTGGCTTCAGGAGATGCACGACATTAAAGCGCCCGGCGGCGAAGCCCTCGATCAGCGGCGCCCAGCCGCGAATGAGTTCGGGCTTGGCGACCTTGAGCCCTTCCTCCTCGAAATAGCCTTTGGCATGGGCGACGAGCAGCGGCGTCGCGTCGGTGATCGGGAGATATCCGATGCGCAGCGTTTCGTCTTCTGTCTTAGCCGCATTTGCGGCCCTAGGTAGCCCCGAAAGCAGCGACGCGAGGCCGCCCATGGCAAGCTGGTCAAGCACATGGCGACGGGACACACCTGCGCCGGGCGCATAGTGAAGGTCATAATGATCGCACTCTTTGCACATTCGATTTTGCTTTCGTTAGGCGCCCAAAGCGTGGAGGTAGGGTTCGGGTTCGAGCGCATCGAGAAGTCGCGCGCGCAACTGGGCCCGGGTCTCGTCATCCATCTCGCGCGGAATGTCGTATTCGGCGACGATGCGCCCGGGCTCAGACGCCATCACGATGACGCGCACCGCTAGATCGAGGGCGTCGTCGACGTCATGGGTGACCAGCATCATGGCGAAGCCGAATGTCTGCTGCGTTTCACGCAACTGGCGACGCAATTCTCCGCGCATCAGCGGATCGAGCGCGGAGAAAGGCTCGTCGAGAAGAAGTAAGTCGGGATCGACTGCCAACGAACGCGCGAGCGCCACGCGCTGTTGTTGTCCGCCGGAGAGCTGGCGCACATTCGCGCGCGCCCCGCGAGGCCGAGTTGCGCTAGTGTCCTGTCCCAGAAATTACTAGCCACGTTTCGCGATTGTGATTCCTTCGGCCCAGGCGGGATTCGGAGGGCGGCATGGCGAAGGACGGAGCGACCAAAGCGAGCAAGATCAAGCTCAGCGAGAACGAACGGGAATACCTCAAAAGGCTCGTCCG
>VGDT01000051.1 GCA_016869595.1 Alphaproteobacteria bacterium
CCGGCGTCGGGCGGTCGGATGCGGAGCATCGAATTGACGGGGGCCTCGATCGGGGCTTCGCCTTCCTTCGCGAGCACGATCGGCGGCCGTCCCGTATAGGCGGGCGGCTCAAGCCAGGCGTCAACGCGGGCGCTTGTCCCGAAATTTGCAGCGGCGCGCCAATCGAATGCGGCGGCGACCCGAGCGCGCTTTTCATCACCCGCCGCGAAACCGGCCGCGACCGCTGCGACAAGCGCGAGCGCGCGCAGCGCATAAGGGTCGCGCCGTGAGACTTGCGGATGCGGCGCCTCGATGGGGGTGTTCGCCAGCGCCTCTTCCAGGCGCTGACGATGCAGCGCCCAGAGCGCCTCGACGCCTGCGTCGGCGTTCTGACTGGCGAGACGATCCTCAAGCGAGGATGCCGGGCGCAACGCGGCGTCCGCGCTGTGATCCAGCCGTTCGAGCGCAGCGGAGCGATGCGGCCATCCGCGCGCAATTTCGCGGGCGAGGACGTAGAGCGCCGCGAAGCCAAAGATGGCGACGCCGGCGATGCGCGCTTCGAACGGCGCCGCGCCCCAGAACCCCAGCCAGGAGAGCGCCAAGAAGAACAAGATAATCGTGGCGAGCGCCAAGCCTACCCGCCAGACGCGCTCGGTGACGATTGCGAGCGCCGACTGGCGCAGCATCCCCTCGAGACGCGGCGACGTTTTCTTCCCCAAGGGCCCGTTCTGATGTTGAAGCTCGTCCATTCAAACTCCAGCAGACACGCCAACTACAATGGCGGTTTCACCGCGCGCAGACAATCTTGGCCGTAGAAGATCAATCATATTCAGCGCATTGGCGCTTCCCTGGCGAAGCGCGGTAACATGCTGCATGATCCGCAAACCCAAGGATGACGTCATCGGCGACGTCATCTCGTCCCCTATTGGCGATCTCGCTGTTTTGCCCGCGCCGGTCGCCAGGATCCGCGACAAAATTCTTGCCGCTTGCGAGACGGGCGACGTCGAAGCGCTCCGCATTCCGATTGATTGGAATGAGACGCGCCCGCTGTTCGCCAAGAGCGGCGCCTTTAAGGCCGGAACCGATCCGATCGAGATTTTGAAGACGCTTTCCTTCGACCGCAAGGGCCGCGAGACGATTGCGCTCATTCGCGCGATTTTTGCGCAGCCCTTCGTCAAGATTACGCGCGGACCAACGACGCTCTATGAATGGCCGGCCTACGCGCGCCATTCGCAACCGCCAAACAATGACGATGAGGCGCGAGCAAGGTGGCGCTGCGTGCGTTTCGCCGATCTCATGCGCTCCAACGCTGAAGGAAAGCCGCGCGCCACGCGCATCGGGATCGCGGCGGACGGCGTCTGGCACTACTTCTGGAGCGAAGACTGAGATTTACGGATGGCGCCTCCCGGACTGCTGCGCTTCCTGTCAATTGTCGAGAGAGCTGGATGCGACGCGCCGCCTTTCCTTCATAGCGCGCCCCAAAAGCGCATCGGCGCGCCTTGCGAAGGCGTTAGGAGTTCCCCTTCCCACATGACCTTGGCGCCGCGAACAAAAGTCCCGACCGGCCAGCCGACGACTTCTTTGCCGTCATAGGGCGTCCAGCCGACGCGCGAGGCGATCCATGAATTGCGGATGGTCTCGCGTCGCCTCATGTCAACGATGGTGAGATCGGCGTCATAGCCCACTGCGACGCGCCCCTTGCCGGCGATGCCGAAGAGCCGGGCCGGTCCCGCGCTCGTGAGATCGACGAAACGCTGCAACGTCAATCGACCGGCGTTGACGTGATCGAGCAGCAGAGGAACGAGAGTCTGCACGCCCGTCATGCCCGAAGGGCTTTCCGGATAAGGCTTGGCCTTTTCTTCAAGCGTATGAGGCGCGTGATCGGAGCCCAATATGTCGACGACGCCTTGCGCGACGCCTCGCCAAAGACCCTCGCGATGGCGCGCTTCGCGCACTGGCGGATTCATCTGCGCAAGCGTGCCGATGCGCGCATAGTCGCTCGCGTCCATCGTCAAATGATGCGGCGTCACTTCAACGCTGGCGATATCCTTATTGTCGGCGAGCAGCGCGATCTCTTCTTGCGTCGTCACATGCAGCACATGCACCAGCGCGCCCTTGTCGCGCGCGATATGCAAGAGCCGCAGAGTCGATCGCACCGCCGTCTCGACGTCGCGCCAGACCGGATGAGACGAGGGATCGCCGGCGACGCGCAAAGGCTTGCGCGCATTCAAGCGATCTTCGTCTTCGCTGTGGAATGCGGCGCGCCGGCGTGTATGCGACAAGACTTCCGCGACGCCGGCGTCGTCGGCGATAAGCAGCGAGCCGGTCGAGGAGCCCATGAAAACTTTGATTCCGGCTGCGCCAGGCAAGCGCTCCAATTCGCCAAGATGGCGTGCGTTCTCATGCGTGCCGCCGACCCAGAAGGCGAAATCGCAATGCATGCGCCCCGTCGCCCGCGCGACCTTGTCGGCAAGCTCCGCTTCTCCGGTCGTGAGCGGATTGGTGTTGGGCATGTCGAAGACGCCGACGACTCCGCCAAGAACCGCGCCGCGCGATCCTGATTCCAGATCTTCTTTGTGCGGCGCGCCGGGCTCGCGAAAATGCACCTGCGTGTCGATGACGCCGGGCAGAATATGGAGGCCGCGGCAGTCGATCCTTTCCCCCGCCGAGGCTTGGGAAAGGTCGCCGATCTCGGCGATCTTTCCGTCGCTAAGGCCAACATCGCGCGCGCCCTCCCCGTCTTGGTTGACGAGCGCGCCGCCTGAGAGGATGACATCAAAAACCTGCGGCATGGATGGCGCCTCGCTTGCGATGCCGTCGTTGGGTGGGGTTTTGTTGCTAATGCGCCAAAGGGGCGCGAGACTCAAGCAGCCAGAGGCGGAGGCGAATGAGGCGCATGACGACGGCCATCCTGCTTGACGATCGGGGAATTATCGAGCTCGCAGGCGAAGACACCGGCAAGTTCCTGCACAATCTCGTGACGAACGACATCGCCGCGCTCAAGGCCGGCGAGGCCCGGTTCGCCGCGCTGCTGACGCCGCAGGGCAAGATTTTGTTCGATTTTCTGGTCTTTGCGGTAGGCGACGGCCGCTATCTGCTCGACTGTCCGCTCGTCCTTGCCGCCGATCTCCAAAAACGTCTGAACATCTACAAACTGCGTTCAAAACTTAGCGTGACGAACCGCAGCGACGAACTTGAAGCGATCGCCTTCCCCGACGCGACCGAGCCGCCGCAAGTCGACGCCGTCGCGGTCGCCGCTGATCCGCGCGGGCCGCTCGGATTCCGCGCCATCGCGGAAAAAGGCAAGATTCCGACAAAGGACGCGCGGAAAGATTACGAGGCGCGACGTATCCATGCAGGCGTGCCGCTCGGCGGCGTCGATTTCGACTATGGCGGAACCTTTCCCCACGAAGCGAACATGGATCTGCTCTCAGGGATTGATTTCAAGAAGGGCTGTTATGTCGGCCAAGAGGTGGTGTCGCGCATGAAGCATCGCGGGCTGGTGCGCAGGCGGATCGCGCCCTATCGCGCGCAAGGCGACGCGCCGCCGCCCGGCCAAGCAATCCATATCGGCGACGTGGAAGTTGGCGTGACGGGGTCGCGGCTCGCCGATGAAGGTCTGGCGCTGGTGCGACTCGATCGTCTCGCGGAAGCCAAGGAGAAAGGCCAGTCGCCGGTGGCCGCCGGCGTCGCCCTGGAGTTCGAGGCGCACGCTCTCGACTCCAAGTGAGCCGCAAGACGCAAATCGCCGCCGAGCCGCCGGTCTGAATATGGCGAATGTTTACGACAGCCTTGCCGGCGCTGGGTCAGCAACGCGAAAGGCCCGCGCGAGCGGCGGGCCTTTGCCAAGTGGCTAAAGGGCGGAGTTAATGCACCAGGGAGTCGAGCGCGACGTCCATAGCGCGAACCAGGGCCATATTGCCGAAAAGAATGACCGCAATGGCAAGGGCGACGTAAAGCACGTCGGTCATCGCAAGGTGACCCACGGTCCGCCCCCCATTCCGTTCGTCCGTCTGCAGGTCCATCTTCGCTTCCTTCCCAGCCGCAATGATTTCGTCGCTTCAAACGCAAGACGGGGCTCACCGAAGTGCGCAAACACACAGGCAAAGGTCAACGCTTCAACGGGCGAATTGGTTTCCAATTAAGAACAAAAAAATTTGAAATTTGTGTCGCTCGCGCCAAAGCGGCTCTGTGACTTGATCATTCGCGACGTATGGTCCTGCGACAGAGCTCGGCTTTCGTTTCGAAGCAAAGCTCTATAAGTTTCGCGGCATGAACCCGCCGCAGGCTGACCGCTTAGAACGGCCGGGAGAGGGCGGAAAGCGCCTCAGAGCGAAAGAGGGGAAGGACCACACGTGAGCGGAAGCCTCAATGTTACCGGCCGCACGACCGAAAGCGTCAACGCTCTCGC
Organism: Alphaproteobacteria bacterium; assembly: GCA_016869595.1. Lineage (GTDB taxonomy): Bacteria > Pseudomonadota > Alphaproteobacteria > Rhizobiales > Beijerinckiaceae > Methylocystis. Next base: position 4,391 of record VGDT01000051.1, read on the forward strand.
AGGCGCTCTGGTCGATCGTCTTGTCGCGGGAGCGGCGCAATATCGGATTTCGGTCGAGCGGGGCAGTCTCGGCGAGCTGCTGATCGACGCCGGCGCCAAGGTCGCGGGCGGCATAGAGGCGGGCCTGCTGCTAACCGAAATCTGCATGGGCGGCTTAGGACGCGTGACGCTTTCCCATTCGCCGGCTGCGCCCAAATGGCCGTTTTGGCTGACCGTGACGAGCACCGACCCTGTCGTCGCCTGCCTGGCCAGCCAATACGCCGGCTGGAGCCTGAGCCACGAGAAGTTCTTCGCCCTTGGTTCGGGACCGGGCCGCGCTCAGGCCCGAGCGGAAAAGCTCTTTGACGAGCTTTCTTACCGCGACCTGGCCGACCGCGTGACCATTGTTCTGGAAAGCGGCTCGCCGCCGCCCAAGGAGGTGGTCGAGAAAGTCGCCTCGCGCTCCGGCGTGTCGCCGGACAAGGTCGCCTTCATTTACGCGCCGACGCAGTCGCTCGCCGGCGGTGTTCAGGTGGTCGGCCGTGTGCTTGAAGTGGCGCTGCACAAGGCGCATGAGCTGCATTTCCCGCTCGACGACATTGTCGACGGCGTCGCGACGGCGCCGCTCTCGCCGCCCCACCCCGACTTCGTTCAGGCGATGGGCCGCACCAATGATGCGATCATTTACGCCGGCCGCGCCCATCTTTTCGTCAAAGGTTCGGCGGCCGCCGCCAAGGAGCTCGCCGAAAAGCTGCCGAGCAGCACGTCGCGCGACTATGGCCGGCCGTTCGCCGAGATTTTCAAGGCGTATAAGGGCGATTTCTATAAGATTGACGGCAGCCTGTTCTCGCCGGCGGAAGCGCTGGTGACGGCGGTCGAGACGGGCGAAACCTTCCACGCCGGCGAGATCAATCTGGCGCTGCTGGATAAATCGTTCGGGTGAATCCCCTCTCCCCGTTAAACGGGGAGAGGGTTAGGGTGAGGGGCATGGGCATTTAGTGGCGGCGTTTGACGTGCTTGATAAACCCCAAGCCCCTCACCCCGGCCCTCTCCCCGCGAGCGGGGAGAGGGAGAGCCCCCGCGTCGCGGTCTTCACCGACAAGCTCGACTGGCATGTGGTTCGCACGCTCCGCGCCTTGCGCAGGCAGGGCGCGGGGCCTCTCGCCGTGCGGCTCTCCGCTTGCAAGATCGAGACGGGCCGGGCTCACGGCCTTCTGATCCCGGGCTTTCGCAACCTGCCCGATCTCGCCATCGTTCGCGCCATCGGCGACGGCTCGCTCGAAGCGATCACCATGCGGCTCGGCGTGTTGCACGCGCTGGAGGCGCTTGGCGTCCCGGTCGTCAACAGCGCGCAGGCGATCGAACGCTGCACCGATAAATCCATGGCGAGCTTTCTTCTGGCGCAGGCCGGACTGCCGACGCCTCAGACTTTCGCCGCGCAGACTCTTGCGCAGGCGCGCGCCATCGCGCGGCGCGAATGCGCCAAGGGATCCCTCGTGATGAAGCCGCTCTTCGGCGCGCAGGGCTGGGGGCTGCGATTGATCGAGCGCGAGAGCGATCTGCCTTCGCTTCAGGAAGCGCGCGGCGTTTTCTACCTGCAGCGCTTCGTCGGACCGGCGCGGCCGCCGTTCGAGGACATGCGCATTCTCGTCTCGCACGGCGAAATCGTCGCCGCCATGCGCCGGCGATCGAGCCATTGGATCACCAATGTGCGCCAGGGCGCGAAGCCGGTCGTCGTCGAGCCGTCAGTTCGGGAGACTGAGATCGCCCTCGCCGCGGCTAAAGCTCTCAGCGTCGACGTCGCCGGCGTCGACATCATCAATAACGACCAAGGCGAGCCGCTTATTCTCGAAGTCAACAGCATGGCCGGCTGGAGCGGACTGCAGCGGGTGACGCCCTTCTCCATCGCCGACCGGCTCGCCGCCGACGCGCTTGCGCAGGTGGCGCGCGAGCGGCTTCGCGCCTGACGTGGCGACGCTCTCAGTCGCGCCGCAAGAAATCGCGGCCGGCTTCATCGCCGCCTGCAGAGCGGAATTGCAAGCGCCCAAGCCCGGCAATGTCCATGTATTTTCGGACGGCCACGGGATGACCGCGGCGGATTTCCTCGCAAGCGCCGAGGCCGCCGCGCCCTTTGTCGCCGCGGCGCAATCGACCGTCGGCGCGCGCATCGCTGGCGCAATCGAGGCGACCTGGGCGCGCGTCGGGCAGAACACCAATCTCGGCATTGTCCTGCTCTGCACGCCGCTCGCGCAGGCCGCCGCGACGGCGCAAAGCGCCGATTTGCGCCAGGAGACCCGGCGCGTATTGCAGGCGCTGGACATAAATGACGCCGACGCCGCCTTTCGCGCCATCGCCCATGCGCGGCCGGCCGGGCTTGGAGATGCGCCGCAGCACGACGTCCACGCGCCGGCCGATACGACTCTGCTGGAGGCGATGCAGGCCGCCGCCGACCGCGACCGCATCGCCTGGCAATACGCCAACGGCTTCGCCGATATTTTCGACCTTGGCCTTGAGACCTTCGCTGCAGCGCGAAAGCGAGGCGCTGATGGACCGCTCGCGACGCTCCGCGTCTATACGGCCTTTCTGGCCGCTTTTCCCGACAGCCATATTGCGCGCAAGCATGGGCTCGCCGCCGCCGAGGCGGTCCGCGGCGAGGCGGCCCATTTTGAAACGCATCTTAAGAGCGCCGAAGGGCGCGACGCGACATTCGAACTGGCGTTGGAATTTGATCGCGCGCTCAAGCAGCGCGGACTGAATCCAGGCACAAGCGCCGATCTGACGGTCGCAGTTCTTTTCGCCGATTATCTGGCGGCCATCTTGGCAAGGCCGCGCAAAAATGGTTGAGTCCGCGCGCGCGGGATGGTCTCGCGGCTATCCGGCCACCGGTCTGATCGGGCTCCTTTCGCTCGGCGCCAAAGAGGGGATAGAGGGCGCTCGACGCCAAATGGCGCGCGCGCCGTCATAGGGAATTCTGGGAGGAACACATGGCAGTGATCAACAAGATGCTGGTCGGCGAGTCGCTGGTCGGCGACGGCAACGAAGTTGCGCATATCGACCTGATCATGGGTCCGCGCGGCTCGGCGGCCGAGCTCGCCTTCGCCAATGCGCTGGTCAACAACAAGGACGGCTTCACGACGCTGCTCGCGGTCGTCGCCCCGAACCTGCTCTGCAAGCCCAACACGATCCTGTTCAACAAGGTGACGATCAAGGGCGCCAAGCAGGCGGTGCAGATGTTTGGCCCGGCGCAGCATGGCGTGGCCAAGGCGGTCGCGGATTCGGTGGCCGAGGGCGTGATCCCGGTCGACGAGGCCGACGACATCTTCATTTCGGTTGGCGTGTTCATTCACTGGGACGCGAACGACGACAAGAAGATCCAGGACTACAACTACACCGCGACGAAGGAAGCGATCGCGCGCGCCGTCAAGGGCGAGCCGAAGGCGTCCGAAGTCGTCGCCAAGCGCAACGAAGCCAAGCACCCCTTCGCGCCGAACTGAGCCGCGTAAGGCACATGCGCAGCGGGGGGCCTAAGGCTTCCCGCTCGCGCCACGCCGACCGGCGCGCGCTCATGCGGCGACGCGATCCGATAACGTCGGCCGAGAAAAAAGTCTGGCGCGCGACGATCGCCAGCGGGAATTTCGTCTTCCCTGGGGAAGGCGCAGGAAAAGCGGCGTTCCGCGTTCACAAGGCCAAAGACGGCGCAGGGACGCGAACGCACCGGGAGGGATGGGATTATGGCTTCGTTCTTTGAGAAAATACTGGGCGCGCTCTTTCCGAAGCCGTCGTCCAGCTTCACCTCGAGCAGCGCAAAGACCAGCGTCGGCGAATCGCTTGTCGGCGACGGCAATGAGGTCGCGCATATCGACCTGATCATGGGGCCGCGCGGCTCCGCCGCCGAGAAGGCTTTCGCCAACGGCCTCGTCAACAACAAGGACGGTTTCACGACGCTTCTCGCCGTCATCGCGCCGAATCTGTTAGTGAAGCCCTATACGATGATGTTCAACAAGGTGACCATCAAGAACGCCAAGCAGGTCGTTCAGATGTTCGGCCCGGCGCAGTACGGCGTCGCCAAGGCCGTCGCCGACAGCGTCGCCGAGGGCGTCATTCCCATGAGCCAGGCGGACGACCTTTTCATCTGCGTCGGCGTGTTCATCCATTGGGACGCCAATGACGATCAGAAGATTCAGGACTTCAACTACGCCGCGACGAAGGAAGCCATCGCCCGCGCGATGAAGGGCGATCCCAGCGCGCAAAGCGTGCTCTCGGCGCGCGTCACCGCAAAACATCCTTTCGCCGCCAACTGAGGGCTGGCGTTTCGCCTTGCAAGGGAGCCTTAGGGCTCCCTTTTTTTTGTGCTCCGCTGAAGCGGTCGAGGTCGGGCCGCGTCAGAGCGCCGTCGTGCAGCGCCGTCGCAACGAGAGCGCCCGCCGCGCCAAGCGCTTCAAGTTGTTCAAGATCGCGGGCGTCGCGAACGCCGCCGGCGGCGAAGACGCGTCTGTCGCCCGCGCGCTCGATGATCTTCACAACATGGTCGAAATCGGGCCCTGCTCCCACGCCGACGCGCGTGAGCGTCATGACGATGACCTGAGACGGCCAGAGATCGGCGCAATTGCTGAGCGTATCAGGACCGAGAAAGACATCATCGCGAAAATCGAGCGAGAGAACGACATCGGGATCGTCTTTCCTGGCGCGCAATGATTCAATATCGCGCAAAGATTCGCTGCCTATTACGCATTCAACGCGCGCTACGCCGCGCCAATCGGATGACGTCGCGCCGGCGTCAACCATGAACCGCATCGCAGGGAAGCGTTCGACCAGCGCTTCGATCTCGTGTCGATTGTCACCGCTTCCCTGAATCGCATCGAGATCGGCGATATAAATTCTCTCGAAGGAATGGAGCGCCAGAAAGCCGGCGACGACATCGACCGGCGCGCTCGTCGGCGCGAGCGCAGACATGATGGGCGCATAGCTATCGCGGTCGCCGGCGCGGGCGCGCACGACAACGCCGCTGCGAATATCGATGACGGGAATGATCTGCATGGGGCATTATAGCGCGTCGCGCTCCCGTGCCGTCCGGCGAACCTCATGTCTCATCGCAGCCTGCTCCTCGCTCTCATTTCGCTCATCTTCGCCGACGCCGCCACGGCGCAGACGCCGCAGCAACAGAGCCAGCCGGATTGGCCATGCCAGCAGGTGCGTGTGCCCGAGCTCGCGGTCGCGAGCGTCTGGACCGGCCCGCCGCTCGATGACGCCACGAAACATTGGCGTGACGATCCAACGATCGCCGATCTGGTCTCACGCCTTTCGCAGCGTCGCACCCCGATGGACGACGCCGAGCGGCTTGTTGCGCAATTCGCCAAGTCGGCCGGCGACAAGCGCAAGGAGCGCCTGACGGCGCTTTTCGCCGGCGTCTATGAGCGCATGAATGACGAGCGGCGCGACGTCGTCAACGGCCTCGACCGTTTTGGCCGGCGCCTCAAGGGAATGGCCGAGAAAGCGCGCGAAGAGACGCAGACGCTGCGCGATCTGCAGGATCAAAAACCGCCGGACGCCGAAGCCGTCAGAAAGGCGAGCGAAGCGCTGCAGTGGCGGCTGCGGCTTTTCGAGGAGCAGCGGCGTATGGTCGGCTATGTATGCGAAAGCCCCGCGCTCATCGAGCAACGTTTCGGCGCGCTCGCGCGGGCGATTCAGCAGGCGATGGAGTGAGCGAGGTTCGTTCGCTCAGCTGTCATTCCCGGCAGGCCAACGGATGACCGGGAATCCAGAAATGATTCGGGATTGCTGGCCTTGCTCTGGATTCCCGATCGCTTCGCTGACGCGAAGCGTCGAGAACGACACCCCCGCGGCCCTTGATTAAACCGCCCTACTCGCGCGGCTCGGGCTGGCGCTCCTCAAGTGGATGGCCGGCCTGTTCCCAGGCATCGGCGCCGGGCGGATACCACAGCACATTCGTATAGCCGAGCGTGAGCGCGCGCTTCGCCGCGTTCCACGACGCCCAGCAATTGGTGCGGCAATAGAAGACGAGCGGCTTTGACTTGTCGCCGCCGCTCGCGCGCATCAATCCTTGCTCGAAATAGCGCGCCATCGGCTCGGAGAGTTCGCCAAAGCCCGTGTCGGGAAGCCAGATGCTGCCGGGAATGTCGAAGCGTTTGGGATCGCGCCACACTGCGTTCTTCGGCAATCCCTCGGGCTTTGGCGGATGCGACAGCGCGTCGATGAAGACCGCCTTCTTCGCGCTCCACAATTCAAACGCCTGAGGCGTATCGAGCACCGTCGCGCCTTTAAGCGTCGCGGGCGTCGGCGCGTGATAATTGTCGAGCCGATAAGTTTCCGGCTCCGGCGGCGCCTCTGCGAAGGCCGGCAAAGCGTAAAGCGCCAACGCCGCGTAAAGCGCAGGAAGGCCGCGAGTCAAATGTTTCGCCAAGCTCATCGCGCAACTGTAATCGCATGTCCCGACTCGTCGAGCAACGGGACGCCGTAATCGAGAAGAATGCGCTCGAGCTCGGTCTTGTTCTGCGCGATCAGCGTATTGAGTTCGCGCTTCCAGTTCTGATCGGAATGACGAACCCCAAAGCCGATGCGAAACGCCATGCGGGCGCCAGGCGTCTCCGGCAGCGGAGTCACATTGAGTTTTGCGCTCGAATGTTTGGCGTAATAGCCGGCGATCGGACCCCACAGCAACGCCGCGTCGATATCGCCCTTTTCAAGATCATGGATCATCGCCGCGCCGGAAGATTCGACGCGCGTATCGACCATCAGCGCATAGGGCTTCACCGAAGCCATCAAGCCGTTCATCGCCAGCACATTGCCGGGGGGCGTATTAGCGACGAGACCGATGCGATGCGGCTTTTCCTTCAGCCGAGGATCGTCGAGCGATTTTACGCCGTCGAGCTCCGAGCCCGCACGCGTCACGATCGCATAGGTCGTTCGGTAATAAGGGTTGGTGGGCTGGACCAAGTCATTGCCCTGCGGCATCCCGAGGATGACGTCGCAAAGATGCGCATTCAGCGTATTGCGCACAAAGCCCGTGGCGCCCGGATAATAGGAATAGGCGAGATCCTTGCCGACCTTCTTCGCTAAAAATTCGGCGATCCGGTTCTCGAAGCCTTCGCCCTTGTCGTTCGAAAAGGGAAGATTGTTCGGGTCGGCGCAAACGCGCAGCGTCTTGGGATCGATGAGTTCGATCGAACCCTGGCTGTCGTCGCCCTTGGCGCCGAAATCGGGTCCCATATGCTGTGCAAATGCGGACGCCGCCGCAAAGAGACTTGCGGCGGCGTTAGCGGAGAAGAGCAGCGCGGCAAAGCTGCGCCGATGATTTCGCAATCCGATCATGCGATCGTTTTGACGCCTTTACTTCTGGCCCATGCACTCCGCCTCGGCCTTCGCGAAGGCCTCGGGGCGCTCCTCCTTCTTGCCGGGACGGCCGGGCTCGATGGCGCCGGTCGAGAGCGCGCGAAGATAGACATATAGGTCGTCGATGTAGCAGGAGGCGTTCTTGTTGTCGGCGAATGCCGGCATGACGCTATTGCCATTCTGACGGCCGCCGATGACGATGCCGGCGAATTCCGCGTAGTTGAAGCGCTTCACTGAGTCCTTGAGCGCCGGCGCATAGGTCGAGCCGCCGCCGTTCGGGCCGTGGCAGACATGGCATTCCGCATGATAGCGGCGGTAGCCGGAGAAGGTATACCAGTCCACCTTGCCGTCGGGGCCGACGTTATAGGTGGGGTCGCCTTTGGCGTCGAAATATTTGCCGTCGACCGATTTGACGGCCTTGGGATCTCCCGGCGCCTCGGCCATTGCGGAGCTTCCCACGCACATGATGACGCCCAGAGCTAACGCTCCGGCCAGCGACGATTTCATTACCTCTCTCCTTGGTCTCTTCCCACACACCTTAAACGCCGACGCTCGGCGGGCGCCGTAACGGCGCCGCCGAGCGTCGGGCTTCGTTAGCTTCGCGTCTCGCTTAGTTCGGTAGAGCGAAGACAGTCAAGACGCCGCCGAGAGCCGTATAGTTGGCGAGCGACGCGTAGTTGCCGACGGCGCCGAGGCCCTCGTTGCTCTTCGAGAGGCCAGCCGCCAAGCCGATGCCGGCCCAGCCGCCAACGCCCGAGAGCACCGCGACATACTGCTTGCCGCCGGACTCATAGGTGGTGACGTTGCCGATGATTCCCGACGGAGTCTTATACTTATAGAGCTCCTTGCCGGTCTTCGTGTCGACGGCCTTCAGATAGCCTTCGAGCGTGCCGTAGAAGGTGACGCCGCCGTCAGTCGACGTCGCGCCGCCCCAGACCGAGAACTGCTCCTTGTTGGACCAGACGATCTTGCCAGTCTTGGCGTCCCAGGCGATGAAGTTGCCGGTGTGGGTCTCGCCCTTATCCTTGCCCGCCGGGAACATTTCCAGCGTTGCGCCGACGTAGGGCTGGCCCGCCGTGTAGCTCACGCGGAACGGCTCATAGTCCATGCAGACGTGGTTGGTCGGGACCAGGAACAGGCCCGTCGCCGCGTCATAGGTCGCCGGCTGCTGGTCCTTGGAGCCAAGCGCCGCCGGGCAGACATATTGCGTATTGACGTCTTCGCCGTTCTGCTCGGTCGAATATTTCGACACGACCAGCGGACGGCCATAGGTCTTGGACGCCTTGTCCATATCGACCTTGGTCGCCCAGTTCACCGCCGGATCGTACTTTTCGGCGACGAGCAGGTCGCCGTTGGTGCGGTCGAGCGTATAGGCGAAGCCGTTACGGTCGAAGTGCACCAGCGTCTTAACCGGCTTGCCGCCAATATTCTGGTCGGCGAGGATCATCTCGTTGATGCCGTCATAGTCCCACTCGTCATGGGGCGTCATCTGGTAGAGCCACTTCACCTTGCCGGTGTCGAGGTCGCGCGCCCAGACCGTCATCGACCAGCGATTGTCGCCGGGACGCTGCTTGGGGTTCCAGGTCGAAGGATTGCCCGAGCCGTAGTAGACGAGATTCAGGTCCGGATCATAGCTGTACCAGCCCCAGGTGGTGCCGCCGCCGATCTTCCACTGATCGCCTTCCCAGGTCGTGATGCCCGAGTCCTTCTCGACCGCCTTGCCGAGATGGGTGGTCTTGCCCGGCTCGATGAGCGTGTCGGCGTCCGGGCCCATCGAATAGCCGCGCCACACCTGCTGGCCAGTCTTGACGTCATAAGCGGTGATGTGGCCGCGCACGCCGAACTCGCCGCCGGCAATGCCCACGAACACCTTGTCCTTGAAGACATGCGGCGCGGCAGTCGAGGTCTGGCCCTTGGCGGGATCGCCGTTCTTGACCGACCAGAGCAGCTTGCCGGTCTTGGCGTCGAGCGCGACGAGCGTGGTGTCAGCTTGCGCCAGGAAAATCTTGCCGTCGCCATAGGCGAGGCCGCGGTTGACCGTGTCGCAGCACATCACCGGCACGACGGACGGGTCTTGCTTGGGCTCATACTTCCAGAGGATCTTGTGATCCGGATCCTTCAGGTCGAGCGCATAAACATTGTTGGGGAATGGCGTGTGCAGATACAAGACGTCGCCGATGACAAGCGGCGCGCCTTCATGGCCGCGCAGCACGCCGGTGGAGAACTGCCACGCCGGCGCGAGCTTGCTAACGTTCTCGGTCGTGATCTGCTTGAGAGCGGAATGGCGCAAATTGGCGTAATCGCCCGTCGGCATCACCCACTGCTTGGGGTCTTTCTGCAGGGTCAGCAACTCGTCGGCCTTCGCCACGCCGGCGAGCGCGAGTACAGCCACCGAAGTCGACAACAACAGTTTATGCATGAGCTTTTCCTCCTGACGACGCCGTGGCGCGCATTATTATTGCGCCGCCGCTGACGTCGCGCCTCCTAGGCGCCTCGACATTGGGAAGGCGATTTCCGTTTATGTCTCATGCCGGCGGGACAAAACGTCCGCCAGCAGCGAGAAGCTCCCGGTTCCCGTCCGGAAGACATCTTTTAACTCGGAAACGGCCGGATAATATGTCGCTAACGCTTGAATCGCAATCGCAAAAAACAGTGACTTTGCCGTGCGATGCGTCGCATGCTGCGGACCATCAAACAGCCAAGGCTAACAACATGTTGCGTCTCATGCTGGCTCTTGTCGCGATGCTTCCGACGCAGTTTGCCGCTAAGGCGGCGCCCGCCTTCTCGTTAAATGAAATCGCGCCGGGCATTTACGCCCACCGAGGCGAAACTTCCCTCATGACTCGGGAAAATTTCGGCGACATCGCCAATCTTGGCGCGATCGTCGGGGAGGACGCGGTAGCGGTGATCGACACGGGCGGCAGCCTGATCGAGGGACGCGCCTTTCTCGCGGCGCTGCGCGAGAAGACGCAAAAGCCGATCCGCTACGTCATCAACACCCATGCGCACCCCGACCATACGTTTGGCAATGGCGCCTTCGTCGAGACCGGCGCGACATTCGTCGGGCACAAAAATCTGCCGCGCGCGCTCGCTGCGCGCGGGCCCCATTATCTTTCAGCCTTTCGCGCGCAGATGGGCGATGCGCTCGACGGCGTCACGATCGTGCCGCCGACAGTCACCGTCGACGAAACGCTGACGCTCGACCTTGGCCATCGTGAAATCGTCCTGCAGGCATGGCGCACCGCGCATAGCGAATGCGACCTCACCATTCTCGATCCAAAGAGCGGCGTGCTCTTTTCCGGCGATCTGCTCTTCTTGCAGCATGTGCCGGTCGTCGACGGTAGTCTCCTCGGCTTCCTCGAAGTCGCCGACAGGCTCGCGGCGATCAGGGCGACGCAGGTCGTCGCCGGCCACGGCCCAATCCCAGCGCCCTGGCCAAAGGCGCTGGATGATGAGCGCGCCTATCTCATGCGGCTCACCGCCGATCTCCGCGCTGCGATCAAAAAGGGCGAGGGCGTCGCCGCGGCCGCCAAGACCGCTGGCACGGAAGAGCGCGAGAAGTGGCGGCTGTTCGACGATTACAACGCCCGCAACGCCACGGCCGGGTTCGCTGAGCTGGAGTGGGAAGGGCCGTGAGGATGACTTTGTCACGTGACGGCGAAGACAGTTCCCGCTTATTCTGCCGGACGTGTTTGGAGGATGCCGGACATGAACAAAGCACCCCTTTGCGCCGCCGGCGCCCTGTTCGCTTTCATTGCGACCGCCGCGCTCGCCCAAACCGCGCCTGATCCCTGGCCGGGCCTTGTCACCGATATTTTCCAAAGCCGCCCGATCGCGGCGGCTGACGGCGTCATTGATCTCGACGCGCCGGCGCGCGCGGAAGACGCGGCCATCGTGCCGATGACCATGCGCTTTTCAGATCCCACTCAGATCAAACTCGCGACGCTCGTCATCGACCAAAACCCGATGCCGATGGCGGCGGCCTTCACGCTCGGCGAGAAGTCCGGCGTCGGCTTCATCGAAACCCGCGTGCGGGTGAATTCATACTCGAACGTCCATGCGGTGGCGGAGACAAGCGATGGCAGGCTGCGCGCCGACGCCAAATTCGTCAAAGCCTCGGGCGGCTGTTCGGCGCCGGCTGTAAAGGATCAGGACGAGGCGATCGCCAATATCGGCAAGATGAAATATCGCGAGTTCAAGAGCGCCGATCCGGCGAAGCGCGAAGCTCAGATCATGATCCGCCACCCGAACGCCTCCGGCATGCAGATGGACCCGGTCTCGCGCGCCTATCTCCCCGCGCATTTCATCGACCAGGTTGAAGTCTTTCAGGGCGACGCGCCGATCTTCAAGATGGAAGGCGGCATTTCGCTCTCCGAAGACCCGGCCTTCCGCTTCAGCTATGCGCCCAACGGCGCGAAGACGATCCGCGTCGAGGCCCATGACAATAAGGGCGGCGTCTACAAGGGCGAATGGCCGATCGGCGAAGCGTCTTAGAGCGCTTCCCGATCACATGGAACCATGTGATCGATAAGGAATCGCTCAAAATAAAAACGTTGGAGCAGGTTCTCATCGAAAAAGCCTGTCAACTTTTTCGGAACCTGCTCTAGGCGTCGCTCAATAGGTCGCGGCGAGATAGTCGACAATCCTCTGCGCGTCGGCGTCGTTAATCTGCGCGTGATAGGACGCGATCATCTTCTTCACAACGCTATCCCAAAACGCCCGTCCCATCTTCGGCGGCTGGCGCTCGATGTAGTCGACTGAGTGGCAGCCGGCGCAGTTCTTCTGCGCGGTTTCATCGCCTGGCCCAACACGCAGAGTCGCGGTCTCTTCCGGCAGCGAGTAGGTCAGGGTCTCGGCGGCGCAGAACGCGGGCGCGAGAAGCGCCATCGTCGCGACCAGCATCAATCCTTTGCGAACGTGCTGCATTTCGCTACACCGCCTCTATCCGAACCGCCTCCACCACATTCCGCATATAGCCGGCGTGGTTCCATAGAGGCGCCATGGGCTGTGACTGGCCGATGCGATTGACGGCGCGGCATTTCAAATGATGC
>VGDT01000052.1 GCA_016869595.1 Alphaproteobacteria bacterium
AATCGCCGTCGATGTGATAGCTTTGTTCATGGCGTTGCTTTCCTTCCGTGGAATCAGCACCCCGAGCCTACAAGCTCAAGGTGAGCAACGCCGCTCCTCCTATTTCAACATCGGTCGGGACATCGCCGCCGCTCGGAGAGCGGCCGCATGGGGCGTAGGCGCGTGTCGACCAGCGCATATTCGCCGATCGCGACGGGATAATGAGAGTTTAGCGAAATCCAGGCCGGCGGCGGCTCGCCGCATAAGAGACAGGATTGGCAGTTGTGCCTGTGGCCCAGCCTGTCGTTTGGCGCAGGCTGCTCCCCGGCGCGCCAATAGTGACACGGGGCTGAAAGCGTCTCTGTCGCGGACGGTGAAGTTGCGCGCGCCAGCCCAACTCCGCCGGCGACGGTCTGGACGACCATCGCCAGGGCAAGCAGTAGCGCTCGAAACGTCGTGAGCCGCATTTTGATCCCAGTCAAAGCTGAAATCCACTATTTACAGTAAATTGCGACGTGAATAGATGTCGCCTGCCGTTGAGGGCCAAAAAGCGATCGGTGTGTCTCTTCGGTAACAGTCGAGGGCCTCGGGGTAACTTCTCCGCCGCTCAGGCGCCTAATCAAAAACGTTTCCCTTTGTTGGCGCCCGCACTAATCTTGCGCCCATGTACATCGCCATCACGAAAGACATACAGGTAACGGCGCTTCCCGACTTTCTGCCGGATCGCTCAGACCCCGACCAGGATCGCTACTTCTGGTCCTATACGATCGAGATCGCCAATCTTGGGCGCATTCGCGTGCAGCTTTTGTCGCGTCACTGGATCATTATCGACGCCAATGGGCGTCGCGAGGAGGTCCGCGGCCCTGGCGTCGTCGGCGAGCAGCCGGTTCTGGAGCCCGGCGAGACATTTCGTTACGCATCGGGATGTCCGCTCAGCACGCCTTCAGGCATGATGCAGGGCAGCTACCGCGTCGTCACCGACTCCGGCGAAACCTTCGACGTGGAAGTGCCTGCGTTCTCGCTCGACAGCCCCTTGTCGCGTCCGACGTTGAATTAGGCGGGCAAATGGATCGCCTTGAAAATGCGATCGAGCTGCTTTCCCGATTGGTCGCTTTCGACACGGTAAGCTCCAAGTCGAATCTGCCGCTGATCGGCTTCGTCGAATCCTATTTGCGCGAGCAGGACGTGCGCTTCCAACGCGTCCCGAACGCAGCCGGCGACAAGGCCGCCCTTTTCATCACGATCGGGCCCGACTCCGACGGCGGCGTCCTGCTCTCCGGCCACACCGACGTCGTGCCGGTCGAGGGGCAAGAATGGAGCGGCGATCCATTCACATTGCGACGTGACGACAAGCGGCTATATGGCCGCGGCGCCGTGGACATGAAGGGCTTCGACGCCGCATGTCTGGCGATGATTCCGGAGTTCAAAGCGGCGCGGCTGTCCCGACCGATCCACATTCTGCTGAGTTATGACGAGGAGACCACCTGTCTTGGTCCGCTCGATGTCATCGCGAAGTTCGGCGCCGACTTGCCGCGTCCGTCGGCCGTCGTCGTCGGGGAGCCGACGTCTATGGAAATCGCCGATGCGCATAAGAGCGTGACCACTTATCTGACGCGCGTGCGGGGCTTCGAGATTCATTCGGCCAATCTGCATCGCGGCGTCAGCGCGGTGCATGTCGCCTGCAAGCTCGTCTGCGAACTCGACCGCATCGGCGAAGAACTCCGTGCGAAGGGCGATCCGAGCGGCCGTTTTGATCCGCCCTTCTCGTCCATTCACGTCGGCGTCATTCACGGCGGAACCGCGCGCAATATCGTCGCCAAGGACTGCGAGTTTCTATGGGAGTTTCGCGGATTGCCCGGCGCGCCGCCGAACTTTGTCCGCGACCGGCTGGAGGCCTATTGCGACGAGCTGAGACGGTCGATTTTTGTTGGCTTCCCCGAAGCCGGCATCGAGACCACGACGGAGAATCAGGTGCCGGGGCTCGCGCCGCAGCCGGGCTCCGAGGCTGAGACGCTGGCGCTGCGGCTCGCCAAGCGCAACGCCACGATCGCGGTGCCCTATGCGACGGAAGCGGGCCAGTTTCAGCGCGCGGGAATGGCCGCCGTTGTCTGCGGCCCTGGCCGCATAGACCAGGCGCACCAGCCGGACGAATACATCGACATCGCTGAACTCGCCGCCTGTTTGGAGTTTCTGCGCGGCCTTGCCCGCGAACTTCAATCCTGAAGCCCCGGCGCATCGCGCAATCCAATAGCTTGCGGTCAAGTCTCTCTAGCGCGCAGAGCGCCGGAGACGTTGCTTTTCTGACGACGCGCAGGACGGGCGTACGACGCAGATTGCTTTCGTGAAGTGAGCGGCTATAGTCCGCCCGCCTTCCGGCGCTTTTGAAAAGAAAATCGGCGCCGGGCTCGAGCCCTTAAGAGATTTCGCAATGAAGCTAATCCCGGACGCTTTGGCGCAAGACCAGACGCCGTCACCCCCCGCCGCCCAAGCGCCTGCGACCCCGCCGGCCGAGCCGAGCGCCCCCGCCGCGCCGCCCGCTCCAACGCCGCCGCTCCCGCCGAGCGCTACCCAAACGGGACAGCTGGCGGACTCCAAGCCCGAAGCGCAGCCTCCGACCATGCCGGAGATGCTGGGGCAGCTCATTCCCATCTTCGTGGTGATGGGCATCGTGTATATTCTGGTCATCCGCCCGCGCTCCCGCCGCGAGAAAGACGCGCTTGCGCAGCTTCGCAACGTCCGTCGCGGCGATACGCTCGTCACCACCAGCGGCTTCGTCGGCAAGGTGACGAAATCGATCGATGACGCTGAAATCGAGGTCGAGATCGCGCCCAATGTGCGGGTGAGAATGCTGCGCAGCGCCATCGCCGAAGTGCGCGCTAAGGGCGAACCGGTGAGGGAGGAGCCGCCGCCGGCCAAGACCGGCGGGGCAAGGAGCGGCGCAAAATCGGCGAAGTCCGGCGAGACCAAGCCGAGCGGCGCCAAATCCAGCGACGCTAAGTCGGACAACGCCAAGCCCGGCGATGGCAAGGCGGGCGAAGCCGAATCCGGCTCCCAGAGCTAACGCCGCCCTTACGATCACCTAGCCGATAGCAGGACGATGCTGCGATTTTCGACCTGGAAACTCTTCGCCATTGTGGCGATGACCCTCGCCGCGGTGCTTATCGTCGCGCCAAGCATGTTGTCGGCGTCTCATTATGAAGAGCTGAAATCGCGCCTGCCTTCCTGGCTCGTTCCGCCGACCATCGTGCTCGGCCTCGACCTGCAGGGCGGCTCGCATGTGATGCTCGAAGTCGATCAGGCGGATCTGATCAGCACGCAGGTGAAGAATTTGCGCGACGACGTGCGCCGCATTCTGCGCGAGGAGAAGGTCGCCATCACCGGCGGCATTGGCGCGACGGCCCGCGGCGTGCAGGTGCGCATCGCCGATCCGGAGGACCGCGAGAAGGTGCTTCCGAAGCTGCGGCAGCTGCGTAACAGCTTCAGCAACGCTCTCCTGGGCGGTCCCTCGCCGCTCGACGTCGAGGCCTCGCCGGACGGCCTTATCCGCGTGACCGTCACCGACGCCGGCCTCACGGACAAATCACGCAAGGCCGTCGAGCAGTCGATCGAAGTCATTCGCAGGCGCGTCGACGCGCTTGGCACGCGCGAGCCGAGCATCCAGCGTCAGGGCGACGACCGCGTGCTGGTGCAGGTGCCGGGTCTTCAGGACCCGGAAACCTTGAAGGAAATTCTGGGCAAAACGGCCAAACTCGAATTCCGCCTCGTCGCCGAACCCGGCCAGAATCCGTCCGAAACCGAGGAGCTCGATCAGGTCGATCAGGAAGGCAAGATCGCCGTCGAAAAGACGGTGATGGTCAAGGGCGAGGATCTCACCGACGCGCAGCCCGGCTTCGACCAGCAAAGAAGCGGCGAGCCCGTCGTCAATTTCCGCTTCAACATTCGCGGCGCCCAGGCCTTCGGCGAAGTCACCTCGAAGAACGTCGGGCGTCTCTTCGCGATCGTCCTCGACAACAAGGTTATTTCCGCGCCGCGCATCCTGACCCCGATCACTGGCGGTTCAGGACAAATTTCCGGGCGTTTCACGGTCGAACAGGCAAATAACCTCGCGATCCTGCTGCGCGCCGGCGCCCTGCCCGCAAAGCTCAACATCGTCGAGGAGCGCACCGTCGGCCCCGGCCTCGGCCAGGATTCGATCGACGCTGGCAAGCGCGCCGCCTATGTCGGCGCGGGGCTCGTCGTCATTTACATGCTCATCACCTACGGCGTCTTTGGCGTCTTCGCCAATCTCGCGCTCTTCGTGCACATCGCTTTCATTTTCGCCGGCCTCGTGCTGCTCGGTTCGACGCTGACGCTGCCGGGCATCGCCGGCATCGTGCTGACGATTGGCATGGCGGTCGATTCGAACGTGCTGATTTACGAACGCATACGCGAGGAAAATCACGCGGGGCGCTCGATCCTCGCGTCGCTCGACGCCGGCTTCACGCGCGCCTTCGCGACGATCGTCGACTCAAACGTCACGATGTTCGTCGCCGCGGCTATCCTCTATTTTCTTGGCACGGGACCGGTGCGCGGCTTCGCCGTGTCGCTTGCGCTCGGCATTCTGACGACCATCGTCACCGCGGTGACCATGACGCGCATCATGATCGCCGTCTGGTATCATTACGCGCGGCCGACCAAACTGCCGATCTGAGGGGGCGACATTTATGAAACTTCTGCGCCTCGCCCCGGAGAACACCAAATTCCCATTCATGCGGTTCCGCCGCGTGAGCTATCCGTTCTCGGCCCTGATGTCGCTGATCGCCGTCGCCCTCTTCGTCTTTAGGGGCATGAATTTCGGCATCGACTTCGCCGGCGGCACGGTGATCGAACTGCGCGCCAAATCCGGCGCCGCGGAAGTCGGCACGCTCCGCACCATCGGCGAAGGACTGCATCTCGGCGACATTGAAGTGCAGGCCTTCGGCAATCCGGCCGACGCCACCTTGCGATTCGGATTGCAGCCCGGTGGCGATGTCGCGCAGCAGGCGGCGGTTGAGCGCGTGCGCGGCGCCGTGGACGCCTATTACGATCTGCGTCGCGTCGAAGTCGTCGGCCCGCGCGTCTCCAATGAATTGGTGCAATCCGGCACGCTTGGCGTCGTGCTGTCGATCATCGCGGTGCTGACCTATCTCTGGTTCCGCTTCGAATGGCAGTTCGCGATCGGCGCGGTGATCGCGACGATGCACGATCTGCTGCTCACGGTGGGCTTCTTCTCGATCACGCAGCTCGAGTTCAACACCACGTCGATCGCGGCGATTTTGACCATCGTCGGCTACTCGCTGAACGAGACCGTGGTGGTGCTCGACCGTATTCGCGAGAACATGCGCAAATACAAGAAAATGGCGACGGCGCAGATGGTCGACATGTCGATCAACGCCGTCCTGCCGCGCACGATCATGACGGCGACGACCGTGATGCTCGCGCTCTTCGCGCTGGTCGCCTTCGGCGGCCAGGTGATCCGCTCGTTCTCGGTCGCGATGATCTGGGGCATTTTCGTCGCGACCTATTCGTCGATTTTCATCTGCTCGCCGATGCTGATCTATCTCGGCCTGCGCAACGAAGACGCTGATAAGGCGGCGCAGAAGCACGAGACCGAACACAAGGCGGAGACGGCCGATTCCGCGCGTGACGAGGCCGCCGCCGCGCCGGCGAATCCTCCCGCGGCCGTAGAAAAGACGCCCGCGCCCGCTCGGAAGGCGACCACCAAACGGGCCACCAAGACGAGGCCGGCTTGACCGCTCCCGGCGGCGGCTATGTGCCCGGCCGTCACAAGATCGACGACTACGGCGGCGGCGGCTTTCGCTTCGCCGATATGTCCCACAAAGGCTCTATTCTCGCCCTGCCCTCCGGCGTGCGCGCCGTGCCTCTAAGCAACGCCGCGGAGATCGACGAAGCGATGATCGATCGCGCGCTATCTGAAAGCGGCGGTCTCGACGTATTCGTCGTCGGAACCGGACAGGACCTGCTGCCGCTTGCAAGCGTCTTGCGCGCCAAGCTGCGCGCATCGGGCGTCGGCTGCGAAACCATGGCGACGGGCGCCGCCGTGCGCACGTACAATATGCTCGTCGACGAGGATCGCCGAGTCGGCGCTCTGCTGATCGCGGTGTGACATGCCTGCCGCCTCGCAGGAGCATTATGCGCAGTGCGAGGAGCTTCTGCGGTCGTGTGATCGCGACCTCTGGCTCGCCTGTCTCTTCGCGCCCCAGGAGGCGCGCAGACACATCCACGCGCTCTACGCTTTTGCCCAGGAGGCGGCCGACGTCAGCGGCAAGGTCACGCAACCGCTGCTGGGCGAGATGCGACTGCAGTGGTGGATTGACGCGCTGCAGGGCGACGCCGCGCAAGGCGAAGGCGCGCGCGCCAATCCCGTCGCCGATGCGCTCATCGACACGATCGAGCGCTTCGCTTTGCCCCGCGACGAATTCATCGCGCTGGCGGAGGCGCACATCTTCGATCTCTACGACGATAGGATGCCGACCTGGATGGCGCTCGAAGACTACTGCCGCGCCACGGCGTCGGCGCCGATGCGCTGGGCGGCGCACATTCTCGGCGCCGATCTTCAAGCGCCGTCCGCGCGCCCTTTCGATGAGGCGGGAGTCGCGCTTGGCTTGACGCGAATATTGCGCGCCTTCGCCGAGCGCCCCAACCAAGAGAAATTTTTGCCCGACGCAGCGTTCGCGCAAGACGGCGACCCCAAGGCTCGCCAGGAAGAGCTTCGCCTCGCCCTGAAGGAGATGGGGGCGCTGGCGCAGTCTCACTATGACGCGGCGCGACGTCTGGCGGCGAATCTTGGCCCCGCCCGCGCCGCGCTGCTCCCTGCCGCAACCATTCCGCTTCATCTGGAGCGGCTCGCGCGAAACGATTACGATCCCTATCGCCCGGCCGGCGAACTCTCGCCGCTGCGCCGACAGTGGCGCATTTGGCGCGCGTCGCACGGCGTCGGCCTGTGAAACGCGCCGGTAGCGGCGCTCCTAGGACTAACTGAGATGATAACGCTCGATTATGAATACGACGCCCGGCGTTTGCGCATGGAGACGCTGCTCATGCTGCGCTGGGTGGCGATTGCCGGCCAGGCGGCGGCATGTCTCGGCGTTTATTTCATTCTTGGATTCGATTTTCCCGTCGGGCTCTGCTTCGTCTTCATCACCGCGTCGGCGACGCTCAATATCGGGATGCGCTTTGGCACGCCGCGAAGTTTCCGCCTCGGCGACGTCGAAGCCGCCGTATTGCTCGGTTACGACATCATCCAGCTCGGGTTCCTGCTCTATCTCACCGGCGGGCTGACCAACAGTTTCGCCATGCTGTTCTTGACGCCGGTGATCATCTCTTCAGTGTCGCTGCCGAGCAATCTGACGCTGCTGCTCGGCATCGTCATGGTCGCGGTCGCGACGGTGCTTGCGGTCGAATATTACCCTCTGCCCTGGCATCCCGACGAGAAGCTGACCTTCCCGCTCCTCTACCGCGCCGGCATCTGGGCGGCGCTTGCGCTCAGCGCGGCGTTCATCGGCATTTACGCCGCGCGGGTGTCGGACGAAGCGCGGCTCTTGGCGGACGCGCTCGCCGCAACGGAACTGGTGCTCGAGCGCGAGCAGCACCTTTCGCAACTCGACGGCCTCGCCGCGGCGGCCGCGCATGAACTTGGCACTCCTCTCGCGACCATCACGCTAATCATCAGAGAATTGCTGAAGTCCGCGCCGGAAAATGCGCCGGCGCTGCGCGACGATCTTAAGCTTCTGGTGCAAGAGACGGCGCGCTGCCGCGAGATATTGGGCAAGCTCGCCTCGCTCGGCGCGACGGATCAGAGCAGCGTCATGAACCTGCTGTCGATCGACACGCTGATCCAGGAAGTGGTCGAACCCCAACGCGAGGTCGGGGTCGAAGTCGAGATCTCGAAAAGCGGCCCTCCAAACCCGCCCGTCCTGACGCGCAATCCGGCTATTCTTTATGGGCTTGGCAATCTCGTTGAGAACGCCATGGACTTCGCCGCTTCGCGCGTAAAAATCGACGCCTGGTGGAGTCCAAGCTATGTGACGATAGCGATCCAGGACGATGGACCGGGCTTCCCTCCCGATATTCTCGATCGTCTGGGCGATCCTTATTTGAGGGGCCGGCCAACGGAACGGCGCACCAAGAACGATGCAGAATCGGGGCTTGGGCTCGGTCTCTTTATCGCCAAGACGCTTCTGGAGCGATCGGGCGCCATCGTTGAAATAGGCAATGTTTCGCCGCCGCGAACGGGCGCCATCATCAAAGTCACCTGGCCGCGCGCGGCGCTCGAACCCGCGGCCGCCAAGCCAAGGATCTCGCAACAGGACAAATAGATCGACGCGACGCGGCCGATAAGCTAGATTTGACAAAAATCATGGGTGGAAACACGCGATGTCGGCCGAAGAATTGAAGTCGGATCGAGACGACGTCTCGGAGCCTGAGCAAAGTGCAGCCTTGCCGCAGGATCGCTCGTTGATGATCCTGGACGACGACAAGCCGTTTCTTGGAAGGCTGACTCGCGCCATGGAGGCGCGAGGCTTCGTCGTGACGCCGTGCGAAACGGTCGCCGAGGGTCTGGCGGCGCTTGAGTCGCACCCGCCGGCCTTCGCCATCATCGACATGCGGCTCAACGACGGCAACGGCCTCGACGTCATCTCTAAGCTGAAAGCATCGCGCCCCGATGCGCGCGGAATCATCCTTACCGGCTATGGCAACATCGCGACAGCGGTGACCGCGGTTAAGCTCGGCGCCTTCGACTATTTAGCGAAGCCCGCCGACGCCGACGAAATCTATCACGCGTTGATGGCGACTCAGCTCGACAAGCCGGACGCTCAGGAAAATCCGATGTCGGCGGACCGGGTGCGCTGGGAGCATATCCAACGGGTCTTCGAGTCCTGCGACCGCAATGTTTCGGAGACGGCGCGGCGGCTCAACATGCATCGCCGTACCCTGCAACGCATTCTCGCCAAGCGCGCGCCCCGCTGACGCCGGCTTCAATTCGCGAGTTCGTCGCCGAAGGCCAGCATGCAGTAGCGGTCCGCGGCCATCGCCGCAAAGCGTAACAGCATCGAACGTCGCCGCGCCGGGGCGAGCGGAAACGCTGGAGCTTCCCGCATAAGCAGGGCGCCATGCGCATCGGCGACGATCAGGCCCGCGTCTTCGGGAAAGATCGCCGGATCGAGCGACGAGGGAATCGCGAAATAGAACCGATCGCAAAAGCCGCGATACTGCGGCCATTTGAGATCGGCGCGATAATCGGCGTCGCTCGACTTGACCTCGACGATACGCAAGACGCCGTCGGGCGCGAGTCCGATGAGATCAGCGCGCCGCCCATTCGGCAAAGGCGCCTCGCAAACGACGGAGAAGCCGCAGGCTCGCAAATAGCGCCGGGCCCCGCGCGCCACGCGTCTCGTGGCGTCGACGCGCCCCTGGAGCGCCGCCGCGCCTTCTGTGGGAAAAACGGTCATATTTATGCCCTGCGCGGTTTCATCAGCTCAGCTTGGCGCGTCGCCAAAGCGCGCGCAACCATGATAGATTCGCCCGACTGGCCGCCACATGGATTGTCGTATGAAACGGTTTCTCCTCGCTTGCTTCCTCGCGGTTGTCGCCGCAGCGACGCCTGTTCTGGGCGCCGAGCGCGTCGTCAATATTTTCAACTGGAGCGATTACATCGATCCAAGCGTGCTCGAAGATTTTACCCGAGAGACGGGGATCAAAGTCATTTACGACACCTATGACTCGAACGAAATGCTCGAAGCGCGGCTTCTCGCCGGCGACACGGGTTACGACGTCGTCGTGCCTTCGGCGACGTTCCTGCAGCGCGAAATTACGGCGGGCGTGCTGCAGCCGATCGACAGAAGCAAGCTCGTCAACGCCCGCAACATATGGCCCGAGATCGACAGCAGACTCGCGCGTTTCGATCCGGGGAACCGTTACGCCATCAACTACATGTGGTACACGACCGGCGTCGCCTATGATGTCGCCAAAATCCAGGAGCGGCTCGGCAAGCCGATAACGAGCTGGGAGCAGGTCCTTCGGCCGGAATCCTTAAAGAAGCTCGCTGACTGCGGCGTCTACATGCTCGACAGTCCCGAGGACATGTTCGCGATTGCGCTGAAATACCTGAAGCTCGATCCGAATTCTAAAAATCCCCAGGATCTCAAGCGCGCCGCCGACCTCCTGGGAGGGCTGCGCCGCTATGTGAAGAAGTTTCACTCCTCCGAATATATCAACGCCCTGGCGAACGGCGACATCTGCCTGGCCATCGGCTGGTCAGGCGACAGTCTGCAAGCGCGAAACCGCGCCCGCGAGGCCGGAACCGACGCCGATCTTGCCTATGTGATACCGAACGAAGGTTCGCTTCTCTCGCTCGACAACCTCGCAATTCCAAAGGACGCGCGGCACCTCAATGAAGCCTATCTCTTCATCGATTATCTGCTTCGTCCGGACATCGCCGCGCGCAATTCGATCGCCACCCATTTCGCCAATGGCGTCGCGCCGTCGCGGCCGCTGATCGACAAGGCCGTGGCGAACGATCCGTCGGTCTATCCGAGCGATCTGACGATGCGGCGCCTGTTCACCGTTACCGCGCCCGACCAGGCGACTCAGAAACTTATCACCCGAATGTGGACGACGGTGAAAACCGGGCGGTGAGACGGGGCGCGCCGACCGAGGCGGCGCGCGCTTCAAATTCTACTGCTCGCTCAATATCCGCTTCAGCAACTCGATGACTTCTGCGAGCCCCTTGTCCTTGCCGGCGAGTTCTTCGATCTTACGCACCGCGTGCAGCACCGTGGTGTGATCACGACCGCCGAAGCGGCGGCCGATCTCAGGCAGCGAGCGCAGCGTCAGCACTTTCGAGAGATACATCGCGATTTGTCTCGGGCGCACCACATTGGCGGTGCGCCGAGACGACAAAATGTCGGCGCGCGAAATATTGTAGTGACTCGCGACGAGCTTCTGGATGTCGTCGATCTTGACGCGCTTTGGGTCCTGCGTGCGAACGAGGTCGCGAATAGCGGTTTCTGCGGTCTCGACCGTCAGCGGCGCCCCGGTCAGAGTGGCGTGCGCTAGAAGGCGGTTGATCGCGCCCTCGAGATCGCGACCGTTCGTGACAATGGTGCGCGCGACATAGGAAATGACCTCCGGCGGCACGTGGAAATCGGAGTGCGACTCCTTTGCCGACGAAATTCGCGCGGTGAGGATCTTTACGCGCAAGGCCTCATCGAGAGGCCCGATGTCCACGCAGAGCCCGCCCTTGAATCGCGACAATACGCGTTCGTCGAGCGTGTCGAGCTCCGACGGCGGCCGATCGGCGGCGACGACCACCTGACGGCCGGCGTCGATCAGCGCATTGAGCGTGTGACAGAATTCCTGCTGGATCGATTTGCCTTGCAAGAACTGAACGTCGTCGATGATCAGCATGTCGATGCCGCGCAATTTTTCCTTGAAGGCCAGCGACGTCTGAGCGGTTAGCGATGAGACGAAGCCGCTCATGAACCGCTCGGCCGTCAGATAGATCGCGTTGCGGCGATTGTCGTTCGACGCATGCGCCAGCGCCTGCAGGAGGTGTGTTTTGCCGAGGCCGACCGCCGCGTGGGCATAAAGCGGGTTGAACATCGGAAGGTCGCCGGGGCGCGACTCGGCGACCCGGCAGGCGGCGGCGTAGGCGAGCTGGTTCGACGGGCCGACAAGGAAGGTCGAGAAAGATAAGCGGCGATCGAGCGGCGAGCCAACGAATGCATCGGCGTCGTGACGCGAAGCGATCGGGCGAACGGCGCGCCGCCTGTTCGCTTCGCTCGCCGCCTCAAAGGCAGGTGCCAGCGATGCGACAGCGCGCTCGGCAATGTGCTGTCCGTTGGACTCGCATGGCTCCGCGCCGTCCTCGCGCGCGCGCAGCTTGCGGACAGGCGAGCGCACGTCGATAACGACGCGCTCCACTTTGGAGAATTCGCCCGCCACGCGCGCCTTGATGCGCGGCGCATAATGTGACTGCACCCAGCTCTTCAGGAATTTGGTGGGCACCGTCAGATGCACGGCGCCCCCATCGATACGCTCGAGCTCCAATCTCGTGAACCAGGAATTGTAAACGGCGTCGCCGAGATCAGTCCTCAGTCTGTGACGAACTCGATCCCATTTCGAACGATCCTCTGGAGAAACGCCATCGCTTGCCAATTGCTCTCTATGATCAGACATATCAGACCTATTTTCCGAAACGCGCGCCAAGAAGCGAACCCCTCGGCGAGGAACGCCGCAGGCGCTGATGGAAAGGAACCTAGCTGTATCGAGTAATCGCCGCGGCGGACGGCGCTAGATGAGAAGTCTTGAAGGCGGCCCGATCGCGAGCCGCGCGTAACTACTGACGTTGGCCTGCCGCGTTAAACAGACTCTGCCATGCGCAGCGAACGATCGCGGAATAAAGCGATCGCTGATGCTGCGCACTCCCTGGACTGTCCCGGCCAACCGCCCTTTCGCCATGACAAAATCTCCCTCTTCCGGGATCGACAAAATCCCGGAATTAACGCGCGTCGCAATTAACGAACTCTACGCTACGCCCTTGCGAACTGATCACTTGGTTTTCAAATCGAACGGCTGGAAAGCGGCAATGCGTCTCGCCCTCGGCTCATCCGCGCCGGAGAACGCAGGTCGTTCCCCTTACTGTTGCGCGCTTTGTGAAAACCGACGCCGACCGCCTTTCGTTCGACCATTCAAGGCTACACGCGAGCGCCATCACACGCAACGACGCTTGTGATTAAATCTGTCACATTAATTTGGATTTTGTAGCATGGCGCCACAAAGCTTTTGTCATGCTTCGCTATAAGCTGATGATTCATGGCCCTTAAAAATCCACTGGCGAAATGTGCATTCCGGCTGCGCGATAGGCAGCCGCCCGCGTTCACAGCAGGTCAAAAAAACTGTCAAGTGCCTCTCTTTTTCCCGTTCGTGACAGCTTAATTGCAAGGGATTGAATCGGGAGAATTTTGAATGTTCACGTATTATCACTACAAAAAAAAATTTTTATCGTGTCATCTGCGCGTCATGCGACGATTTGGCCGCGACGTTAGGCGCAAAAAAAGCCCGGCTCTGCCGGGCTTGAAGATTGTTGCGTCGCCGGGGCGGCGAAGCGTCTTTACGCCTGCGCGGCCAGCGCTTTCACCCGCGCCGTCAACCGCGAAACCTTCCGCGACGCCGTGTTCTTATGAATGACGCCCGTCTGCGCGGCGCGCATCACGATCGGAACGGCGTTTTGCAGCGCGTCGGCCGCCACCGCCGCATCTCCCGAGGCGATCGCCTCTTCGACCTTGCGCACGAAAGTGCGCATGCGGCTGCGACGCGCCCGATTGATCGAGGTGCGGCGCGCGATCTTGCGAACGGCTTTCTTGGCCGAACTCGTATTGGCCATGCTTTGCGTGTCCTTGAAAAAGACGGCGATTCCGCCGCCCAAAAACCAAAGGGCCGCGAAATCGCGGCCAAGTGGCGGGTTTATAAGCGCGGCGCGGGCCCCACGTCAATGGCCGCCTAGCGATTGGCGAAGGCCGGCTTCCGCTTCTCGACGAAGGCGCTCATGCCCTCTTTTTGGTCATCCGTGGCGAAAAGCGAATAGAAGAGCCCCCGCTCGTGCCGAATTCCTTCGGCGAGCGTCGACTCGAAAGCGCGGTTGACTGCCTCCTTGGCCATGAGAACCGCGGGAAGCGACATGGACGCGATGGTCGCGGCGGTCTTGATCGCCTCGGCGAGCAGATCCGCGGCCGGGACGATCCGCGCGACCAGGCCGGCCCGCTCCGCCTCCTCCGCTCCCATCATCCGGCCGGTAAGAATGAGGTCCATCGCCTTCGCCTTGCCGACGGCGCGAGTTAAGCGCTGCGTGCCGCCAGCGCCTGGGATTACGCCAAGCTTGATTTCCGGCTGTCCAAAGACCGCCGTGTCCGCCGCGAGAATGAAGTCGCACATCATCGCGATTTCGCAGCCGCCTCCCAGTGCGAACCCGGCGACGGCGGCGATGATCGGCTTGCGCGCGCGCGCCACGACGTCCCATCGGCCGATGAAATCGTCGAGAAAGGCGTCGACGAATTTCTTGTCGCGCATTTCCTTGATGTCGGCGCCTGCGGCAAAGGCCTTCTCGGACCCCGTCAGGACCACGCAGCCGACGCCATCATTGGACTCAAACGCCGAAAGCGCGTCGTCGAGCTCGGCGATCAGCCGGGCGTTCAGCGCATTGAGCGCTTCCGGCCGGTTGAGCCGGATCAGTCCAACTCGACCCTGCGCCTCGACTTGAATGGTTTCATAGGACATACGCGCCTCCTTCCGGCGGCTTCGCCGGCTTGCGCGCTTCATATCTCAAAATCGCCGCTCGCGTCCGGCCTTTCTCCAAAACCATGCGCGACCGCGCGCGCGTGCAGATTGTCGAGCGTCACATCGTCGAGCCGCCGTAGCGCGCTCTCCTCAGCATCGGCGATGACCGGCTCCAGCACCGCCGAGAGCAGCGGCGGCGCGACGTCTGGCGCCTCCTCCTCTGCGCGCAATGCGACGCGAACGATTTCGCCGACCGACAAACGGCGCCTCTCGCGCGCCAGCGCATAGCCGCCCGCAGGTCCTCTGACGCTTTTAAGAATCCCGGCTCGCACCAGAGCCTGCAAAATCGTCTCCAGTCGTCGCGGCGGGAGATCATGACGCGCGGCGAGCTGCTTTGACGACACGGGTCGACCACGCGCATGAAGCGCGACATCGAGCGTCGCCATAAGCGCGAAGCGCGCGGCGCGCGGGAGAAGCTTCATGGCGCGCCTTCTCCGCCCAGTCCCGTCGACCCGAATCCGCCGGCGCCGCGCAACGTCGCGTCAAGATCGTCGACCTCGACAAGCGTCACATGCGTGACCGGCGCAATAACGAGCTGCGCGATGCGCATGCCGCGCACAATCTCAAAGGGTTGCGCCCCGAGATTGATCAGAAGCGTTTTGATCTCGCCGCGATAGTCGCTGTCGATGGTGCCTGGGGCGTTGAGAATGGTGACGCCGCGCTCGACGGCCAAGCCCGAGCGTGGGCGAACCTGCCCCTCATAGCCTCGCGGCAACGCAATCGAGAGTCCCGTAGGTATGAGATCGCGCGCGCCGGGCTCCAGCACCAGCTTTTGACCGGGCGCGAGCGCCGCGTAGAGATCGATGCCAGCCGCTCCCTCGCTGGCGTAAGCCGGCGACGGCAGACTTTCGGCGTTCGGCAGTCGGCGGATTGCAACTTTCATGGCGTCGCCTCGCCGCCGATCATCTGCGCGAGGCGCGCCACAAGCCGCTCCGCGAGATCCTCCTTGCGAAGCCGCGGCCAGTCTTCGACTCCCGCGCGCGAGACGAGATGGGCTTCGTTGGTCGCGCCGCCGAAAACGTCCGTTCCCTCGCTGACGTCATTGGCGACGATGAGATCGCATCCCTTTCGCGCGAGCTTCTCTTGCGCATGGCGGATAAGGTCGCTGGTTTCGGCCGCAAAGCCGACGACGAGACGGGGACGCCGCGGCCCCTGTGAGACGGTCGCGAGAATGTCGGGATTTTCGACGAGCGACAGAGACGGAGCGCCCCCCTCGCTTTTCTTGATCTTGTCGCACGCCGGCTCGACGCGCCAGTCGGCGACGGCCGCCGCGGCGATGAATATATCTGCGGGAAGCGTAGCCTCCACGGCGGCGAGCATGTCTCGCCCACTCTTTATATGTACAACCTCGCAACCGGGCGGATCGGACAGCGCGACGGGCCCTGAAACCAGCGTCACACGCGCGCCGGCGCGCGCCGCCGCCGCGGCGATGGCGTGGCCTTGCCGGCCTGAGGATCGATTGGCGATGTAGCGCACCGGATCGATCGGCTCATGAGTGGGACCGGACGTCACGACGACATGCAGCCCTTCAAGCGCGCCGCCGCGCGCCAAAAGTCCTTCGGGCGCCGGCAATCGAGTATCCTGCTTCAGCGCAGTCTCGATCGCTTCGACAATCTCGAGAGGCTCGCTCATGCGCCCGGGCCCATATTCGCCGCAAGCCATGTCGCCGACGTTCGGACCGACAAACCAGGCGCCGTCGCCATGCAGAGTCGAGACATTGCGCTGCGTCGCAGGATGAAGCCACATGCGCACATTCATCGCCGGCGCATAAAGAACGCGCTTGTCGGTTGCGAGCAGCAAAGTGGTCGCGAGATCGTCGCAAAGGCCGCGCGCGGCGCGCGCAAGAATGTGCGCCGTCGCCGGCGCGACGACGATGAGGTCCGCGTCGCGCGAGAGCTGGATATGCCCCACCTCCTGCTCGTCCGTCGCTGAGAAGAGATCGTCATAGACTTTCTCATTAGCGACGCTGACAAAGGCGAGCGGCGTCACAAACTCCTTGGCCGCTGCGGTCATGACGACGCGCACCCGCGCGCCTCGCTCGCGCAGACGCCGAACGAGATCGAGCGACTTGTATGCGGCGATCCCCCCGCCGACAATCAGCAAGACGCGCCTAGCCGCAAGGCTTTGCGCATAACCCGCACCCGCCACTGAAACACTCCGGTCGCCGCAGGCGGAGAATACAGATTTTACCCGCAAGGCCAAACGGCTTCGCCCATCCAAAAAAAGAGAATTTTGTCGCGTGGGAGCCGCTTTGCGAGACTGTGACAACTTGCGGGGCGATGTCCCGACCGATGTTGAAATAGGAGGAGCGGCGTTGCTCACCTTGAGCTTGTAGGCTCGGGGTGCTGATTCCACGGAAGGAAAGCAACGCCATGAACAAAGCTATCACATCGACGGCGATT
>VGDT01000053.1 GCA_016869595.1 Alphaproteobacteria bacterium
TCCCAGCCGAGGGGTTTTTCACAACTGAAGGAGAAAAATTATGCCGCGCAATCATCGAGCTTTTCCCCGCAAAACCGGGGAGTCGTCACGGCCACTCGGCATATCGGGCAACGTGGCAGAATATGTCTTATCCCGATCTCGGGATAACACGTATTCGCGCGGGGTGATGTCGCAGGAGAGATCGCCCCATTCGGACGACGGGATTTCTGAAAGACGGCGCTCCATCAAGGCTTCGCTTGTCGAGACGATCTGAATGACAGCGGCATGACCCGATTCCAGATCACGCTCGATCGACGCGATCAGGCTCGGCGCCTTCATCGCCGTGATCAGATGATTAAAGAAACGCTGCTTGTTGGATTCGAAAGCCGAGCGCGCCGCGCTCTTGGCGTTACGGTTATAGGCCTTACCGCCCTCGCCGGTGATGTTCGCCGCCTCCAGCGCCGCGGTGAGATTGTTGTGAATGATCTCAAAGGCGCCGGCATAGGAATCATAGATACGGATTTGCTCATTTGAGAGCTGGTGCTCCAGCATCTCGACCTCGATCCCGGCATAGGAGAGGGCGCGCGACGCGTAGAGTCCGAGAGCCTTGAGATCACGCGCCAGCACTTCCATGGCGGCAATGCCGCCAGCCTCCATCGCCGCGACAAAATCCTGTCGCGTCGCGAAGGGCATGTCGGTCGAGCCCCAGAGCCCGAGGCGCGTGGCGTAGGCAAGATTGGCGACGGTCGTCGCGCCGGTGGCCGAGACATAAAGGACGCGGGCGTCGGGGAGGGCGTTTTGTAGCCTGAGGCCCGCGCGCCCCTGCAGCGAGGCGGCCTTCTCGCCGCGCTCGCCCTTGTCGCCAGCCGCATTGGCGAGGGCGTGCGCCTCGTCGAAGACGATCACGCCGTCGAAATCGGCTCCGAGCCAGTCGACGATCTGTGCAAGGCGCGAAGCCTTCAGTGCGCCATCACGGCCCTGACGTTCATCCGACCGCAGGGTCGAATAAGTCGTGAAGAGAATCCCCTCAGCAAGATGGATCGGCGCGCCTTGCTTGAAGCGGGACTGTGGGACGACCTGCAGCTTCTCCTGCCCCAGCGCCGCCCAGTCGCGCTGGGCGTCTTCCAGCAGCTTGTCGGATTTCGAGATCCAGAGGGCCTTGCGGCGGCCTTTCAGCCAATTGTCGAGAACGACGCCCGCGACCTGACGCCCCTTACCGGCGCCTGTGCCATCGCCAAGATAATAACCGCGGCGAAAGCGGACCGCCTTCTCGGCGTCGTCTGGCGCGGCGGAAACCGCATCAAAACTTTCATTGATGAGGAATGAGCCGGCGAGAAGGCCGCTATGGGCCTCGCCGGCGTAGATGACGCTCTCGAGCTGCGCGTCGGAGAGGAATCCGGACTCGACGACGCTCTTTGGCAGATGTGGCCGATAGGTTGGCTTTGGCGGCGCGACCGACGCCATGGCGGCGGATTGAACGAGCGTCGTCGGATGCGGCTTT
The DNA here is from genome assembly GCA_016869595.1 of Alphaproteobacteria bacterium. Lineage (GTDB taxonomy): Bacteria > Pseudomonadota > Alphaproteobacteria > Rhizobiales > Beijerinckiaceae > Methylocystis. The sequence goes on from VGDT01000053.1 coordinate 1,481, forward strand.
GCGCCCTCGATTGCAATCGATTGCAGGGCATAGGGCTCATAGAGCCCGGCGCTGAGCGCGCCGCCCTCGGACGCCTTCCAGTCGCGGAGCGCATAGGCGAGTTCGACGATCTCTGAAGGCGCGACGCACGGGGCAGGGACCGGAATGACTCGGACGTTTTGACGCGCAGCATCATCCGCAAGAGCGAGAGGCCGCGCGTCGCGGCGGGTTGCACCAATCGACGCGAACGGCTTCGCGGCCAAACCGACGCTGGACTGGACTGGCGACTTGCTATTGCCCTGCGCTTCTGAAGCAAGGGAAGGGCGCGGCGGAATCTCCCGCTGCACCAGCGCAAGCAGTTCCGAAAAATCGGCGACCGGACCGAAGCCAGCGACAAATTCTTTCGGGTTCTCCGCAGGCGTTTTGTCGAAGACCGTCAGCCGGCTTTCGACGCACGTCCCATGTCGCGCGAAAAATCCTCGCGCGAGGGAGGCCGTAAACACCAGCCGTCCCTGTTCCTGCAAACGCTCGAAGCTCCCGCGCCAGCTGTTCGACGTCGGCGCAAAGCTCTCGCCGGTGATGGCGACGAGCCGGCCGCCAGCGCGAAGTCGCGAGAGAGATGCGCGAATATGTTCGAAAGTCGCGGCGGCATGCCGTCCCTCGATCAGCGGCGAGGCGGAGAAGGGCGGATTCATCAGCACGATGCTGGGGACAATTTTGACGTCGAGACGATCATGGAGCTGCGCGCCATCGAAACGACTGAGTGGCGCTCCGGAAAACAGAAGTGTTAAGAGATCGGCGCGCGTCCTGCCCCATTCATTGAGGACGAGCGTCGCACCGGCGAACTCGGCATTGATCGCGAGCAGCCCCGTGCCGGCGGAAGGCTCGAGCACCACGTCGCCCGGAGTGATCGCCGCCGCAAGACTTGCGACATAGGCGAATTCCAGTGGCGTCGAGAATTGCTGCAGCGCATGACTTTCTTCCGAGCGCCGCGTTTCGCTCGGCAGCATCGCGCCAATTTTCTTGAGCATCGAGAGAATGCGCGCCGGATCGTTCGCCGCGCGCGTAGCCATTGCCGGCCCATAGCGGCGCAGGAACAAAACCTGCGCCGCCTCTACCGCCTCATATGCATCTTTCCAGCACCACGCGCCTTGCGCGTCGCTCGCGCCGAAGGCGCCTTCCATCGCTGCGCGTAGGGCAGGGGCGTCGATGCTGCTCCCCTTGGCAAGACGGACGACGAGCGTCTGCGCCGCCATCACGAGCGCATGGGGCTTTTCTGCCGAAATGAAGGAAAATTCGGATTGTTCGCGGGGCGTTTCGGCAACGGCGAGGTTCGGGCTCATCAATTGTCTCCGGGGTAACGGCCCGGGACGCTCTCTCTTCCTGCTCCGGGCTCGCCCTCCCGGCAAAGCCCTCTGCCTCTTCTCTCCCTCAGCCTCTCCCACGCGCCAGCCGTTTTACGGCAAGCGGCCCAATCGCGCTGATCCGCGACAGATCTCCGCTCATCACCGCTCGCACATGGCCAGCCAGCGCCGCCGGCTCATCGAGCAACGCCAGCGGCGCGAAATGATTTCTGCCGCCCTGATAGTCACGACTGCCGCTGCAGCTGCGAATCAGCACGCCGCTATCGGCGCCGGTTGCGGGCTGGGAGATCTGGATATAAACGCTCTCGCCGTGCAGAATGATTTCGCCGGAGACGGCGTCGCCGCCATTGCAACTGCGGATATCGAAAGAATTTGGCGGCAGCCGTAGTTCTTTTGCGAGCGCGCGTAAGGCGGCGCGTCCTTTCTGGTGAAATAGTTTCTTCTGCGCATCGTCGTAGGCGCAGCGGCGATACCAATCGAACATCTTCATCTCCTCAAAACAAAAAAGAGCCCGCCGGATGGGGCGGGCTCGTGAAGCTGTGGGACGCTCAAAAAAGGCGCGCCGGTCTATTCGGCGGCCTCGGGAACCATCCGTTCCGTCTCGCTCTCGGCGAGAAAAGCGGGAAGATCATCGTCACTGCCGGCCGGCGCTTCGTCGCCGATTTCCGCATGCTTTGCCTCGATCGCCGGGGTGTCGAAATTTTGCGTTCGCAGAATTTCGGGTAACCAGCCGCTGCCTTCGAGCAGGCGCTCGGCTTCCGCCGCCATATCGGCTTTCTTCAGGTGATCGATCATTTGCGCCGTCGCCTCGTCCTTCGCTTCGCGGACAGCGTCGAGAATCTGCGTCTTCGTCACCTTTCCGAAATAGTTCTCGACCGTCGGGCTCCAGAAATCCCGCATGTCGAGCACGAAATGTTCGGCTAGGAGATCGGCGTGATCAAATGCGGCGTTGCGCCGTTCATGCGGGAGATAGAGCGCATTGACGCCAAAGCCGACACAGAAAGCGAAAAGCGCCGCGCGATCTTCCGCGCTTTGCGCAATAAGCCAGCTCCAAAGCTCGGCGGGATGTTGCGGCAGACGCACCTGCCAGCGCACCAGCGCCTCCTGCAGGATGCTCGCCGCCGGGGTGTCGCCGACGCCAGGCAGATGAGATCCGATCGGCGCACTACGCAGCGTGAGATCGAGACAGGAATGCTGCGGCGATCCGTAGAAGACATCGAGCGCCAGCGCATGGGTCGCCACCAGAAACGCGGCTTCCGGATCCGCCGACAATTTCGACCGCAGCGCGATCGTTCGATGCGCGGAGAGTTCCATGCGCAGGCGATCGGACAGTTTCGGAGGGGTTTCGGCCTCAATGTCCGCGTCAGCAGTTAGAACGCCCTCCGTCGACGCCCTCATGGAAAAAAAATGAGCGCCATTCTCGTCAGACCCAGAGTGCTGAGAATTCGAATCCGCTCGCTGTTCGACTGGCGCCTCATCCTCGCGGCGCACGTAGCCCCTTTCGACTTTCAGCGCGCCATTGGAATCGATACTGACGAATACGCCGCCTCGCGCCATATCGGCCGGATCAAAAATCGCCGGACGCTGTTCGATCGCGTCGATGATCTCTTCGAGTTCGCCCATTCTCCCGTCGATGTCTTCCGGAAGCTCGTCGACGCTGACGTGCTCTTCGGACAGCGCGTCATATTCTTCGAGCGCCGCGTCGTAACGTTCCTTCTCTTCGTTTGAAATCTGCGGCGCCATCGACGGTAAGCGACGCATGCCATTTGTACGGCCATAGGGGAATTCGCACGCGAACTCCGACCATTTCCAGCCCTCGGCGCGAAGCTCATCCGCCGCTTTGGAAAGCTTTTCCCGCGCAAGACGGTCAAGCAACACGACATCCTGCAGCCAGCCGCCATGATCTTGTTGAAAGAGATCGCGCAAGATCACGCCGCCGGCCGCCTCATAGGCTTCGACGCCGACAAACACCGCACGCTTGTCGCCAGCCTTGACCGCGCCTTCCGTTAGCATGCGCCGGATCGTATAGGGCTCTTTGTTGTATGAACGCGATAGCGAATGCCACACTTCTTCCTGTCGCGCATGGTCGTCGATGACGCAGAACGCCATGAGTTGCTCCAGGGTCAATTCTTCCGCGACATAAAGATCGAGAAGCTTTGGGCTTGCCGCCGCCAGTTTGAGGCGCTGGCGCACGACCTGCGCTCCAACGAAAAACCGCGCGGCGATCTCGTCAATGCTCAGGCCTGCATCTTGCAAGTGTTTGAACGCCCGGAATTGATCGAGCGGATGTAGGGCTTCGCGCATCGTATTCTCGGCGAGGGAATCTTCCTCCTCGATCCCCTCCGTCTTCACGATGCAGGGGACGGGCGCGTTCTTTGCGAGACGCTTCTGCTTAACGAGCAGCTTTAGCGCCGCGAGACGCCGACCGCCGGCGCTCACCGCGATTTTTCCGGTTTCTTCGCCGTCGCCATTGAGCACTGGCCGCACGCTCAGCGACTGCAGCAATCCCCGACGGGCAATGTCCTCAGCCAGCTCTTCCACGCTGATCCCCGCTTTGATTCGGCGCACATTGGCGTCCGACGCCACCAGGCGATCAAGCGCGATATCCGTCGCTCCCATCAGCGCAATCTTCGACATGTTTCAATCTCCGCGACGGGCCGGCGAAAGCCTCTCTCTCGCCCTGACTCCTCGTCGCGAAGCCCGAAGGGCCCTCTCACTCTCAGGTTATCGCCGCCCTCAGAGCCGCAAGTTGCGCGCATCAGCCTCCGTGCGACCGCAAGCTTTTGCGACTGCGATCAGCGCGCATAGCCTGAACACATCATACGACACGAAATTTGATGCGCTCATTGGTTCCGGACAAAGCGATTACGTTTCTTTCGGAAAGGGGTGTGGATCCGCGATATCAACGGCGTTGTCATCGATTGATGATATGGAATCCACCGTGCTTTGCATCCCTGCACCGATTCACAACCGATTTGGATCAAATTTTCATTAGAAATTTAACCGCCTTCAATGCGGCGCGGTTTAGACAAATGGCTTCTTGCCCGATCAAGTGCTTCGTCAAGGCGCGCTCGCGCCGTCGCCGCCAACCGTTCCACGCCAAGCAACCGCGCAAGCGCGAGTGCCGGATCCGGTTCCTCTAAAATATCTTCATTGGAGACCACGGCAGAGGCAAGCTCGGCGAGCGAGATTTCTGAGATGGCCCGACGGGAGTCGGCGTCGTAAGGTGAACGATAAGCAATCAACTCCGCGACGGTTCCCTTTTTCCATATAAAGTCGCCGCTCGACTCCGACGTTCTATCCACATTTTTCAAGTGCAGCATGACGCGCTCCCGAATCTTACTCCCGGTGCGCAGCCACCCATGCGCACGCGCGATGCGCTGCGCCAGTAAGTCCTCGCGCAATGGCGCTTCGCAATCGACGACGGCCTCCACCATCGCGCGTAACGTGCTTTTATAGTCGAAGTCATGGAAGCGATCCGGCTCGGCGCGGACAATCGACAAATCAGCGATTTTATAGCGCGCTCTGTTGGGCAATTCCTGTGACACCGCAGAGCCCGCAATGGAAGACGCACCTGACTGCGCTTCGCTCAAAACGCCAATTCGTGCATCAATCGCCAGCGCCTCCGATACCGTTTCGTCAGGACCGCCGACGCGCTCCTCCGTCTCCTCTCGTGGCAGGCGCGGCGAATCTTCTGCTTCGTCGGTTGGCTCCACTTCGTTTATTGATTGATCGGGCTCGATTTCGTGCCCCAAGTCCCAATGCGTGGTTTCTTCGGACGTTGACCGGTCTGTAGATGCCTGACGCCAGTCTTCGAGTAACGCCGAGAGCGCATTGTGCAAGCGTTCGGCCGCTCCTTTGGGATCGAACCACCAATCCGTCGACCAGACGCGAATGATGTTCCATCCCAGGCCGCGTAACACCTGCTCCCTAACCTTGTCGCGGTCGCGCGCTGTGGCGGAACGGTGATAGGTAGCGCCATCGCACTCGACGCCCGCGAGATAAGCGCCTGCGAGTTCAGGATGCTTGATCCCGATATCCACTCTGAAACCGGAAATGCCGACCTGCGGCGTTATATGCCAGCCAAGCCGGTCGAGCTCGGCCGCGACCGCTTCTTCAAAAGGAGATTCCGGCGGACCCTTCGAACCCAGGTCCCGCGCAGGGAGCGCGATAGGACCGCGGGCCGCGAAGTCCAGGAATGTCTTCAGGTGACTCACTCCGATCGCCTTCGACCTGCTGGCGTCGATCTGATCGGCCGTGAATCCGGAAAAGACGAGAAGCTCCTGACGCGCGCGAGTGAGAGCGACATTAAGCCTACGCTCTCCGCCATCGCGATTTAGCGCGCCGAAATCCATGCTGCGCCTGCCGGCGGCGTCCTGCGTGAAGGTTATCGAGAACAGGATCACGTCGCGTTCGTCGCCCTGTACATTCTCGAGATTCTTGACGATCGTGGGCTCCACGCGCTCTTCTGCGAAAAACCATTCGAGATCGGGATTGTCGCGCCGGGCGTCGTCCAGCAAGTCCTGGATCAGCGATTGTTGCTGCGCGTTGAAGGTGATGACGCCGAGCGTCGGCCGATTCTCTTTTGGCAAATCAAGCCAATGCAGCATGCGTCTCTTCGCCTCATCCGCAATGGCGAAAGCTTCAATCCGGTTGGTGCGGCTCTTGCCCCGGTCGTAAACGCCTTCAGGCACATGCCGGAGTTGAACGGCGCGATCATCGACATTCGAAGATGGGAAGGTGATCAGCCGATTCTGATAATAGTGGTGATTGGAAAATGCGATGAGCGACTCATTGCGGCTGCGATAATGCCAGCGCAAAGTTCGCACTGGAATGCCGGCCGCCTTCGCTTCATCCAGAATGCTCTCCAGATCCTTTTCGTGTTCTGCAACCTCCTCGTCATCTTCATTGCGACCGAAGAAATTCGTAGGAGGAAGCTGTTTTGGATCGCCGACGATGATCGTTTGTCTGGCCCTGGCGATAGCGCCGACGGCGTCCCAAGTGGTGATCTGCGATGCTTCATCGAAGATCACGACATCGAAGAGCGCTTGATCGGGCGGTAGATATTGAGCGATCGAGAGCGGCGACATCAGCATGCAGGGCGCGAGTTTGGAGAAACTCGACGGCATTGCCGCGATCATCTCCCGAATCGTGCGACTGGGACGCTGTAATTCCATTTGATGCCGCAGCAAGCCAAGTTCCGAACTGCGCGGCACGCTTTGTACCGAAGGCAAGTCGTGGGCGAGCCCCTCGACAACCCGATTCGCGGCCTCGGCCCGCACCATGTCGTCTATCCGCCTGAACTCTTCGATCGCGTGTTCATGCTGGAAACGTCGAAATTCCCGCAATATTGGATCCGCGTCCAAAGTCGACGGCAGCCACCAGCGGGCATAGGCGAGCCTGAAGGCGGCTCCCGATTCTTCCGGTTCAATGGCGCCAGACTGGAGATCGTCGACCAATTCGTAAAGCCCCTGCGCTTTGGCGCGCTCCCGGACGCCACACCAGGTCGACCAGTCCCTCAGCAGATGCCGCGCTTCGACGAGTTCATGCATTTGCGCGGAGAGTGTAGACAGCAAGGTTGACGTTTCCGGATTCAGCGGCTCTCGCCCCGATAAGGTTGCGAATTGTCTCGCGGACTCCACAAATGCGACGACGGCGTCGGAATAATCGTGCGCGGCTTGACGGACTGGATCTCCTCCCGTCGGTGCGCGGAGCGTCGGCGCTATGGCCTGCGCCACCGCCTCCAGTTCTCCCGCCGTCTTTCTCAAGCCAAGCAGGCCTTGCAGGAGGCGATCCGCGCTTTTCAACAATCGGTCAACGGCCGCAAGGTCGGTGTCGAGACCTGCGAAGCCGACTGGTTTGGCCGCGAGCCTGTTGCGTTGAACGGAGGCAGCATATGTCTGCATATGCCGCAGGGCTCGCAACTCTGTTTCGGGATTGGGCGCGCCGGCTTTTGCGTAGCTTCGCAGGAGCTTTCTAACACGGCGGCGTCCAAACCAGCTCATCGGCCAGAGCGAGGCCGAAGCCTGCCGCCAGGCGTTCTCGAGATCATGGACTGGGATGGAGAGCACGGCATCTCGATCAAAGGCCGCAGTCAAAGCGGCCTCCGCGGCGCGATAGCCGCGTATTGCTTGTTCAAGTTCGGTCAGCGCCGCGCTCAACTGCCGAAACTCGCGATCGAACAGGACGCGGTGATCGACGCCCGCGCTGTCGCGAAGCGCGGCCGCGAAGGAAGCAAGCCGCTGCAGATCCACAAAGGAAGCATCGTCAGTGGCAGGCAAGTTGATCTGTGCGGCGAATATGGCGAGCGTTCCGCGTAGGACGCTCGTCTTCGCCTTCAGATCTCCAGCCGCGCCAATGAGCCGTTCTTGCCACTGCGAAGACCATTCGCCCGCATGGACGAGATCAAGCACGGGTCGATTAACCACCGATTTGAAGACGCGGCCGAGCTCTTCGGCCATCTCCTCCAATTTCAGCCGCGTAGCGAGGTCATGCGTGTCCGTCGACGGCCAGGAAAGTGACGGCGCATGGCGATCCCGGCCTCGCAAGGCGATGCCGACCGCGGCGTAAGGCGTCAGTCCATTGACGTGCTGTCGATGCAACGCCTCCACATAGGCGTTCAATTGATCGCGGCGGAGTCGCAGATTTTCGTTGATGGCGATCCAGCCCGACTGATCGAATTGACTGCTGCTCTCCCAGGATTTCTTGAGCTGCCCGAGAAAACCCCTGCGATCGGTCTTCGACGAATGGAGTTCGAGACAGTGGTCGCCTAATCCATGCTCCCGCAACCTCCGATAAACGACATCGAGCGCCGCAGTCTTTTCGGCGACAAACAGAACCGTCTTCCCTGCCGCGAGACAACTCGCGATCATATTCGTGATGGTCTGGCTCTTGCCGGTTCCCGGCGGGCCGACGATGACGAAGTCGCGACCCTCCGCGGCCGCCAGACTGGCGGCGATCTGCGATGAATCGGCGGGCAGCAGCGATACGATGTCTGCCGGCGCGTAATGGCGATCGAGTTCGCGCCCATCCCTGAAGACTTCGCCATCCGCCTGGAAAGCCTGGTCGGGCGTGTCGATGAGATGCTTGACGACACGATTTTGGCGAAGCGCCTCCGTCCGTTCGACCAGATCCTTCCACATCAGGAACTTGGCGAAGGAAAAGGTCGAGAGCGCGGTCTCATCCAACACTTCCATACCAGGCGCGTCGCGAACCGCCTGGCGCATCAGACTCAGCAGGCGCGGAACATCGACGCCAAATTCATCCCGTGGCAGCTCGCCGGCGAATTGCGGCAAACGCAGGTCGAAGTCGCGCTCGAGGAATTGAAGCAGGGTCGCATTGAACCGGGGCTCGTCCTCGTGAAAGCGCAGATTGAATCGGGAAGAGGCGCTTTTTCTATCGAGCTTGACAGGGATGAGCAGCAAGGGCGCCCGATAGCTTCTGTCATCCTCAGGCTTCTTCTTCCATCGCAGGAAGCCGACCGCGAGAAATAGCGTGTTGGCGCCTCCCTCGGCGAAATCGTTGCGGACCTGTCGATCGAGTTCGATCAGCCGCGCTTCGAGATGTTTCGCATCGAGCGTGGAGGCTAATTCATCGCGTTGCAGAGCCTCCGTAGCGAAGCGGCGCTGGAGGTCCTGTCCGTGGATATCGCGATAAAGGTCCGCGTCGCGCTCTCCCAAGGGGTTTTGTTCGGGCAGCGAGATAAGGCGTATGGACGCGCCCGCAGCGAAACGGTCCTCGAGATAAGAAATATCCGTGCAGAGGAAGGGAATGGTCTTCTTCGTGTCCGGAAAGTTTAGAAGCCGATTGCGCAGCGTCAGATCGAGCAGCTTCTTCTGCCAACGCTCTATCCGTCCGGCCGCCGTCGTCGGCTTTTCTACGGCAATGTCAACGGGCAGCTCATCCATCGCCGGCGCGGGCGGCAGCGGCAATTCGACCGGCTCCGCTGGGATGTCGTCGACGACCGCGCGCGACGGCTCATGGGAGGCGAGCGGCGTGACGCCGCCGCCGCGCGACCGGCGCACGTCGATCGCGGCGATGAATTCCGAGCGCCGATCTTCGTCAAGTCGGCTTTCGACCAAGGACTGAGCTTGTTCCAACGTCATGGGGGGACGATTGGTGACGCCCGTCGTCTCGAACAAAATCATCTCGCGGGAGGCCAACGCCTTGCGAATTTCCATGGCGTCCGGTTCGATGGCGTTCGACAAGCTTCGCTTCGCCAGCCAGACGCCGACGGCCGCGTGACCGCGAAACATTAGGAGGATTGGGTAGAGTCCGGCGGCCTCCAGAGCCGCGCCGAAGAGCAGCGTCGTATCGAGACATGTCGCGAGGCCTTCGATCAAAATTGTGGAAGGCCGTCGTATTTTCTGCCCTCGCTCCTCGAAGCTTGCCGGCGGTTCGGCATAATGCAGCGAAAGCCCGGCGACGGCCGAGTAGATCGCCGCCGTGAGCAGAAATGCGCGCTGTGGATTTTCGCTTTGATAACCATCAAGCGCCGACGAATGGCCATGGTCCGCGAGCCGTTCAGCGGCGGCGCGCAATATTTTCGCGACCGCCGGATCGTTTGGCATGACGAAGGCGGGAAGAAGCTGGGCCATGTCGCCAATGCCGCCCCACTCGTCTCGCGCGAGCAGACGAACCGAACTTCTGATCTCGGCCAAAGTCCGATCGCCCATCGATAACGTGAAGACAATCTCGCCGCGCTCGGATTCGTTTAAGCCTGCAAGATAGGCCGGATCGAGTTCTACCTTTCGATCGGTGAGCGAGAGGCGATCGCCGGCTGCGAGTCGATCGACGACCCATCTCTTGCTTCGCAGAAATGGCGGATTAGAGACAAGATGGAGTTCGCAGCCCCCGAAATTCTCCGCCGTGGGATTGTTGACGGCGATCGAGCGGATGACCGGAATCGCGTTTTGGAAGGAAGCGTATGTGAAACTGCCGGCCACATCCGCCAGAACTTCAATTACGCGTGTAGTGTCTGAATTTCCTATCGTTTTCGAAGCAATAATTTCCATGGCAGCCCCCGGTTCGCGCCATCTTCGGAGCGATCCGGACGGAATGGTAATTCATGGGCTGCCTGCGGACCAGTTGGTAACAGGCCTTGGCTGCGGGCTAAATAAGCTCAGAGAATTGTTCGAGGTCCGACGCGGTTCCGACAAGGCCCTGCTGGGTGAGATTGGCGAGGTAATCTTCAACGGAATAAGTCGGATTCTTTAGGCGCGCGCGGACTTTGCGCACGGCAGCGCAGAAGATGCCCGGCGCGAGGTCGAGTTGGTTGCATAGGAATTCATCGGGATGCTGCGCGTCGATGTTGAGCGGTGCAAGCACGGCCTCGGGAAAGTGCTTCAAGTTCTGCGTCACGATCACGTCACAGCCGCCGACGATCGCCGCCGCGAGAACGTGACGGTCATTTTCATCGGGCAAAGAAAGCGAGGGGATGAGCGCCTCATAGCCGCTGACAAGGCAATCGCGCGTATGCCGATCCATGAGGTCTCGGGTGCGCTCCAGCACGGCGCGATCACGGTGCGGTTCGTTGCGAAGGAGCGCTTCGATCCATTCACGGTGGATATCAGCGCTCCATTTCGCACGGTACAAATCGGTGACTGCGAGCTGCAAAAGAATATCCCGCACAGCGGCGGGATAGAGGACGTTGGCGTCGAGAAGCACGGTGTAAACTGTCATGAGCGGCTGTAACCCATGCCGTGTTCCTGCGCTTCAGCAACAAGCTGGTCGAGGACTGTTTCGCGCTCGCGGTCGATGCGCTCCTTGTAGGCCATCACATCCTCCATGCGGACGCGGCGGTGCTTGCCGACCTTGTGGTGGGGGATGGCCTTGGCCTCGAGAAGCCCGATGAGAAACGGACGGGAGACGTTCAAAATCTCGGCAGCCTGCACCGTGGTCAGCTCGGCGTTTTCAGGAATGAGCGTAATGCCGCGCCCGGCGGCCATAGCCTCCAGGATTTCCATAAGCAAGGACACGGCTCCGGCGGGCAACTCGATCGGCTGATCCTGCTCGGCATCGGTGACGCGAAGCGTGAGCGGTCGATTGCGGTGGGCAAAGCGCGAGAGTCGCTGGCCAGAGGCGCGGGCAATGGCGGCATCCTGGGCCGTTGGAGGCAATTGGCGGTGAGCGAGCGCGGTCATGGTGTTCCCCTGTTTGTTATCGTTATTTCCTAAACGCAACATATGTATCAGACATAATAAATGCAACAGACGAAATAATTGCAAAAGCGTGGAAGGGGGTCCGCCCGCGAAGCTAAAGGTGGACGACCTCGAGGCCGCGAAAGCGCTGCTCGTCATAGGCCATTTTATTCCTGCCTTGACAGCGCCAGCGTGTGGATGAGGCGCTGGCGCCCGGCGCGTCAGCTATAAACACACATGTCAGAACTCAATAGACAAGTCGCAGCTTGTGCTCGTTAGAAATGTCACAGGCAGCGCCCACAATCTCGGGGTTCGAGCAGCGCGGCGCAGCCGGTCGGGTTAGCGCAGCCGCGCTGCTCGAACGGAACCCGCAATCTCTCAGAGACCTTCAGCCTACCTTGAAAATGCTCTTGGCCTGGCCGCCACGGCGCGGCGCCTTTTTGCTGCGGCTCTCACCGAGTTGCTTCTGGCGTTCTGCGATATAGGCCAGAACGGGCCCCAATCGCTTGTTCTCGACAATGGCGGCTTGATCGACCTGCTGCACCTTATCGAAAATGCGATAGGGCAGCTCGCGGCCCTGGTGTTTGATGACGAAGCGGCCATCCGGATAGTCGAAAATCGTCACGCGCTGGCGGGCGAGGGGACGTGTGATCTCGTTCGGCTCGAGGATGAATAGCACCTTGTCGTATTGAAGCGTCAGGCTGTTGGAGACCGTGCGCTCCTCCTTCCAAGCGAAAACCTCATCAAGATCGTCGTTCTTGCAAAGCGGCCGGTGAAGATCTTTGTCGCTGAAAGGGGCCTTCGCGAACCGGCGATTGTAATCCTCCATGAACGCCGGCAAGAAAGCGTTGCCGGCTTCCATCGTCGAGATTCCGGCGAGCCGAAGCTCCTTCACCAGCCGATCCTGCAACGTCAGATTCGCGCGCTCCACTCTGCCTTTCGCCTGGCTGGTGTTCGCGCAGATGATATCGATGTTCAGCTCATGCAGCGCTCGGCCAAATTGCGTCATGCCGTTGCCACCCGTCGCACCGGTCTTGTTCACGCGAAACGTCGCATGCTTGTCCGAGTAAAAAGCCACCGGCTTGCCGTAGTGCTGCAAATACGTGCGAGCGGCGACGAAATAATCGAACGTCGATTCGGTCTCGACAAAGGCCAAATGCATGATCCGGCTCGTGGCGTCGTCGATGAAAACGAGCAGGGTGCATTGAGGGCCACGATCCTCAAACCACCAATGCTCGGAGCCATCGATCTGAATGAGTTCGCCGACGCAGTCGCGCCGATGCCTCGGCTGGTGAACCGGTTTGAGACGTTGCCGGCGATCTTTCCAGAGCCCTTCAGCCAGCATCCAACGCCGCACTGTTTCTACGCCCAAACGCAATCCGTGACGTTCAGAAAGCTTTTCGGCCGCCAACGTCGGACCAAAGTCTGAGTAGTTGGCTCTTATCAGCGCCAGCGCTTCAGTCCTGACGACCGGCGGATACGATCGGTTGCTCGGCTTGCCCCGTCGCTTCGATAATAGCGCCGATGGCCCATCTGCCCGATAAACCTGCAACAAGCGAAACACCTGGCGCGGCGTCATGCGCATCAGCTGCGCCGCTTCCCGGGCCGAAATCTGCTCCCCAATCATGTCCCGCAAAACATGTATCCGGTCGATCTCCATGCAGCTCATCGATAAAACCATCATCACGCGCTTCTCCAAGCCGGGTCGTCTCCGAATGAGTGACATCTCTAAGGAGGAGAGCTGTGACCTTTCTAATGGGGTTCTACATCCAAGATTCGCATAATGTTGATTATGGAATTAAAACAATGTGTTACGAAGATTTTGCACGAGCTAAGTGTCTTCGTCACCGCCACGTCCGACAGAGGCCGCGCCGCCCAGCGCATCGTAACGACGTGCTGCAAGCCACTGGAGACG
>VGDT01000054.1 GCA_016869595.1 Alphaproteobacteria bacterium
CGATCAACCTGTTCGCGTCCTTTGTCTCCTCCTGCATTGAAGCCGGTTCACCACTGCTCGCGCTCGATAGCGCTACAAAGGAAATTAAGCCTCGACCCAGTGGCAAGATGGTTGCTTCCCGATCGGAAATCCGGTGAACCCCGGCTTATGCCATGGAGCGCCGCCCTGCGAGGGCGGTTGGAGCGCGACAAAAATGTCAGCAATCATCAACCTGGCGGATCGCGGCGCGATCGAGATCGCCGGGGCCGACGCGACCAATTTCCTGCAAAATCTGGTTACCAACGACATCGTCAAACTCGTCCCGGGCGAAGCGCGCTATTGCGCGCTGCTGGCGCCGCAGGGAAAAATATTGGCTGATTTTCTCGTCTTCACAAAAGTTGATGGCGAGATGCGCCGCTATCTGCTGGATTGCCCGCGCGAGTTGGAGTCGGACCTCCTCAGCCGCCTCGGCAAGTACAGGTTGCGCGCTGCAGTGAGCATGACGTCAAAGAGCGAAGAACTCGCCGTTTTTTGCGTTCTCGGCGAGGCGTCGCCGGACGTTCCCGCGTTGGCGATGGCGCGCGATCCGCGCTCCAAGACGCTGGGTTGGCGAGTGATCGCGCCGCGCGACATAGAGGCGGAAGACGCTCGCGACGACTATGAAGCGGCGCGCATCGCCGCCGGAGTTCCGCAAGGCGGCGTCGATTTCGCTTACGGGGCCGCATTTCCACATGAAGCGAACATGGATCTGCTCGCCGGCGTCGACTTCGCCAAAGGGTGCTATGTCGGCCAGGAAGTCGTCTCGCGCACCAAGCATCGCAACCTCGCACGCAAGCGCATAACCCCCTACCACGTCGAAGGCGAAGCTCCGGCGCCAGGAACAAAAATCATTGCGGGCGACATCGAAATCGGCGTCGCGGGATCGCATAGCGGCGACAGGGGGCTCGCGTTAGTGCGACTGGACAGGCTTGCGGACGCATTGGCGGCCGGGAAGACCCCCACTGCGGGCGGCGCGGCGCTCGAGTTCGTTTTGGAGCGTAACGTGAGTTGAGCCGCTTAAGACTAATGTGGCGGCGTGCGCGCACAGATCATCTGCGATCATGCGTCAGCAATGTCATCACTTCAATGCCGCGCCCGCCAGACGCTCGCGGGCCGCTTCCGCTACAAGCGGATCACTGTCGTTGATCAAATGTCCGATTTCTTCCACATTTAATCTCGTCGCCACGTAATGGCGCACTCGCCAATCGCCGTCATCTTTCAAATCCAACAATTGTTCCGGCGTCATTCTTCGCGCGGCGTCAAGACGCACCTCTGCGTTAGAATCTCGACACATCCGCCCCAACCACTGCGCATCGACTCGTTGTGCAACAATGCGCCGCACCTCCATTTCCGGATCATCGAGCAACATCACAAGCAACGCTGGCGCGACCTTACGCGCAATCACGATCCGCACGTAATAATCCTCGTCCTGTATCATCGGCAAAAGGTCCGCATCGTCGAGCAGAGTCGCGACGCGAATGCGCACTTCGCGATGCGGATCTTTGCGCAATTCGCATTGATAGCGCGCAGGCAATCGCCGCACGGCCTCCCAGCGCACGGTTTCGTCAGGATCAGACAAGAGGCGCGGCAAGAGAAAAGGATTTGCGAATTTCGCCGCTATGGCGCGCACTTCGAAATGCGGATGCGAGAGATAGCCGTCCGCGAGCTCTGGATTCCAATTGAAGAAGCGATCAATACGCCGCGCATATCGGTCGTGCACGCAGGCTTTGCGCAATTCACATCGCCCTGCGACCAGCAGCTCTCCGTGCGCGCAGTTCGCGCAATCGATATCCAACCCACGCCAGTCGCGCGCTTCGTCGATCTCACGCGTCATCTTCAAAACCGATTCTGTCTAGAACGCCGAGAAGAACCTTGGCGCCAATCTTGTCGGTTGGATCAAGCTCGAGAAGCTTGGCGATTGCGACCCGGCTTTCCTCGAGTTCGCCGAGTCGCATCTGCAAATAGGCGTAACCCTTCAAGGTAAAGAGGAAGAAGCGCGGCAGCATTTCGTCGTAGCGATCGAAAACTGCGTCATGCGCTGACGCGCGTCGCCAATCTCGCGACATATTGTTTTCGCGCGTCGCCTTCTCGAGACAGCGATTGGCGATCTCCAGCGCTTCCCGCAATCTGCCCTTGTAAAAGTAAAATCGATAGAAACCGATCAGGACAGCGGCATGATCGGGGGCCCATTGCTGCGCCTGGCGCAAATACCGCTCCGCCGTTTCAGAGTCGGCGTAGGTTTCGCTGGCGAGATGGAGGAATTCTTCGGCCTCCGGCGGCAGGCCCTCGCCAAGAAGCGCCCCGGCGAGAAGTTCTTTCTCGTCGGGGCTCAATGCGGCTTGCTCGGCATCCGCCATTACGCGCGCCCTTAATGCGTATGCTCCATGGCCGGTGCGCTCGCGCTCTTGCACGATCCGGTGTTCTTCGGATCGTGAAAGACTAGTCCACCGCTTGAAGAGGAATCGGTGAAATCGATGGTTACGCCATCAAGCAGCAGTCGGCTTTCGGCGGGAAGGAAGAATCTTACCCCATCGACGATGAATTCCTGATCGCCGGCATGCGGCGCGGCCTCGACGTCGAACAACGCGCTTAGCCCCGAGCACCCGCCCGGAGACACCAATAGGCGAAACCCGCCGCCTGGGCTAGCGCTGAACTGAATCATTCGCCGGATAAATTTTTGTGCGGCCGGCGTGAGCATAAATTTCATTGCAGGCCTCCTCAAGCCGGCGCTTGGTAACGTGGATAGGCATTGTCGATCACGCAGGTGTTGTCGACCGGACAGACGGCCGCACACTGCGGCGCGTCAAAATGACCGATGCACTCTGTGCATTTCTTTGGGTCGATGACGAATGTGCCGTTTTTCTCGGTGATCGCCACATTCGGGCACTCCGGTTCGCAGGCCGAACAGCTCGTGCACTGCGAAGCGATTATCTTAAGCGTCATGTCATGCTCCTGACTTGGTTCCTTGACGCATGTTTTCAGGCCGCGTTGATGAGGGCGCCCTGACGGATCTCGGCGTCTCCGCGCTCCTGATGCTCGATCTCTCCGCTGTTCACCTTGTCGAGATAGGCCTTGAACCAGGCGATCGCCGACTTTTCGATGAACTCATGCGCAAACTGATCGACGGGCTCAATTCCGGCCTTGATGAGGTCGTTCTTCGGGCAACCGCCGATCTTCGCGACGAACACCGCATGACAGTCGTTGATTGCCCGAATAACCGTTTCCAGACTGTCCTCGTCGCCATATCCGCCCTGGCAGTATAGATCGACGCGGCGATGTCCGACGAACTTTGCGCCCGATGTCGAGAGCTCGTAAACCTGAAACTCCTTAGCGTGCCCGAAATGTTCGTTGATCAGGCCCGAACCTTTCGTCGCCACTGCGATCAGCAATTTGATGTCGCTCGCAGCGCCTGCCAGCGTCGCCAGCTCTTCCTGCTTTGCGGCAACCTTCGCTACGCGCTCTTCTTCGACTTTCTCTTGATAGGCTTTACGGGACTCGAGGTCATAGTCGACCTCCATCGCCATAATTTTTTCAGTTGTGAACTCGGCGCTGCGATCCTCGCCGAGCAGGCCAACCGCGTCGGCGCGGCACTGGCGGCAATGGCGCATCATGTTCATTTCGCCTTCGCAGCTGTCCTGCAGCGCCTTCAGCTCTTGCGCCGATGGACCGCGCTGGCCGTTGAGGCCGAACACCGTCCCGTGCTCCGGCGCCGAGATCAGCGGCATGATGTTGTGCAGGAACGCGCCGCGAGATTTGACGGCCTTGTTCACTTCGACGAGATGCTTGTCGTTGATGCCAGGAATCATCACCGAATTCACCTTGCACAGAATGCCGCGCTCGGTGAGCATTTCCAGGCCCTGCAGCTGTCGGTCGGTGAGGAGCTTCGCAGCTTCGACGCCGGTGTAGCGCTTGTGCTTCCAGAACACCCAAGGATAGATTTTAGCGCCGATTTCCGGATCGATCATGTTGATGGTGATCGTGACGTGATCGACGTTGTAGCCTGCGATCGTGTCGACGTGGTCGGGCAAAGCGAGTCCATTGGTCGACAGGCAGAGCTTGATGTCCGGCGCGGTGCGCGAGATCAGATCAAACGTCTTGAAGGTCTTTTCCGGATTGGCGAGCGGATCGCCCGGGCCGGCGATGCCCAGAACGGTCATTTGCGGGATGGTGGAGGCGACCGCCAAAACCTTCTTCGCAGCCTGCTCGGGCGTCAGCTTCTCGCTGACGACGCCCGGACGCGACTCATTCGCGCAATCATATTTCCGGTTGCAATAGTTGCATTGGATATTGCAGGCCGGCGCGACGGCGACGTGCATGCGCGCATAATGATGGTGCGCCTCTTCGCTGTAGCAGGGGTGGTTTTTGACCTTCTCCCAAATCTCTGTCGGCAGATCGCCCTGCCCGGCGCCTGAACCGCAGCTCGCTTTGCCGCTGCCGCCCGACGTGCCGCAGCCCTTATGCTCGGCGATCTTCTGCATCACGTCGTCCATGGCGACTGCAGCGTTCACCCCTTCAACAGCCTCCGCCGTTCCAACATCCAGAGACGTCATGGCTTGTTTCCTTCTGTCGCTGCAAAGTCGCCTGTGCCGACTCTCGGCGAAGACGGAACGTTGCGTGAATTTTCGGAAAAGATCGCAACAACCATGCCAGCGTCTGGGCGGCGCAGCTCTACTTATAAATCAATGCTTTAGCAAGACTCGACAATGTCAATATGCGAACATGGCGCTACTTCGTCCGCGGCGTAGCTTGTAACAATTTTAACATCGGACTCGCAGACGGCAGGAGCGGGAAATGTCCCGGATTCAGACGAGTATTTGACGCGCTTTCCGTATGGCCTGAACGAACACGTCAACCTCTTCCCTGGTGTTGTAGAGTCCGAACGACGCCCGGCATGCCGCAGTGACGCCGAAGCGATTCAGCAGCGGCATGGCGCAATGGGTTCCCGCGCGAATGGCGATTCCCGAGCGATCGATGATTGTTGCAACATCGTGAGGATGCGCGCCGTCCATGGTAAAAGAAATAATTGCGCCCTTCTCTTCCGCGGCGCCGAGAATGCGTATCGAATCCATCTCGCGCATTCGTTCCAACGCATATTCCAGCAATTCTCGTTCATGCGCCCGAATGCGGGATTTGCCGATTGTGTTGATGTAATCGACCGCTGCGCCGAGCCCAATCGCCTGAACGATCGCGGGCGTGCCGGCTTCGAAGCGATGCGGCGGATCTCCGTAGGTGACGCCATCTTCGCGCACCTCCCTGATCATCTCGCCGCCGCCGTTGAACGGACTCATCTCCGCCAAATGGGCATATTTTCCGTACAAAACGCCAATTCCGGTCGGTCCATAGAGCTTATGTCCGGTGACGACGTAAAAATCGCAGTCGAGATCCACGACATCCACATCGAGGTGAACGGCGGCTTGAGAACCATCGACGAGAACCGGTATGCCTCGAGCATGGGCGAGGGCCACAATGTCCTTGATCGGCGCCACCGTGCCTAGCACGTTGGACATTTGCGTCACCGCCACAATCTTTGTGCGTTCGGTCAAAAGCTTCTCGAATTCATCAAGAAGAAAATTGCCTTGGTCGTCGACCTTTGCCCATTTGATGACGGCTCCCTTGCGCTCGCGCAGGAAATGCCAGGGCACAATGTTCGCGTGGTGCTCCATGATCGACACAATGATTTCGTCGCCTGCGCCGATCCTGTCGTGTCCGAACGATTGCGCGACCAAATTTATCGCTTCCGTGGCGCCCCTGGTGAAAACAATCTCTTCCGAACGACCCGCGCCCAAAAATCCTCGTAGCTTTTCCCGCGCGCCTTCATATTGCTCGGTCGCGGCATTCGCCAGGAAGTGAAGTCCACGATGAACATTGGCATATTCGCCGGCATAGGCGTGCTGAATGCGATCGAGCACCGCCTGAGGCTTTTGCGCGGAGGCCGCATTGTCGAGATAAACGAGCGGCAGACCGTGAATCTTGACGTCCAGAATCGGAAAATCACGTCGCAATCGCGCAACATCATATGACGTGTGGCTCATCGGCTGCGAGATCATTTGCGCGCTCTCAGTCGGTCTGAAACGAGGGCGCCTAGAGCCTCTCTTACGCTGCGGTTCTCGACCGGGTCGATCACTTCCCCAATGAACGCTTCCGTCAACAGCGCTTCGGCCTCCGTCCGGCCAATTCCGCGCGCCATCAGATAGAAAACCAAGTTCTCATCGAGCGCGCCGACAGTCGAACCATGCGCGCATTGCACGTCGTCGGCGAAAATTTCGAGTTCGGGTTTGCAATTGGCTTGGGCGCCCTCGGACAGCAACAGCGCACGGGCCATCATGCGCGCATCGGTCTTTTGCGCGCCAGGCCCTACTAGAATCTTCCCCTGAAACACCGCCTGCGATGAATCCTCCAATACGGACTTGAACAGCGCCCTGCTTTCCGAACGCTCCGCTTCATGTTCGAGGAACAAGGTCGCGTCGGCATGTTCCTTGTTCTTCAATATGTTGGCCCCGCGCACGGCGGCATGGGCTTCCTGCCCCTTCAGGCAGACGAAGGACTGATTGCGCAACAGGGCGCCGCCGAGATTGAGTCCGACGTCGCTCAGCCGGGCGTTGGCGGCGAGCGAAGCGACAAAGGTCGAGACGTGCATTGCTGCGTCGCCTTCACGGCTAATTTTGAGCCGTTCAAGCGACGCGCCTTCCTCCAGCACGACCTCCGTTGCGGCGTTCACGTGATATTGCTGCGTCGTGGATCCCTCGAAGCTTTCAATCAGGGTCGCCCGCGCGCCTTTTTCGATGACGACGAGCGAGCGCAGAAAATAGGTCGCCGGCTGCGCGCCAGCGACGAAGACTAATTGTATCGGTCGCTCTATGCTTCGATCCGCCCCGACGCGGATGACGACGCCTTCGCCCATAAAGGCCGTATTGAGCGCGAAGGCCGGATCGTCGACCTTCCCCACTTTTCCAAGTAGCGCGGTCGTCGCGGCATCGCCCTTGGCCAACGCCTCGGACAGCGACGCCACGCTCAGGCCTTTTTCCAAGTTGTCGAGATCGGAAAGCGCCGCAATGAAATAGCCGTCGACGAAGACGATGCGTCGCGACGCGACGCCCGGAAGAACCGCCGCCTCCCGCATGCTGTGCGCCGCGCTTTCTTCCGGCGGCGCAGCCAAGGGCTTCACGTCGCGCAGCAGTGCGCGCAAGTCCGTGTATCTCCATGCCTCGTCATGTCGGTTAGGCAGGCCAGTCTTGGAGAAGGCGTCAAAGGCGGCGGTCCGCAGCGTGGCAAGTTGCGGTCCGCCGGCGCTCTGTCGGGCGGCGAAAATCTCCGCCAGTCGAACCTCGGCGTCGGTGAGTTTGCGCGTCGGCGTTGCAGGGGCATGATTCATGACTTAAGCCGCTTCGCTCTGGTAGTTCGCGTAACCCGTTTCCTCGAGCTCCAGGGCAAGCTCCTTCCCGCCGGTCCGCACAATGCGGCCGGCCGATTGCACATGGACGACGTCCGGCGTGATGTAATCGAGCAGGCGCTGATAATGGGTGATCACGACGATGCCTCGGTCCTTCGAACGCAATTGATTGACTCCACTGGAGACGACCTTCAGCGCGTCGATGTCGAGCCCCGAGTCAGTCTCGTCCAGAATGCACAGCTTGGGTTCGAGCAGCATCATTTGCAGCGTCTCGGCGCGCTTCTTCTCGCCGCCAGAGAAGCCGACGTTCACGGGACGTCGCAACATCTCCATGTCCATATCGAGGATCTTGGCGATCTCCTTGACCCTCTTAATCAGATCGGGCGACGACATTTCCTCCTCGCCACGCTTCTTGCGTTGCGCGTTGAGCGCGGCGCGCAGAAAGGTCATTGTAGCGACGCCGGGCACCTCCAGCGGATACTGAAAAGCGAGAAACAGCCCCGCCGCCGCGCGTTCGTCGACGCTCATCTGCGACAGATCGGCGCCGGCGAGCAACGCCTGCCCCTCTGTGATGTTATAGCCAGGCCTGCCCGAGAGCACATAGGAGAGCGTCGATTTGCCCGAGCCGTTCGGCCCCATGATTGCATGCACCTCGCCCGCCTTCACGGTGAGGTCATAGCCGTTGAGAATCTGCTTGCCGGCGATCTCGGCCTTGAGGTTGCGAATCTCCAATAGCGCCGTCATTCCACTACTCCCAATCCATTGAGGCGTCAGCCAACGCTGCCTTCGAGACTGACCGAGATGAGCTTTTGCGCTTCGACCGCGAATTCCATCGGCAGTTGCTGCAGCACGTCGCGCACGAAGCCATTGACCACCAGCGCAGTTGCGTCTTCCTGCGACAACCCGCGCTGCATGCAGTAAAACAACACGTCCTCGGAGATTTTCGAGGTCGTCGCCTCGTGCTCGAACACGCAGGACTGATTCTTTGCCTCGATGTAGGGGATCGTGTGCGCGCTGCAGGCGTCGCCGATCAGCAGCGAGTCGCAATTGGTGAAATTGCGAGCGCCTTCCGCCTTGCGATGCGCCGAGACCAGGCCGCGATAGGCGTTAGAGGAATGGCCGGCCGAAATGCCTTTCGAAATGATGCGGCTCGTCGTTCCTTTGCCGAGATGGATCATCTTGGTGCCGGAATCGACCTGCTGACGACCGTTGGAGATCGCGATGGAATAGAATTCGCCGCGCGAATTTTCGCCGCGCAGCACGCAGCTCGGGTATTTCCAGGTGATCGCCGAGCCCGTCTCCACCTGCGTCCAGCTGATCTTGGAATTGGCGCCGCGGCAATCGCCGCGCTTCGTCACAAAGTTGTATATGCCACCCTTGCCGTTTTCATCGCCCGGATACCAATTCTGCACGGTCGAATATTTTATCTCGGCATCGTCGAGCGCGACCAGTTCGACCACCGCCGCGTGTAACTGGTTCTCGTCGCGCTTGGGCGCAGTGCAGCCTTCGAGATAGCTAACGTAAGAACCGCGGTCGGCGATGATCAGCGTGCGCTCGAATTGGCCAGTGTTCTTCTCGTTGATGCGGAAATAGGTCGACAATTCCATCGGGCAGCGCACGCCAGGCGGGATATAGACGAACGAACCGTCGGAAAACACTGCGCTATTTAGCGTCGCGAAAAAATTATCGGACGTTGGCACCACCGTGCCGAGATATTTGCGCACCAACTCGGGATGCTCGCGCAGCGCCTCGGAGATCGGGCAAAAGATCACTCCGGCCTTCTTCAACTCCTCCTTAAAGGTCGTTGCGACGGAGACCGAGTCGAAGACCGCATCAACGGCGACGCGCGGGCGCGCCTCGCCCTCTGGGCGCTCGACGCCAGCGAGAATTTCGCGCTCGTGCAGCGGAATGCCGAGTTTTTCGTATGTGCGCAGCAGCTCCGGATCCACTTCGTCGAGCGATTTCGGACCGGCCGTCGATTTCGGCGCCGCGTAGTAGTAGAGATCCTGGTAGTCGATCGCCGGATATTCGACGCGCGCCCAATTCGGCTCGGTCATGGTCAACCAGCGGCGATAAGCCTCAAGCCGCCATTCGAGCATCCATTCCGGCTCGCTCTTCTTCGCAGAAATGAAGCGGATCACCTCTTCGGAGAGACCCTTGGGCGCAAGATCGGATTCGATGTCGGTGACGAAACCATATTTATATTGGTCGGCGCCGACGCGGCGAACTTGTTCAACTGTCTCTTGCACCGCCGCCATTTCGCTCTCCGTTCACTGTTGCGCTTCGTCCAGGCGCGCCTGGGCGAGGCGCCTCACTTCCGGATCAGGATCGTCGCGCAGACGCGCCAGCAATTCCGTTCCACATCGCTCCGCCACCAGGAAGCGTACTCGCAGATCTTCGTCGT
This sequence comes from Alphaproteobacteria bacterium, assembly GCA_016869595.1. Taxonomy (GTDB): domain Bacteria; phylum Pseudomonadota; class Alphaproteobacteria; order Rhizobiales; family Beijerinckiaceae; genus Methylocystis. The sequence continues at coordinate 9,813 of VGDT01000054.1, forward strand.
CGACGAGCAACTCCAATTGCGCCGGCGCCAACCGCTCTGCAATAATCATGCGCACACGCGGTTCGGGATCGTGCGCCATGGCCGGCAGCCTGTCGAGGGCAATCCGCCGGGCCGCCTCGCATCGCACCTGCGGGTCGTCGTCCGCCGTCGCGCCGGCCAGAATCTCGGGCGGCGCGCGGCGCGCGGCAATCAGGCGCACGCCGCTGTCTTCGTCGAAAAGCAATTTCACGAGGGCGGCACCCTCGACCCGCTGAGCCATGGCCATGCGCACCTTGCGGTCGCGGTCGTCGATCAACTTTTCAGCGAGACGCAACGGCAGACGCTGCGCCACCATGGCTCTGACGTCCGGCTCCTCGTCGTCGATCAGCGCACGCAGCTGAAATACGCTCGCATATTTCACCGCGCCGACGCGCAGTTCAAAATAGGGATGATCGAGGTATTTCGCAGACTCGTGCGGACTTGCGGCGGAAAACCGGTCGATGCGGCGGGTTCTCCGATCGCGTACGCAAATCTGGCCCAGATCACACAGGCCCTTCTCGCGAATCGCCAAATGCGGACAATCGCGGCAGGACAGGAAGTTACCGAGCCAATCGACGGCGTCCATGCGATGCGTCGCCCCGCTAGGTCGCGCTTTCTGCGCTACGCCGGCACGCAAGTGTTTTCGACGGGGCAGACGACCGCGCATTGCGGCGTGTCGAAATGCCCTTCGCACTCAGTACATTTCTTCGGATCGATGATGTACATGTCGTTCTTGAGGCGGATCGCCGCATTCGGACATTCGAATTCGCAAGCGCCGCAAACCGTACATTGTGAGGCTACAATTTTGTAAGCCATGTCACGATTCCCATCCATTCAGTCCCAGCTTTCCCTCCCTTCAAATCCCATGCCAGCCGCAAACTCGCGAAGTTGAACGTAAGAATCGAATGCGTTCGCGAAGGCGCACAGTCCAAGGTCGGTCTTGGCCCGCACCCCTCCAGCGACGCTTTTTCAGTCCTTTTTTTGTGAACCGTCGCGCGACTCAGCCATGAGATTCGAAGAGAATCCGCGACACGCGCCGAATGCGCTCAGATTCGCTTTATTTCGATGTTGTATTTCTTCAGCGCGTAATTGACCTGGCGCAGCGACAGCCCAAGAAGGCGCGCCGCTTTCGCCTGCACCCAGGCAGCCTTCTCCATGCCTTCGATGAGGGTCTGCCGATCAATCATCTTTCGCGACGATGCTATGCCAAAGCCTTCCTCCTCACAGACGGAATCGAGCGGCAGAGTAGGCTCATCGAGGAAGGTCGACCCCGGCGCCGGTTCGGTGCGCCTGCCCGGCGCAAAATCTTCGGGCGGCGCTGCGCGCCTGTTGGCGGGTTCGGGATAGGTTCGCGGAAAAGCGCCGCTGGCGCTTCCAGTCCACAGCAAGGCCGAAAGGCACTTGCCGGAGGCGCAGGCGAAATCGTTGTCGACGATGGTTTCGGCGCGCGCCAGCGTCGCCGTGCGGCGCACGCAGTTTTCCAATTCACGCACATTGCCGGGGAAGTAGCAGCGTTGCAGCGTCTCAATGGCGCTCGCCGAGAGTTGGTGCTCTCGATCGTTTTCGCTGTTGAAGCGCTCGATGAAATTGCGCGCCAGCAGCGAAACGTCGCCGGGCCGTTCGCGCAACGGCGGCAGGAATATGGGCACGACGCTGATGCGATAATAAAGATCGGCGCGGAACTCGCCTTTGTCGACAGCCGCTTCAAGGTTTTTGTTGGTCGCGAAAACGAATCGGATGTTGACCTTCAACGTCTTAGAGCCGCCAACCCGCTCGAATTCGCCTTCCTGCAGCACGCGAAGCAGCTTCGCCTGGAAGGCGGGAGATATTTCGCCGATTTCGTCGAGCAGTAACGTGCCGCCATTGGCGAGTTCGAATCGTCCCGCGCGCTGCGCGACGGCGCCGGTGAAGGCGCCGCGCTCATGACCGAACAGCTCTGATTCGAGCACGCTTTCCGGCAGCGCGGCGCAGTTCACCTTGACGAAAGGCTTCGCGCTGCGGCGCGACAGGTCATGCACAGCGCGCGCGAACAGTTCCTTGCCTGTGCCGCTCTCGCCGCGCAGCAGCACGGTCGAATTGGACTTGGCGACGACAGCGATGGTGTCGAGCACCTCCATGATCGCCGGGCTCTCGCCCACGATCCCGGCGACGTCTGGCCGCTCGCCACGGATTTCCTTCGGCATCCGCGAGACCAGCGCCTTCTCCAGCGTGCTGCATTCGTTCAGAAGCCGCAGACGGTCGGCCGACAACATTCGGTGCAGCTTCACCGTTTGGCCGATCAAATTGGCGATCATCGTCAAGAGGCGCAGATCTGCGTCAAAGGTGTAGGCGATGAATTCTTCCGATGTCCGGTAGATCGACAGAGTTCCGACGACGCGGCTGTCGCTCTTGATCGCAACGGCAAGGAAGGAGACGTTCGCGCCGACCGCTTGGGTGATCGTCTCGGCCGCCGTCTCGAACAAGGCGTCGCGCGCAACGTCTTCGACGATGACGGGCATGGCGGTTGCGGCGAGGCGGTCGATCACTTTGGTTGGCAGCGTGTCGATCGGCTTGCTGCGATCGTGGCTGATCCAGCCCGAGGTCGCGACGATCTCCGGATGGCCGTGCTGATCGAGGATGGTGATCATCCCCAATTTCATGTCGAGAAAAGAGCTGAGCACGCTGACGACATTGGCCAGCGTCTGTTCGAGACGGGCCGGCGCAGTCAAGATTTTGGAGATTTCATAGACGCCGAGCAGCGCCGTATCGGCGGACGGGATTCTGGCCCGTGGCGACTTTACGCCCAAGCTCTCGGGGGGCGCAGAACGTGAGGTCACGACATCGTCCATCGCCGCCGTCCTATGCACAGCCACCCTCAGGCCAGAGCCCCGGTTTCATTTGCACCTGCGAGATCATTATTGATTGTCTCCCGCCAGTCGTATTTGGCCTCATGCAAAAACCACGCAAAACATCGCCTTATCGCGCCGCCGCAGCGCACAATGTCAGTTTTTCGACAAGGGTCAGGCAAAACGGCCGAAGCGTAACGTTTGGAACGACGCTCTGTGTGCGGTTTGCGACAAGGTCGTGTCATGTGCGTCTATTGCACACTGCCCTGCGCCAGCGCCTCGATCACCTTCCAGCCGACGCGACCCTGCGGATCGGCGCGAGAAAGGATCTCGAGATAGTCCCTGGCGGTTTCGTGGCGGCCGCGCTTCAATTCGATGAAGCTCAGCACCTTCAGCGTATAGAGTGCGAAACGCGCTGGCCCGTCGGGCGCCTCGCCCTGGGTCGGCCAAGCCGCAGGATCGCTCGGCCAACCCGCCTGCCGTGTCGCCTCCTTCATACCGTCGGCGGCCACGTCAGCGGCGTAGTCGAGGCTGCCCATGTAGGTGTGAATTTTGTATAGGCAGTAATAGGGCGCGAGTTCCTGCGGCGTCAGCGCCAGCGCTTGCCTGAAATAGCTGTCGGCCCTCTCCGGGTCGGTCCGGTAGGCGACGACGCCCTTTTGCAGAAGTTCGTTGGTCTTTGGATCGAGTTCGCCGAAGTTCACGACATCGGTGTCGGCAGGCGGTGTGTTCATGACCGGCCTGAAGCAATCACTGAGCCAGTTGGGCGGGGAAAGATAATGGACATCGTGGCGACGCCGACGTTCAAATATTTTTTAAGCTACAGCGGGGTCAAGCTGCCGCTCAACATGGTCTCGCCCATCGCGCCCGACGCTCTCGAAAATCGCAACACCTATTTTCGCGCCGGGTTCGACGCCGCCGGTCGTATGATTACTTGCGAGAAGATCGTCTACGGCGAAGTCGAATTGCGCCACGCATACCACTACCGCCCCGACGGCCGCCTCGCCCGCGCGCACATCGACATGGCGGGCGAAGAGACGGAGATTTTGTTCGACGAGAACGACGTCGGCGCGGCGCGGAGCCTTTGATTGAGGCATGAGACCGGCGGCGCGCGATCCACCGCTTCCCTTAAACCGCCAGTCTCCAGCTCGGATTTCGAATTCGCCGCATCCGACCAATGCGCGCGCTAAGCCTTCAAACCCTGCTTATGCGCAATGCCTTCCTTATCGAAGAGCGCCGTCAACTCCCCCGACTCATACATTTCGCGCGCGATGTCGCAACCGCCGATGAATTCGCCCTTCACATAGAGCTGCGGAATGGTCGGCCAATTCGCAAAGGCTTTGACTCCCTCGCGGACGTCGCCGTCGGCGAGAACGTTGACCGCCGTATAGGGCGCGCCGACCTGATTCAGGATCTGCACGACTTGCATGGAGAAGCCGCATTGCGGCGCCTGCAGCACGCCCTTCATGAACAGCACAACGTCCGCGCTGTCGACGATGCCTTTGATTTTGGATGTCGCGTCGCTCATTTGTTCACGCTCCTCGCGCCGGCACTTGTGTCGTCAACGCCAGCGCATGCATGACGCCGCCGACGTCACCGTCTCCGCCGCCCAGTGATCGTTGTCGTCGGCGAGCGGGTCTTTGATCTCTTGAGCGCCTCTTGGCCTTACGAGAGCAATTTCGGCGCCTCGTTCGAACGAAGGGCAGGTCCCCGACGCACAAATGGCACGCAGTTTGCGTGCGCGACGGGCACGCGATAATCGTCGCCCGAACGCTGAGGCGCGAAGTCGCGGACCAGGGCAATTTGCTGAAGTTGACTACTTGGTTGAGCGCGCGGGCGTTTTCTGATTCTTAAGGGTTTCCTGATTCGCGGAGGCCCCGATATGAGCTTGCGTTTGATCCTGCAGCAAATACCGGA
>VGDT01000055.1 GCA_016869595.1 Alphaproteobacteria bacterium
GGTGGACGGCTGGGAGAGCCTCGCCGAAAAGCCTTCCGATCAGCTCATTGACCTCGCCGCTTGATCGGATAGCATCATCCCGCTCGGAACTGCGTCAGCAAATTCCAACACGATTCGCGACGGGACCATGACCGACTGAGGCGCGATTCAAAAGGCCGTCCGCTTCGGAGGCTTGGGTGAGCGCGCGTCAGATGGCGCGCATTTGCCGCTCCTTACCTCTGGCGAATGGCGTGCCGCGCGTCGACGATCGGCGAGCTACGGGCCGCACAAGACGTCTTGCAACCACGATAACTACTAGCCGCACGCTCTACGATTATGAGCGTTGGATCAGAACGGCAGATACTGATAGAGCCAGTTCTCCGAAAGCACTTCGTCGCCGTTCCTTAGGTAGAGACGCATTTCCACAGGTTCGCGGCCTTCGACGGTCAGATCGAACTGCGCCCGCCAATGGCCAGGCACATTGTCGAAAACGGCTTCGGTGAAAACGTAGGAGAAGGTTCCGCGAGAGGCCCACAACACGGGTTCTGGCTTCACGCCGAAGGGGAGCTTCGCGAGCGGCTCGCCGAGAAACTCCACCATGAATTTGCGTACGCCCTTGGGCCGCGGCTTGCCGGGCTGCCCGCCGTTGCCGAGTCTGGTCGCGATGCAACGGGCGAGCGGCGTCGGGTAGGGCTCATCGGCCAGCCAGTGCAGCCGATAGGAATAGTCGAATGAAGCGCCGGCGACGGCGGGCTTCTCGGGCGCCCAAAGCACGACGATGTTGTCGTGGATCTCGTCGTCCGTAGGGATTTCGATGAGTTGAACCGCGCCCTTGCCCCAGTCGCCCTTGGGCTCGATCCAAACGCTCGGGCGGCGATCGTAGAAGACGTTGTCGAGATAGTGGTCGTAGTTGCGATCGCGTTGCATCAGGCCGAAGCCCTTGGGATTATTGTCGCCGAACGCCGATGCGATCACCCGGTTCGGATTGTTCAACGGCCGCCACAGGCGTTCGCCAGCGCCCGTCCACATGCTCAATCCGTCAGAATCGTGCACTTCCGGCCGCCAATCGATCGCCGTCGGCTTCGCAGTCTCCGAAAACCAGTACATTGAAGTGAGCGGCGCGACGCCGAAGCGGGTGAAGGCGCCGCGCAAATGCAGAGAGCAGTCAATGTCCATGACCACGCCTTTGCCGCGCGTCATCAGAAAGCGATAGGCGCCAACAATCGAAGGCCCTTCGAGCAGCGCGTGCAGGATGACGCCGTCTTCCGTCTCCGGACCGATGTATATTTCAGTGAAATCGGGGAATTCTTCGCTGGCTCCGGCCTGCCAGGTGTCGAGCGCGACTCCTCGCGCAGACATCCCATATTGACGCAATTCGCCAATCGCACGGAAATATGACGCGCCGAGAAAGGCGACCCAGTCGTTTCGCTTCCAGTCGAGCGCGCCGTCCTTCGCCTCCTGAATGCGAAATCCCGCAAAGCCCGCTCCGGGCGGCAATTGGCGCGCAATCGAATCCGCCGGCATGTTGAAGTAGCTCGTATCGTAAAGGACCTCGCGCGCCTCGCCGTTTTCGACGACGTGGATGCGCACCGCCTTTTTGAAGAACATGCCGAGATGGAAGAATTCGACTGGAAAGCGCTCCTTGGCGTCGGCGAAGAGCGCATGGTCGGTGTTGTAGGTAATCTGTCCCCACTTCTCGTAATCGATCTGCGAGATGATCTCGGGAGCAGGAATATTCGGTTTGCGATAGGGCTCTTTGACGAGCTGTTGCGCCCTTTGCTTGAGCGCCTCGAAGGAGAAAGGTTGCGGCTCGCTGAGCCGGAGATTGGAGACGCGCGTCGCCGCTTCGCTGCTGCGGGGCGAGCCAACTGCGCCTAAAGCGCTGGTCGCCGCCGCCGCCTTGAGAAACGAGCGACGATCCTGCTTCTCGACCATCTCGGCGTCCTTGCTGCGAAGTTTGGGAGATGCGCGTTTGGCGCTGCGGCCGCCTCGAGTCTTTCGTGGGGCGCGAGTCATGAGGAGGCGGGACCTTAATCAGCCGCGTATCGGCTCATTGCGAATGGCGGTCCGCATGAAAAAGTAGAGTCCGACAAGGCCGGCGAGCGAGAAGATGATTTCCAACCCCCGGCTGATAAGGGGATCGAGCTGGAACAGACCGCCCAGCGCCCAGCCCGCCGCCCAGGAAGCGCCGACAAGCTCGGTGCCGACGAGGATCGCCACGGCGACGAGCGTCGACAGGCGTAGATAGTTGATGGGCTTCTGGCTCATGACGCCATTCTCGAGCTTGCCTCTTAAACAGCGGCGCCGCCGCGTCGCGTGGTGCTATAGCAAAGGCTGACGCAAGGCAAGCCGGACCGGGTTCGCTTCGCCGCGACGAGATATGAGAAGTCGCTGATTTAGAACGATAGTTCGGCGTAGGGCGAAGCTCGGCCTTCATTTTTCACGGTCTTTCCGCTTGTATGTTTTTTGCCCCGCAATGATAATCGGCGCCACCAAGGCGTGACGCATCTGAACGTCGCGCAGCGCGAAAGGGCGAAGTTTGTCGCAACCCGCCAGCAAGAGCTATCTCAACCGCAAATCCGTTCACAAGATCATCGCCGATCACGCCGCCGCCGAAGGAGACGGGCTTAAGCGCGCGCTCGGCTGGGCGTCGTTGATGTCGCTCGGCGTCGGCGGAATTATCGGCGCCGGCATTTTCGTTCTAACCGGCACGGCGGCGGCGAATTACGCTGGGCCAGGCGTGATGATCTCGTTCGTGCTGTCAGGGCTCGCCTGCGCCTTTGTCGCGCTCTGCTACGCCGAACTTGCGGCCCTCATCCCTGTCTCGGGCAGCACCTACACTTACACTTACGTTACGCTCGGCGAGATTTTCGCCTGGATCATCGGCTGGAATCTTGTGCTGGAATACGCTGCGGGCGCCGCCACCGTGGCGGTCGGCTGGGGCGGCTATTTCAATCGCGTGATGCAAGGGTTCGGCATAAGGGTGCCGCCCGAACTTACCACTGCTTTTTTCGCCGATCCGACGGCGCATGGCGCGCCGCCAGACGCCGTGCATGGGCTCTTCAATGTCCCGGCAGCCGGAATTGTCCTGCTCTTAACGGCGTTGCTCGTCCGGGGCACGACCGAGTCGACGCTTTTCAATAATGTCATCGTCGCCATCAAAGTCACTGTCGTGCTGTTGGTGATCATTGTCGGCGCCGCGCATGTCGACGGCGCCAATTGGTCGCCGCTCATCCCCGACAACGCTGGGGAATTTGGGACCTATGGCTGGAGCGGCGTGGTGCGCGGCGCGTCGGTCGTCTTCTTCGCCTATATCGGCTTCGACTCCGTCTCGACCGCGGCGCAGGAGGCGCATAATCCGCAACGAGACGTGCCAATCGGCATCATCGGCTCGCTGATCATCTGCACGATTCTTTATATCGCCGTGGCGGCGGTCGCGACCGGCGTGGTGAATTACAAGGAGCTCGGCGTTCCCGACCCGATGGCGCTGGTGATGGACCGCACCGGCGTTTCATGGCTCGCCTGGGCGGTGAAACTCGGCGCGCTCGCCGGACTAACGACGGCGATTTTGGTGCTGCTCTACGGTCAAACGCGCATCTTCTTCGCAATGGCGCATGACGGCCTGCTGCCGCCGATCTTCGCGCGGCTTCATTCGGAATGGCGCACGCCCGCCGTAAGCCAAATCCTCGTCGGCGTCGTCGTTGCTCTCGCCGCGGGTCTGTTGCCGCTCGATATTCTTGGCGAGATGGTGAGCATCGGCACGCTGGCGGCCTTCGCGCTCGTGTGCATGGCAGTGATCCGCCTGCGCAAAATGCATCCGGAACTCAGTCGGCCTTTCCGCGCGCCTGGAATTCCCTGGCTGCCCATCGCCGGGATTTTGTCCTGTTTCGCGCTGATGGTCGCGCTTCCGCTCGACACTTGGCTGCGGCTGCTGATCTGGACGGGAGTTGGGGTTGGGATTTACCTCGTTTATGGGCTCAAGCATGCGAAACGACTCAACTGATTGAGTCGACGAGCCTTGATCGCTGTTCGAAAGGCGCAGGCGGGGGAACACTCAGCCGCCAGGAAGGTTACGAATAAGTTGCCCGACCGTTAATCAAAACGGATTGCTCGGGGGGTGACCTTCGAGAAGCGTCGAACGGGGTTCGGGCGAAATGAATGCGCCGGCAATTGTCTGGTTTCGCAATGATTTGCGCATAGCCGACAACCCGGCCCTCACCGCGGCGGCGCGAACCGGCGCCCCGCTTGTCGCGCTTTACATCCTGGACGACGAAAGCCCCGGCGAATGGCGCATCGGCGCCGCGGCGCGCTGGTGGCTGCATCATTCTCTCGCGGCGCTAGCCGAGAGCCTCGCTGAGCGAGGCGTGCAGCTGACTCTGCGCCGCGGTCGGGCTCAGTATGTTTTTGAACAGATCGTCGCCGAAACCGGCGCTGGCGCTGTCTTCTGGAACAAGCTCTACGAACCTTGGGCGATCCGGCGGGACGAGGAAATCACCGCGCAATTGCGCGATGATGGCGTCGAAACCCACTGCTTCCACGAATCCTTGCTCTTCGAGCCGGAGACCCTTCGCACCAAACAGGGCGAGAGCTTTCGCGCGTTCACGCCCTTCTGGCGCGCCTGTCTCGCCGCGCCGCCGCCTGAGGCTCCTCTGCCGACGCCGACTGGCCTGCACGCCGCGCCGCTTCCGCCCGATAGCGACGATCTCGACGCCTGGCGCTTGCTGCCGCAGAACCCCGACTGGGCGGTGGGTATGCGAAAGGCCTGGCTTGTTGGCGAGACCGCGGCCCGCGCCGAATTCGCCGACTTCGCGCGCCACCACGTCGTCGATTACAAGGCCGAGCGCGACTTCATGGGACGCGTCGGCGTCTCGCGGCTCTCCCCGCATTTGCACTTCGGGGAGCTGTCGCCTCGAGAAGTTTGGCACGCGATCAGCGAGCCAGCCAGCATCGGCGGCGAAGCCTATCTACGCGAGCTCGGTTGGCGCGAGTTCTGCCATCACCTGCTCATCGCCCGTTGGGATCTGCCTGAACGGCCGTTGGACAGGACCTTCGAGCGCTTTCCCTATCGCGACGACGAGAGGGCGCTCGACGCCTGGCGAAACGGTCGGACCGGCTATCCGCTCGTCGACGCGGCGATGCGCGAATTGTGGATTACGGGCTGGATGCACAATCGCGCGCGTCTCGTTTCGGCGAGCTTCCTGATCAAGCACCTTCTGATCGATTGGCGAAAAGGAGAGCGCTGGTTCTGGGACACTCTGGTCGACGCCGATCTCGCCAACAACAGCGCCAACTGGCAGTGGGTGGCGGGCTGCGGCGCCGACGCCGCGCCATATTTTCGGATCTTCAATCCAGCGCTTCAGGGGGAAAAATTCGATCCGGACGGCGCTTATGTGCGCCGTTATGTGCCGGAGCTTACAGGACTCGACGCCCGCTACATCCATCGTCCCTGGACGGCCCCGGAGCATGTCCTGCGCGCGGCGGGCGTTCGGCTCGGCGATACCTATCCTCATCCGATCGTCGATCATGCCGAGGCGCGCGACCGCGCGCTCGCGGCATTCGAGTCGATGCGGAGCCAAGCCTCGTTGAAACCAGCATAGCGAACGTTTTAAGCCGTCATTGCGAGGAGGCGCAGCCGACGAAGCAATTCACGAGCGGGTGGGAGGCCTGGATTGCTTCGCTTCACTCGCAATGACGACGAATTGCTTCCCTGCGCTACAATGACGCGATCGCTCGCAAATTGCGCCACGATCCGATAAGCCGGCGGGCATGGTTCAACACCTCCGTCCCTTCGAAGAAATCCGTATGTTGCTGGCGGCGCTGCCTGGCCCCGACCCGGCGGCCGTGGCGGCGGCGCGGGCGCGTGACGTTCTGCTGACCAAGCCGCCTGGCGCTCTCGGGCGTCTTGAAGAGATCGTCGAATGGCTCGCCGCCTGGCAGGGCAGGGCGCAGCCTTCGATCGAACGCCCGCTGGTCGCGGTCTTCGCCGCCAATCATGGCGTCGTGGCGCAGGGCGTTTCGGCTTTTCCGGCGAGCGTCACAGAGCAGATGGTGGCGAATTTCCTCGCCGGCGGCGCGGCGATCAATCAGATCTGCAAGGCGCATGGCGTCGGCCTTAAGGTGTTTGAACTCGCCCTAGAACGGCCGACGGCGGATTTTACCGAGGCGCCGGCCATGGACGAGCGCGAGGCTGCGGCGACTTTCGCCTATGGGATGGAGGCGATTGAGGGCGAAGTCGACCTTCTCGCGCCGGGCGAGATGGGCATTGGCAATACGACAAGCGCGGCGGCGATCTTTGCGGCGCTCTATGGCGGCCCGGCTTCGCGCTGGACCGGACGCGGCGCTGGCGTCGACGAGGCGGGACTTGCGCGAAAGAACGCCGCGATCGACCATGCGTTGGCGCTGCATGGCGCGCATTTTGCTGATCCCCTAGAAATCCTGCGTCGGGTGGGCGGACGGGAAATCGCGGCGATGATGGGCGCCATCGCCGCCGCGAGACTCAACCGCATTCCCGTCGTGCTTGACGGCTATGTCGCCTGCGCCGCTGCTGCGTTGCTTCACGCGATCACGCCAGAGGCCATTGCGCATTGCGTGGCCGGCCATGTCTCGGCGGAAGGGGCGCATCGCGATGTTCTGGCCCGGCTCGGCAAGCGGGCGCTGCTCGATCTCGATATGCGGCTTGGCGAAGGCTCGGGCGCGGCGCTCGCCATCGGCCTCATCAAAGCGGCGTTGGCGTGTCACCGCGATATGGCGACCTTCGAAAGCGCAGGCGTTTCGGAAAAGTCGAAATAATCACCGATGGCTCGGCTTTGCTCTCAAGAAACTGTCACATAGGCATGCGCATTGAAGTCAAAACCGACGGCGCGCCGCTGAGGCGCCAAAGGAGCGCGGTTGCATGATCTCACTACCCTCCCACTATCCGGCCGCGATTCTGATCGCGGCGCTTGCGGCGGCGCTGCTCTTTCACCTGAGCCGGATTTTGGGTCGACAGCGGCTGGTTCATGCGGCCTACGCCGCCGCCGCCGTGGGCCTGATCTACCTGCTGAGCGCAGCGGCCTTTGGCTGGGAATTTGATCTCCAAGGCGTGCTGCTTTGGGTCTATCTCGCGCTGTTCGTCCTGGCTGGCGCCATGGCGGCGCGACGGCGGGCGACGCTTGGCGTCATCGGACTGCCTTGGCTCTCTGCGCTGATTCAGCTCGGGGTCGTCGCTTATATGTTTGCGCCGGAGTCGTATAGAAAACCGCCGGAGACGGCGGCGCTATTCCTGTATTTCGTCTTCGAGGCGGCGGTCTGGCTGCGCGGACGAGAGGAAGAGGCGGCGACGAGCGCCGACGAGCGCCGACGGCGACGATCGCGAGCGGCCGCCGCTCTTTCCGCCACGGCGGAATCGCGGCCTCGCAGAAGTTTCACTCGCGGCGGCGGCGATTGCGATCGCCTACCTACTTGCTGTGGGGCCGCGCGGGTCCAATGTCGGGCTGGACTTAGCCACGGCGCAGCAGCAGGAGCCGCAGACCGAGCAGAGCGCCGCGAACGGCGAAACGGCGGCGTCCGAGGAGCCGGCGACCGAATCCGCAACGGACGGCGAGACCCCGCAGACGGCGAGCGAAGAAAGCGCGCCGGCGGAAGCCGCGCCGCAAGTCGCGGCCAGCGAGCCCGCGGCGCCCGAAACGCCCGCGACGAAAGAACCCGAAGTTTATACGGCTCGCGCGGGCGATACGTTCAAGTCCATCGCCAAGCGCCTCTACGGCGCGACGAGCAAATGGCGAGCGATCGCTGAACTCAATCCGGACTTGAAGTCGAAATAGCTACGCGCGGGTCAGCTCGTCAAGCTGCCCGCAGCGCCCACGCGATGACGCATTCGCATCCGAGTCAGCGCCTAAAGCGCGGCGTCTGAATCGGTTTTCGCGCCCGCGGCAGCGGACAATTCTATTGTCTCGTGTTCGGTCATCACGAAATCAAGCCGCTCATCGTGCGGCTCGATCGGCACATGATCCGTTTCCTGGCACGAATAAGCGACGCCGATAGCAATTACCGGTTTTTTGGCGCGAAGCGCGGAGAGCGTGGCGTCATAGATGCCGGCGCCATAGCCGAGCCGAAAACCGCGCCTATCAAAGGCGGCTAGCGGCAAAAAAACGATGTCCGGATGGAACGCGGGCTTATCTTCGGAAGGCTCCGACAGCCCGAACGGTCCTTTGACGAGGTCATCGCCCGGCTCGAAGGCGCGAAAGATCAGCGGATGACGCACTTTGTGCATCACCGGCAGCGTCACGCGGTAGTCTTTGCCGGCCAGCGCGTCGATGAGCGGACGCGTGTTCAACTCGCTGCGGATCGGCCAATAGACGGAAACGACGGAAGGCGTGTCGAACCCCGCCTCGCGCGCAATGCCGGCGACGAGCGCCACGCCTCGGCGCGCGACCGAAGCGGCCGCCTCATGCGACTCGCGCGGCGTGACAAGATCGCGACGCGCCAGGAAGCGTCGCCGCAGCTCGGCTTTCAGATCGCTCATGAAAAGAGCAATAGCAGGGAAGGAGAGTGCGGGCCACAAGAGCCGTGGGACATCGATCCCGGGAACCTACAACGTAGGTGGGCGCCGTGTGACCAAGCCCACGAGCGAGGCCAGGGACAGCTCCCATAAGGATCGATAAGGCCCCGGGGAATAATAGTCCTGCACGCACCCCGCAGCGCCGCCCCATGAATGTAGCGTCGCGCGCGCCGAGACGCCAGAGGCTTCAAGAATCGCTTAAGCGAACGCCGCTTCCAGAGGCGCCGACTTTTCCCTTCCCGTGCTTTCCGCGGACACTCGCTTGATCCGCGTCAGGGTAAACAAGCCGAAGGGCGCAAGCGGCCGGCGCTCGACGAGACTCATCTGCGGGTTCCGGTCGATCCAGTCGCCGATGATCGACCAGGGAAATTGCGGACGCCAACCGAGTTTGGGCGCCATATGACGATCGAGCCACGCCTCGAACAAAGCGATTGCGTCGTCCTTGCCGCTCACATGATTGACGAGCACGATCTCGCCGCCGGGTTGCAGCACGCGCGCGAGTTCGTCGAGCACGGCCTGAGGCTCGGGGACGACCGTCAGCATGTAGGGAGCGACAACGCAGCCAAAGGTCGCGTCGGGGAAAGCCATCCGCGTCGCGTCCATCTTCACGAGGCCGGCGACATGGTCAAGCCGCTCGCGGCGCACGCGCTGCGCCGCCCGGCGCAGCATCGGCTCCGACAGGTCGACGCCGATGACCTGCGTGTCGGGCGCGAACATCGGCAGTTCGAGGCCGGTGCCGACTCCGACGTCGAGAATTGGTCCGCGCGCTTTCGAGGAGGCCGTCGCGGCGGCGCGTCGCCCGGGCTTCAGCAAGATATCGAAAGTCAGATCGTAAATCGGCGCCCAGCGCGCATAGGCGGCTTCGACATTGCCGTTGTCCAGCGTTTCGACTTCGCGCAAATAATTTCTTGCTTCGCTCATCGAGGCGCCCTTCGCCCTTCTGCGACGCGCAGCGGCGACGCCTTCGATGTCATTACCGTCGCGGCTGGCTCGATCGCGGCGATGAACCCGCCGCCGAGCACGCGCGACTCTTCCTTGTCCGTGTCATAGAAGACGCACGCCTGCCCCGGCGAGACGCCAGATTCGCTTGACGCGAAGACGACAGAAGCGGCGCCATCCTCGCCGGCGATCAGCCTCGCCGGCGCTGGCGGTCGCGTCGAACGCACGCGCGCCATGATGTCGACGCCCTCGGGCGGCAGAGATGCGAGCGATCCCTCGCCGATCCAGTTCACGTCGCGTAGCTTCACCGCGCGCGTTTCAAGCGCCTCGCGGGGCCCGACGATGACTTGCGCCTTCGCCGCGTCAAGGCGCAAGACGTAAAGCGGCTCGGCGTCGCGACCGGCGACCTTGGCGCCAAGGCCGAGCCCGCGCCGTTGCCCAATGGTGTAATGAATGACTCCAGCGTGACGCCCCAGCACACGGCCGTCGATATGCACGATCTCGCCGGGCACGACCGCCGCCGGCGCAAGCTTTTCCACGACATCCGTATAGCGGCCAGTCGGCACGAAGCAGATGTCCTGGCTATCAGGCTTATCCGCGACTTCGAGACCGAAGCGACGCGCCATCTCGCGAACTTCGGCCTTGGTGTAGTCGCCAAGCGGAAAGCGCAGCATCCGCAACTGTTCACTCGTCGTGGCGAACAGAAAATAGCTCTGATCGCGCGACGCGTCCTTGGCCCGGTAAAGCGCGCGTCCGCCGTGTCGGTCTTCGCGAGCGGAAATGTAATGTCCAGTCGCGAGCGCGTGCGCCCCAAGGTCCTTGGCCGTCTCCAGGAGATCGGCGAATTTGATGAACTGATTGCAGGCGACGCAGGGCACGGGAGTTTCGCCGCTGGCGTAGCTTGCGGCGAATTCGTCGATCACCTTTTCGCGAAACTTGGTTTCATAATCGAGGACAAAGTGCGGAATGCCGAGCCGCGCCGCGACGCTGCGCGCATCATGGATGTCACGACCGGCGCAGCAGGCGCCCTTGCGATGGGTGGCCTCGCCATGATCGTAGAGCTGCATCGTCACGCCGATGACATCGAAGCCCTGTTCCTTCAGCAGAGCGGCGACGACGCTTGAATCAACGCCGCCGGACATGGCGACGACGATTCGCGTCTCGCGCGGCGAGGAAGGCTGCGGCGCATGATCCGATACGCTATTCGTCATTAACGGAAGCGACGCCTGTCTGCTAAGCACGTGGGCGAGATGAATGGAGGCGTAAATCGAACGCCCGGCCCGCCGCGCATCGGTGAGGCCGCTTTCATCATTTAGAGCATCACCTGTCCAAGAGGCAATCCTGTCAGCGCTTTTTGAGCCGAGAAAGCCGCCATTTTAGCGTCATATTGTTCGCAGCCGCCATCGCTGCTATGACGCCGCGGCGTTTAAGGCGCGGGGACGGATTAAATGGCGGCGATGAAACTCCTGGCGGGCAATTCTAACCGGCCGCTGGCGGAGGCGATCGCCGCCCATCTCGGCGTCCCACTTTGTCGCGCCCAGGTTCGCCGCTTCGCCGACCAGGAGATCTGGGTCGAAATTTTGGAGAATGTGCGCGGGCAGGACACGTTTGTGATCCAGTCCACGTCCGCGCCGGCCAACGACCATCTCATGGAGCTCCTAATCATGATCGACGCGCTGCGCCGCGCCTCGGCGCGTCGCATCACGGCGGTCATTCCCTATTTCGGCTATGCGCGCCAGGACCGCAAACAGGGCCCCCGTACGCCGATCTCGGCGAAGCTCGTCAGCAATCTGATCACGAGGGCGGGCGCGGACCGCGTTCTGACCGTCGATCTTCATGCCGGACAGGTTCAAGGCTTTTTCGACATTCCGACCGATAACCTTTTCGCGGCGCCAGTCATGGTGGTGGACATCAAGTCGCACCTCGAACTCAAAAACGTCATGGTGGTGTCGCCCGACGTCGGCGGCGTCGTGCGCGCACGTGCGCTGGCGAAGCGCATCGACGCGCCGCTCGCGATCGTCGACAAGCGACGCGAACGCGCCGGCGAGTCAGAAGTGATGAACATCATCGGCGACGTCGATGGCCACAATTGCATTCTTATCGACGACATTGTCGATTCCGGCGGCACGCTGTGTAACGCCGCTGAAGCCTTGCTCGCTGCGGGCGCAGGCTCCGTATACGCCTACATCACACACGGCGTGCTGTCGGGCGCCGCGGCTGAGCGCATCGCAAACTCCAAGCTGAAGCAACTCGTGGTCACGGACACCATCCGTCCGACAGCCGCCGTTGAAGCCGCGCCCAATATTCGCGTCATTCCGATCGGCCATCTGATCGGCGAGGCGATCGCACGAACGGCAAGGGAAGAGAGCGTCTCGAGCTTGTTCGATTAGGTTTCCCGCTAATCGAATCGCGCCACGCGCCGCTGCGTCCGGGCGACATGACAATCTGCGACGCCGCCGGCCGCACCAAATCTATTGTCCCGGCGCGTTCTCGAAGCTCATCGTCTCTGTGCGGCCGTGCGAACGCGTCTGTCCGACATCGATAGCCAGTTGCGACAATACTCGTGGGCGCTCGCGGACTTGGAATCAATTGGCGTTTCGTGTTGCATAAATCTGACAGTTGGTGAGGAGGTTTTATTGTAAAGCTGAAGGATCATCAGCTAGATGCCGTTCCAGGAATATTCGCATGAGGCGATCACTTCGCTTAGCGTACGCTCTCGCCGTAACAGCTCTCCTACCTCTTCTAACAGTTAATGCAGCGGCGCAAACCGTTGGCGGCAATGGCGGCGCGAGTAGTGGTATCTCGGGCGCCGGCGGAACTAGCGAGGACTCGGAACCCGGCCAGAATGGCGGACTAGCCCTTGGCGTTGGGGGCGGCGGCGGCGGCGGCGCCGGCACAACGGGCGGGGCAGGCGGAAACGGCGGCGCCACGGGCGGTGCCGGCGGCGCAGGCGGCGCAGGCGCGGGGCTTGCGGGCCAAAATGGCGGAGCCGCCCCCATCCCCAGCTTCCCTGGCGGCGGGGGCGGCGGCGGCGGCGGGGCCCATGGCGCGACGAGCGGGACCAGCAACGCAGGCGACATAACCGGCGGCGCGGGTGGCAGTGGAGGAAATTCCCTTGCGGGCGCGGGTGGCGGCGGCGGCGCGGGCGGATATGGCCTGTCGCTAGGCGCGTTCGGGTCCTATTCCAACGCAGGTGACATTGAAGGAGGGCAGGGCGGGAATGGCGGCAATGGCCTCCCTGGCGCCGGGGGGGGGAACGGAGGTCAAGGCGGCATAGGATTCAACGCCTTCGGTACAGGCACGCTGATCGCTAATTTGGGATTCATTCAGGGCGGCGCCGGCGGCCAGGGCGGAGCGGGCAACGCCGCGGGAAGCGCGGGCGCTGGCGGCGCCGGCATCGTCGCCGTCGGCGTCTCGGGAATCATAAACGAGGGGTTTATCTGGGGCGGTCAGGGCGGCGCCGGCGGAGATGGCTCCGTTGGAGGAAACGGCGGTCAGGGTGGCATTGGCATCCTCGCTGTGAACCCCGCTGGCATGTCGATCACCAATTCCGGACTCATCATGGGTGGCGACGGCGGACCGGCAGGAACAGGGACAGGGGGAAGCGCTGGCGCGGGCGGCGCGGGCATCGTCGGCGCCAACCTGACCATCTTCAATGCCGGCGGCATAGCGGGAGGCTGTTCCTGTGGCGGAGTAGAAGGCGACGCAATAACTTTCACCGGCGGGACGAACTTCCTCTTCTTTCTCCCCGGATCAGATATCGCCGGCAATGTCGTAATTAATGGAGGAAGGCTCGACGGCGAAGTGATCGGAGGCCCTGTTTCTCCTTGGACGAATTACATCGTGAATTCAGGCGCGACGCTCGGCGGCTCGGATATACCCGGCAATGTGATCGTTAATCCGGGCGGCGCTTTATCTCCCGGTTCGATCGCCGATATGGGCGCGCTGAATATCAGCGGCGATCTCACGTTTCTTCCCGGTTCGCTCTTCGCCGTCCGCGTGCTGCCGGGGTCGAACGACTCGGCCGTTGTCAGCGGCGCCGCCACTCTCGCGGGATCAGTGCAGGTATCCGCCGGATCGGGCAATTATTTGCCGAGCCAGCGATACACAATCCTAAATGCGCTTGGCGGCGTTTCAGGTACTTTCAGCGGCGTCTCGACAAACCTCGTCTTTTTGACGCCCTCGCTCTCGTACGATTCGAACAATGTTTACCTGACGCTGGAAGCTGATCCTGCGGGACCAATTCCCTTCAGCGCCGTCGCCCGCAACGGCAATCAAAGAAACGTCGGCAACGCCATGACGCTCGCGAGCAAGGGACCGCTCGGCCCCTTAGGCGCGAATGTCATCAACACATTGCTCGTGCAAAGCGCGCAATCCGCGCCGGGCGTGCTCGACAATATCAGCGGCGCCGCGCTTTCCGGCGTGCAAACGGTTTCGATGGAAGCCGGACAGATGGCGAGTTCGACGATTTCCGATCAGATCGCGTTCTGGCGCTCCGGCGAAAGCCGCGACGCGAGCGGCGTCTCTTCAGGGCAGGACGGCGCGCGCGGCTTCATCGCCTATGCGCCGGTTGAACGAAACATTCGTGCGAGAGGGCCGATCAAGATCAAGGGACCGACGACAAGCTTTTCGGAAATTCCGCAGCCCCGACTGTTTCGCGCCTGGTCTTCGTTCTTCGGCGGCGGCGCGAATTTCCTTGCCGATGGCGGGCGCGGAACGGCGGCTGCGAACGCCGGCTATTACGGCGGCTGGGGTGCGGCACGGTTAGCTGAGACAACCGGCTGCGGTAATTTGAACCGCAACCGGAGTTTCGAAAATGACCAAGGAAGAGAAGGTTAGGGCCGGAGGCCGGCGTTTCTCTGTGCAGCGCAAAATG
>VGDT01000056.1 GCA_016869595.1 Alphaproteobacteria bacterium
AGGACAGCGATGAAGCTCCTCGCATTTCCTACATCGAAACCGAGTCGCTTAATGAAGGCAAAGCTGCGCTCATCGGCCTGCTCTTCTATGTTGGCGCCATTGCTGGCGCGATCGCCGTTTGGACCATTTACGGCAGTTTCGCCGAGGCGATATTTGCGGGCATTGGCGCTGGCATGGCCGCCAGCGTGATTGGCGTGGGCATTGGCGGATTCATTCGACGTCGTCAGCGCAACTGGGTGCAGGCGCAATTGGCGCGCGGCGGGCTGTTGCTGTGGGCGCGAACCCGGACCGAAGAACATGAACGCGCCGCCATGTACGGCATGCAGAACAATGGAGGCCACGACGTGCATGTTCATAGGTTGGCGGCATAGGCCTGACGATCCAGACTGAGCGCTGCTGGCTCTGTTCCACTTATGAAACTCAAATTCTCCGGCGGGTAAGGGGTATTTCTATCACAGCTCATGAACGCATTAACGCCGACAAAGCTCGTTGAATGTCCCTTTGAAGTCCGCGTCGACGAGGTTTTGCATGACCGGTTCTATGGACGTCCGCGACGCCGTTGCAGTCGCGAGGAAGGTCAAAGCCGGTAAACAAGCAGCCCATGTCGTGGTCATGGACACACGGACCAATAAATTGGTGATCAAGGTCGATGGCTGAGCAAATTTTCCCGCTGTGCGGCTCGCGGTGGCGCACGAAAAGCCCGG
This sequence comes from Alphaproteobacteria bacterium, assembly GCA_016869595.1. Classification (GTDB taxonomy): domain Bacteria; phylum Pseudomonadota; class Alphaproteobacteria; order Rhizobiales; family Beijerinckiaceae; genus Methylocystis. The sequence goes on from VGDT01000056.1 coordinate 705, forward strand.
CCATTGCTGACCGGGCGTCGAAGTTCACGGGCGGCGCCAGCCCCTAGGCGGACGGCCTGCGGCTCAACTAAGTGCGAACACCACGAGGTCAATCGCGGTGCTTTGCCGCTGACGACGCCTCCCCGGCCGACGCCGAGCCAAGCCCTGCGTCGGCTCCTATTGATTAGAAGAAGAGGCCGAGACAGCCGCCCGCAAGGCCACCGACGACAGCAGCGGCGATCGTGTTCGCCACGCCGCCAAGAGCAAAACTCGCGAGAGCGCCGATAACAACAGCGCCGATTCCAGCGAAAAGATAGACGTTCGATGTGATTTCAAGTTCTTTACTAGCCATGACCATCTCCCTTTTGTTTCTCGCACGAGTCTTTGTCTTTCAGACTCTTTCTATCACCCATAAGTGGTGACATGCGTCATTTCGGCGCGGCTAAAGGTTAGCATAAGAAGGAATGCTGTCCAGCGGGATGAGGCCCAACTACGAGGCGAGCTGGATGAATAGTGTGGCTCCAGCTCGCCGCCATTCTCCGCGATGAGGATGACTACCACTTCCGTCTGGACGCGTGCGGCGACATGCCTAATCGACGTTTGGCCCGCTTGCGTCTAGAGATTTTCGTATGACCCGCGCTCCCATCACCCCTCCCATTGCTAACGCGGTGATCGCGTCTGTCGTGGTCGCCGTGATTTTGGGCGGCGCTGTGCTGATGTTTAACCACTGAGCCGCCAAGGACGTTTGCGAGGCGCTTCTCGCCTTTAGGGTGCCTGTGGCATTTCTAACTTCCGGTCAGTTTTGTGAGCATATCTTTTACAGCCTGTGGCGCGTCACTGGCCAAGAACTCATCGACAGCAAAACGCTTCGTTCCGCTATTGTCGGAAGATGCAAGTTTGTGTGGGTCAGCGTAGGACCATTCGTGCTCGACGAATCTCTGACCATCATCTTCAATGACCAGACGCCACCAATCCTCGGTTTCCATAAGCGGCCCCTTTACAGACTTATGGAACTCAACTTTTTCTGCCATTAATCTCCCCTGCTTTCCGCCAAGCATAGCAAGAAGATCGCCGCGTCGCGAGGCCGCGGTGACCGTGACCGGAAGTGTGCTCACTGGCCCCCGGAACTCCGCCAGCCGCCGCTCCGCGATATCGCCAATCAGGCGAAAGGCCGTCTCGTCTTCGGCGCGTTTCGTCATGCGCGTGGCGACCGCTTGCGACGTCGCTACACTGGCCGACGGACGAATCGCGTTATCGATGGATGCTTTGCGCATAGCTCGGCGTGACATTCGTGGCATGTCGCTAGATAGACGCCGCGCAGGACTCTCGACCGCAAGCGGAAACGCCAACGCCGAGCTATGCGCCGTTGGTAAGCCTTTCGCGATTTTGACTCCACGGGCTTCTGTGGCCAACCGCTCAACGCTACTTCTTGGCGGCGCCTTCTATTCGGGCCTTGTCGAGCGTAGCCCAAACCGGGCCGACAGACACAGACGAAATCTTAGGCTTATCCTTCTTCGGCTTTTTGGGTTCGCGATTGCTGTGTTGCTCTCTTTTCGCCATGGCCGATCCCCCTCAATTCATATCGGATCTCGTGAGGCCGATATGGCGCGTTCGAGACGGCGGGAAAGAACGCGCACAAACAAAAACGCACCGTCGCTACATCCGCGCTCTGCCTGCTATTGTCGAGCCATGTGCGGTCGCTTCACGTAATGTCTTTCCTGGGCGGAGCTTCACGCTCTCGCCGATCTCATCGGCGCGCCGCGCTACAACATTGCCTGACGACGCGGATCGAAGTCATTCGCCTCGGCCTGCAGGGCAACGAGCTGGTCCCGATGCGCTGGGGCCTCGTGCCGGCTTGGTGGAAAAAGCCGCTAAAAGAACTGCCCGCAATATTCAATGCTCAAGTCGAGAAGGTCGAAACGGGCGCAGGCTCTGCGCCGTCATGCTTATGCGGAGCGCGATCCGCCACTTTTGGCCCTGCTAACGCTTTAATTTTTCGACGATTTCTCTGGAACAATCCGACTGCAACGCGGTTCCTCTCCTTAAAAAGGGAAGCATGTGTCGTGCTAAACAAAAAGCCGGACAAATGGCGCAACGCGGTGGAACGCGAAGCCGAACGGCAGTTCGCCATCGCGCTTGAAAGGATCGGCGAGCGCCTACGATTCAAGCACGCCAAAATCGTCGTCGGACCACTGCCGGCGCGAATGACAGTCCTGTTGGATGAACTGCGACGGCTACGCTGTCGGAACGGACTAAGCGCTAAGCGGCGCCGCGCCGATAGTAGATCAATTTTCTGAGGCCGTGTGCGGCGAGTGCCGCGAGCGATCTTGGAAGATTATACCCGGTCACGCGTTCACGGCGCAAAATGACGCTGGCCTTTGTCTTTGGATGCGAGATGTTCGCCCGCCCCAAAGAGCGTGAGTGGGTTAATGGAAGGCGGCAATGGCGTCATACATGGGAGATTTCAAATGGCTACCGCCACCTCAAATCCGAAGGTCAACCTCATATCGAGCCAGCATATCGATGGCGTGGCCGTTTACGACAAGGGCGGCAAAGAGATCGGCAAAATCGACCATCTCATGATTGATATGGTGTCGGGCCGAGTTCTTTACGCGGTCGTCAACTTCTGCGGCTTCATGTGCCTACATCCAGGTCATCATCCGTTGCCTTGGACGTCGCTGAAATACGACAGGGACCGTCGCGGATACGTGACGGATGTGAGCCAGGACTTGGTCGAAAGCGCGCCGGACTACACCGACGAAAGCTGGATGGATCGCGAGTGGGAGACGCGCGTGCATCAGCATTATAGCGCTCAGCCTTATTGGCAGGAGGGCGGCGGACCGATCACCGCGACCACCAGTCAATAATTTTTAGAGCTTCCATAATGCGAGGCTCATGATGAACGAAAAACAAATGCGTAAAGGACTGGCGACAGTATTTGGTGGATCCGGCTTTATTGGACGACATGTCGTCCGGGCGCTGATTTACGACGGCTGGCGCGTCCGAGTCGCGTGCCGACGGCCTCACCTTCTGAAGTCGTTTGGCGAGCCCGGCCAGATAGAACTGATTCAGGCGAATTTGCGCGATGCGCAAACGATCGCCGCCGCGCTAGAAGGCGCCGACGCCGCAGTCAATCTCGTCGGCATCTTGGCTGAAAGCGACGATCAGACATTTACCGATATTCAGTCGCGGGGCGCGCGCGCCGTCGCCGAAGCGGTCAAAGAAGCTGGCATTACGCGTTTCGTTCACATATCGGCGATCGGCGCCCGGAAAGATTCCGCTTCCGGTTACGCCCGCAGCAAGGCCGAAGGAGAGGCGGCGGTGCATGAACTTGTTCCGCAGGCCATTATCTTTCGGCCGTCGATCGTGTTCGGCCCAGAGGACGACTTCTTCAACCGTTTCGCCGCTATGGCCCGGCTTATGCCGGTTCTGCCGCTGGTCGGCGCAAACACACGGTTCCAGCCGGTTTTCGTGGACGACATCGCTCGGGCGGTAGCGCTCGCACTGGATGGCAGGGCGACCACTGGAGCAACATACGAACTGGGCGGACCAGAGGTGAAAACTTTTCGCGAACTGGTTCAGTATGTCTGTGACATCACACAGCGCCGCCGCTACATCGTCCCGCTCTCGTTCGAAACTGGGAAGCTCATGGCCGGTGTCACTCAACTCGCGAGCAAGCTATCCTTTGGATTGTTCCCGAAATTATTGTCCATGACGACCGACCAGGTCGAATTGCTCCGCCGCGACAACATCGTCTCAGACGAAGCGAAAGCCTCCGAAAAAACACTGGAAGGACTTGGAGTCGCGCCACAGGCGATCGAGGTGATCATCCCCACCTATCTCGATCGCGATCACAAGGCCGGCCGGTGACGAAGGGCTTTTGTCGCGGCGATCCTCTACACTTTGATGAGATCGCCAGAACGGCTAGCTCACGCTCCGCCCGGTTCGCCAGTGAACTTCACGAGAATGTCTTGGTCGCGCACCACATATTGACAGGCGAGGCGAAACTTCGGCGCGACATCATCGACCTCGGCGACGCGGATTTCCTCCGCCGTGATTTTGCCGATCGACTTGAGCAGACCCTTCTCCTTCTCGGTCAGATGAGAGCCCATGGTCTTGCCGGTTAGGGTCACGACTTCAATAAGACAGGAACCACATTCTCCGTCCTTGCAATCGTGTGGGATTGGAATTTTGTGCGCCTCCGCGACAGCCAGCACCGTAGAGGTGTCGCCGGCGACCGCATAGACCGTCAGGTCCTTGTGAAGAATGGGAGAAGAAAAGGTCACGTTGGGCATTGGGCAACTCCCTGGTTTCGGCGCGGATCGTTGACGTCCGCGACCTTCTTAGGCAACCGAGGCGCCACAGGCCAGGCTGCGGGAGCGCAGGAGACTATTTGCCGCAGGGACGCGCACGCCGACTCTCTTCGGTTCGCAGGGCGCGACGCGCATCTGACGCCCGACCGGCCGCCGCTTCGGGCGTGCGGTGAATGCAGCGAGGAGGCGGCGATGGCGACTACTTACCTGCAGGCGCATTGGGAGAACATATACGCCACTAAGCGCGAGTCCGAAGTCAGTTGGTTTGAGGAAATCCCGGCTCAATCGCTCGAATTGCTCGAACTTGTCGGCGCGCAGCCGTCATCAGCAATCATCGACATTGGCGGCGGCGCGTCCCGCCTTGTCGACAGCCTTCTGACAAAAGGCTTCCAGAACGTCACCGTCCTGGACTTGTCGTCCGCCGCGCTCGACGTAGCACGGGCGCGGCTCGGCGACAAAGCCGATGCGGTAAAGTGGATTGTCGCCGATGCGACGGCATGGCGGCCGAAGGAAACCTATGACATCTGGCACGACCGCGCCGCCTTCCACTTCCTGACCAGCGCAAAGGAACAGCGCGCCTATGTCCAGCGGCTCAAACAAGCGATCAAGCCAGGCGGCTACGTGATTATCGGAACGTTTGCGCTCGACGGCCCGGATAAATGCAGCGGTCTCCCGGTGGCGCGGCACAGCGCCGAAACCCTTGGAGCCCTTCTTGGCGCCGACTTCACGCTCGTCGACAGTCGCCGCCATCAGCATGAAACGCCCTGGCATGCTGTGCAGAAATTTCAGTTCAGCGCCTTCCGGCGCGTTGCATAAATCCAGGCTGACCCTGAACGCGCACTGTCATGGCGCCACGTTGAAGCAATATTGGCCCATCTTCATCGACTACGGCGCGCCAGCGCAAACTCAATCGATAACGAGAAAATAGCCAAGCGCTCCTTTGCAGTTGCGCTATTCCTTGTTGATGCGACGCGCGACTTCGCCTTTGAGCCATTTCCATAAATCAATGACGCGCGGTTTTGCCCATTCGAAGACGGCCTTACTCAATCTCCACGCGAGGCGCCCTGCTGCTATTGCTAATTCGACCGCTTGGTCGAACCACGGCAAGAACCGACTATCTGGCGGGATTTTTGCTCGCGCCCAAGCGACCCAATCGCTGACGATCTGCGAGACTGCGCGCCACAAGACGCTCCACGGGTCTTCAACCGGCGCACGCTCCACGGCATCACGAAAACGGGCAAATTCGGCGGAGATCTCCGCCCTCTTGCGGCGCTCTTCGTCGAGCTGGCGCGAAAGCTCAGTGATATGCGTGGCCTCCTGCTCCGCGCGATGCTCGCACGCCTCCGCCTTCCTGGCGTTTTCCTGCGCGTCCAGCACATCGGCGGCGATTTCTCGGACCGACTCGTCGACTTGAAACGCCATGGCTTCGTATTGGGAAAGTAGATTGTCACGCTGCTCGGTTACATCGCGCAGGAGGGCGAGTAGTTGTTCGCGTCCCAGTTTCTCGTGCTCACTAGGGGTGGGGACCTTTGGGATGGAACTGCTGGACAATTTTACCTCCCAGCAACGCGGCGGCTTTGCGCCGCCGGAACTTCCGCGAGGGCTCGCCGCTGCGATCAAAGTCGTTAGGTAATGCGGCTGATCTTGCTGTCCAGCTGTAGCGCGTTGATTTGAATGCGCGAAAGCGGTCACCGAAGGCGTGATTGGCGCAGCGCTTACTCGTGAGTCGCCCGCTCGCTGGAGGCGGCGGAAATTGAAGGCTGCGTTCCTTCAAGAGCGTCTTCATGAAATTCGCCGATCAGGCTCATTGCTCGGCGTAAGTGCCCGTCTGCGCGATCGAGCGCGGCCTGCGCCTCGTCGCAGCCATATCCCTGGAGAAGAAGAAAGGCGAGTTTAACGCTTCCCCCTGCTCTGCACAGCGCCTCTTGCACATCTTCCTGACATCGGCCGCTCAGGCGCGACAATATTCTTTCGCTTCTGCGGACCAACTTCTTGTTTGAGGCCTGCACATCCACCATCAAGCCGTCATACACGCGTCCGAGCGAGATCATGACAAGCGAGGATAACAGAAGAAGGGTGATGCGCTGGGCCGTTCCCGCTTTCATGCGCGTTGAACCCGCGATCGCTTCGGGGCCCGTATCAAGAAATATCGCGTGATCGGCTTCCTTAAGGAGCGGCGTGTCTCGATTGTTGGCGACGCCGATTGCAAGAGCGCCCGCTTCCTTTGCCGCACGCAGACATGCCACGGTGAACGGCGTGGTGCCGCTCGCCGCGACCGCAATCGCGACATCCGCCGGACCGATAGCATTGCGCCGCGCAAGCTCCACGGCCTGCGCCTCCTGATCCTCGGCGCCCTCGACGGCTTGAAGAAGCGCGTTTTTCCCGCCGGCCATGAGCAGCAAAAGTCGCTCCTCTGGCCAACCGAATGTCGGCATGAGTTCCGCGCCGTCCTGGACGGCCAGGCGGCCGGACGTTCCGGCGCCCATGTAAACAAGCCTCCCGCCGCGCTTTAGCCGCCGCTCTATCGCAAGGCCTGCGCTTTCAATGGCGGGATGGGCCGCCCGCACGGCCGCGACGGCGGCGAACTGCCCTTCAATCATCGCTTCCAAGATCTCCGCCGGCTCCCAGAGGTCGATGTTGGAATAACGAGGGCTCGGGCGTTCGGTTTCCATCGGCGTCATTCACCGCGATCGCGAGGTTTTTGGGATATGCCCACCTATGAAGCAGATTCAAGAGAGTGACCGAAGGGCGGAACTAAAAGCTTGGCCCAGGCGCATCCTGGCGTTCTCCAAACAAGCTTCTTCGAACTCGCTCTTTCACGTTCGCTTCGCTCGGAATCTTATGCGATTATTGAAAAATGGCCAGCGCTAACAATGCAATGTAATGAGCATCGACAACTTCCAAATGACCGCCGAGCTGCGAGCCGCTCCAGAGGTCGTGAGGCGGCAGGAACAGCAGCCTCTAACGGACGTCCTCTCCGCGCTTGTCGCGCGGCTACGGCATAAACCGCCGCAAATTGTCGTCACCTGCGCGCGTGGCAGTTCCGCGCATGCCGCGACCTTCGGCAAACATTTGATCGAGCGATACCTTGGTATTGTCGTCGCCCCGATGGCCCCGAGCATTACGACAATCTACCATCGGCGTCTCAATCTGGACGGCCAGTTCTTCTTGGCCATTTCGCAGTCCGGGAAAAGCGGAGACCTTATCGAGCAAGCCGTCGCGGCGCGGGGATCCGGCGCCGTCACCGCCTGCATCACAAATGACGCGGGGAGCGAGCTTGCGCAGAGCTGTGAGTTCGTCCTGCCGATGGAGGCCGGGCCTGAGCTCAGTATTCCGGCCACCAAAACTTTCGTTGCATCCCTCGCGGTTTTGGCGCGCCTTACGGCGCTGTGGGCGGAATATGAGCCGCTTGCCAGCGCTTTAAGGCGTCTGCCAGACCGGCTCGCCGCCTCCTGCGAACTCGATTGGAGCAATTTGATTAGCGCTCTCGACCGCGCTGAGAGTCTGATCACGATTGGGCGAGGCCCCACGCTCGCCATTGCGAGGGAGGCGGCGCTGAAATTGAAGGAGACTTCGCGTCTCCATGCCGAAGCGTTTTCTGCAGCGGAATTTCAGCATGGACCGATCGCCCTGGTCTCTTCGGATTATCCGATCTTGATATTCACGCCCACCGACGCCGCAGCCACGGGAACGAACCAGTTGGCTCATGATCTGATAGCGAAGGGAGCGGCTTTGTTCGCCACGGGTCCGAACGTTGCGCCGCATGGTCAACTCGAGACGCTCGCCGCCGATCAGCCTGAAACCGATGCGATCTGTCAGATCCAAAGCTTCTACGCGATGGTCGTCCGACTCGCCGCGGCGCGTGGCGTCAACGTAGACGAGCCACGTCACTTGAAAAAAATCACGCGCACGCGATGAGCGAATCTAGATTACACGCCATCGCCGCGGATTTCGTTTTCGATGGCGCGACAGTTCATCGAGACAGCGCCATCCTGATCAATGAGTCGCAAATCGCAGCGGTCACGCCGCGCGACGAATTGTCTACACCGATCCACGTTTTCGAAGCCCCCAAGGGCGCTTGGCTTGCGCCGGGTTTTATCGACGTACAAGTCAATGGCGGAGGCGACGCGTTATTCAATGCTGATCCGACGCCCGACTGCCTCGCGAAAATTGTCGCCGCCCATCGAAGGTTCGGCACAACGGCGCTTTTGCCAACGCTCATCACCGACGCCGATGAGATCATGGCTGCGGCGCTGAACGCCGTCGAGACGATGCTTCCAGAGGCGCCCGGCATTCTCGGCATCCATCTCGAAGGCCCCTTTTTGTCGCCTGATAAGCCCGGAGTCCATCGCCGCGACCTCATTCGGCGTCCCGAAGCTCATCACCTTCAAATGCTAGCTTCTTTCAAGAAAGGCGTGTTGCTCGTCACCTTGGCGCCGGAAGTCGCGCCCGCGGGCTTCATTGCAAAACTGGTTGCAGCGGGCGCCAAGGTTTCGCTCGGCCATTCGATGGCGACTTATGAGCAGACCCGCGCCGCAATGGCGGAGGGGCTGACCGGCTTCACGCATTTGTTCAACGCCATGCGGCCGGTTTCGTCCCGCGACCCTGGGCCGATTGCGGCGGCGCTTGAATCGCACAACGCCTATTATGGAATCATCGTCGATGGCGAACATGTCGCCCCGGCGGCTCTGGGCCTTGCAATCCGCGGCGCCGGCCATCCGATGCTTGTCACCGACGCTATGCCGCCTGTTGGCGGATCGAAGCAAGAATTCATGCTCCAGGGCAAAGAGATCACGGTTCGCAATGGCCGTTGCGTCACGCCGGACGGCGTCCTCGCAGGATCGTCGCTCGACATGGCGACTGCGGTTGAAAACTGCGTTCGCCTTTTGGGGCTGCCGTTAGAACGCGCATTACGTCTTGCCTCTACAGAGCCCGCCGACTTCCTCGGCGTTGGTCATTTTCTTGGCCGACTCGCGCCAGGCTACCGCGCCGATATCGTCGCGTTGAATCCGACTGACCTGTCGATTGTCGCGACCTGGGTCACCGGAAAGAAATCCTGACGATGGCGCGAGAACGCGGACGCGCTAACCAGCGCGTCTATAGGCGTTCGAGCTACGCGCCAGCCCGCAGTTGCGCGACCCGCACAGGCACTGGCGGATGCGAGAAATAGAAGGTCGCGTAAAGCGGATCGGGCGTTAGCGTCGCGAGATTATCGCGCGTGAGCCGCGTCAGCGCCGAAATCATCGGCTCCTTTCCGACAAGATCGCGCGCGAAGGCGTCTGCCTCGAATTCAGCGCGACGCGAGCGCCAGGCGAGCAAGGGCGATAGGACATGCGAGATCGGGTCGCGCGCAAGCAGCAGCGCTATAAGAACGACGCCCGGATCGTTCGGCAGACCGAACCAGCCGGCGAAGATGTCAGAGCCGAAAGCCCACCACAGCACGGCGAAGCCGACAAAAGCGATCGCGGCCCCCTGTAACAGCATTTGCCGAACATGGCCGAATTTGAAATGGCCGAGCTCATGCGCGAGAATCGACTCGATCTCGTCCGGCGAATGTTTCGCGAGCAGCGTATCGAAGAAGACGATGCGCTTGGCTTTGCCGAATCCGCTGAAATAAGCATTGCCATGCGTCGAACGCGTCGACGCGTCCATCACATAGAGGCCTTTCGACTCGAAGCCGCATCTGGCGAGCAGCGCCTCCATGCGCCGCTTCATGTCGCCCTCTTCGAGCGGCGTAAATTTATTAAAGAGCGGCGCGATGACAGTCGGATAGATCACCGTCATGGCGATGGCGATCGCGATGAAGGCGACATAGGCGAAAAGCCACCATGTGTCAGGCGCCGCGCGCAACAGCCAGAACATGCCGAAGAGCAAAGGCGTTGAGATAGCAAGCTCCAAGGCGCCGGACTTCACCTGATCGAGGAGAAATTTTGCCGGCGTCAGGCGATTGAATCCAAACCGCTCCTCAAGCCAAAAGGCGCGCGCGGCGGCAAAGGGCATGTCGATCAAACTGGCGATCGCGCCGAAGACGAGAACAAAAAGAACGCTGCGCACGAGCCCCGGTTCAACAAAGGCGGCGATCGCCGCATAGAGCGGCGCAAGTCCCAACGCCAGCCACAAAATTGAAATCGCGGCGTCGAAAACCGTTTCGACGATCGAGAACTCAGTTTTCGCCATCGTATATTCGGCGGCGCGACGATGATCGTTAAGCGTCACTTCGCGCGCGAAATCCGGCGGCACCTGATCGCGGTTGGCTTTAACCATCGTCATCTGTCGGAGCCGCAGATAAACGCCCAAACCGGCCGAGGCGGCGATCGCCAGACAAATCACCAGGCCCATTGCGCTCATTCTTCGCTCCCAAAATTCTCTTGCGGCAATATAGGAGAGCACGGCTTCCTTTGCGAGAGAGCGTCTTATCGGAACGAGAATCGCGTCGGGGATGCATAGCTTACCTGATTGGCGGATTATTCCGCCGCGATTAGGTCGTCGGCGTTGACGCCCTCTTCCAGTAAAAAGGCGTCAGCCCCCGCGCCGGCGAGTTCGGCGCGCAAGCTCTCTGCTTCGGCGCCGCCGATGACGAAGGCGAGATCAATGAGCGGCGCCAAGCGACGCGCGGTCTCCGGCGATCCGGCGACGACGAGAAAATCATAAGCGTGAGCGAGAGCGTTGATCGCCGATTCGAGTTCGTCTTGGCTTTCGCTTACGTCTCCGCTTTCTTCGCTATCGCCAACGCCTCCTGGAACGACATGCAAGTGAGATCCAGCATCGCGGTAAATCGCGTCGGAATAGGAGATCTCTCCAATTAGAAGGTCGGCGAGGCCTTTGGATGCGCCGTCGGGGGACGCCAAGGCGTCAATGCGCATCAAAGCGCGATCGGCTGCGATCAGCAACGCGCGGCCACGACGCGCGAGATTTCGGCCGAGCGCGATCGCCGCATCCTGCGATTTCTGATTTGCGTCGCATGGGGCGACCAACACTTTCACGCACGCGACGCGGGTCAGGCGAGTCGCCTCCTCGGCGCTGTCGGGCGACCGAGCTGACGCTTTTGCATCGTTGACGTCTTCCTGCGAAGTCGCTTCAAACTTCAATTCCCGCGTCTGCGCGGGAGTGATGTTTTTGGAAGCGCCACCGAGGCGTTCGCTGGAAACGATCGCTCCGATTGCGAGAATGAAGGCCGCAAGAATCGCAAGACCGACAATCACTGTCTCTCGTGGCAATGCGGGAAATAGCGGCGCTATGGCGCGCTGAACGATGCCGGCAGCGGAGGGCGCCTGACGTTCGCGCGCAAACGCCTCCTGATCTTTTGCTGTCTCAGTCTCCAACTGCTCCTTCACCAGTCTCGCCGCGCGTTCGAGCTCGCGCAGTTGCGCTTCTTGCGCGCTTGCGTCGCCAGCGACGCGGCTTTTCTCTTCAAGCGCACGCTGCAGGTCATTGACTCGCGCGCCGGCCAGGCGCGCCTCGTTCTCATAGACGCGCGCCTCGCGCTCAGCGGCTAAACGCCATTCCGCACCAAGATCGGCAAGCTGCGCTTTCAACTTCTTGATGCGCGGATGCTTCCACAGGAACGTGCGCGACTCTCGCCTAAGCTGCGCTTGAAGCGCGATGCGTCGTCCTTCGATGCGCCGCATCGTCTCACTCTTCGCGATATCCGGAATTTCGTCGGCTCGTCCCTGACGCAACACGTTTTTCAGCAGGCTCGCCTTTCCATGCGCATCCGCCTGCGCGGTGCGCGCAGAAGATAACTGGTTGCTGAGTTCGCCAAGTTGCCGCGTGGAAATAGCGGCGGCGTTCGGCCGCGCGCGATGCTCTTTGACTCGCGCCTCCGCCTCGGCGACTCGCGCTTTTAAACTGGCGACGAGTCCTTCGTCAGCGCGGATAGCAGGCGTCCCTGATTCTTCAGCAGAGGGCGGCGCGTCGACGAAATAGCCCGGCGCAAGGATTTCGACGAAAAGCAGGGCGCCGATGAAGGCCAGGAGCGTGGGTCCGATAACCCGCCAGCATCTCCTGATGCGATCGATTCCCGGGCGATCCGCGCCCTCGCCATTCGCTGCATCGCCGGACGGCATTACTCGCTCCAAGTTCAGCAAAGACCATCGCAAATTCATGGTTTAAGCGAAGTTAACCCGTACCCGCGCATAGGTGAACGTTTGTTAACCATACAGTACTAAAAAGAACCGGTCGCGCGGCGACGATTGATCGAAGTTTAAGAAAGCAGTCGGGTCGAGATGGTCAGGTGGAGGATTGTCGCCATCGACGCGCTGATCAGCGCGTTGCTTTCAGGCTGCGCATCTCCAACGACTGACTGTCGACCCGAAATCGAACTTGAGACGGCGCAGAGACTCTATACGCTGGCCGCCGGCGACCGGCTGCGCGTCACTGTCCTTGGCCAAAGGGAGCTTTCCAAGAACTATTTCGTTGATCGCGCCGGACGCATCGCCTTTCCCCTCATCGGTTTCGTCAAGGTGCAAGGACTTAGCGCCGCCGCCGTTGAGCGCGTCATCGCCGCGCGGCTGCGAGACGGCTATATTCGAAACCCAAAAGTCACCGTTCAAATCGAGGGTTCTCAGAGTCCGTTTGAGAATGTCGTTCAATGAGCGATCCTTCGCAAGATGAGGCCGCCCATTGCGACGTGGATCATGGCTTTTGAGACGTCGATGCGCTTTTCATAGTCTCGCACGAGGCGCCGCCAGCG
>VGDT01000057.1 GCA_016869595.1 Alphaproteobacteria bacterium
GCCATGCCGACGAGCCCAAGGAAACGCAAGTCGTGCCGCCAGCCGGAACCCTCGAGGCTGGTGATCGGCCCGTTCGGCATGGCCGCGGCTACGCCGAGGACGCGCATCCCTCGCGCCGCCATGGAGTGCGCCGCCTTATGAACGGCTTCGAGCGCCAGTGGCCGATTGTCCTCGAAGGTCTGGCATTGCCTCGCCACAACCTCGGGCGCGCCCTTCAAACAGACGAGGGCGCGGTTGTCCCCGGCGACGTGCAGCGTCGCCATGAATTGCTGCTGGGAATCAAAAGGGATCGCATCCCTGCGTGGGAATGCCTCTCGGAGCGCGATTTCGTTTAGCTTCGCCTTGCGCGCGGCGACGACCAGCGCACCCTCGGTGGGATCGCCCACGATCGTCCAGTGGTCTTCGTCCAGGCTCAGAGACGCGTCGTTGCAGAGCACGGAGGCGGTAAGTAACTGCGTGACGCCATCGGGCGCCGGATCGACGCTTCTGCCGCCGCCGCGCAGTTCGCCCTCCGGCGCGTAGCCGGTTCCCGTCACCTCGAGCGGGCCAGCCGACGTCCACAATGCTTCGATCGTCATCTCGTTTCGCGTCAGCGTCCCGGTCTTGTCGGTACAGATGACTGTCGTACTGCCGAGCGTCTCTACCGCGGGAAGATGCCGAATGATCACGTGGCGGCGCGCCATGCGGCGCACGCCGATCGCCGAGGCGATGGTGACAACGGCGGGAAGGCCCTCGGGGATCGCGGCGACCGCGAGCGTGATCGCCGCGAATGCGCTATCGAGCAGCGGATACTCACGCATTACGCCCACGACGAAGATCAATGCCGCGACAACCAGAATTCCTAGCGTGATGACTCGGGCAAGTTTAGCGAGTCGGCGCGTGAGGGGTGTCTCCAATTCCGCGGTCTCGCTCAGCAGACGAGAAATCCGTCCGAGCTCGCTCCGCACTCCGGTGGCAGTGATCACGCCCTTCCCGGCGCCGGAGACAACCAATGTGCCGCTGAACGCCATCGAGAGCCGATCGCCGAGCATCGTGTCGCGCTGGACCGGCGCCGCGTGCTTGGCGATGGGCGCCGACTCGCCGGTGAGCGCCGCTTCCTCCACAAGGAGCCCCTTGACCTCGAAAAGACGTACGTCGGCGGAGACCTGGTCGCCTGGTTGCAGGATAAGAATGTCGCCGGGCACGAGTTCTTTCGTAGGCATGGCGATCTGCTCGCCGTCGCGCAGAACGGTTGCGTTCTGTGGAACCATCCGACTGAGCGCTTCAATAGCCTTGCCTGCGCGCATTTCCTGCACGAAGCCGACCAACGTGTTCAGGACGACGACCGCCAGGACCACAGACCCATCGGTTATCTTGCCCATCAGCGCCGCGAGCAGCGCCGCCACGAGCAAGACATATACGAGCGGATCGGCGAACTGACGCCGCAAGATCTTAAGCCAGCTCCGGGGCGGACCTCGCTCCATTTGGTTAGGGCCGTGCTCACGAAACCGTGCCTGCGCTTGCGCCTCCGACAGCCCGCTCGGAGCGCTGTCCAACTCGCCGAAGACCTGCTCAATTGTCATAGCGTGCCAAGATGGGGCGCCGCCATTCATCGCTTGCTGATTGCCGACGGTCTCGGTTGTACGTATGCGTTTCCTGCGCATGAGCCATAAGAACCAGACGGCGAAGGAGATCAGAGCGAACCCAATGACAACCACGATCAAGACGCCAATTGCCGCAGGCGCGGCCGCCGGGGGCGCAGCGGCTGGAGGCGGGACGCGTTCGGCGATCAGCCTGTTCACTTGGTCGAGCATTTTTTTCGCATCATCGAGACGCGGGTTGAGCTTCAACGCTGTTTCGAGGTCTTGCTTCGCGTGATTAAGATCCTGCTTGCCGCGATGGACCTGGGCTCGGTTGAAATATCCGTCCGCAATATTGGGTTCGAGCTCGATGGCCTTGGTGAAATCGTCAAGCGCTTTGTCGAAATCGCCTCTGGTGGAAAAGGCGAGGCCGCGCTCATTACGAGCGCTCCCTAGCTTGGCATCAAGCTCGATTGCCTCGTCATAATTGGCGATGGCCTGATCAAGATCCCCTTTGGTCCGGTGGATCGCGCCGCGATTTACGCGGAACAAGGCTGATTTTGGATCAAGCCTTATGGCCTTGTTTATGTCGATAAGCGCTTTATCGAGATCGCCCTTGCCGAGATGGGCATTAGCGCGGCCGCCATAAGCCGTCGCCAGATTCTTACGGCGGCGCAGCACACTATCGAAGTCCGAGATTGCGCGATCGAAATCGCCCTTTGCATGATAGATCAATGCGCGTTCGATAAGAGCGGAAACCGAGTTCGGATCGAGTTGCAGCGCGCCGTTAAGGTCGGTCAGCGCGCGATCCAAATCGCCCTTGTCCCGATGGGCAGCGGCCCGATTGAGATAGGCCGCGCCCAGATTGCGCTTGGTTTCTCTATTGCCGCGCACGATGATGTCAGTGCAGCCAGCGATCCTCAAGTTAGGGTCGGCCTCGCGACATCTCGCGAAGCGATCGATCTCGGTAAAGGCGGTCGTGTTAAGCCATATGCACAAGAGCCCTGTAAATGTCAGTCGGACAGGCCAAACGAATTTGCCGAAAGCGGGGAAAATCGAAGGGAGCGCCATTTGGGAATTCCTGGTCAGAACAAAAAACCTAACGATCCTTCCGCTAAGTCTGTGGCGCCCGCTTGATCGGCCATGTGGGGTACGAGAATCAGGTTGGGATCCGAGTCCAAGCGTGTAAGTTTCCAACGCTGAGCCCTCAGCGGAGGATGGCTTATTGATCATTGCGCGTCCCGTGTCTGGTTCTTGTCGGGGCGTGGTAAATATTCAACATTGCGCCGCGAATGGCATCACGGCTTCTGGTAAGTCGGTCGTCAAGCGGCGGCGCAGATTGTGAACTCTGAACGCTTGCTGATCGACTGCCCAAAAGTGCTGCTTCGTCAAGATCCGTAAGTGAGATTGTCGGCCGCGGCCGCTGAGGCCGGTCGATTGATGGCGCAAGAATTTACCTGAAGACTAGGATGATCGACTTGCGATCGGGCTCCGGGCCAGAATGGGGAGCGGCCTCAAAGCTTGGGCTTATCTCCCAATTTCCGTGGGCAACCGTCCCGATTTCTATGCACAAGTGCGGCGTGGGACGGAAATGCGTTGAGGTTGCCGGCTGTTTCACGCTAAATCATTGTGGCCGAGACCGCGCAGCGCCAGCAGTCGCCGCCCGCCTAGCGCTCCGATTAGCGCATTCGCGTCGCCTTTCGACCCCCCGCCGGCCCGGCCATTGGCCGAACCCTAACCCGAGGTTCAAAAGCACTCACATGCGGCGCGCATTTGCTCCAATCCTAGGCCTTATGGCTCTCGACGCCCTCGCGTGGAGCGCGCCGATTGAGGTGTCGAGTTTGAAGCCCATCCTCGTCAAGTTGACCGAGGAGCAGATGCGCGTCGCCGGAGTGGAGACCCAAGTCGTCGAGCATGAGGCTGGCATGGGCGAATTGGTCGTTCCGGGCGTCGTCACGGTGCCGCCGCAGCAGCTGCGTATCGTCGCCGCCCCCGCCGCGGGCCTCGTCGAGACACTGCTCGTTGCGCCCGATGAGGAGGTGAAGGAAGGCGCGGCGATCGCCACGCTGAGATCGTCGGAATTGGTCGAGGCGCAGCGCGCTTTCCTGTATGCGCTCTCGGACGCCAACCTCGCGACCGAGAAGCTGCGGCGCGACGAGCAATTGTTCAAGGAGCACATCATCGCCGAGAGGCGGTTGATCGTCACGCGCGCCGAGGCGACGCAGGCGCGGTCGGCGCTTGAAGAGCGACGGCAAATTCTTTCGCTGGCCGGCATGACAGAGGAAGACATCTTGTTCTTGCAGAGCGAGCGCAAACTCGCAAGCTCTCTTGTCGTGCGCGCGCCGATCGCCGGAACCATTCTGCAGCGCCACGGCACGACCGGCGAGCGCGTGCAGGCGTCGGCGCCGCTCGTCACCATCGCACAGCTCGATCCGATTTGGGTCAATCTTCAAATCCCACTGGGGCGTGTAGCGGGCCTCGACAATGTCGACCGGGTGCATCTGCCTTCGGCGGGAGTCGACGGCAGGCTCATTCGCATCGGCCGCACCGTCGACGCCGCGACGCAGTCGGTGACGGCGGTGGCCGAGTTTCGTCCCGGACGCAGCGCCCTACGCCCCGGCCAGGCGGTGCAGGCGATCATCCGCATGTCGGGCGGGGGTTTGGCGCAGTGGCGCGTCTCCGCAGACGCCCTCGTCAACTTCAAGAACCACAATTGGGTGTTCGTGAGAACGCCTGAGGGCTTTGTCGCGACGCCAGTGACGCTACTTTCCGAGACGCCGCAACACGCGTCGGTGCAGGGCGCGCTGAAGAAAAGCGACCGCGTGGCGACGCGCGGCCTGCTGACCTTGCTGGCGGAACTGGCCGAGGCTGAAAGGTGACGAAAAGCAATGCTTGAAAGACCGATCCGCGTCGCGCTCCAGCAGCGGCTGCTCGTCTTTCTTGGCGCGCTCGGCCTCGCCGCCTGGGGAGCCGTCAGCTATTTCAAGCTGCCAATCGACGCCTTTCCCGACGTCGCACCGGTGCAGGTGCTCGTCGCCATGCGCGCGCCGGGGCTGACGCCAGAGGAGTTGGAGGCGCGCGTCACTGTGCCAATCGAGCTCGCGGCGAAGGGCATTCCCAACCTCGTCCGGATGCGCTCGACCACGCGTTATTCCGTCGCGCTGCTCACATTCGAATTCTCGGAAGGGACAGACATCTATTGGGCGAGAGCTCAGGTTAACGAGCGACTCTCCCAGGTTCAGAATCAATTGCCGGAAGGCGTTTCCGGTGGTCTCGCACCGATCGTCACGCCGCTCGGCGAGATGCTGATGTTCACCATCGTCGGCGGCGATCTCACGCCAACGGAGCAACGTTCGCTCCTCGACTGGACGATCCGGCCGGCCATCCGCGGCCTTCCTGGAGTCGCCGATCTCAATGTAATGGGCGGCTTCGTGCGCACCTTCGAGGTCGCGCCATCGCCGGCCGCCATGGCGTCGCGCGGCGTTACGGTGGAGATGCTTTCATCCGCGCTCTCCAACAACAACAGGAACGACGGCGCTGGCCGCGTGCGCGACGGCGAGGAAGCTCTGCTGGTGCGCGCCGAGGGGCGTCTGAAGTCCCTGGAGGAAATACGCTCCGTCGTCATCGCCGCGCGCGACACCGGCATTGTGCGCGTCAGCGACGTGGCTGAAGTGCGCAACGGCGCCTTGCCGCGCAACGGGGTCGTGACACGCAACGGAGAGGGCGAGGCAGTGTGGGGGCTGGTGCTCGGCCTGCGCGGGGCTGACGCGCGCATGGTCGTGAATGGCGTAAAAGAGCGCCTCGCCGAACTTGAGCCGAATTTGCCCAATGGCGCAAAGATCGAGATTTTTTACGATCGCAGCGAGCTGATCGGTAAAGCCGTCTGGACCGTGCAGAAGGTGCTGATCGAGGCGATCGTCCTCGTCGTCATCCTGCTTGCGCTGTTCCTCGGCAATCTGCGCGCGGCGCTGGTCGTTTCGGTCATTCTGCCGCTCGCCGCGCTATCCACATTCGGCATCATGCGCTGGTGGGGTCTTTCGGCCAACATCATGTCGCTCGGCGGTCTCGCGATCGCCATCGGGCTCTTGGTCGATTGCGCCGTCGTTGTCGTCGAGAACGTCGAACATCGGATGGCGAACGCGCATGACGTCAGTCTTTCCGATCGCATCTTCATGACCTTGGAGGCGACCCGCGAGGTCGCCGTCCCGCTGACGTCGGGCGTCATCATCATCGTTACCGTATTCTTGCCGTTGCTCTCTCTCGAAGGTCTTGAGGGGCGACTATTTGCGCCCGTCGCGCTGACCATCGCCTTCGCGCTTGGCTCGGCGCTTATCTTGTCACTGACCGTCGTGCCGGCGCTGAGCGCCACCTTGTTGAAACCGGGGCATTCTGACGAGCCATGGCTGGTGCGCAAGTTAGCTGGAGGCTACGAGCCTTTGCTGAAACGCGCGCTCGACAAACCCTTGGCGGTCGCCGCCATCGCCATCATTGGCCTTGTCGTCGCGTTCGTCGCCTACGGCCGGATCGGCCAGACCTTCATGCCGGTGATGAATGAAGGCACGCCAGTCATCACCGTGCGCAAACATCCGACCATCAGCGTCAATATGGCTGCTGACACGGATATGCGCATTCAGCGCGCCATTATGGAGCGCGTGCCGGAGGTCATAGGGATGATGGCGCGCGGCGGAGCCGATGAACTTGGCATCGATCCCGTCGGCCTCAACGAGACGGATAATTTCCTCACGCTTGCGCCCCAGAGCGAGTGGCGCGGCGATGGCATCGATTGGCTGATGGGAGAGATCCGCGCCGTGCTCGACAGCATGCCCGGGATTTCCTACGCCTTTTCGCAGCCGATCGACATGCGCGTACAGGAGATGATCATCGGGGCGCGTGGCGACGTGGTCGTTAAGATCTTCGGCGATGACATTAATGAGCTCAATCGTCTCACTCGTGAGGTTACCGCGACGCTGCGCAAGATCAGAGGCGCGCGGGACGTATTCGGCCTGCAAAACGACGGCATGCGCTATTTGACGGCGCGCGTCGACCGGCTCGCCGCCGGGCGCTTCGGCCTTAACGCTGGGGAGATTCAAGACGCGCTACGCGTCTGGGTCGACGGCCAGCCGGTCGGTATTGTTCTCGAAGGGCCCATACGCACGCCGCTTGTCATACGCGGTTCCGAAACCTCGCGACGCTCATCAGTGGATTTCGCTCGATTGCCAATGGTTTCTGCGGAAGGGAAGGTCGTCGAATTGTCGCAACTCGCCGACGTGAAGGTCGAGGATGGGCCAATTCAGATCATTCGCGAAGAGGGCCGTCGCTTCGCCACCGTCCTTGCCAATGTGACGGGGCGCGATCTCGTCGGATTCGTCGATGAAGCCAAGCAAGCCGTCAGGAAGAACGTAAAAACCCCGCCGGGATATCGCTACCAATGGGGCGGTCAGTTCGAAAATCAGCAACGCGCTTCGGCGCGCCTCGCGATCGTCGTGCCGATCGCCTTGGCGTTGATCTTCCTCTTGCTTTATCTGACGTTCAATTCGGCGCTGCAGGCGACGCTGGTGTTCTGCAATGTGCCTTTCGCGGCCATCGGAGGCATTCTCGGCCTATGGCTATCTGGCGAATTCATGTCAGTGCCGTCGTCAGTCGGATTCATTGCGCTCATCGGCATCGCAGTGCTCAACGGCGTCGTGCTAATCTCCTACATCAACAAGCTCGTCGCAGAAGGAACGCGCACGACTCGCGAAGCGGTCGTCGAGGGCGCGCGGCGGCGCATGCGGCCGGTGATGCTCACCGCGAGCATCGCCGCTTTTGGCCTTATTCCATTTCTGTTCGCCCATGGGCCCGGCGCCGAGATCCAGCGTCCCCTCGCGGTCGTCGTCATCGGCGGGCTCATTTCCGCGACGGTGCTGACGCTCGTGCTGCTGCCTATTCTCTACGATCGTTCGACGAATCTCAGCCTGCTTGTTCGTCAAAGGCTGAGCGCCCGCGCGGCGAGGAATCCAGCGCCGGCGTTACGGCGCAACGATGCGCGCGCATGATCCTTCACGTGATCCTTATAACGACGACGGTCTTCGCGCTTGCCTTATCGGCGGTTTCCGCGGAATCGGAGGAAACATCTCGCGTAACGCCGGCGGAAGAGTCGATAGGGGGTGAGGTTACGCTGAAGGGCGAGAAAAGGACCAAGAGCAAAAATGGAAGCGCCAAGGCTGCCCCCAGAAAACGATCGTCCGCCCGCATGATCCTGCGGGGCAATGTGCTGGCGCAACATCTTCAAATGTCCGTGGCTATTGATGCGCAGAGCCGGTCGCTCGAGGCGCAGTTTCGCGCCATCTCCGCGCGCTACGCGACAGCGAATTCAATCACGCCTGGCTCGCCTTTTGTCGCCGGCTATCAGCGTAATTCGGCCGCAGGCAATTTGCGCAATTACAACGAAACCGAACTCGAGGTCGGCATGCCCGTGTGGCTGCCAGGGCAGCGTGACGCTTACGCAGGGACCGTCACGACCGGCCTTTTCGAGGTTGAAGAGCGGCTGGCGCTTCGCCGGCTCGAAGTCGCCGGGGTTCTGCGCGACGCGTGGTGGAGTGCGCAGCGCGCGGCGCGCGACGTCTCGGTCGCGCGCAACCGCGTCGCCACGGCGCGCGACATCGGCGCGGACATGACGCGTCGCGTCGAACTTGGCGACGCCGCCCAAACCGATGCGCTGCTCGCAAAGAACGAAACGCTCGCCGCGGAAACGGAACTGGCGCAGTCGGAGGGGGCGCTCAAGGTCGCGCGGGTCAATTACGCGGGCTTGACCGGCGGCGCCCAGCCGGATGGGCGGCTTGAGTCCGTGCGGCCGCCGATCGACATCGAGGATCATCCTGCGCTGCGCGCGCCGCGCGCCGCGCTGGCGCGGGCCAGGGCGCAGGCGGAGCTTGTCGACGCCACGCCGATCGATAATCCTGAGATCGGCATCTTCGGACGGCAGGAGCATAACGATCAATATGCGACGGACCGTTCGCTCGATCCTATGGATCCGATCACCAATCAACGCACCGATGCGACGACCGTCGGGGTCCGCTTGCGCATCCCGCTGCCGACCGCTGGTCGCAACGAGCCCAGACGCGCCGAGGCGCTCGCCGACATGGATCGCGCCACCGCCGAATATGAGCGCGCGAAACGCGTCGTGCTGGCGGAAATAAAGGCGGCCCGCGTGGCGCTGGCGGCGGCGCAGAGCGCCGCCAAACTCGCGAACAGCCGTCTCTCCGTCGCCAACGATCAGTTCGAACTGTCGCACAAGTCGTTCCGTCTTGGCGAAATTAGCGCCTTCGATCTCTACCGCGTCCGTCAAATTCAGCTGGAGGCGCAGCGCATGGAGGCGAACGCCGAGGTGAATGTCGGCGTGGCGATCTCGCGTCTCAATCAGGCATTAGGTTACGCGCCTTGAAGCTGTGATCGTCGGCGGATACAATGAGTATGCGGTTGGCGCGGCTGCACGGCTCTCCATGATGAGGTTTTTTGGCAAGCATTGCGGCTGCTCCATAATCTCCTCGACCGAAAGCCGCGTTAGCCTTGCAGTATTTGTTTGACGCACAGGTCCGGATAAGCGAGCCAGATGACCCCGCTAGGCAGATGGACGTCATCGCGCCGGACAGACAGGCGGCCGATATGCGCCAGGATATCCCGCTGGCGGATGAACTGCGCCGCCCGACAGCGCAAATCATTCGGCGCTGAGCCGAGCAGTAGGCGCTCGCACTCGGAAGCGCCTTCAGGAGGCGATCGAAGTGACCGCGCTGGAGAGACCGGTCCTCAAAATAGACACAGGCGGACGGTAGAGTTGTCTCTCCGGATGGATGACAAGGGAGGCGTGGAATCGTGATCGACGACTATGGCCAGATCAATATGGCCAAGGCGAACTTCGACGAAATCTACATCATGGATGACCCCAGATCCTACTATTCTGTTCTGGGCGGCTTAGACTACATGATCCCTGACGTCGCTGAGCCTGTCATTCGGCAGGTGCTCGCAGCGAAGGCTTCGGGCGGGAACAAGCCCATCGTTCTCGACGTCGGTTGTTCTTACGGCATCAACGCCGCAGTGCATCGATTCCCACTCACCTTCGATACGTTGAGGCGTCGATACGCCCGGCGCGAACTGGTGGAATTATCCTCGGACGATCTGCTGAGGCTTGACGCCAACTATTTTGCGGCGTGGCCGGATCGCGGCCTGGCGAGCTTCATTGGTCTTGACGTCTCCGAGCCCGCGATCCGTTACGCCACGAGCGTCGGTCTGCTCCAGGATGGCGTCGTCGCCGATCTTGAGGAAAGCGAGTTGAACGCAGACGCCGCGCGCATCGTTTCTCGCGCGGACGTCATTCTTTCGACCGGCTGCATCGGCTACCTGGGAGAGACGACTTTCCGCAAGCTGCTCGCGCAGGCGAAGCGCCGACCATGGGTGATCTCCTTCGTGCTGCGCATGTTCCCCTTTGACGGGGTCGCACAGGCGTTGAGCGACTTTGGTTACGTTACGGAGCACTTGGACGGAGCAACCTTCATACAGCGGCGTTTCCGCAACCGGGACGAATTCGAACATACGTTGCAGACGCTTGCGGCGCTCGGAAAAGACACGCATGGCTCGGAGGGGGAAGGCCTCTACCACGCCGATCTCTATATCTCTCGTCCTGTGGAAGACGCGGCGGAACTGCCGCTATGCGAGTTTGTGACGATCGCGAGCGGTCGCTATCGGTCTTTTGGGCCCCGTTATGTCCATGTCGAGACTGAAGAAGGCAGGCGCGGCACGCTGGAGCCTTGAGCGCGGTAACGAGGAGAACCCTTTCACTTTGGCTGGTCAGAAAGCGATTGTGCCCGCTCATCGCTGCACAACCCCGCCTTGGAAATAGCTGCGAGACGTCTTTGAAGTGGATCCCGACAGAAAATTTGAAATGCCGCCATTTTCCTATTAGCCAACAGATTGAGTAACCCAACTTAGCGTAGTTAAGAGTCGCTACAAACTGGGTAACGCGCTTCTGAGTCGCTTGGCAAGAAAACTGATCACTGATCAGAAGCGCCAGATCGAAAAGCTGCGAATCATGTCACAGCCAACTTTAGTAGATCCTGAGCTGAGATGGCAGGAAGGTATCGTCACCTGCGTCAGGATGTCTGCAGTGACGGAAATACGACACTGGTCGTCCTGCCGAGTCTCACGAGCGCGGACCTCTTGCGCCCCGCAAGCCTTCTTTAATTGCTGTCACATACGGCATTAAGAAGCCAAGAAAAATGGTCGGCATTGGAAGGTCCGCGCCATTTCGAAATCTCGTCGTGACGCTGTCTTGCGCCAGCGAGTTCCCGCAGATTTCAGCAGCGTCGGCATTTGCAATATGCGAGGAAGTGCTGACGGTTGCGTGCGACCACATGGTAGTAACGGGCGCGGTGCAGTCCGCTGAAAAAAGAGGTGCATAGCCAGAAACTCCAAAGAGACGGCCCAAACGGAGACCTAGAGCGTGCTAAGAAGACGTATCAATTACTACTTTAGCTATCTCGATCACGACATCTCAGCAGGCGTGGTCGTCTTTCTCGTCGCGCTTCCCCTTTGCTTAGGAATTGCTGTTGCGTCCGGCGCGCCGCCATTTTCGGGCATCATCGCCGGGATCATGGGCGGCCTTGTGGTCTCGATTCTCAGCGGCTCCCAATTGAGCGTTTCCGGTCCCGCCGCCGGTCTGACCGTGATTGTCGCAGCTGCAATTGAGAAATTCGGCTTCGACGGCACTCTTCTCGCCATTGCCTTGTCCGGGCTGATGCAACTTGCCATGGGGTTTTTGCGAGCTGGCGTGATCGGCGCATTTTTCCCATCGGCGGTTATCAAGGGAATGCTCGCTGCGATCGGGCTGATCCTCATCATGAAGCAATTGCCGCACGCTGTTGGCTATGACGCCGATGCGGATACGGATCTTTCATTTCTTGAAGAGGATAGCCATACCGCGCTGTGGGCCGTTTGGGAGGCGCTTGGCTCATTTTCTTGGGGCGTTGTGTTCGTGAGCCTAGCTTCGATAGCCATTCTGCTGCTCTGGGAAACGTCTGCAATCAGGAAGCACCGGTTTCTTTCACTGCTCCCCGGCCCATTGGTCGCCGTTCTGTTCGGAATCAGCTACAATGTCGCGACGCAATGGTTTTTCCCATCATTGAGCATCGCCGCTCAGCATCTCGTAAATCTGCCCTCGATCTTCGGCCCGATAGATTTCGCGCGACAGGTAAGCTATCCGGCTTTCAGCCGACTCACGGATTTCAACATCTATGTGACCGCCGCGACCTTTGCGCTGGTGGGGAGTCTGGAGACGCTGCTCAGTCTTGAAGCGGTGGATAAGCTTGATCCGCTTAAGCGCATTGCGCCGACAAATCAGGAACTGAAAGCGCAAGGCGTCGGCAATTTCTTGAGCGGAATGATAGGCGGATTGCCGATTACCGCTGTGATCGTGCGCAGCTCGGCCAGTATCGATGCCGGCGCGCACACCAAGGTGTCGAGCATCGTTCACGGCGCCCTGTTAATGGTAAGCGTGATGTTCCTCTCGAGCCTGCTAAATATGATACCGCTTGCATGCCTCGCGGCCGTACTGCTGCTGACAGGTTACAGACTCGCCAAGCCAAAACTTTTCGTGGAGCAATACGCAAAGGGCTTCAATCAATTTGCGCCCTTCTCAATCACGGTCGGCGCCATCCTTGCGACTGATCTCCTCGACGGCATGGCGATCGGCATGGCTGTGGGCCTCTTCTTCGTGCTGCGCGCCAATTACCATTCGGCCTTTACCTTGACCCGCCATGGTAGGAATTATCTGCTGCGCTTAAATAAGGACGTTTCCTTCCTTAACAAGGCGCAACTGCGCAACGTCTTGGAGGACATTGAAGAGAATAGCTGTCTGATGATCGATGGCTCGCGCGCCACTTTCATCGATCACGACATTATGGAAGCGTTGGAAGACTTCATGAGAGCCGCGAGCGACGCTAACATCCGTGTCGAGCTGAACGATTTGCGCGGAAGTGCGCCGGGCAGAGAGCTCGTCGTCACGTAGGGACGGGCGCAAACGGGAAACTACCCGGTCTGATGTAAGTGAAGAGGGATGTTGTCAGGCTTGAAGCGATGCTGCAAAGCAGCACGCGCTGTGCGAACTCAACAGTGACGTGGAAAGCGTCGTCAAAACCAGGGGTGTGTCGTCCCTCTGGGATCAGCTCGCCAGATGCTGATGGATCTATGCCGCGGAGCCGAAAAGCGCCGCGAAACAAACCGGGCGGGGCAAGCCCGGGGAACTGGGGTTGTTTCGATGGGCGGTCGGGAAATATCGGATCCCGTCGATATTCTCGATGTTGAGTTGGCCGGTGATGTTTTCCGTCAGCCACACATAGACAGCACCATCGACCACGTGCAGCCGGGGATTACGACCGCACTGTCGGGCGAGGGGCTCTATCCGGATTTAGCGCTCCGCAAGGTCTGAGTGCGCCTTTTTACATCCTCGGACTATCAGGATGGAAGCCGTGCTCTATGAGTTAATTCGCTGGGAGAGGTGCGTTCGCCGCCCCGCTGGAATATACCGATACGCCGCTTTTTTTCGACGAGCAC
>VGDT01000058.1 GCA_016869595.1 Alphaproteobacteria bacterium
CCGCGCTCAACCGAACCACATACTTCTTGACGGCGATCTCCTTCCCGGCCACGAATCATCTCCATCGCTGCTGTGCAGCGACAGAGATTCAGAACTCGCCGTCAAAAGCAATGACGGGGGCCACTAGCCGCATAACGCCTCTATTCCCGACACCCGAGCCGCGCTGCCGCGTGCGGCCAATCACCTGTGGAACGCTCGCTGCGCCGATGTGCCAGCGGCGGATGTGAGCCGTATCATGTCCTTCTTCGCCAATATCGCCGATCTGCTGCTGGCGCCCGTCCAGGTCGCCATTCTTCTCTTCTTCGTCTACGCGCTGTTCGAGACCGGACGCATGGCCGTGCAGGGCCTCATGCGCTTCAACGGCCGGCAGGCGTTCCGCACGCAAAGCTTCAAGGATCTCAACGGCGCGGGCGACGCCTATCCGATCGCGCGCCTGCACGCCGCCGATGAGAGCCTCACGATCGACGATCTTGACGTCGCCGCGATGAAGCGGCTGGAGCTCATTCGCATCGCGACCCGCGTGACGCCGCTCCTCGGCCTGATGGCGACCCTCATCCCAATGGGACCCGCGCTGGTCGCGTTGACCCGCAACGACGTCTCGCAAATGGGCGAGCTGCTGCGCTCGGCCTTTTCCTCGGTGGTGCTGGCGCTGGCGGCGGCCTCGCTCTGCTTCATCATCGCGACGGTGAAGCGCCGCTGGTATGCGGAGGAGCTTGTCTCGGTCCGCCGCCGTCTCCTCGATCTGGGAGCGGCGGAATGACCCTGCGCATCCTCAACGAGGACGAAGAGCTCGATCCGATCCTCTCGGTCGTCAATCTGGTCGACGTGTTTCTGGTGCTGGTCGGCGCGCTGATGATGGTCATCGCCGCCAATCCGCTCAATCCCTTCGCCTCCGAAAAGGCCGTCGTGGTGAAGAATCCCGGCGAGCCGAACATGGAGATGGTCATCAAGGACGGCAAGAAAATCGAGAAATACAAGGCGACGGACACGATCGGCAGCGGCGAAGGCGCCCGCGCCGGCGTCGCCTACCGGATGAAGGACGGCTCCTTCGTCTATGTCCCCGAAACAGACAAAGCGCCTGCACAAACAGGCAAGTAGGAGCGCGTGCGATGACGATCATGCCCAAGCGACTCTCTTTGACCATTCTTGCGGCGATGGCTTTTGGGATCCTCACATCGTCCCAACCGATCAGCGCACAGGCGCCGTCGACTCCGCCAGCCGCTGAAGGCGGCGCCAGGCCCTCGGGAATGCCCGACGGCGCAGCGCGCGGCATGCCGGCAGGCATGTCGGAGAGGTCGATGGAGGGCCGCGCCGCCGGCCGTCCGGAAGGGATGGGTCGTCCCGAGGGCATGGCTCGTCCCGAGGGCGTGGGCCGCTCTGGCGGCATGGGCCGTCCCGATGGAATGGGCATGGGTCGTCCGGACGGGATGGGTCGTCCCGAAGGAGCCGGCCGCCCGATGGGCATGGGCCGCCCCGAAGGCGCCGGCGGCGAAGGCGGCGGACGCCCGGCCTGGACGCGGGGCGCCGAGGGCGGCGCCCCGGCCGGGGAGACGCCGAAGGAGATCCGTCCCTTTGTCGCCAAGCCCGTCGCCGGCAAGCCGTCGGTCGTGATTTTCGCGCGCGATCCTTCGAGCCCCGCCAAGGGCAAGCTCATGGAGAAGCTCGCGCGCGAACGCGGCGTCGAACTCGACTATGTCTTTGTCGATCTCTTGGACGAAGACGCGATCCGCAAGAAGCTCGCGGGCCGCAATCTCGTGATGTTCGACTGGGTGATGGAGTCGACCTTCCCGATCCTGCTCGGCAAGATCGAGCCCTTGCTGGCCGATTTCGACGGCCGCGTCTGGGGCGGCGCCATGTGGAAGCGCCCGGACCTGACGCGGGGACTCTCGCCCGAGCAATGCGAACGCATCATGGCCTATATGCGCAATGGCGGCGCGCAGAATGAGGGCTATCTCGCCGATTACATCCGCACCGACATTTTCGGCAAGCCCGGCAAGAAGGGCGGCGAGCCGGCGCTCTTGCCGGAAGCGGCCATTTATCATCCGGATGCGCCCAAGCGCACGTTTGCGACGCTGGACGACTATCTCAAATGGCGCGCGCCGAAGCCGGGCCAGAAGGTGATCGCGGTCGGCTTCCATCGCATCGAACTCGCCAACGACGCGACGCTTCATATCGACGACGTCATTCATCGCATCGAGAAGAAAGGCGCCTTCGCGCTTCCTTTCTGGGATCCCAATGACGGCGACGACGTCTGGCCCTTGCTGGCGCAAGGCGACAAGGTTCTGCCGGACATGATGATCGCTTTCACGGGCATTTACGGTTCGGTCGACAAGCAGAAAGGCTTCATCGCGAAGTTCCAGCGCCCGATCATCCAGGCGATGACCTATGGTACGGGGTATGAAGATGACTGGCGCAAGAGCGAAGAGGGCATGCCCGTCTATCGCATGGGCGTCTATTACACGCTTCCAGAAATGGCGGGCCGCATCGACAATACGTTGATCGCCGCGAAGCGACGTGGCGACGAACAGCTTGTCGCGATTCCAGAACAATCCGAAGCCCTGGTCGAGCGCGCGCTCGCGCAGGCGAATCTGCGCCATAAGACGAACAAGGAGAAGAAGCTCGCGGCGCTCGTGTGGAACTCGCCCGAGGGCGAGGAGAATTTTTCGGCCTCCTATCTGAACATTCCAGCCAGTCTCGTCGAGATCGTGAAGACGCTGCGGGCTGAAGGCTACGATATTCCTCAAATCGACGAAAACGCCGCGATCGAGAACATCAAGAAGCTGATCCGGCCCTATTACCGCACCAAGGATGACGCCGAGCTGCGCAAACTCGTCGACGCCGGAATGGCGGAGCGCGTGCCGGTTTCGGAATATAAGGCGTTCGTCGCCAAGCTGCCGGCGGAGACGCAAAAGCAGATCGCGGAAGGCTGGGAGAAGCCGGAAGAGACTTATCTGACGCTGAAGGATGGCAATCGCCTCGACTTCGTCGTCCCGCGCTGGAAACTTGGCAATCTTCTCATCCTGCCGCAGCCGCTGCGCGGCGCGCGGCGCTCGGAAGAAGCCGACATTCTGCACGACAAGAAGCGTCCGCTGCACCACGCCTATCGCGCGGTCTATTACGACCTCGTGCACAAGGAGAAGGTCGACGCCATCCTGCATATCGGCACGCATGGCACGCAGGAATTCTCCGTCGGCAAGGAGCGCGCGCCGTCCGTCCATGACGACACGCAGACGACCATCGGCAATGTGCCGGTCTTCTATCCTTACGCGGTGCACGATCCGGGCGAGGCGATCATCGCGCGCCGCCGCGGCCGCGCCACGACGATTTCGCATGACGAACCGCCCTTCGCGCCCTCGGGCCTTTATGGCGAACTGACCGAGCTGCACGAGCTGATGAACCAACACGAGGCGGCGACGCCAGGGCTGATGAAAGCCAATCTGACGCAGCAGATCATCGAGAAGGCCAAGAAGACCAATGTGATGAAAGACATTGGCATGGACGACGCGGCGATCGCCGCCGATGAGGAGAAATTCCTCAAGGGCGTCGACAAATTCCTGCATTCCATGGCCGGCATGCCGCAGCCGCTGGGTTTCCGGACTTTCGGCGTGATGGCCGAGCCCGACAAGATCCTGCTCACCATCATTCAGATGCTCCCGCCGGATTATGTCAAAGCCTTCGGCAAGGACCCGAGACTGCTGACGACGCAACCTTATCAGAACCTTGAAAAGGACGAGGTCTTCATCGCGCTCCGCCGCGCCGTCATCGATAAGGAAGACCTGAACGCCTTCCCTGAGAAGGCGCGGCCCTTCCTCGAGGAGGCGCGCAAGCATTATGACAATTTCACCCATCCGATGGAGTTGCAGAATCTCGTCAAGGCGCTTGGCGGCGGGGCGATCCCGACATCGACAGGCAATGACCCGCTGCGCAATCCGCAGTCGATCCCGACGGGCCGCAATCTCTACGCTTTCGATCCGCGCAAGATCCCGACCAAGGCGGCGTGGGAGGCGGGAACAAAGCTCGCCCGCGACCTGATGGAGAATTACAAAAAGGACAAGGGCGCCTATCCCGACAAGGTCGCCTTCTCGCTCTGGCAGCCGGAGACGATCAATCATTTCGGCGTCGTCGAAGCGCAGATTCTTTATATGCTCGGCGTCGAGCCGGTATGGAATCAGCGCGGCGACGTCACCGGCGTGACGGTGATCCCGCGCGAAAAACTGGATCGGCCGCGCATCGACACCGTCCTGCAAATCACGGGCGGCTATCGCGACAATCTGCCGGAGCTGATGCAGCTCCTGCAGGGCGCGGTGAACAAGGTCGCGGCGATCAAGGACGACCCGGACAACCCGGTCGCGCTCAATGTCGAGAAGACGTTGCAGGCGTTGCTCGCCAAGGGCGTACCGGAAGACCGCGCCAAGCGTCTCGCTCGCATCCGGCTCTTTGGCAATGAGAGCGGCATCTATGGCAGCAAGCTGCCGCAGGCGACGGTCGCTTCGGGCGCCTGGGACAAGGAGAATGCGCTCGCCGAAGTCTATCTCGACCGGCTGAGCTTCGCTTACGGCCTCGAGTCCGACATTCACAGCACCAAGATCGAAGGCGTCAATCTCTTCGCCGAGGCGCTGCGGGGAACCAAGGCCGGCGTGCTGTCGCGCTCCAACAATGCGATCGGCATCGTCGCGCTCGACCACTTCTTCGAATATCTCGGCGGCATCGGCCTCGCCGTGCGTCATCTCGACGGCAAGACGCCGTCTCTCTACTTCTCCGACCTCTCCAACGCGCGCGACTTCAAGACCCAGACGGTCGCCGAGGCGGTGAGTCAGGAACTGCGCTCGCGCATGTTCCATCCCCGCTACATTCAGGAGCTGATGAAGCAGCGCTACTCCGGCGCGACGAAAATGGTCGACAGCCTGAATAACTTCTGGGGTTGGAACGTGATGGACCGCTCCAGCGTGCGCGCCGATCAGTGGCGGGAGTTCTACGAGGTCTATATCAAGGACAAATACAATCTCGGCCTCAAGGACTACTTCCAGAAGAACCATCCGGCGGCTTTGGCGCAGCTCTCCGAGCGCATGCTCGAAGCGGTGCGCAAGGGCTATTGGGACGCGCCGGAAGAGGTGGTGAGGACGCTTGTCGAAACTCACGAGGAGATTGCGAAATCGCACGATCTTCACATGAGCAACGAGAAGGCGGCCGAATTCATCGCCGCGAAGGTCGCGGGCTACGGCCTCGCCGCCGCCATGCCGGCGCCGCCGCAACCCGCCGCGCAGGCCGAAGCCGCGGCGCCTGCGCAACAGCAGGTCACGGGCATGAAGCTCGAGAAGCAGGCGCAAAACGACAACAGCCCCGACACGCCGCAATGGCGGCTCTACGCCGCCCTGCTTGGCACGTTCGGCGCGGGCGTCGCTTTCGAGCTCGCCCTTGCCATGGCGGCGCGGCGACGCGCGTAACGAAGACAAGATGCGGTTTGGAGGCCAGGACGATGGCGTTTCTCGACACGATCCTCAGAAGGCGCGGATTGGAGGATGCGCAAAGCGCGCCGCCTTCGGCGCCTGTGACAAAAAGGCGCGACAAAGCGACAAAGAATGTGCAGCCCGGCGGGTCGGCGCTGTATCGCTGGTCTTTCGTCATTCACAAATGGACGGGCCTGGCCGGCGCCGCCTGGCTGGCGGTGCTCGGCTTGACCGGGTTCTTTCTCGATCACGACAGCTGGCGCTGGCAGATGCAGAGCAAGGCGCCGGGCTGGCTGACGACGACGGCGCTGAACGAGCAGTCCGCCCGCAACACGATCCGCTATTTGCAGATGGACCCCGCCGACAGCGCGCATCGCGTCGCCGGCGGCCCGCGCGGCGTCTGGTTCTCGCGCGATGGCGGCGCGACCTGGACGTCGACGGCGTTCCAGAAGGGTGATCATCCGCAATTGCTCGCCATCGAGCCGGACCCCGCCAAGGGCTGGAATCGTCTATGGCTCGGGACGGATGACGGCGTTTACGTCTCCGCAGACGGCGGCGCCAGCGCGCGTCTCGCCGCTCTCGAAGGCGATTATGTCACCGGCGTCGCGGCGGGCGCGACGTCGACGGAGATGCTCGCCATTGTCGACCGCTCGAAGGTCTATCGCTTCGGCGCGGAGACGCCCGAGAAGGCCGAGGCGATCGACTTCGCGCCGTTGGAAAAGGCCTCGCGCCCGCTCGACGCGCAGCTCAATCGCTTCATTCACGATCTGCATTTCGGCCGCGCGCTCGCCGGTCCGACGACATCGCTCGTCGCCAATGACATAGGCGGCATTGGCATGTTCGTCCTCTCCATCACCGGCCTGCTCTATTGGGGCCTGCCGAAATGGTGGAAGGCGCGGGCCAAGAAGAGCAAGCTGACCGGGGAGGCGCGCGGCGCCTCCAAGGAGACAAAGAAGGCGACGATCGTCTGGCTGTTCCGTCTGCACAGCGTCACGTTGGGCATCGCTTCCGTCGTGATGATCCTCTATCTCTCGATCACCGGCGTTTTCCTCGGTCACGGGCGCGAATTGTTCAACTGGATGCGCTCGGTGAAGATCCCGGAGGCCTGTCTGACGCCCGCTTTCTCGCTGCGTTCATGGGACGGGTGGATAGACTCGCTCGTCGCCTATCCCGGAATGCCCGGCGCCTACACGATCGGCAATCGCATCGGCATGTTCACGACTGTCGATGGCGGCCAGAGCTGGGCGCGCGAAGACAATCCGACGGGCGAACCCGTGCGTCTCGCCGCGCGCATGCGCCGTTTCGGCGATCGTGTGGTGATGGTGAACGGCATGGGCGGCTCATCCGCCATTCGCGGCGCGGACGAGATCAATCGCGACGTCACGATCGGACCGCAGATGGGGATGGGCATGGGCGGCCATGCTGGCAAGCATCATGGCGCCATGCGCGGGGGCGAACAGAAGACGGCGCAGGACGCTTCCGGCGAGACCGCGACGCGAGAGGGGCGGAGCGAACAGGGTTTCGCCACGCGCGGTCAGATGGGCGGAATGGGCATGGGCGGCATGGAGAACATGTTCATGCCGTCCGACGTCACTCTGTCCGAAGACAAGCTCTACTGGAAAAGCTCCGGCAAGCTTTGGGTGACGGACGCAGACGGCAAGGAGCTCGACAAGCAAGACATCGTCATGCCGGCGGATCCCGGAACGCCCTGGTTCACGTGGTTCCTGCGCGTGCATATGGGCACGATCTTCTGGTCAGAATGGAAATGGATAAATGACGTCTTCGCCACTCTCGCCATCTTCCTCAGCGTCACCGGCCTCATTCGCTGGTGGCGAAAGAAGTGGGCTTGACGCAGCCGGTCATTCATTCTCGGAGATCAGCGAATGTACGGTAACTTCTCAAGAATTATTGGTGTTGTTGCTGTAGCTCTCGTCCCGTCCGTAGGTTTTACAGCACAAGCAAAACCCACGAAAGCGACGCCGGCCGTGGCGCCAGTCCAAACCGTTACGCCTCCGGCGCCAATGCCGACGTGTCCGGCGCCACTCCCAACGATCACGACAGGAGTTTTGGAGCCGGCTTGGCCCGAACCGATTTGGCTCGTTGAAAGCGCTGGGAGGGAACCCGGCGATCGGGCTGCGTCTGGAAGACATGACGGCGCCAGGGCGGAAAATCTTAGTGGCGCACGTTCCGGCGGTGGCGAACACGGCGGACATGCGGGCATGCGTAGCGAGCGAAGCGCCAAAGGCGATCGCAGCGGCGGAATGAACGAGGCCAATGAAGCGACAGCGATGAGCGGCATGAGCTTCGGCCGCGGTCCGACGGTCAAAACGCTCGCGCTGCGTATGGGAGCCGAACCTCTCGGTGCGAAAGACGAGACGCTTACGGATTCTTCGGTCCAGATTCTCGCCAATGACGGCGCGCGCTCTTCCGCGCCTCTCGTCAACATGGGCGACGCTTCCCGAGCGAAAATCGAAATCCAAAATTACGGTTTCTATAACGCCGCGGTGACACGAAAAGCCGTCCACGGCAGGTTTCTCGATGTGCAGATTGCGCAGGCCGAACTGCTGAAAGGCGCGATGGCGCATGGCGGACACAGCGACCATGATCCAAAGCTGTTCAAGCCGACAATGGACGATAAAGCGCCCTTTGAACTCATCCGCGAACATGGTCCGGACGAAAAGCTGTGGACGACGATCCGATCCGGCGAGAAGGCGTCGTTTCTCGTTCGCAGCTATGGCGCGCCCGTCGCTGGGGCACGGGTGACTTTCGTCTCTCAGGAAGGCTGGCGAAAAGTGGTTGAAACGGACGCCAATGGACGCGCGGAATTCACGCTCATCAGGGACTACTTTCCCGATTGGGCTGACTTCAATCGACGGCATTCGGGCGTGTTTCTCGTCTGGGCGAAAAAGGAGACGCCGGAGGCGGGAGTCTATGGCGGACAGGACTACGCGGCGACTCGATATCAGGCGTCTTTGAGCGGCCGCTATTATCCATCGCCCGCGGATTACGAGTCCTATGGCTATGGCGTCGGCATTGTCGTCTTCGTCACGGCGTTTGCAGGATTGTCGATCTGGCTTTTCCGTCAGCGCAGAAGGAAGTGTTTCAAGGAGATCGTCTTCAATGAAAAGCTCGCTTGACGGCATGGCGCCAAACTGGCGCCAGCGCCTGACGCTGCCTCGCGGGATGCGGGATGCGATCAACGGCGTCGACTTCAACCGGTTCCGGTTCTGGTTGCAAATCTTCTTCTTCGTGCTCCTCGTCTATGGCGGATTCACCGGACTGAATCTCGGCAACAATCTGCCGACCTTCTCCTGCGGATATAATCAGAATGGCCGCCCCGGCGTCTGTTATCTGCTGCCTTTGCAGCATCAGCTCGCCATGCCGACCAAGGCGCTGCTCGGCTACGCAAGTCTTACGATTCTGAGCGGACTGTTCATTTTCTTCCTCTGGTTCATCGTTCTGAACAAAGGCTGGTGCGGCTTCGTTTGCCCGCTTGGAACGGTGCAGGACTGGATCACGGACCTGCGCGTGAAAATGGGCGCGCGCTTCACCCGCTATTCGCAAGCGAGCTTCGAAACGCTCAGCTGGATCAAATATGTTCTCCTCGCTCTGATGATCGTCATTCCCCTGGGCATCGGAGCCGGATATTTTTCTCATGACCTTGGAGCGCCTTATTGCATGATCTGTCCGGCGCGCCTGATCATCCCGACACTGGCCCTGAACTTTGATCAGCTGGTCCTGGACTTCTCGTCGCCGGGCAAAATCGTCATGACGACGCTCGGCGCGATCACCACTGGCCTCTTCCTCGCCGGCTCCTTTGTGAAGAAGCGGTTCTGGTGTTTCTTCTGTCCGATGAGCGCGTTTCATTATCTTTTGTCGAAGCCGGCGTTCTTCCGTCTGATCAAGGACGGCGACAAATGCACGCGCTGCGGCGACTGCTACACCGTCTGCGACCTTCAGATCAAAGAAATCGCCGATGACGTGAAGAATCCGCAGATCATGATGGACGACTGCATTGTCTGCCTCAAATGCGTCGCCGCCTGTCCCGAACAGGGGGCCTTGAAGGCGACCTTCGCCGGCCGCACCGTCTTTGAATCGACGGAAGAGGGCTTCATCAAGCGTATGGAAAAAGGAACAAGAGCATGAACGGACCCTTCAACTCCGGAAAGCCCGTCGTTCCGGAGCCGTCGCCTCAAAGCGCCGGCGCATCACCGCGCGCTCGTAAGCCCAAAGAGCCTTTGCCTTTCGGCAAGACCAAGCAAGCGCGAGAAGCGGAAAAGGTGTTGAATCATATCGTCGACGACTTCGACGACAACCCAAAGGCGATGGATTACTTTTACGATCTGTTCCGCCGCGTCTATTGTCGCGGAGAGACCATCGCGCCGGACGGGCCGCTGATCGGCACGACCTGCATTCAGGCGCCGGAGGAGTTGATCTACGCCATGGGCGCGACACCCGTGCGTCTGTGCAATGGCTCCTATCACTATGATCAGATCGGCGCCGAGTTCATGCCGTCCAAGTCCTGCTCGCTCGTCAAGGCGACGCTCGGCATGCTGACCTCGGACGATCCGGTTCCGCGGGTCGGCAAGCTCGATCTCGTCGTCAATCCGACGACATGCGATCAGAAGAAAAAAGCCAGCGCGATGATGCAGGACATGGGGCACGCCGTCTTCGACCTCGAGCTCCCGAACGTCAAGGAAAGCGAAGCCTCGCGCGTTTATTGGCAGCGCTCCGTCCGCTCCTTCGCGGAAGAAATTCGAAAGGTCACGGGCAAGAAGCTCACGCGCAAGAATCTGAAAGCGGCGCTGGCGCGCACCCAGCGCGCCGAAAAGGCGTTTCGTGTCCTGGACGGCTTTCGGAAGGCCTCGCCCTCGATTTTCCTCGGCAAGGACGCCTTTCTCGTCGTCAACGCCTATTTCTTCGACAATCTCGACAATTGGTGCGAAGCGGTGGAGCGGCTGAACGACGAATTGAAAATACGCTACGACAACGCCGTGCGCGCCGCGCAAAAAAAGGCGCCTCGAATCGTCTTTACCGGATCTCCGCCGATCTTCCCAAATCTGAAACTGCCTTTGTTGATCGAGCGGGCTGGCGGCGTCGTCGTTTCCGACGAAACCTGTTCGGCGAACCGCATGCTGTACGACATGACGGCGGTCGATGAATGGCTCGTCAACGATATGGTCGACAGTCTCGCGGATAAATATCTCAAACCCTGCACCTGCCCGATCTTCACCAAGAATGACGACCGGCGCCGGAGACTTCTCGAGCTTGTGAAGAAGTTCGAGGCGGATGGCATTGTCTATCAGGCTTTTGCGGGCTGTCAGGTTTACGAGATGGAGCAACGCAGCGTCGCCAAGACGCTGGATGAGAACGGCATACCGATGCTCTATGTCGAAACGGACTACAGTCCGGACGACGAAGGGCAATTATCGACGCGCATCGAGGCGTTTCTCGAATCCATAAAAACAAGAAAGAGGATGCGGCAATGAATTATTTCGCGGGACTCGATATCGGCTCGACCGCCATCAAGGTCGTGTTCGTCGACGAAAATGGGAGGCTCGCCGGGGAGCATGTAACACCGACGGGCAGCCTCTTTTACAAGAACGCCAAGGAGGCTTTCGAGACGCTGCTCACAAAGATGGCTCTCCAACGTGAGCAAGTTCGCTATCTGATCGCGACGGGATATGGCCGCAAGCTTTTCAAGGATGCGGACGATTCCATCAGTGAGATCACCGCGAATGGGATTGGCGCCCATGAGGCGGGCAAGGCCTTTGGCGGCGTTGGCACGATCATCAATATTGGCGGACAGGATTCGAAAGCCATTCGGATCGACAGTCATGGCGGCGTGACAAATTTCGTAATGAACGACAAATGCGCGGCCGGCACCGGCCGCTTCCTCGACGTCGCCGCGCGCAATCTCGAGATCGGCCTTGAAGAGCTCGGCGACTATCACTTCAAGGCGGTGGCCGGACCGCTCGACATCAACAGCACCTGCACGGTCTTCGCCGAATCCGAAATCATTGGTCTCCTCGCAAATGGCCATGGCAAGGGCGAGATCATTTCCGGGATCCACAATTCGATCGCCAGGCGCACAGTGCGACTCGCCAAGAAAGTCGGCTTGGACGAGCGGGTCTATTTCGATGGCGGGCCGGCGTTGAACAAAGGCCTCGCCGCCGCGATCGAAGACGAATTGGGGCGCGAAGTCGTCGTGCCGGAACACCCGCAGACGACGACGGCGTTCGGAGCGGCAATACTCGCGCGCAGCGAATTCCTCGCGGAAAGCGCGGAGCGACGCGCCGAGAAGGTGGAGCTGCAGGCGCAGGCCGCGCTGGCGGAGGCGGCAAAATCCGCCAGCTGCGGGCCGCAATGCGGCTCAGGCGCTTGCGGCGCCCATGCCGGCTGAATCCCTCGGCTTCACGCCCGTCGTCGTCGGTCTGCCAATGGCGGCCGCTCTCGGCCTTATGTTCGGGATGGGGCCCTGCCTCATCAGCTGCCTGCCGTTTTTGGGGCCGGTGTTTCTTTCGACCGAGGGCGGCATTCGCCGCTCGGCCCGCGTTCTCGTTCCGCATGCCGCCGGGCGAATTGCCGGCTATGCGGGACTTTCTGCAGTCGCCGGCGCTGTGGGCGATTATGCTGGCGCGACATTCAGTCCGCCAGTCGTCAACACGATTATCGGTTCAGCCACGCTGCTCGTCGGACTGGGCATTCTTCTCATGGCGCGCGTGAAGCGCCAGCGCGCATGCGGCGCACGCTGTGGTTCGGGACACTGGGAAGATGACGCCGTCAAGCAATTCATGCCGACTGGACTATTTCTCATGGGGCTTGGTATGGCGTTCACGCCCTGCGCGCCGCTATCCGTCGTGATGTTTTCAGCCGCGACCGCCGCCAGTTGGCAGCTCGGCCTCTTGCTCGGAACATCATTCGGGCTTGGCGCGATCGTTATACCGACGCTTTTCTACGGCGTTGGCTTCTCCTATTTCGCTTCTCAACTGAGATCGCATCTGGGGCGGTGGCTCGGACAGATGGAGATTTTGAACGGCGCTTTACTCGCCGCGATGGGACTTGTGACTTTGTTTCGCTGATGCTTTGCTGAATTATCGTAATTGCTCACCCCTGGTTTGGAGCGAGCTGAATGGCGCCGGAAATTTGACATGGGACTCCGCGGCTGATTCAAGCTTTGGATGACTCGCGAAGCACTTGATTCGCTTGACAAGGAAACGCTTATC
>VGDT01000059.1 GCA_016869595.1 Alphaproteobacteria bacterium
CCCGCCGCATGCGCGGCTCGGGCGCCTTCGGCGTCAGCGCCAAAGCCGTGATCGCCCAAACCAGCGCGTCGAGCCGATCGGGACTTCGCCCGGACGAAAGTCCGTCGGCGGCGAAATCGCACATTTCGTCTTCGAGCGCCGGAAAGGCGCCGACATGTTTGACGCGACCCTGCTCGTAAAGCTGTGCAACCGGCGCGGCGCGCAAATATTTGCCGCGCGTCGCCCGCGTCATCGTCACCGGAACGGAAGGATCGGCTTCGTTCAATACGGCGCGCACCATCTCGCCGCCCTGATTGACTTCGGCGACAAGCGCGTCGGCCGAGAGCTTGTGATAGAGCGCGATCGCCGCGCGCGCCCATTGCGCCGGCCGCGCCGCCGATAAAGTCGCGTCGGCGAGAACGTAAAGCGCGCCTGCTTCTTCAATCCCGGCGGCGACGAGTCCGCAATTGTCAGCGCGTTTGCCCGAACTCGCCGGCGGATCGACGGCGACGACGATGCGTTTTAACGGCGGCGCCGCATGCACGCGGGCGCGCTCCAGCATGTCGCGCGTCCAGAGCGCGTCCTTGCGCTCGTCGAGGATTTCGCCGTCGAGCTCCTGGCGCCCCAATCGCGTGCCCGCATATTGCGCGACGACGCTTTCGAGAAAGGACGGAGCCAGATTGGCGGCGTTTTCGCGCGTCAAGGCGCGCGTCACGACGCTCGTTGGATTAGCGATCAGCTCCTTTAAGAGCGGCAGCGGACGCGGCGTCGTCGTGACGAGCTGGCGCGGCCAGTCGCCGAGACGCAGGCCGAATTGCAACATGTCCCAAGTTTCCCTGGCGTAGCGCCATTTGGCGAGTTCGTCGCACCAGGCGGCGTGAAATTGCGGCCCGCGCAGACTTTCCGGATCTTCCGCCGAAAAGGCCTGCGCGACGGCGCCCGAGTCCCAAACGAGTCGTCGACGCGTCGTCTCCCAGCGCGGCCGATCGCGTCGCCCATGCACGGCGAGAAGCCCCGATACGCCTTCGACCATCACTTCGCGAACGTCGGCAGCCGTTTCGCCGACAAGCGCGATGCGGCCGAGCGGCGCGAGCGAAAATTGCGCGCGACCGAGCGCCAGCGCCTTCACCCATTCGGCGCCGGCGCGCGTCTTGCCCGCGCCGCGTCCGCCGAGAATGAGCCAGCTGCGCCACGGCGCGCCGTTCGCCGCCAAGTGCGGCGGCCATTGATCGCGGCGCGCGACGAATTCCCAATCATCGAGAAGCCGCGCCAGTTCTCTCGCGCTAAAACTTTCGAGCGCGTCATTCAGCCGGCCCTGCGCCGCGCAGTCGTTCAAGCCGTCGAGCAAGCTCCGCGCGGAGTTCGGCCAATTCGCGGGGCGGCGCGTCGCCTCCGTCGCTCGTGGCTTCATCGCTGTCATGTTCGGCGTCGTTCTCGTGATCCTCGTTCTCGCGCCGCATGCGCTTCAATTCGGCGAGCGTCTTGACGAGGCTTGCGAGCGTGCGGGCGCTCGCCTCGATGGTCTTTGGCGCATGTTTGGCGAGCGCCGCTTCGGCGCGGGCGAATTCCTGCTCGACCGCGTCTTCGAGCCGGGCGATGAGCCGGTTCGCGTCGCGCGGTTTCTTTGTTGCGGGCGTCGCCGCCTCTTTCGTTTTCTTCGGCGCGCAGGCGGACGCGCGCAGAGGCCAATTATTGTTGACTCGGTATGTGTAGAACTGCGCCTGCGTCATGCCGAGCAGTTCGAGAATCTCGCTGATCGGCGTAACGCCGGAGTCATAGAGAAGCTTCGCCTGCGCGATTTTTTCGTCGCACGGCGGGACGGATTTGGCTCGCATCTGCGAGTCTCCGGAAAGAATGATTTATTCGTCAGCCGCACGTCATTGCGAGGAGCAAAGCGACGAAGCAATCTAGATGCGTCAGAGTCTTCTGGATTGCTTCCCGCCCGCTTCGCGCGCGGTCGCAATGACGACCGGAAGAGAATTGACGCTCCAAAAAGAGATCCCCTCGGCCTCAAGAGACGCGTCTTGAAGCGCGAGGGGATCAGGAGGGCGCGGGGGAGGGGAGGAGGACGCCGCGCCTTAAGTTTCGTTCGCGCCGCTCAAGCGCAATTTTGGAGCATGGCGTTTTTCTATAGGACCAGCGTCCGGCTGTCAAGGAATAAAATCCGCAGGGAGAAAAAATCCTATGCGAGCCCTCAATATCGCGCCTTCTTCGGCCAGCGCTTCGGCCACAGCCTGATAAAATCCGGCAAATCGTCGGTGTCGACTTCGTCCTCGCCAGCCTCGACCCGGCCGCGCACGGAGACGCCGGCGCGATGGACACTCTCGGGATCGCCCGAGATGAGCGGGTGCCAGGGCGGCAGCGGTTTGCCTTGAAAGCGCAGGACATAGGCGCAGGTCGGCGGCAGCCAGCGAATATCTTTGAGCTTTTCGAGGGTTAGCCGCACGCAGTCGGGCACATATCGGCGCCGCCGGGGATAGTCGGCGCAGCGGCAGCTTTGCTGGTCGAGCAATTTGCAGGCGACGCTCGTGTGATAAATCGCGCCCGTGTCATCGTCCTCGAGCTTGACGAGGCAGCAGCGGCCGCAGCCGTCGCAGAGCTGTTCCCACTCGGCGCGGGTCAAGTCCGAAAGCGGCTTTTCCCAGAAGGGCGTCTCGGTCCGAGCGGGGTCAACGGCCAGGGCATTTTCGCCTTTTTTTAACGCCATCCTTCTCTTTCTACTTGCGCTTTGCGCGACGGAAACCATAACGCACTGTGGGTCGCGCGGACTGTCGTCAAGATGGTTTAAAAAGTGTTAACGTCCACGAGGCGCCGGTAAGTTTTGCCGCGCGGGGAGCATTTGAGCTGTGTGGGAGCGTCTCCAGGCCTCTGCTTTCGTTAAGCGCTTAAAGCGCGTCCTGCTCGCGATCGACGCGCTGATCGATTCCGCCATGTTTCAGAGCGGGCGGCGCGCCCGCGAGCGCTATGAAGATTTCTCCACCTTCATGGAGCGCTTCCATGT
The DNA here is from genome assembly GCA_016869595.1 of Alphaproteobacteria bacterium. GTDB lineage: Bacteria > Pseudomonadota > Alphaproteobacteria > Rhizobiales > Beijerinckiaceae > Methylocystis. The sequence continues at coordinate 2,981 of VGDT01000059.1, forward strand.
TTCCGGCATCGCTCGGGTCGGCGTGGAACTCTCCTGTGAGGCGCTGACGCTCGGACTTGGCGCCGGCATCGTCGCGATGGCGCTGGCGTCCTCGGCCTTTCAGATGACAAGCGACGAGAACTGGCTCAAGCAGACCGATCTCGCCGTCACTTTCCTCGACCGCTACGGCGCCGAGGTCGGCCAGCGCGGCATCAAGCATGACGATCTGGTGCCGCTCGAGCAATATCCCGATCACCTCGTTAAAGCGGTGCTGGCGACGGAAGACCGGCGCTTCTACGAGCACTTCGGCATTGACGTGATCGGCACGCTGCGGGCGCTCACCGTCAACGCGCGGTCATCGGGCGTGGTGCAGGGCGGCTCCTCCATCACCCAGCAGCTCGCCAAGAATCTTTTCCTGTCGAACGAGCGAACCATTACCCGCAAGATCAACGAGGCCTTTCTCGCGCTCTGGCTCGAGCACCATCTAACGAAGCGCGAAATCCTCAAGCTCTATCTCGATCGCGTCTATATGGGCGGCGGCGCCTTCGGCATTCAGGCGGCGGCGGAATTCTATTTCGGCAAGTCGGTCAAGGACGTCACCCTTTCTGAGGCGGCGATGCTCGCCGGCCTCTTCAAGGCGCCGACGAAATACGCCCCGCACGTCAATCTTCCGGCGGCGCGCGCGCGCGCCAATGACGTGCTCAATAATCTCGTCGACTCGGGCTTCATGACCGAAAGCCAAATCATCCCGGCGCTACGCAACCCGGCGACGCCGATCGACCGCGCACGCGAAACGAGCCCTGACTGGTATCTCGACTACGCCTATGGTGAAATCCGCAGGCTCGCTCAGGAGGGCAAGCTCGGCGACAATCGCGTGCTGCACGTGCGCACCGCTCTCGACTCCAACATCCAGCAGCGCGCCGAAGAGGTGATCGAAACCAATCTGCGCGAGCAGGGCCGCAGTTTCCACGCCAAGCAGAGCGCCGCGGTCGTGATGGAGCCCGACGGCGCGGTGCGCGCCATCGTCGGCGGCCGGGACTATGGCGCAAGCCAGTTCAATCGCGCGACCGACGCCGCGCGCCAGCCGGGCTCCTCCTTCAAGCCTTACGTTTATCTCACCGCGCTGATGACTGGGCGTTTCAAGCCGACGACCATCGTCACCGACCGTCCGACCTGTATCGGCAATTATTGCGTGCATAATTACAGCGGCGGCTATGCCGGCTCCATGCCGCTCGCGATGGCCTTGGCGAAATCCTTGAACACGGTCGCCATCCAGCTGTCGCAAGCGATCGGCAAGGGCGATTCGCGCATCGGCCGCGCCAAGATCATCGACACTTGCCGGCGGCTCGGCATCACGACGCCGCTCGAAGATACGCCCTCGCTTCCCGTCGGCCAGAGCGACGTCATTCCGCTTGAACATTCCGCGGCCTACGCCGCCTTCGTCAACGGCGGCAAAAAGGTCACGCCTTACGCCGCCGTCGAGATCCGCAACCGCCAGGGCGATATGCTCTATCGTCATGACCGTGACGCGCCCCCGCAACAGCAGGCCGTGCCGTTCGACAAGGTCGTCGAGCTTGCCGGCATGATGAAGAAGGTCGTCGAGGAAGGCACCGGCAAACGCGCGCAGCTTGGCGAAGGCATCGACGTCATCGGCAAGACTGGCACCACGAACGGCTATAAGGACGCGTGGTTCTGCGGCTATTCCGGAACGATGGGCGGTTGCGTCTGGTACGGCAACGACGACAACGCGCCGATGAACAACATGACCGGCGGCACGCTGCCGGCTGGCACTTGGCACGATATCATGGCTTATGCGCATCAGGGCGCGACGTTGAAGCCGATTGTCGGATTGAAGCCTGATCCCAAGAGCGCGACGGCCGTCGCCAACGCCAATGTGGTGAAGCCGATCGAACTTGGCGCGCCGCAGCGGCCCGCTACCTTGTCGAAAGGCGCGATCCAGGCGCTCGAATCGATTCAAACGAAGATCAAAGCTGTTGGCGGCGACAAGCAGAGCGCAATCGAAGCGCCGGAAAACGCCGCGTACGACGCCATGCGGCATGAGGCGCAGCGCGGAAATGGCGCCGCCGACGGCGTCGTACGTTAGCGGCGGGAGCGCTTCCTTGGACCTCAAGCCTTACGCAAATTATCTGCGCGCCGGCTCGGTGATGATCGCCGGCCTCGTCATCGGCCTGCTTGCGACCGTGCTGTCGCTCAACGCCGGCTACGGCTTCAATTCTCTGCGCGCCGGGCCGTGGACCGCATGGCCGCATACCGGCGCCGCCGACATCGATCCTTACGCGCGGGCGGTCGTAGCGCGTTCGGGGGAGGCGCCGCTTGGGCGCGATCAGGGACTGGCCTTCATCGCGCGAACGGACTCGAATGGCGCGCCGCTTAACGCCGATTGCGAATACCAGATCGTCGATCCCCTGCCTTCCGCGCGCTACTGGACAATTGCGCTCGCGAGTCCCGATGGACGTCTCCTCGCCAACTCCGCCGAGCGCTATGGCTATTCTTCGGTCGACGTTTTGCGCAAGGAGGACGGCGACTTTGAAATCGACGTCGCGCGTGAGGCGCGGCCCGGCAATTGGCTGTCGCCGGGCGAGGCGCGCGACTTCGTCGTTATGCTGCGATTCTACGATACGTCGCTCGACATCGATTCAAATCCGGATCCCAATAGTTTTCCCAAGATCGTGAAACTCGGATGCGCTTAAACATTCCAGATCGCTATCTCGACCTCGCGCCGTGGGTCATCGCGACGCTGTTCATCGCCGGGATCGTGCATGTCGTCTCGGTTCTGTTGATGCCGAGCGTTGCGCCGCGCGACGCTCTGGCGCGGCTTGCGGCGTATGTAAAGAGCGCCGCTCCGGCGGAGGGGCTGGTGCTGTTGCCGCAAATGACGCCCGGCGCCGAAATGCTTCCGTTCGAAGATCCGGCGTTGGCCGAGGCCGTCTGCGTCTATGATCTCGCCAAGGGTCCGCTGCGCGTCAAGACAAGCGTCGACGGCGAGGACTATCTCGGACTTTCGTTTCACGCCAGCGCCGGCCGCATCTATCATTCGATGACCGATCGCTCGGCGATCAAAGGCAAGATCGATATTGTCGTCGGCGACGCCCGCCAGATCGACGCGCTGGTGAGCGCTGATGAAGGGGATGCGCCGCCGCCACAGGAAGTGCGGCTCACGGCGCCAACGAAACGCGGCTTCGTTTTGATCCGCTCCTTCGCCAAGCGTCCTTCCGATCAGGAGCGCGCGCGAAGCCGTCTGAACGCGATCACCTGCCAGCGTTTCGATCTGCCGCAGGGATAGCATTTTTGCGGGCTGTCATTCCCGACAGTCCGAAGGCCTGATCGGGAATCCAGAGCAAGATCGCGCACAATTGGCTTTTCTGGATTCCCGATTGCACTTCGCGCGTCGGGAATGACATTGGGAAAGTTTTCGCTTTGGTGTGAAACGAACAGCCGTGCGTCAGTTGCCGTCGCCTGGCAGACCGGGGAGCGGCAGAATCTCGATTCCCTCTTCGAGCAGCGCCTTCGCTTCTTCAAACGTTGCGCGGCCGCGGATAGCGCGACGCTCCGTTTCGCCGTCCTCCATCGCCCGCGCTTCTTCCGGGAAGCGATCGCCGACGTCTTCCGTATTCGCGACGACCGTATCGTGCAGCTCGCGCAGCTTCATGCGCAGATCGCGCGCTGAATCGTCACGCTGCTTGGCGACATTGGGCGCCATAACGTCGCGCGCGATCTTGGTCGACTCGCAGAAAGGGCAGGCGATCCGTCCGTCAGCCGCCTGCTTGTCGAAGCTTGCGCTGTCGCGAAACCAGCTTTCGAAATTGTGACCTGCGTCGCAGATGAGCGAATAGCGAATCATGCCGCAGCTCCGCCGGCGAGGAGCGCGTCGAGTTCACCCTCGCGTTCGAGAGCGTAAAGATCGTCACAACCGCCGATGTGCTTGCCGTCAATAAAGATCTGCGGCACCGTCGAGCGGCCATCGGCGCGCTGGCTCATGCGGCGGCGTCCAAGCGGATCCCACGCCACGGAGATTTCTTCGAATTCGGCGCCCTTTTGCGTCAGCAGCCGCTTGGCGGCTGTACAATAGGGGCAGGTCGGCGTCGTGTAGATTTCGATGCGGGGGGCCATGGCGCGCTTATACGCCGGCCTCTACGCGCTTGTCACGGCCCGCGCGAAGACGAGAAGATCGACGCGCGCCGCGCCAGCCTTGAGCAACGCGCGCGTGGCCGCATTGGCGGTCGCGCCCGTGGTCAGCACGTCGTCCACGAGCACGACATTACGTCCGTCGATAGCGTCGGCCCGCTCGGGGGATACCCGAAACGCGCCGGAGAGATTGGCGGCGCGCTGCGCCCGCGTCAGCCCGACCTGAGGCGCTGTCGGCTTGACGCGCTCGAGCGCCATCATCGCCGCCGGCACGGCGCTGATGCGCGAGATCGCCTGCGCAAGCGCCGCCGACTGATTGAAGCGGCGCGTAAAAAGCCGCAACCGGTGCAAGGGGATGGGCACGATAACGTCTGCATCCGTGAGAAGTTCGGCGCCGGCGCGCGCCATCCAGCGGCCCATCGGCTCGGCGAGCTCCAGCCGGTCGTAATATTTCAGCCGGTGCGCCAAAGCGCGCGCCTTGTCGCTGTCATAGCGGGCGACGGCTCTGGCGCGGCCGAACGCCGGCGGATTGGCGGCGGCTTCGAGCGAAATCAAGCCCGGCTGCGCCAGGTCGCGTTCGAAAGGCGTGCCGAGTCGCTCGCAATAGGGCCGCTCAATGAAGCCGATGTCGCGCCAGCATTCGGCGCAGATCGCGCCTTGGGCCGCGACAGCCCTTCGGCAGGCGAGACACGACGGCGGATAGACGAGATCGAGAAGCGCATGTCCCGCTCGTGCGAGAGGCCGAAGCAGGTCCATCTCTCCGCGCCGGGTCATTAGGCGAAACCCATTTAATCAGCCGCGTGGCCGCCTCTTGGCGAAATCAGGGGTTGAGCGCTGGCGGAACCCTAACGCATCGTTGGCGTCAGGAAAAGAATCGTTTGTCTTGTCGGGCCGTTGACAAGCCGGCATTACAATGTCGAAGCGGAGCCCGTAGGAGATCGACGCGTCATGAACGAATTCCACACGCTCTTTGTCATCTCCTGCATCGCTGTGCTCGCGCCGCTGCTCAACAGAATTCCGGCCTTTGCCCGCGCGCCGATCGTCGCCATCGAACTGCTGCTGGGCATGCTTGTTGGCCCATATGGGGCTGGCCTGGTGACTGCGGATGGCGCCCTCGACTTTTTAAGGGAATTTGGTCTCGTCTATTTGTTTTTCCAGGCGGGGTTCGAGTTCAACCAGAATGAAATAAGAGGAAGGCCGCTTCGACTTGGATTTTTTGCCTGGCTTGCTTCATTGGGCCTCTCGATCGTCATTTCTGGACTGCTGTATCTTGTTGGCCTCATCGAGGCGCCGCTTCTCGTCGCGTTGATCTTGCCCACCACCGCTTTCGGCATACTGATCCCGATGTTGCGGCAGGCCGGGAACCTTGAGGACGAATTTGGGCGCTATGTCCTCGGCGTTGCGGCTGTCAGCGAACTCGGGCCGCTCGTTCTCGCTTCGATCGTTCTGGCGCATCACAATCATCATCTCCATCAGACGCTGCTGAGCGCTCTCTTCATCGCCATCGGGCTCGCAACTATTTTCTTGCTCAAAAGGGCGCGTTCCGATCGCCTCACAGAAAGCGTTGTGCGCTGGCTTGGCGACAGCGAGCTTCTTCCCATTCGAATCTCGCTCGTTATCTTGCTCGGCTTCATCTCATTCGCCGATAGGTTGGGCATGGAGCTTGTGGTTGGCTCCTACATGGCGGGCATGGCCGTCGCGATCCTCGTGCGCGGCACCAAGGCTGAAATTCTCCAAGAGCGGTTGACCGCCATCGGCTCCGGTTTTTTGATTCCGCTGTTTTTCATCGAGAGCGGCGCCGCCTTCGACTTCATGGAGCTCTTCACGAACCCAGCGAGCGTTGTGCGTTTCATTCTCTTTTGCGCCGCGTTCCTGCTCATTCGCTTGGCGCCGATGAATATTTACCGGGGGACGCTGCCGGAACGGGACATGCCGGCATTGGCTCTATTGTCATCGACCACGCTGTCGCTCGTCGTCGCGCTAACTTATCTCGGCGTGAGCAGGGGTCAGATGGCGCCAGGGACGGCCACCGCGCTTGTGGGCGCCGCGATGATGACCGTCACGGTGTTCCCGACAGTGGCCTTTTGGCTTCGTGGAGCGCAGCAGCAATCTCGTCCCGAGAGCGGCGTATCGCTTGCCGCTCACGCCGTCGCCGATTGGTTCTCTGTGCAGGCGTCTCGCGCGTTCGCCAAACTTCCCCCTCAATGGCTCGAGGCCATACGGATTTTCGAGCGGCGCGTCTTCGATTTCGTCAACCGCGCGGCAAATTAGGCTCAGCCGAGCAGGCCCCCCCGCGTGGGCGCGAGCGGGTTGTCGATGAGCGCCTGCGCGTCTGGGCGATCAGGCGCTGGGTGATTGACGAGCGCGCCGTACAGTCCCTGGACGAAGCTTTCGTCGAGATCCTTGACGATGAAGACGATGCGCGTGCGCCTGTCTGCATCAGGCCAAGCGTCGAGGCGATGCGGCGGGTGAAAGACATGCTGCACGCCATGGATCGCGACGGGCCGCGACGGATCGTCAGCGAGCGCGACGATTCCCTTCACGCGCAACATGCGCGGCCCATGCGTGTGGCGCAGAAGATCAATGAAAATATCGAAGGAGGCAGGCGTCAGCGGCGTCTCTGCGGAGAAGCAGAAAGCGCGAATATGCGCGTCATGCCGGTTAACGTCATGGCTGTGATGCGCATGAGCTCGATCATGATGCTTGTGGTCGTGATCATGACCGGCGTGACCACGCGCTTGCGCGGCTTCGACCGCCTCGGCGTTGAGCCATTCCTTCACGCGCGGCGTCTTTGTCGCAGGATCATAGAGGCCGCAGTTGATCAGCGCCTCCGGCGTCGCTTCGCCCTTGGCCGCGTCGAGCTGCAGCGCGCCGGGATTAAGTCGCGTAAGCCGCGCCTTCAGGGCGTCGAGCCACTCTGCGCCCCGCGGCAGATCCGTTTTGGTCAGGACAAGCCGGTCCGCGACGGCGGCCTGTCTGACGGCCTCCTCATGCGCGTCGAGCGTCGCCTCGCCATTCGCGGCGTCGATGAGCGTAACGACGCCGTCGAGCCGATAGCGCATCATCAGATAGGGATGATACATGATCGCGTGCAGGATCGGGGCCGGATCGGCCAGGCCGGTCGTCTCCAGCACGACGCGTTTGAACGGCTTGATCCTGCCATTGTCGAGACGCTTCAGCAGGTCTTCAAGCGTATTCACCAGATCGCCGCGGATCGTGCAGCACACGCAGCCCGAACTCATCAGCATCATGTCGCCGTCGATCTTCTCGATGAAGAGATGATCGAGGCCGATCTCGCCGAATTCATTGATGAGGACGAGCGTATCGGCGAGCGCCGGCGAGGCGAGTAGTCGGTTGAGCAGCGTGGTCTTGCCGGCGCCGAGAAAGCCAGTGACGACGGTGAGTGGAATCGGCGGCGGCGCCTGCCGCGCCGTGCGACTGGCGGCGGCATTGGTGAAATCATTCATTCAGACGGAACTCACGCCGGAGCAGGAGAAATTTCCTGCTCGCGGAAGGCGCGCATTTTCGCTGAAAACGACGCGCGTTTCCAGAACGAACGAACCCTCGCGCTCTTAGCTCTTGCCCTGTTCGGTAGCGGCGCGAGGCTTTGGCGCGACGGCGCGCTTTTGGCCTTCAGCGCGCGTCGCGGCCGTTTTCGGCTTCGTAGCGCTCGCCGTCTTGGGCTTCACGGAGGGCTCGGCGGCGATCGCTTCGGCCTTGGCGGCTTCAGCTTTAGCGGCCTTCGCGGCGCGCGCGGCTTTCACGGCCCTTGCGTGTTTGGCGGCGGCGCGGCGCAGCGACACCGCATCCGGGGCAGGTTTGCTGATCGGTGAAGCATTCGCGTCGCCCGGCTCCGATTGTGACGCATAGGCGGATAGATCGTCCTGTTCGCCCACGGGAGCGCCCGGCGCGCGCGTACGCGCCACTGGCCCGATATAGCCTGGCGCGCGACCGACATAGACGGAAACGGCCTCAAAGCGCGGGCGCGGCAGCCGCGCGACTTCCTTGGCGTTCATATGCGGCTGCTGTTGAGCGCCACTCATGGTGTCGAGTAGCGGGATGCCTGTCGCCGCGACCGGCGCGGACGCCTCTTCGATCTCCGCCATGAATGCCGCCGCCGCGGGTCCCCGGTGGTGACAGACCGCCTCGCGCATGTCAGGCGCCGCGGTGGGGCCAGTATTCGGCAGCGAGGCCAGGGACGTGAGGGCCGCGCCGCTCTGGAAGCCGCGGTCGAGCAGGGCCGCCGTCTTCGCGGTGCGCAGCATGGGATTGGGCGCGCCGAGCACGACGGCGATCAACCGCCGGCCGCCGCGGGTAGCGGAGGCGACGAGATTGAATCCAGCGGGGCAGGTGAAGCCGGTCTTCATCCCGTCAGCGCCGGGATAACGGCCAAGCATTTGGTTGTGCGTGGGAATGATCTGCCTGCCGAGTTGCATCGCGCCGATGTTGAACAGATTGGCGTGCTCGGGAAATTGAACGTAAAGCGCGCGGCCGAGAATGGCGAGATCGCGCGCCGAAGTGACTTGCCGGTCATCAGGAAGACCATTCGGATTGACCCAAACCGACTGCGTCATGCCGAGAGACGCGGAGGCGCGGTTCATTTCGTCGGCGAAGGCTTCGACCGAGCCCGATACGCCTTCGGCGATGGCGACGGCGATGTCATTCGCCGATTTCACCATCAGCATGACGAGCGCATTGTGCAGGGTCACTTCCGAGCCTGGTCTGAAACCCATTTTGGAAGGCGCCATGCGGCAGGCGCGCGGCGACATCATCACCGGCGTGTCGAGCGAGATGCGGCCTTGGCGCACTGCATCCAGCGCGACATAAGCCGTCATCAGCTTTGTCAGAGAGGCGGGATACCAGGAGGCGGTCGCCTGATCATGCGAGAGCACGGCCCCAGACGCTACATCGACGACGATCGATGGCGCCGCTCGGGCGGGCGCCGATGCGCCGAAAACGATCAACAATGCGCTGCTTGCCGCAATGAAAGTCGATTTCGAGAAGATCATCCGCCTAGCCCCGTCACCCGGCGCTCAAGCGCACGGGATCAAATGAAAACGCCGCTTAATTATAATAGCGCCGAGGCGCTCATCCGAAATAGGCGTGGATTTGGGCGATTCGGGGGCGGCGATTTGCGAACTGTTAACCATAATCTCCAAAAGAAGCGCGGACGGGGCCGTTAGTGACCGTTTGAGAATGGTTGCGACGGAGTGAGGGTCGTGATTCAAGCTCGGGATGTGGACCCGAGCGAATCGCGCCAAGATGGCCGCCATTGAGAAAAAAACCAAACGTTACCCGACGGATTTGA
>VGDT01000060.1 GCA_016869595.1 Alphaproteobacteria bacterium
GCTCGCCGGGCGAAAGCTGAAAATCACTTCAGCCAGCTCGAATCTTGCCGATGCCGCGAGGGCAGCATAGTCTTTCAACCAACGACGCCCGCTGCTCGCTTTTCAACAGCGAGCGGGACATCCCCCCTTCACGCCCTGGCTTATGACGATCGCCGCGCGGCGCGCCGCCGACGCCGCGCGAAGGCGTTATGCGCGTGGCGCCAATGAAACGACGGTCGACGTTTTGCCTGAAACCTTTTACGGCGACGGCGCGAAATCCGAACAGGAGACGAGCGACGATCAGGAGGCTATTCGTCGAACCATGGCGGGTCTCCCGGCGAGCCAGCGCCAGGCGATTGAACTGGTCAAGATTCAAGGTCTCTCGCTGGAGGAGGCGTCTCAGGTCACGGGGAAGAGCGTCGGTTCCCTGAAAGTCGGAGTCCATCGAGCGATCAAAGCGATGCGGCAAGCGTTGGAGCGGAATTGCTAGGCGAATGTTGAAGGAAGACCTGATCCGGACCTTGACCGAGAATTGCGCGCCCGTACGCCCTCTCGCGCATCCCGCATGGCGCGCGCTCGTTTGGTTCGCGGTTTCTCTTTGCTATGTCGCGGTCGTGGCGGTGGTCATGGGGATCAGGCCAGATTTTCTCGCCAAGATCGCCGACCCGCAGTTTGCGACGGAACTGGCCGCGGCGTTCCTGACGAGCATCGTGGCGGCTGCTGGCGCTTTCAGCGCCGGCTGTCCTGCGCGTCCGGTCTGGGAACGATTCGTCTTCGTATTTTTCTTTCTGATCTGGGCCGGCGCTCTCGCCGTCGGATGCTGGAGGGACGTCGAAGCCTTCGGACTGACCGGCCTCTTGTCTCATTCGGACATTTATTGTTTGCCGACGATCCTCGCCATCAGCATACCGACGGCGCTTTTGATCCTTGCGATGGTCAAACGCGGCGCGCCTATCGCGCCATTCGTGACGATCGGACTTGCGGCGCTCGCATCCACCGCCTTGGCGGCGGCGGCGTTGCGTTTGTCCTTCAGACAGGATGCGGCGGCGTCAGTCTGTATCTGGCAATTCGGCTCCGTCGTCCTGCTGACGGGAATCGCGTCGCTTTTCGGCCGAGTGCTGCTGCACTGGACGATGCGCGAAGAGTTGATCGCCTCTTTTCAAGCGCATCGGCGTTGATCACGCCTGCGCGGCCCTTCTGCGGCTCAGGAAATTCGCAAGGAGCGGCGCGGATTAGACCAAAAGAATGATCCGTCCGCGCTGCTTTGTTCACATCTCGACGACCTTGCCGCCCTTCTCCTCGCAGGCTTTTGCGGATTTTTCGGGCACCCACCCCTGACCCTTGCAGGAGTTCATGCCCTTGCAGGAGTTGTTCGCGGTTTTGCAGGCGCTCGTCCCTTTGCATGAATTGATTCCGCTGCAATGGACAGTCTTGCTCATTTTTTTGGCAAGCGCTGGCGCTGTCGCCGCGCCGCTGATAACCAGAGCGATCGCCGCGGCGGCCACCGAGGCGCCTGAAATGATTTTGGCGTTCATTTTTAGTCTCCTTACAAATCGGCTCGCCGGGCGAGCGGGTCGGGTTCTTGGGAACCCGCTCACGCTATTCGTCGCCATTATGAATAAGGTTACACGATAAATAGGGTTACACGACGAATTGCTTTAGGAACTGGTATAATCGGCCTGCGGTTTAAATCCGCCGCTACGGCGACTTGCGGTTCGACCGCATAGCGCCGTCGCATTCCGCGCCAGGCGAATTATGAACGCATGTTTTTAGCGGCGAATTCCGCTCTTCCTGAGCCGCGAAGAATAAATAAGCTGCGCAAAGAGTTTACCGCTTTCTACCCCAGACGTCAGTTGTCGTATTTCGACAAGGCTTGGCCGGGCTGACGAAAAAAAACTCAGCGCGCGATTTGCCTTCTGACGGCGCTGATCTTACTTCGTGTCTGCGTGATGCGCCGGTCAAGAATGACAAGTTCAATGCGAATATCGAAACCGGAGGTGAGATGACGTTACTGGCTTTTGTGACTGCGCGCGGCGGCGACGGTCACGGGAGAGTCGTCCACATACTGCTTAAAACATTCGTGGCGTTGCTGATTTTCGCGCAGCCGTCGGGGGCGCGCGCGGAAGGTCCGACCCCGGAAGTTGTGGTCTCCCACCCTCTCGCCAAGACGATTCCGCATTGGGAAGAATATACGGGCCGTTTCGAGGCCTTAAAGCAGGTCGAGGTGCGCGCCAGGGTCTCAGGCGCTCTTGAAAAGATCAATTTCACCGACGGTCAGTTCGTCAAAGCCGACGACGTTCTTTTCGTCATCGATCAGCGCCCCTATCAGATCGCTGTTGACAGCGCGCGCGCGGAACTCGCCAGGGCGCAAGCGCAGGCTGCGATGTCGACCCGCGACTACGCGCGCGCGCAGGAGATGACTCAGGGGCGGACCATCACCGCGCGCGACGTCGATCAGCGCAAAGCAAGCAGCGAGATCGCCAAGGCGCAGGTTGCGAGCGCAGAAGCAGCGGTTCGAAACGCAGAGCTCAATCTCGAATGGACGCAGGTTCGCGCGCCCATCTCCGGGCGGGTGTCCGACCGCCGCGTCGATCCGGGCAACCTCGTTCAAGGCGGACAGGCCGGCGCGACCTTATTGACGACGATCGTGGCGCTCGATCCCATCCACTTTGTCTTCGACGCCTCGGAAGCGGATTACATCCGCTATGCCCGTGGGTCGGAAAATCAAAAGAAACCGGAGCGCGAATTCAATAATCGCGTTTCCGTGCGGCTCGCCGACGAGACGGAGTGGACGCGCAGCGGCGTCATGGACTTCCTCGACAATCAGATCAATCGGCGCTCTGGCACAATCCGCGGCCGAGCAGTCTTCGACAATAAGGATTATTTCCTCACGCCCGGCGCCTTTGGTCGTCTGCGCCTGTTCAGCGGCGACGTCGCCGCGTTGCTCATTCCCGACGCCGCGATCGTCTCCGATCAGACGAGCAAGACCGTGCTCGTCGTATCGGACGACAATAAGGTCATCGCCAAATCAGTGGCTCTCGGTCCCATCCATAGGGGCATACGCGTGATCCAATCCGGTCTCGACGCCAAGGATCGCATCGTGATCGGCGGACTCGCGAACCCGATGGTTCGGCCCGGCGCGTCCGTGCGGCCGAAAGAAGGCGAGATCAAAGAAGCGCCCGTCGCGCTTGGCGGCAGATAGACTCCAGATCCAGGGACGCCATGCGCATTTCGCATTTCTTCATCGAGCGGCCGATCTTCGCGACGGTGCTTTCCGTTCTTTTGATGCTTGCGGGGGCGATCGCACAGGGCGCTCTCCCGGTTTCGGAATATCCGGAAATCGCGCCGCCGACGGTCAATATCAGCGCGACCTATCCAGGCGCCTCGGCGGACGTCATCGCCGAGACTGTCGCTTCGCCGATCGAGCAGGAGGTCAACGGCGTCGACAACATGCTCTACATCACGTCGCAATCGACAGGCGACGGACATGTGTCGATCGACGTCGTGTTCAAGCCGGGCGTCAATATCGATCTCGCCCAGGTGCTCGTCCAGAACCGCGTCGCCATTGCCAATCCGCGCTTGCCGGAAGAGGTGACGCGCTTCGGCGTCGTCGTGAAAAAAGCCTCGCCGGACCTGATGATGGTGGTTCACCTTCTGTCGCCGGACGGCTCGCGCGACCAGCAATATATTTCGAACTACGCGACGCTTTACGTGAAGGACGCCATCGCGCGCATCGATGGAGTCGGCGACGCGCGCCTCTTCGGCGCGAGAGACTATTCGATGCGCGTCTGGCTTGATCCGGCGAAAGTCGAGGCGCGCGATCTGACGCCGGGCGACGTCGTCGCCGCCCTGCGCGCCGCCAATCTGCAAGTCGCCGCCGGCGCGGTCAATCAGCCGCCCGCGGCCTCGGCGGGGGCCTTTCAGCTTTCAGTGCAGACGCTCGGACGGCTCAGCACGCCGGAGCAATTCGGCGATATCGTCATCCGCGCCGACGCCGATGGCGAGATTCATCTGCGCGACCTCGCGCGGATAGAATTCGGCGCGCAGGACTACACGCTCAACGCCTATCTCAACCACGACGTCGCCACGGCGCTCGGCATTTTCCAGCGGCCCGGCTCAAATGCGTTGCAGACCGCTGAAGCCGTCAAGCAGGAGATGGAGCGGCTCAAGAAGAATTTTCCTGCCGGAGTCGATTACACGGTCGTCTATAATCCAACGGAGTTCATCCAGCAGTCGGTAGACGAGGTCGTCCACACGCTGCTCGAAGCGATCGTCCTCGTCGTTCTCGTCGTCATTCTGTTTTTGCAGACATGGCGCGCGGCCATCATCCCCGTGGCGGCGATACCGGTTTCGCTCATTGGCAGCTTCGCCGTGATGAAGATCGCAGGGCTGAGCTTCAACACACTGTCGCTGTTCGGGCTTGTGCTCGCGATCGGCATCGTCGTCGACGATGCGATCGTCGTCGTTGAGAACGTCGAGCGCTATCTCGCGCAGGGACTTTCGCCCAAGGAAGCCGCACATAAGACCATGGATGAGGTCGGCGGCGCGCTGATCGCGATCGCGCTGGTGCTCTGCGGCGTATTCATTCCTGTAGCCTTCATCAGCGGCTTGCAGGGCGCCTTCTATAAGCAATTCGCGATCACCATTGCGAGCGCCACGATCATCTCAGCCTTCGTTTCGCTGACGTTGTCGCCGGCGCTGGCGTCGATCTTGCTGAAGCCGCATGACGCGGAAGAGAGCGCGAGTCATCGGCTGGGCTGGGCGCATGCGCCTTTGCGTCGCTTCTTCGACGCCTTTAACACTGGCTTTGACCGGCTCTCGACGTCATACGGCGCGGCGACGGCGCGTCTCGTCCGCCTGGGCGTCGTCATGCTCGCCGTCTATGCAATTCTCATCTTTTTCGCCTTCGATCTGCTACGCCGGACGCCAACGAGCCTCATTCCGCAACTCGATCGCGGCTATGTGATCGCCGCCTTTCAATTGCCGCCGGGCGCGACGCTCGACCGCACCGACAAGGTGATGCGCGAGGCGACCGACATCATCCTGAAACGGGACGGCGTAAAGGACGCTGTCGTTTTCACCGGCTTTGACGGCGCGACATTCACCAATGCGCCGAACACTGGCGTGATCTTTGTCACGCTGGAGCACTTCGAGGAACGCGCAAAAAAGGGGCTGACGTCGGACCAGATCCAAGCCGATCTTTATGGACAGCTGTCGAAGCTGACCGACGCCTTCTCCTTTGTGCTGGCGCCGGCGTCAGTTCCCGGCATCGGCACTGGCGGCGGTCTCAAGGGCTATGTGCAGGACCGCGCTGGACGGGGACTTCCAACGCTTGAAGCCGCGACGTGGACGCTTGCAGGCGCTGCTGGGCAATCGCGCGAATTCACCCAGGCGTTCACGCTGTTCAATACGCGCACGCCGCAAATTTTCGCCGACGTCGATCGCACGAAGGCCGAGCTCATCGGCGTGCCGATCTGGCGGGTGTTCGAGACGCTGTCGATCTATCTTGGCTCGACCTTCGTCAACGACTTCAACGTGCTTGGACGCACCTACCGCGTCATGGCGCAGGCGGACAATCCCTATCGCCTTACCTTGCGCGACATCGCCAATCTCAAGACGCGCAGCGCCTCGGGCGCAATGGCGCCGATCGGCGCCGTCGCAACGTTCCGCGACACCACGGGCGCGTTCCGCGCGCCGCGCTACAATCTGTATCCGGCCGCGGAGGTGCAACTCAATCTCGCCCGCGGCGTTTCTTCCGGCCAGGGCATTGCGGCGGTCGAAAAGCTCGCATCTGAAAAGCTGCCGCAGGGTTTCGGCTTCGAGTGGACCGAAATCGCCCTGCAGGAAAAGCTTGCCGGCCACACCGCGGCGGTCGCCTTCGGCCTCGCGGTGGTTTTCGTCTTTCTGCTCCTCGCCGCGCTTTACGAGAGCCTGCTGCTGCCAGTCTCAGTAATCCTCATTGTGCCGATGTGCATTCTCGCGGCGATGCTCGGCGTCGTGTCGCGCGGCCTCGATCGCAACATCTTGGTCGAGATCGGTCTCGTCGTGCTGATCGGCTTGGCCGCAAAGAACGCGATTCTCATCGTCGAATTCGCCAAGCAGGCAGAGGACGCGGGCCAATCCAAGTTTGAAGCGGCGGTCACCGCCGCGCGGACGCGTCTTCGCCCTATTCTAATGACGTCGCTCGCCTTCATTCTCGGGGTGCTGCCGCTCGCCGTCGCTCAAGGCGCGGGCGCCGAGATGCGTCAGTCGATCGGCACCGCCGTGTTCTTTGGCATGCTGGGCGTCACTCTGTTCGGACTGATCTTCACGCCGACCTTCTATGTCGTTGTGCGAATTCTCGCGCGGCATCTCCCTGAGAGCCTTAGGAGACGCGTTGCTCCTGCAACCGCAAGATCAGGCGACGGTTTCGCGCATGAGATCGGATTTCACGAAGCCAAGAAGATCGACTTTAGCCAAGTGAAGACGTGGCTGGACCAGTTTCGGCGCAGGCTTCAATGATTCAGGCGCGGCGAGCCGCGCCTGACAGGCTTATTGGAAATGTTCTGGGCGCAGCTTGGTGCTGTTTGTGGCGGCGAACTCGCGGCGGCAGGCGGGGCTCAACCGCGCCATATTCTCCTGCAGGCAAGATTCGATCTCTTCGACGAAAGGAATATCGGAGCTGCAGAATCTGAAGGCGTCGCCCATGCAATCGGAGCGTTCCTGAGCCGTGCCCTGAGCCGCGGCGGGAGAGACGGCGAACGCCAAGAGAAGCGAAAACGGAATGAGCTTACGCATGTCGTTCCTTTCAGACCGATGAGTTCTGACAATGCGCAAAAGCTACCGTAGAACCGTCGCTCAGAAAAGGCGCTGAACCTCAAAAGCGAAGATCCCTTTGTTAATCACGACTTCGCTGAGCCGAATCTTGTTGGGCAGGTTGTTCGGCAAGTGCGGCGCGCGTTAACTTAAGAATGTCATCAAGAGATGGATTCGATAGGGCGTCGCCTGAGGGCTCGAAGCGCACGACCGGATCGCGCGTGCAGAGTCGCAGACAGTCGCGCGTCGCAATGGCGAGCTGGCCGGATGACAATTCCTGCGGGAATGCACGGGCAAAAACCATCTCGGCTGACGCGAGCAGCGCGCGGCCTTTCCCCCCGGCGTCGCAGCGTGGGCCGACGCAGACGAGAAGACGCACGGGGAGAGCGTTCACGGGCGTGATTGATAGATCGGGTGTTTCGCGCAAAGCGCGGCGACTTCCTTGCGTACGCCGCCAATCAATGAGTCATTGTCAGGATTTCTCAGCACGCGATCGATCCATTGCGCAATCATTTCGAACGCGCTGACGCTAAAGCCGCGCGTCGTTCCGGCGTTGCTTGAAAGGCGCAGACCGGATGGCGCCTCGGGCGGACGCGCGTCGAATGGTATCACGTTCTTGTTCACCGCGAGTCCGGCCCGCTCCAGCGCTTTTGCGGCGACATCGCCGGTCAAGCCGCGTGCTGCAAGATCGACGAGCATTAGGCCGGTGTCTGTGCCGCCCGTGACGATGCGTAGCCCCTTATCGGCAAGAGCGCACGCCAGCGTCTGCGCATTGTCGATCACCGCGCGATTATATGCCGCAAACTCGGGTCGCAAGGCTTCGCCAAGGCAGGCCGCCTTGCCGGCGACCCCATGCAACAGCACCGAGCCTTGCACGCCAGGAAATATTCCGGCGTTGATCCTGCCGCTGAAGGCTTCGTCGTTCCACAGGACCATGCCGCCGCGCGCGCCGCGCAGCGACTTATAGGTCGTCGTCGTCACGACATGGGCATGGGGCAGGGGATCGGGATAGAAGCCTGTTGCGACAAGGCCGGCGAAATGCGCCATGTCGACGAGGAGATAAGCGCCGACCTCGTCGGCGATCGCGCGCAGGCCGGCGAAATCGATCGCGCGCGAATAGGCCGACCCGCCGGCGATGACCATGCGCGGGCGCTCGCGCCGCGCGAGATCGCGCACCTCGTCGAGATCGATGCGCTCGCTTTCGCGGCTGACGCCATAACAGACGATCTTGTAATCACGTCCGGTAAGCGTCGCGGGGTGGCCGTGGCTGATATGGCCGCCGGCGGCGACATTCATCGAAAGGATCGCATCGCCGAGTTTCAAGAGTCCGAGAAAGACGCCGGCGTTGGCGTTGGAGCCGGAATGCGGCTGCACGTTAACGAAGCGGCATTTGAAGAGTTTCTTCGCGCGTTCGATGGCGAGCGTCTCGACCGCGTCGGCATATTCCGCGCCGCCGTAATAGCGCGCATAGGGCAATCCCTCCACGGTCTTGTTGGCGAGGATCGATCCCTGCGCTTCGAGCACGAGGCGCGAGACGATGTTTTCCGAGGCGATGAGTTCGACGCAGTCTTGCTGTCGCCGCAACTCGCCGGAGATCGCCGAGGCGAGTTCTGGATCGGAGTCGAGGCCGGCGGCAAAGTAGCCTTTATGCGTGACGTTCTGCTCATCCTCCACGGTCGCCCGTCCTTTCCAACCCATAAGAGCGCGCTGCGCTCGTCACAGCCAGCTGAGGGAAGCGCCGTGTATGGCGCGCGGCGCTGGTCGCAACGATGCAGAGGTCTTTTGTAAGGGAAGAGGAGGCGGGCTGCGAAGAGCCCGCCGAGAGTTGGCGGCAGGCGCCGCCGCTTGGAAACAGCGCCTGCTGCTGGACGCACGATCTGAGTGCGGGAGTTGTCTAGCAGAACCGCGCCTGCGCATCTTTGCTGCGTTGTGTCCCAAATGTTTCTAAAATTGCTCTGGGCGCAGCGCGGGTTGTATCGAATTGCTACTCGGCGAGCGCAATTCGAGTCTGTCCAGGCGTCATTGGCGCGCTAACGCCTCCTGCCAGTGGCGTGGCCCGTCGCGAACCAGCGTCGAGCTAATGGCTCGCGGGCTATTTAGTGGGATAGGGCGGGCGAGGCGGCTTGCGGGGCGCGGGACCCGGTGAGGCTGTCATCACAGTAAAGAGTCTCTGGAGGAAGCACCTCGAATCATATGGCGCCACCCCCATGTTGCAGTCCGGGTCGGGAATATAGAGAGGCGGTTGGAGCGTATCGGAAAGCGCCGTGCAAACCGGGTCTTTGTACGGAGCTCCAATGCTGTCTGTGACGATCGGGTGACCGCATTTGTCGACAGGCGGCGGCGCCTCTTCGGCTTGAGCGCTCGAGAGTGCAGCGGACAAAATCGCAATGGCCAAGGCGTTTCTCATGAACCCAGCGCTTTCGTGTGGATCTCGTCGCGGGCGCCCCGCTGAAAACATGAGACAAGCGCCTTCATGTGAAAATCTCACGATATTCCTCTCTCGAAAGCATCAGTCGGTGACGCAGCCATCCTAGAATCCAGCCACTCCTTATAGCCCATCCGGCCAGGTCATCGAAACTGTCGGCGCTGCCGCGATCGCGGGGGGACCGCCAGAAGCTCCGTCTCACCGACGTTTTTCAACCCATCTCCTGCAGCGCCGTTAGCGACTCAGGCAGCACCTGCCCGCCGTCGATCACCAGAGTTTGGCCGGTGATGTAGCCGGCTTCGTCGCTGGCGAAAAACAGCGCGGCGTAAGCGATGTCGTCGACGCTCCCCAGTCGGCGTTGCGGGATAGAGGCCGTCATCTTGGTCAGATATTCCTCGCCGAGTTCGTCCAGCCCTTCGGTGCGAATGTTGCCAGGCAAAACGGCATTGATGGTGATCCCGAGCGGCGTCAGTTCCAGCGCCGCCGTGCGCATGAATCCGAGCTGTCCCGCCTTGCTCGCCGCGTAGTGCGTCCAGCCCGGATAGCCCGTAATCGGGCCAGTTATGGAGGAGGTGAGCACGATGCGCCCGCGACCGCCGCCCGCCAGCGCTGGCGTGCAGGCCCGCACGCAAAGGAAAGCGCCGGCAAGATTGGTGGACAGCACCTCGTTCCATTGCACTAGCGTCATTTCCATCATTCGGGCGGCTGGAAAGACGCCGGCGTTGGCGCAGAGAATGTCGATGCCGCCATGCCGCTCGAGCGCCGCGGCGGCCATCCGTTCAACATCGCCAGGGTTGCCGACATCGGCGGCGAAACTGCTGGCGCGTCCTCCCTCCGCCCTGATTGCGGCCGCCGTCGCCTCGGCCTGCGCGAGGTCGCGGCCGACAACCAGCACCTGCGCGCCCTTAGACGCAAAGACGCACGCTATGCCGCGGCCAATGCCGCGGCTGCCTCCAGTCACGATGACCGATCGATCGGCGATGGAGGTGAGCATCGGACGACGCCTTTCTGTGGTTTGCGCAAATGGCGCGGTCCTAAAAGAATCACGCGCCTTGTGGGAGAGAGAAGGACCTCATCGGCGTCGTCAATGCGATGCCGCAACGCGGCTGAAGGTTACGCGGCTGGCTCAGCAGAACGGTAAGCCTGTGGATTTCAGCTAATGAGAGGCGTGGCGTGAAGCGCCTTACAAATTGCGGGAGCATGGCTCTCACCAGCTTTGTCGGTGGGGCTTTTATCGCGCGCCTGAATTGTTGCGCAATTGCCACAGTTGCCCAGAAAGCATGCGGCAATGCCCGAATAGCCGTCATTATCCTTTGACTGAGCAGCAGGTTTTTCTCTATCGACTTGAGTCCAGGGAAGTCAGCCCACCAAGCATTCAAATGCTAACCCTTTAGGAGAAGGCGCATGAAGAAGGCAAGTTTTGCCGCCACGGCCTTAGTGCTGATAGCCGGATCGGCCATGGCCGCCGATCTTCCGTCTTACAAGGCGCCGCCTCCGCCGCCTCCACCGATCATGACTTGGACAGGTCTCTACGCCGGTCTCAACTTCGGCGTTGGCTTCTACGACAGAAACTCGTCCAACGCGTGGGGCTTGGGCTGGAACAATCACGGCGGCAGCCGGGCGGGCGTCGTCGGCGGCGGTCAGATCGGCTACAATTACCAGATCACGCCGATGTTCCTCGTGGGCGTCGAAACCGACTTCCAGGGCACGAGCATCGGCTCTGGCGCCGGCGGCAACAGCTTCGGCTGGTTTTTCGGCCTGCCTCCGGTGACGACGGCGACGCTGAACTGGTTCGGCACCGTTCGCGGCCGCGCAGGCGTCACGCTGCTCAACTCTAAGGTGCTGATTTACGGCACGGGCGGCTTCGCCTATGGCGAGGTGCATCGCAACGCCTGGTGGAACCAGAACAGCGCCGTGCAGACGGGCTGGACCGCTGGCGGCGGCGCCGAGTGGATGGTCATTCCGAATTGGTCCCTCAAGCTCGAGTATCTGTATACGCAGATCAGCGGCACGGGGAACAACAACAACTGGCTCTGGGCGTTCAACCCGGGCTGGGGCCTCAACAGCCCGAACAACCGCACGCGTTTCCACACGATCCGCGCGGGCGTGAACTATCACTTCAGCTTCGGCGCTCCGGCGCCGGTGCTGGCGAAATATTGATCGACTCGTTCGCAGCAGGTCGATCCTGGAAAGCCCAGCCCTCGTGGCTGGGCTTTTTTTGTGTAATGAGACGAGGGCGTTCGCGTTATTGCGCCGCGTCAGCTACAGGCCATTCGCCTCAAAGCTGGATCCGGCTGCGGCGTTACTTTGACGTCACGACAGCTTGCGGGACCGCCGTCTCGACGACGGAATTGATCCCGGTAAGCCGAATCAAGTTTGCTCGAAATGCCGGATAGGCCGCTAGAACATCATTTGTCAGTTTCTCTACGAGCAGTGGCTCAAGCTCACCGGAAGTCCATTTGGCGCGATCGCCCACTATCTTGGGCGTCATCTTCGTGCGCAAGGCATACGCGAAAAGGTCGCTGCCAATTGCAACAGCGCTAATGTAAAGAAATGGCATTTCTCGTATAGCATCAAGATCAGGAATGTCAGTTTTGAATTGCAGCGAGCCCGCCTTTCCCTCGCCGCACATCAGCCCGGCTGCAGATTCGATCGTCTCCATATTCCGAAGAAGATCGTCGACAGCAATATGCTCGTCTTCCGCTTTTGCTAATTCACGCAGTTTCAGAGCGGCATTAATGACATGGAGCGCACGTCGCATCCATGAGGGGTCCGCATCCCGATTCGCCGAGGTGATCGAGCCAGCGATCAACGGTCGTCCGTCCACAATGACGGTGACCGTTGATAGGGAATTAACCTCGCTTAAAAGAGTGAACGATAATAGCGCGTCACGCCAAGTCTTCAGTGCGTGCTTTCTGTCAGACCTAAATTCCTCGGTTGCTTCAAGGCAGATTTGCTGTCGTGCAATCGTCGCCGTTAGAAGCGTGGTCTTGACGATCACCTTGATATATTCCGGCTCTAAGCCGGAAATGGCGGGCACGTATAGATCG
>VGDT01000061.1 GCA_016869595.1 Alphaproteobacteria bacterium
AGATGAGAAACATTGACCTCATTCTTGTCGCCGCCTTGCCGTTCGCGATTGCAGCGTTCGGTGTCGTCTCCGCCTTTCACAGGATATCGCCATGAGTTCCCGCATGCACGCCATAGCGGCAGGACTGGCGGAGCGGGTCAATAAAGATCGCGAGCCTCTGGTCATCGACGATCCGCTTCGCGCCTTCAATCGCGCCGTGCGCGAGCAATTCGGCATGGTCCGTTCTTTCTGGCTCAGCGAACTCGGCCCGCGCGGCGTAATGCTCGCCTGCCGCGAAGCTATCCCGCGCAACGCCGCCGAGCGCGACAATCTCGCCGCCTTGCATCGCTGGGCCAACCGACTCGCCGAACGCGAGCCGCCGATCCTTCCTGCGCGCCGGCTCTGACATGGAGAAAGATATGAGCGCCTTACCGAAAGAAGACGAGAAGATCACGCTTTATGGACTCGCGCGCAGCCATCTCGATGACGCTGATGGCAATCTTAGCGTCGCGATCGATTCGCTGACTGAACTTCTCTTGCGCGATCGCAAACTACTCAAGCTGCTCATCGAGCAAGTCTGCCGAGAGGCGATTAAAAGCTATACGCGGGTTGCGCAAGGCAATACCCGATTCGCCATCATTCAATCGATCTCCAGCGCCGCCAGGCGAGCGCAGGGCGAAGCCTTGAACCGCGCCACGATGAAGCTGCTTCTTGATTATCCGCTGGGCGGCGGCAGGAAGCTGCGCGATGCGACACGCGCGGAAATCATTCATAGTGCCGACGTTTACGAGAAGATCGCACAGACCAATGGCCAGCGTGCGAAATGGCTACGGCTCATTGCGCAATCCGTTCCAGACGGCAAATGCGTCGGCGACGTAATCAGCGAAGACCGCGCGAAAGAACTATTCGAGGAGTCGGCGAAGTGACAGTCTTCGAAATGATATCCGTCGCAAGACGGGGAGATGCGGCCAAGAGAAGTTTGATATCCATGGAGGAAACGCCGCATCTCCAAACTACCGGCGCAAGCCGGGAGAGCGAGGCCATATACCAAGCGGCGACCCATAATCACCCCGCCTCAACTTCGCTCTCATTCCTCCCGCGCCTGCGGGGGGTCAGCGCCAGACGGGATACGGAAACCAGGTTTCCCGCGCGCTGACCCAACTTAGAGGCCATCAAATGATTAGGCGTAAATTCATCGAGGCCTTGTCGCTATCGTCGCTGTCGGCCCTTGCTGTCGCTCCATCGCCGGCCAAGGCAATCAAATCTTTATCCGGCGATCCACACGGCGCCCTTCAGCGGCGTATGCGCGTCATCAATGCGCTGAGGCGATTTGCGGATGCAGCTTCTAAGGAAATGCTTAGCATTCGCATCCACAGGATCGATCCGAATGGAGAGAATGATAAGGCGCGCTTTGCCGAATGGTGTCGGCGGGTTGATCCTCTCTTCAAACGACAGCGCGCGCTCGAAAACCTCATAAAAGAACTATCTGGCGTCCAAATTGATCCGCCGATCTACACGGATCGTTTCAATCGCAGCCATGCGATTGATGACGAGCTACAAGCCCTCATTCGGGATGGCGTTCTCACACCCAACCAAGCGCGCGAATTGCGAGGCATCTATGCTTGAGATAATTCACAAATACGTGCGCCGCTTCATTAAGTGGCTCAACACGCCGAGTCAGGAAGAAATAGCTGTTAAGGATGAGAAAGATGCTGAATGGTTTGCTGATAGGCAGCGGCGTCGAGAGAAGATACTTAGATGTAGAACCATCAGGGCTCTAGAACGCAAACCATATAAAGGAGAATATACCGCAGAGCCTATAGACGAACTCGAATTCATCGCGACGTTGATCAAGGATCTCCGCTCCTATGGTGCGTGCCCACAAGAGAATAGCGAGGAACACCTAAAGGCGATCATTAATGCTGGATTCAATCCCGCCGCGGTGTCGAAATGACCGCGCCAACTTCCGCCTTCCGGCTAGTGCCGGAGCCGGTGTCGCCAGATTGGCATCGAACTCCATTGCAGGCGCGCGACATCGGCAAACCTTCCGCGCAAGCGGAAGGGGGCGAGGCCAGTGCTTGTCCGAACTCCATAGGAGCCACGCCTCTCCCCAAATCTTCCTCTCGCAAGAGAGGTGCGGTCGGAAGCCCGGCGCCAGGCGACGCCCATCAAGTAAGCGCTACCGGCCGCAAAAAATCCACCGGCCATTTGTCATGCGAAAACCAGGCGAAGCCCGCTAGTGGAAATAGCGGCGATGGGGTTGGCGATCATGCCGACCTCATCGCCGAGATTGTCCAGTCCTGGCGCCAGCGCGTCAGATGGCTGAAGGCGAAGAATGCGCTTGTTCTGCAGGCCAAGGCGTTCTGCCGCGCCATGCGCGACGGTGACAAGGCGGCGGGAACAAAGATGTTCGATGACGCCAAGGCCGGCAACGCGCCGCTTGATGGCATCGCGCTTGAGCCATTCCTGCAATCAATCGAGATTTTCGAGGGGCGGCTGAGCGCTCAGAACAAGCATCTCGAAAAGCTGGTGCGACAATTGCCGATTCACGCCTGGATGAAGACCGTCAAAGGCTTCGGCGGCGTCTCTCTTGCCGCCATGATCGGCGATGCGACGACGATTGATCCAGAGACCGGCGCAATACTCGATATCGGCACTTATAAAAGCGTTTCGGCCCTTTGGAAGCGCATGGGCTTGGCGGTGATTGATGGCGGCAGGCAGCGCAAAGTCGCCGATGCCGAACTCGCGCTCATTCATGGCTATTCGCCATCGCGCCGCTCGACAGCTTGGAACCTCGCCAGGTCAATCATTAAGGCGCAGATCCGCGCCGACAAGACTGGCGACGGCGAGAAGATCAAAGGCTCCAATCATGCGCTCGGGCCTTATGGCGAATTCTATATCGCCGAGAAGGCGCGACAGATGGCGATCTGCGAGGTGATCGCCGCCGATCCAGATCTCGTGAAGAAATATACGCGCACCGCCAAAAAATATTCGGCGAAGGCCCACGCCAACAATCGCGCCATGCGTCACATGGCGAAACGTTTGCTGCGCGATCTCTATCTGGAGTGGCGCAGAGTCTCCCTGCGCCACGAAGAACATGCCACCCAGTTGGTGAGCGCGCGGGGAGACACCAATCATGCGTGAGGAGTCATCACAGATGATCAAGACATTCGATCAGCAAGGCGATTTCGCCGCAGCGCGCGCAGCGGAGAATTGGCTGCACGAAGGCGGCTACAGCGTCGGCTCATCTGAGCGCGGCGCGCCACGCGGGATCATGCGCGGCGACGTCCTCATCGCCAAGTGGCGGAACTTGAGCCGACGCGAACGCGCCACGCTCGACGGCCAAATGACCGGCGACATGCGCAACGGGCCCGTCACCGTCGAACTCTTTCATCCCGGAGCGCAATAATGGAGCCCGTCGTCAACATCTACGCTGACGGGCGTCTCGCCTATACCGGCTTTCTCAGTCTCGCGGCAATCCGCCAGCGACTGACCTATTCGCCACGGGAAGCGGAAGACGCCGAATTCGGCCAAACAGATTTCTAGGAAGCATCCAGCATGACCATCGAACCTGCCGCACAAATCATCGCCGTTCCGCTCGACCGCATTGTCCGTCTCTCCCCGCTCAATCCGCGCCAGGACATGGAGAGCGATGTCTCCGATCTTGCCGCCATGATCCGCGCGCGCGGCCAGCAAATTCCTATGAAGCTGCGCCCGTGCTCATATGATCCGCATAGTTACGAAGTGCTCGACGGCGGCAGGCGCTGGCGCGCGCTGCGCCAGTTAGCCGAGGCCGGCGACGTTCGCGACGCGCTCGCGACGATCGTCGAAGGCGACGAGATCGAAGCGCGCGAAGTCGCGCTGATGGTCAGCGTCTCGCCGAAACCCCTGCATCCCGTCGACGAATATGAAAGCTTCGCCAGCCTCGAGGAGTCGGGCGCCACGGTCGAGCAGATCGCCGCCGACTTCGGCCAGGACGTGCGCCGCGTCCGCCAGCGCCTGGCGCTTGGACGTCTCAGCCCGCGCGTGCGCGCTCTTTGGCGCGTCGGCAAGATCGATCGCGAACAGGCGATCGCCTTCACGGCGGGCCCGATCGAAGCGCAGGACGCGCTGCTCGACAAGCTCGACGGCCAGCCGAACTATGAATGGGGCGAGCATACGATCCGCCGCAAATTGCGTGGCGAAACCCTGTCGAACAGCGGTCCGGAAGGCAAATTCCTTCTCTCCGACAAATTGCGCGTCGAAGCCTATGTCGCCGCCGGCGGGCGCATCGAGGACAATCTCTTCGAAGACGAGATCGTGATCCGCGATCCATCGATCGCCCACAAGATTGTCGACGATGCGCTGCGCGCCGAAGCCGAGCGCGTCAAGTCGGAAGAAGGCTGGGGCGCGGCGCTGATCGAAGACGATGGTGCCTATGAGGATGACCAGCCGGATGAATTCGGACTCTCTGACGCCGAGTCTGCGCGGCTGGAAGAGATCCAGACGGAACGTCGCGACGCGGATCCGTCGCGTGCGCGCGCCTTGCGCGACGAACGGGACGCCATCTGTCGCGACGCCCTGCTGCGCATGTTCGAGCGGGAAGAGCGTGGGCAATATGCGGTCGGCGCCTTCTTCGATCACGATGGCCGCGTCATCTTCGCCCGCGCCCTGCCAATTCCAGAGCCCGAGACGGCAACCGCGGAAGGCGACAACGAAAACGAAGGCGACTCCCTCCTCTCTGACGGAGATGGTAGCGAGCGAAACGAGCCGGGTGGCGAGAATGCCGGGGACGAAGCAACCATTCCCGATCCGCTGGCCGAACCCGGCAAGGCGCTGCGCGCCGTCATCGACGAGACCGCGACCAAGGCGCTGCGAGACGTCACACGCCGGCGCGGCGACATCGCGCTGATGCTCGCCGTCGCCACGCTCGGCAGCATGTATGGAGCGGCGGTCGTCAGATTGAGAGGCGAGACCTATGACGACGATCACGCATTACTGGCGAAGCTTGCAGACGCCAGCTTCGACGAGGCGCTGGCGATCTGCGCCGAGGCGCCGACCTGCGATCTCTCCGTCGCGCTTTTCCGTCTGATTGCCGCTTCGATCGACACGCGCGCGGCGCACTTCGACACAATCGGCGCGGCCAGCGCCGCGGTCTGTGCGCGCGGCGGCGATCTCAAGGGCGCGTTCGACGCCGCGCTTGATCGGCGCGCATTCTTCGAGACCGCGCCGAAATCCATCACGCTTGGCTGCGTGACAGGATTGATCGGCGAGGGCGAGGCCTCCCGCGTCAAGAAGATGAAGAAGGGCGAGCTCGGCGAATATGTCGCGCGGCTCAGCAAGGATAAAGGTCATCTGCCCGCGCCCTTCGCCGATTGGGCCGCAGGAAAGGCGCGCCCCGGGGCCGACGCCGATGCGATCATTGTCGACGGCGAAACGACGCTCGCGCAGGCGATGGATCATGCGATCGCGGCGGACGAAGCAAACCTGCCCGCGCCCGCGAAGAAGAAGCACGGCGCGCGCAAAGCGAAGGCGGATCCGCAATGAGCGTGCATCTCGCGCTGCTTTACAGCGACGGGTCAATGGGCGTGCTATCGCCTGGCGCGACATTAGATCAGGCCGAAAAGGATCGCGCCTTCGCCGACGAAGGCGAGCGCGATCCAGCGCGACTGACGAAAATCGCACGCGTCGCCTGCCCGGGTGACGATGAGCTGCGCGAATTCATAGAACGGAAGCGCTATTTCTCCCCGGGCAAGAGTTTCCTTGTGCTCCGGGAAACAGGCACGTTCACCATTGGATATCGCGCGACGTGACCGACCGCCCCATCATCTTCTCAGCGCCGATGATCCGCGCCTTGCTGGAAGGGCGGAAGACGCAGACGCGGCGGATGCTGAAGTGCCGCAAAGGTGTGACGCTTGCTGATTTTGAGCAGGGCGAGCCACACGCGAGCGGCATTGGCAATTGGATGCGTCTCGACCGCGAGAAGATTCAGGAGCCTCGTTTTAAGGCTGGCGATCGCCTTTGGGTGCGGGAGAACTGGCGCGTCGGAGCATGGGACGAAGACGACGGATGCATCGCCGTCGATTACTGCGACGGGCCGCGGCGCGAATGGTTGGAAATTCCTGATGATTATGACGGCGAGAAGTTCAATCGCCTTTGGATTTCTACATGCGACGAACTTAGCGCCAAAGGCATAGATACAGACAAGGACGGCAAATATCACTGGAAGCCGGGCGCATCGCCCTGTCGATGGCGTCCGTCCATTCACATGCCACGCTGGGCGTCTCGCCTCACGCTGATCGTCGAAGGCGTCAAGATAGAGCGGCTGCAGGAGATCAGCGAAGCTGATGCGGTGGCCGAGGGCATTCGTGAGACGGAAGCACCAGCAAAAGATGGCATGCGTCATTTCGGGATCGACGGGCCCGGCGGTCTCCCCACGGCGAGGCTCGCCTTCTTTGAGCTTTGGACCGCGATTAACGGCGCCGAGTCATATCGCGCCAACCCCTGGGTCGCCGCCATATCCTTCCGCGTCGTCAAGGCAAACATCGACGTGATGAAGAAGGAGGTGCCATGACGCGCCGTCCAATCCACCAACGAGCCGGCTATGCCGAGAATGCATCCGCTCTATGTGCGCGCGGATCAGCCGCTGGAGCCGTTCCCATGACCCGCCGCGCGAGGGGAGCGCCGGAGAGGCCTGAAATGACGATAGGAACACCGCATCTCAACAAAACCAAAACCCGCCACGGGAAGACTGTTTATTACGTCAGAATGACAGACGCGAGCAGGACGCGAATTCGTTTGCGAGCGACGTATGGAACGCCAGCGTTTTGGTCTGAATATGGCCTGGCGCTGGAACGCGCGCGCGCTGCATCATCAGAAATGCTCGCCGATGTGGTTTTGAAAGAAACATCCGCGCCTTGCGCAAGGCCACTGCTCAAAAGAGCTTCATTCGAGAAGGTGACAAAAATCAGGTCGAGTATTCCAGCTGGCATAGTCATTGCCGATGGTGATTGTAGGAGTTTCGTCTACTTCATACGTGTTGGCTCCGCAGTGAAAATCGGGATGAGCAATAATGTTAGAGCGCGCGGCGCAGCACTCCAAACGGCTCGCGATGAGCGAATCGAGATTCTCTATTCCCTAAAAGGAGGCCCGTCGACCGAGCGATATTTTCACCGATTGTTTTCGCGTGAACGAATCCCAGGGGAGTGGCTCTTATATGAGGGAGCGATCAAAAACTTTCTCGGCGGACTTCCTTATGCCGAGAGCGAGCATTCGATCTCGCTATGACGCGCCGCGCCGCCCGCTTCTCCCAGTGCGATGTTGAGCGCGCCCTCCGCGCCGCCGATGCGCAGCGCGCGCGGACAGGGGCGGCTTGGCGCGTGCGTATCGAGGCTGACGGCGCGATTGTCCTGGAAACGCAACCCAAGACAGAGAACGGCGCAGACTGGCCAATGGGCGAGGCTGGCCCGGCGTTTGGCGAGCGGCGGAGGTTCGTGCTTTGATGGCGGTCATGCCACGACAGCGCTGGCCATTCCTTCAGCGTGCGACGACGCGCCACAAAAAGTCCGTCTGGTATGTCCGCCTCCAGGACGTCAAACGCACCCGCGTGCGCCTGCGCGCCGAGTATGGGACGCCAGAGTTTCGCGCCGAATATGAAGCGGCGCTGAAACGCAACGCCCCGCCGACGACGAAGGGAAGGGCGCAAGCCGGGTCGCTCGCGTGGGCGGCGGACCTTTATCGCCGGTCGAGCGCGTGGTCCGAATTGTCGACGGCGACGCGGCGCCAGCGCGAGAATATCCTGAAGCATGTCCTGGAGCGCTGCGGTGCCGCACCCCTGCGCCAGATCTCGCGCGCCGACATCGTCGGCGGACGCGAAGACCGCGCGGCGACGCCGGCGGCCGCCCGCCACTTCGTCGAGACAATGCGCGGGCTCTTCGCCTGGGCGATCGACGCCGAGCTCGTCGCGACCGACCCGACCGCTGGCGTCAAGACGCCGCGGCGGAAGACGGATGGCCATTTGCCATGGGCGACGGAAGAGCGTGCCGCCTTTGAGACTTGTTGGCCCCTCGGGACGCGGGAACGGGTCATTTACACTGTGCTGCTCTACACCGGGCTACGGCGGGGCGACGCGGCCCGGGTGGGCCGCCCGCACGTGCGCGACGGCGTGATCCGCATTCAGACCGAGAAGACCGGCGAATGGGTTGCGATCCGCATGGCACGGCCGTTGATCGAGGCGCTCGAGGCGGGCCCGGTCGGCGAGCTGACCTTTATCACGGGGGAGGCCGGGAGGCCTCTTCGCAAGGAATCGCTCGGCAATATGTTCCGCGCAGCCTGCCGGAAAGCCGGCGTCGCGAAGTCGGCGCACGGCCTACGGAAAAACGCAGCGACCCGCGTTGCTGAGAACGGAGCGACCGAGGCTGAACTAGAGGCGGTGTTTGGTTGGCGGGGAGGGCGTATGGCGTCGCTCTATACCCGGGCGGCGAACCGCGAGCGACTAGCGATCGGCGCCGGGGAAAAGCTCGAGCGCGCGGCCGAAACGCGAACCTCTATGGGCATACCCGAGGGAATTTGGGCGCACCCAAAAAAATGATTAGTAAATACAATTGGATACAAGCTGTGTTTCTCGGCATGGTGGGGGAAGTAGAAGTTGTATAGTCTAACCGCGACAATAGGTTGCGCTCAGGTGCGCCCAAAAATGCAGCTTTGATTTTGCAGGTGCTTTTTAATTGTTGGGCGCACCTTTCGCCGCCTCCGTCAGCGCCCGCGCGATCGTCTGCGCGACGCGCTGGGCGTCTTGGCTGGAGAGCCGTTTGACGAGACCGCGCCGGGTCGGCTCATCCTCGAAATAGACATAGGCGAGCGAGATACCGATCGAGTCTTCGACGGCGTAGGATTCGCCGCTCTTGCGGATCCGCAAAGGCAGGGCATAGGGCGCTTCGCTCATCGCGCGAGCATAGCCCGGAAACGAAAAAACCCTGCCGGCCGGAGCCGACGGGGGTTCTGAAAACGCCGCTTTGAGCGGTCGATCTTATTCCTCCGGAGGCTTGAACCCCGGCAGCTTGAGAAGCGATAGGCCATATTTGACGCGCCTGGTGAACCAGGCGCAGGCATCGAGCCCGACGACGCCGAGCGTGAAGCCGGTGAGCCCCGGAATGGCGTCCCCAGGGATCATTGCCGGATCGGCGCCGGCCTGCTGATATATCCAGACAACGCCCACCTGCATCAGCGGCGCAAAGATCGGGGTTGCAACCCATGAGAACGCGCCGCCAACGGCTGCCGCGACGAAGCGCTCTGGCCAGGTGCCGGTGATGAGCAGCGCGGAAACGCTGGCCCCGGCCGCCACGGCGATCGGGGCGGCGACGTGAATTGAGTCCGCTGCGGCGCGGATCGATTCGTTCGGCATTACGCCCCCGTCTTCTTCAGACCGCGGCAGAGGCGGGTTTCGGCGTTCATCTTCCACAGCAGGCCGGCGACGTAGATCGCGCCCTTGCCGTGGTTCTCTTCGACGAATTGTGCAACCCATTCGACCTCGTCGGCGTCAAGCGGGACTGGACAAAGCGCCTTCGTCTGGCGCACGACTTCCTCGCGCCGCGCTTCTGGCGTCGGCTTAGAAAGGACGCTTTCGACCGCTGCGATGCCCGTCGCCTTGTCGTCGCAGCTCGCGAGCAAGGTCGTCAGGATCAGTAGCAGGATCAGGAATGGACGCGCGTTCATCGGCGACCTCTTTGAGCGCTTCCTGCGTCTGCGCGGAAGCTTCGTTGATTTTGGCCAGCTCCTGCGTCGCCCCGAGCGCGATCAGCATCTTGTCACGCTTCTGCCCCAACCAAGCTGCGGCGAGCTTGATTAGGCCAGCGACTGCCGAGACGGCGGCCGAGATGAGCGAGATCACTCTTTCGCGCCAGGCGCAGTCGAGGTGATGCTGCGCATGATCGCCATCAGGACGGCGGCGCCGACCGCTGTAGCGCCGGCCTTCGGATCGTTAAGGAACGAAACCCAATCCGTCGACGCGAGCGCGCCGAAAAGCGCGACGAGCCCTGCGGCGATGTAAGTGCGATAGCCTTGCATGTGATTTTCCTTTGAGATGTTGCCGGGAGACCGCCCGGCGTGGATTCTGGAGATTGCTTGCCGACAGGCGAACTAGCCGGTCGGCTGCTCTTGCGGTTGCGCGATAGCGGCCTTGGCGGCGCGATAGCCGTCGAACCAGGCGCGCATCTCGCCGACGAAGGTCGTCAGCGACGTATCGGCGTCGAGCGCCGCCTTCTCGGCGCGCAGCGCTTCAAGCTCCGTCGCCTGCGAGTGAATGGTTTCATCCTTCGAGACGATGGCGTTATACGCTTCCGTCAATTCGGATTGCATTTCGATCAGCAAGTCGCGAGCGGCCTGTTCAGCTTCGGTCATGGCTTTCGTCCTTTGGAATTTGCCGGATGCCGCCGGCACGGGCGCTCTATTTCCAGATGCGGAGGCCGAGCGTCAGGCGTGTTCAGCGGGATTCCCAAACGCCAGCGCGCAGCCAGCCGTGCCAGTGCGTCACGCCGCCAACGATCCGATGCACGCTCGGCGATATCGTCGGCCGGTGTTCTGTCCCTCATGGATCATCCCCAGCCGTTTGCGCTGAGGAAGAGACCGGTGAAGAAAGCGCCCACGATGAGCGCGCCGAAGAGCGAGACCGCCAAGGCGATGATGGAAGCTTCTTTCCAACTCATCAGCCGACTCGCACATATTGGAAATGCATCGCGTCGCGACGCCCCTTCCATCGCCCGCCCCAGATGAAGCCGCGCTGTTCGAAACACTTCACGACAAGCGAGCCAGGCATGAAGAATGTTTCGAGCGCGCCAAGCGGATTGCTGCCGGCGTCGAGATCGATCGCCAGGGCAAAGCTGTGCATTGATGGCGTCGAGCCGCCGCGGATCGGACGAACAACCCAATCGCCGGAGAAGCGATCGGCATGAACGCGAGCCACTGCCGCTTGATTCTTGCCGCAAGCTTCCCAGATATCATTGAAAGCGGCGCGTAACGCCGGCGCGGCGAGCTTGTTGATTTTGACGCGCGAGATCGTAATGTCGCCCATCTTCATTGCGAATGGCGGCGAGACATATTCGAGGTTCTTCGCGCCCCAGCCTTTCTCGGAAGGGTTGCCAAAGAGCTTGAGACATTGGCTCTGCAGCGGCGGTTTCGGTAAAGCGAGTTCAGCGGCAACGGCCATGGGCCGTCTCCTTTTCCTGGTTCGGTCGAATGGAAAGATCAGAAGCGGCGGAAAATTCGCCCCAGACGCCGGAGCCATTCCGCCATCACGCCGGGCCGGGAATTCTCGCTGTTCTCGTTGATATAGCGACGCACGACATCGAGGATCTGGCGGTCGCTCACCTGTTCGCCGAGCTTTTCGAGCTCCCAACGGATGCCGTTGACTTCGCGGCCCTTACACCATCTGCGAATGACGAAGGCATCGAACTCGGCAAACGTCATATGCGGCGGCGTGGGCGATAGATGAGCTTCGTGGTGCAATGGCATGCGCCGCTTCCGGGAGGATGTCGGCGACGCCCAGTCCATCCTTATGCCGCGCGATCACGAAGCAGGACCAGACGATCTTCGCGTCAGGATCGGCGGGAAGCATTATTGAAGGCCACTCATCGCTGCGGCGGCCATGAAAGCGGCGGCTGAATGGCCGACACAGCCGGGGAGGATGACGCGCCACAAGCCGGCAGGCATCAGGCTTCGTCCTGACGCACCCAAGGAAACCGAGATAGAACACCATCTGGCCGAGTAGTATCGCGAACATGAGGTCCCGCATTTTCAGCCTCCCGTCGCGGCGAGGTAGATCATCTTGAGGACACGCAACGCATAGATGCAGGAGACGATGGCGACCGCGGCTATGACGAGTCGCCGGCCGAGCTCGAATTCATCCGGCGGGAACATCATTCCTCGCTCCAATGCTTATGGCGCCCAGAGTTTCCATCTCGATTGGCGCGGAAATACCAGCGGATGATCTGGCTCGCTGTTGTGCCGAGCCACAGGAATCCGATCACAGCGAGCGCGTCTTTGATCATTTCATTTTTCTAAGCTGAATGAGGAAACGAGCGACGGTCAAAAACGTCGCAGCCCAGAATTGGGCGCGATAGAGAAGAGAGCGCACTAGTCCACGCGGCCAAAGTTAGTGAGCTATGGCCGAAAGTTGGTGACGGCGTGAATCGGTAAGGCGGCGTATCGTGGGGGTGTTCGAGCCTCCACTTCTCCATCGAAGGAGTGATACGCCGTGTCCAACGATAACGTCATCAAACTGATT
>VGDT01000062.1 GCA_016869595.1 Alphaproteobacteria bacterium
TTCTGCCGCCTTCACGGATGGCGAAGCGCAGCTTCTCCTCCATGGCGATCGGCACGATCAGCACAACGTCCATCGTCACATTGTCGCCCGGCATCACCATCTCGACGCCGTCGGGAAGCGTGACGATCCCGGTCACATCCGTCGTGCGGAAATAGAATTGCGGACGATAGTTGGTGAAGAACGGCGTGTGGCGGCCGCCCTCCTCCTTCGTCAGGATGTAAGCCTCGGCCTTGAACTTCGTGTGCGGCTTCACCGAACCCGGCTTGCACAGAACCTGGCCGCGCTCGACGTCCTCGCGCTTGGTGCCGCGCAGCAGGCAGCCGACATTGTCGCCCGCCTCGCCCTGGTCGAGGAGCTTGCGGAACATCTCGACGCCCGTCACCGTCGTCTTGGTCGTCGGGCGGATGCCGACGATCTCGACTTCCTCGCCGACCTTCACTACGCCGCGCTCGATGCGCCCCGTCACCACCGTGCCGCGGCCCGAAATCGAGAACACGTCCTCGACCGGCATCAGGAAGGGCTGATCCTTCGGGCGCTCCGGCTGCGGAATATATTTGTCGACTTCCTCCATCAGCTTCAGGATCGCGTCATGGCCGATCTCGGGGTTCTTGCCCTCGAGCGCGCAGAGCGCCGAACCTTTCACGATCGGAATGTCGTCGCCGGGGAATTCATACTTTGAGAGAAGCTCGCGCACTTCGAGCTCGACAAGCTCCAAGAGCTCGGGATCGTCGACCATGTCGACCTTGTTCAAGAACACGACGAGCGCCGGAACGCCGACCTGGCGGGCGAGCAGAATATGCTCGCGGGTCTGCGGCATCGGGCCGTCGGCGGCCGAAACCACCAGGATCGCGCCGTCCATCTGCGCCGCGCCGGTGATCATGTTCTTCACATAGTCGGCGTGGCCGGGACAGTCGACGTGCGCGTAATGGCGGTTCTTGGTCTCATATTCGACATGCGCCGTCGAAATCGTGATGCCGCGCGCCTTCTCTTCAGGCGCCTTGTCGATCTGGTCATAGGCCGTAAAGGTCGCCCCGCCCGTCTCCGCCAACACTTTCGTGATCGCCGCCGTCAAAGACGTCTTGCCATGGTCGACGTGTCCAATCGTCCCAATGTTGCAGTGCGGCTTCGTGCGTGAAAACTTTTCCTTGGCCATCGCCGTGCTCCTTTAAAGAGTTCCTGTCGACCCGAGCGCTCGAAATCAGGCGTATTTCGCCTGAACCTTCTTCGACTCCGCTTCGGGCACTTGTTCGTAGTGATCGAATTGCATCGTGTAGCTTGCGCGTCCCTGGGTGAAGGAGCGCAGCTGGTTGACGTAGCCGAACATATTGGCGAGCGGCACCATGGCGTTGATCACCACGGCGTTGGCGCGCATGTCCTGGCCCTGAATCTGTCCGCGACGCGAATTGAGATCGCCGATGACCGAGCCGGTATATTCCTCCGGCGTCACCACCTCGACCTTCATGATCGGCTCGAGCAGCACCGAGCCGCCCTTCTGCAGCGCCTCGCGGGTCGCGGCGCGTGACGCGATCTCGAAGGCGAGGACCGACGAGTCGACGTCGTGGAAGGCGCCGTCGATGAGCGTCGCTTTCAGATCGACGACCGGGAAGCCGGCGAGAATGCCGGACGTCGTCACCGACGCAATGCCCTTGTCGACGCCGGGGATATATTCCTTCGGCACGGCGCCGCCGACGATCTTGCTTTCGAACTCATTGCCCTTGCCGGCTTCATTGGGTTCGAAAATGATCTTCACGCGGGCGAACTGGCCGGTGCCGCCGGTCTGCTTCTTATGCGTGTAGTCGATTTCCTGCTTGCGGCCGAGACGCTCGCGATAGGCGACCTGCGGCGCGCCGATGTTAGCGTCGACCTTATAGGTGCGCTTCAAAATATCGACCTTGATGTCGAGATGCAGTTCGCCCATGCCCTTGAGGATGGTCTGGCCGCTTTCCTGATCGGTCGAGACGCGGAACGAGGGATCTTCCGCCGCGAGCTTCTGCAATGCGATGCCGAGCTTTTCCTGATCGGCCTTCGACTTCGGCTCGATGGCGATCTCGATGACGGGATCCGGAAACTCCATGCGCTCCAGAATGACGGGCTTTTGCTGGTCGCAGAGCGTGTCGCCGGTGCGCGTGTCCTTGAGGCCCGCGAGCGCGACGATGTCGCCGGCGTAGGCCTCTTTGATGTCTTCGCGGTTATTGGCGTGCATCAGCAGCATGCGGCCGATGCGCTCTTTCTTCTCCTTCGTCGAATTGAGCACGGTGGTGCCCGATTCGATCTTGCCCGAATAGACGCGGGCGAAGGTGATGGTGCCGACGAAGGGATCGTCCATGATCTTGAAGGCGAGCATGGAAAAGGGCTCGGCATCGGAGGGCTGGCGCGTCATTTCCGCGCCCGTGTCGACGTCGACGCCCTTAATCGCCTCGCGATCGATGGGCGAGGGCAGATAATGCACGACGGCGTCGAGCAGCGGCTGAACGCCCTTGTTCTTGAAGGCCGAGCCGCAGAAAATGGGAATGAAGGCGATCTTGCGCACGGCGATGCGGATCAGCCTGTGCAGCGTCTCCTCGTCCGGCTCCTGGCCGTCGAGATAGGCCGCCATGGCGTCGTCGTCCATTTCGACCGCGGCTTCGATCAACGCCGTGCGATATTCTTTCGCCTTGTCGAGAAGATTGGCCGGAATTTCTTCGTCGTGATATTTCGCGCCGAGTCCTTCGTCTTCCCAGACCACGGCCTTCATGCGCACGAGATCGATGACGCCTTTGAAATTGCTTTCGGCGCCGATCGGCAATTGCGCGCAGACTGGACGGCCGCCGACGCGGGTCTTGATTTCCTCGACACAGCGGTCGAAGTCGGCGCCGATCTTGTCCATTTTGTTGACGAAGACGATGCGCGGCACATTGTATTTGTCGGCCTGACGCCAGACCGTCTCGGTCTGTGGCTCGACGCCCTGGTTGCCGTCGAGAACACATACCGCGCCGTCGAGCACGCGCAGGCTGCGCTCGACCTCGATCGTGAAGTCGACGTGGCCGGGCGTATCGATGATGTTGAGGCGCTTGCCGTTCCAGAAGGTGGTCGTCGCGGCCGACGTGATGGTGATGCCGCGCTCCTGCTCCTGCTCCATCCAGTCCATCGTCGCGGCGCCTTCATGCACCTCGCCGATCTTATGGCTCTTGCCGGAGTAATAGAGGATGCGTTCCGTCGTCGTCGTCTTGCCCGCGTCGATGTGGGCCATGATGCCGAAGTTACGGTAGTCCTCGATCGGATGAGAGCGGGCCATAACGGTTGTCCTCGTGAAAGCTCGTGCGCCTTACCAGCGGTAATGCGAGAAGGCGCGGTTGGCCTCCGCCATACGATGGGTGTCTTCGCGCTTCTTCACCGCCGCGCCGCGGTTATTTGAAGCGTCGAGCAGCTCGGCCGACAGCCGGTCGACCATGGTTTTGTCGTTGCGGGCGCGCGCGGCGGTGATGATCCAGCGGATGGCGAGCGCCTGACGACGTTCGTTGCGCACCTCGACCGGCACCTGATAAGTGGCGCCGCCGACGCGGCGCGAGCGCACTTCGATCGCGGGCGCGACATTGTCGAGCGCCTGCTTGAACACCGCGAGCGGATCGCTCTTGGCCTTCGACTCGACCTGATCGAGCGCGCCATAGACGATCTGCTCGGCGACCGATTTCTTGCCGTCGTACATGATCGAGTTCATGAATTTCGCGAGAACGACGTCGCCATATTTGGCGTCCTCGATAACCTCGCGCTTTTCCGCCCGGTGACGTCTCGACATCGCCGTATCTCCTTACTTCGGCCGCTTGGCGCCGTATTTCGAACGGCGCTGCTTGCGGTCCTTGACGCCCTGGGTGTCCAGCACGCCGCGCAGAATGTGATAGCGAACGCCGGGAAGGTCCTTCACGCGGCCGCCGCGGATCATCACGACCGAGTGCTCCTGAAGGTTATGGCCTTCGCCGGGGATGTAGCCGATGACCTCGAACCCGTTGGTCAGGCGCACCTTGGCGACTTTGCGAAGCGCCGAATTCGGCTTCTTCGGCGTCGTCGTATAGACGCGGGTGCACACGCCGCGCTTCTGCGGGCAAGACTGCAGGTGGCGCGCCTTTTCGCGATAGGTGGGCGCTTGGCGCGGCTTGCGGATCAACTGGCTGATCGTCGGCATTCAATAAAGTCCTTCGCGGATTGCGAATGGCGGATTTCGTGGCAGACCCGGCGCGCAGGGCCCTTAAGGCATGCGCAAACGAGCGAAGCGCCGATGGCCGTAAGGGCCAAGGCGCTTCTAACGCAGAGGATCCCGGATTCCGGGATCGTGCCTTCCTGTCCGACGAGCTTTGGACGAGTTTTGACTCGAAAAAGTCTTGCAACTTTTTCGAAAACGCGTCCGAGCGCCGGTATGATTACCAATTACGCTTGGCGGTCACAGGCAAGGCGACAGCGTTTAAGTTCGAAGGATCGAGAGCGAGGCGCTCGCCGACGGCGTGAACTTACGGCCTGTCGAAAGTGCGCGGAACCTAATCGCGAAGATGAGGTGCGTCAAGCGAAGAATCTGTCACGATTGAAGAAATTTCGCAGCTCATCGCGGCCTGGAATTGCGTGCCACCGAAGCTAGCTCCGCCGCCGCATTTTTTTTCTGAGATCGATTACTCTGCAGAGGCACGCCAACGTCACACGCTGAACGGATTACACAGTTCGACGCCCAGACCGCTAAAGTCCCGCGAATTGCGCGTCACCAGAATTGCGCCATGGGTCATCGCGGTCGCCGCCATCAGCGCGTCGGCCATGTGCAGCACGCGTCCTTCGTTGCTAGCATTGGCGCGCAGGCGGCCGGCGAGGCGCGCAATGTCGAGGTCGACCGGCAAGGCAAGCGCGCCGAATTCGGCGAAGACGCCTTCGCAAAACAGCGTCAGCCGTGCGCGTCGCTCAGGCGGCGCCCGATCAAGCCCGAAGCTCAGCTCCTCGAAGAGGATGACGCTCACGCGGATGTCGTTCTCGCGCTCCAGGAAGGCGACGACGCCCCGATTCGGCCGGGGACGCGCGGCTTCCGAAACGACATTCGTATCGAACAGATGGAGCGCCACTTTTATTCCGGCATCGTCACGGGACGATCCGGGCCGCGCGGCGGCGCCTCGAATTCGACGCCGCCGGCGCGTTCGCCGATCGCTAGCAGCGCGCGGCCGAGATGTTCTTTCGGATGCGTGCGCTCATATTCTTCCATCGAGATCACCACGCAGGGCTCCTGCGCGCCGATCACCTGCGGCTTGCCGGCGCGCGCGAGGCGCAGGACCTCGGAGAGACGCGCTTTCGCATCGGCTACGGACCAGTTCATTTGACGTCCTTCGATTTATGCATAGTCTAGACCACACTAGTCGGCGCTTCAAGCTTGCGCGTTTACGGTGCGGCGGGAACGCGCCGCAAATCGTCGCAGGCGGCGAAGGCGCCGTTTAACGGCGCCGCGAAAACCGGTAAGTTCACGCTGAAAAAACAGGGAGGAACGGCTAGCATGAGCCACGTTGCGCACGAATTGCACGAAGAATTTCCCGAACAGGCCGAGGCCATTCACGTGCTGAAGGCCAACAACGCCCACTTCGCGCGCATCACTGAGGACTATCACATGCTCAATCGCGCCATTCACCGCATGGAGACGAATGTCGAACCCGCGGACGACGCGACGATGGAGGACCTCAAGAAGCAGCGGCTCGTCCTTAAGGACGAGATCGCAGGGTTTCTCGCGACGGCTTAAGTCTCGCAATGCCCCCTCCCCAGCCCTCCCCCGCTACGCGGGAGAGGGAGCCGGCGCCGCGCAGTTCGCCGTCATGCCCGGCCTTGTGCCGGGCATCCACGAGGCTGGAGCGCGGCTCGCGAAAAAGTGGACGCCGGTTTTTCGCGTAGATGGCCGCGGGAAGCCAGCCGTTTCGCGGGAGCGGGAGCGAGCGCCGCGCAACTTAACGATATTGCGCGGGCGGCTGAGGATTATTGGCGGGGTTGCTGTCGTGCTTGGAGAGGCGCGCGACGAGCGGACCGCCGACGAGCGGTTGAATTTCCGCCTCGAGCGCGTCGGCGACGTCCTTTCCGTAGATTTCCTCGCCGGCGACATGGATCGAGAACGCCTTGCTGTGTTTCTCAATTTTGGCCGGGTCTTCAATCACCGCCTTAGTCCATTTGTAGAGCGGAAAATTTTCTTGCCCGTGCTGTTCGGCCGCCGCGACATATTCAGAAAAGGCGTCGAGCTGATTGCAAAGCTTCGCGTTGTGCTTCGCCAAAATGTCGTTCAGGGGCTTCAGCGCCGGATTGGCCGGATCCTTGCGCGCAAGCTTGGCCGCCTCGTCGACGAGATTGACCCGAACCTGATATGCCCAGTCCCCGCTCATTGACCCCTCCCTGAAGGCATACGCTCGCGCGCCCTTCAAATTTCTTTTGGCGCCCAAGGGGCGTCCAAGGCTCAAAAACAACATAGAACAGATTGGCTTAAGACCAGCGCTTTCCGAGTCCTAACGGCGTGGCTCTCGCCTGGGAGCTGAGCTATATCATTGCCGCCATTGGGAATAAGCGCCAGTACTCAGGTACAAGGTGATTTTTTTGGCGATTCTGTGTATAAATGAACAAGCGGCGCCGAGGCGGCGGCGCCTTTGGCTCGAATGTTGGCCACATTTCAGCCGCCTTGGCCTCGGA
The DNA here is from genome assembly GCA_016869595.1 of Alphaproteobacteria bacterium. Taxonomy (GTDB): domain Bacteria; phylum Pseudomonadota; class Alphaproteobacteria; order Rhizobiales; family Beijerinckiaceae; genus Methylocystis. Next base: position 6,667 of record VGDT01000062.1, read on the forward strand.
CTTTGTCAGCGTCGACGGCGAAACTTCGCACGTTCCGCCATCGAGTCGATAAGAGTGTCGAACGGCAAGCGTTGACGTCGCGCCCCTTAAGGATCCGGGCGCTCGCGCGGAAAGCGCAATCACGTCGCGCCGGTCCAGACATGACAGCGGCCGCAAATAGCAAAGGTTGAAGATGCCGACCATCGCTCTCGTCGACGACGATCGCAACATTCTTACCTCCGTCTCAATCGCTCTGGAGGGTGAGGGCTATCGCGTCCAGACCTATACCGATGGCGCCCAGGCGCTTGATGGGTTGCGCGCCAATCCGCCGGATCTCGCGATTTTCGACATTAAGATGCCGCGCATGGACGGCATGGAGCTTCTGCGCCGACTGCGGCAGAAGTCGGACCTCCCGGTAATCTTCCTCACCTCCAAGGACGAGGAGATCGACGAGCTCTTCGGCCTTAAGATGGGCGCCGACGATTTCATCCATAAGCCCTTCTCGCAACGGTTGCTTGTCGAACGCGTGAAGGCGATCCTGCGCCGCGCCAATCCCAAGGAGGCCGCGGCGCAGAAGGAGTCCGAGGCCAAGGTCCTGGAGCGGGGCGCGCTCGTCATGGACCCGGAGCGCCACACCTGCACCTGGCGCGGCGACCCGGTCGTGCTGACGGTGACGGAATTTCTGATTTTGCAGTCGCTGGCGCAACGTCCCGGCGTGGTGAAGAGCCGCAATGCGCTCATGGACGCCGCATATGACGACCAGGTCTATGTCGACGACCGCACGATCGACAGCCACATCAAGCGTTTACGCAAGAAATTCAAGGTGGTGGACACCGATTTCGAAATGATCGAGACGCTCTACGGCGTGGGCTATCGATTCAAGGAAGCCTGAGCTCTCGCGGAGAGGACGCGAGATGGATGCAAGCATCGAGAGCCCGGGCGACGTGAGCGCAACTAATGAGGCGGTCGCGGAAGCGCCCCGCCAAGCCGCCGTTGCGGCCCCTGTCCTCGACGCGGCTGCGGCGCGGACGCGGCGGTCGCGGACGATCTCCGTGCGGCTGGCGCGAGCGCTGCGCACCATTCAGTCGCATCTTTCGTCCTCGCTCACACGCCGCATCGTCGTTCTCAATCTTGGCGGGCTCGTCGCGCTGCTCGCCGGCTTCCTCTATCTCAACCAGTTTCGCGAGGGGTTGATCGACGCGCGCGTGCAGAGCCTGCACACGCAGGGCGAGATCATCGCGGCCGCCATAGCGGCGTCGGCGACGGTCGATACTGACGCCATCTCGATCGATCCCGAAAAGCTGTTGAAGCTCGCGCCTGGAGAAAGCGCGAGCGGATCCGACAGCGGGTCGCCGCTCGAATTTTCGCTCAACCCGGAGCGCGTCGGGCCCCTGCTGCGGCGTCTGGTGTCGCCGACGCGGCTCAGGGCGCGCATCTATGACCGCGACGGCTTCTTGCTTCTCGACTCCCGCTCGGTCTCAGGGCGCTCCAACATTCTGCGCTTCGAATTGCCGCCGGCGAGCGATCAGTCCACGACTTTGGACTCCTCCTCCTTCCTCGAAAGATCGCTGAATTTCGTCCAGCGCCTATCGCATCGGCCGGAGCTGCCGCTTTACGAAGACATCGGCATGGGCAATGGCAAGGCCTATCCCGAGGTCGACAACGCGCTTAACGGCCGCATTCATTCGGTCGTGCGCGCCAACGCCAGAGGCGAAACCATCATTTCCGTCGCCGTCCCCGTTCAGCGTTTCCGCTCGGTGCGCGGCGCGTTGCTTCTGTCGACAATGGGCGGCGACATCGACGCCATCATCGTCGCGGAGCGCTGGGGCATCATCCGCATCTTTCTGGTTTCGGCCGGCGTGATGCTGCTGATCTCGCTTTTCTTCACCAACACGATCACCGAGCCGATGCGCCGCCTTGCCGAGGCGGCCGATCGCGTGCGGCGCGGCGTGAAGTCCCGCCAGGAAATCCCGGATTTCTCAGACCGTCCTGACGAGATCGGCCATCTTTCCGGCGCGCTGCGCGACATGACGAAGGCGCTCTACAAACGCATCGACGCGATCGAGCATTTCGCCGCAGACGTGGCGCATGAACTGAAGAATCCCCTGACGTCTCTGCGCAGCGCCGTCGAGACGCTGCCAATCGCCAAGACCGATGCGGCGCGCGACAAATTGCTGGCTATCATCAAACATGACGTCGGCCGGCTGGATCGCTTGATCAGCGATATTTCGGACGCATCCCGCCTCGACGCCGAACTCGCGCGCGCTGACATGGGCGTCGTCGATCTCTCGGCGGCGCTGTCGACCGTTGTTGAAGTCGCGCGCGCCACCGATCGCGGCGACGGCGTCACAATTGAACTGACGGTGCGCGCCTCCGCCTATGACTCGCCACGCGGCCGCTGGCGCGTAATCGGACACGACTCGCGTCTCGGCCAAGTGTTCAACAATCTCATCGACAACGCCCGATCATTTTCGAAGCCCGGCGGGACCGTGCGGGTGCTGTTGTGGCCGGAGCGGGCGAAGGGACCTGGCGGTCAGCAGCTTGACGGCTATGAGATCATTGTCGACGACGACGGCCCGGGGATTCCCGATGAGGCGTTCGACCGCATCTTCGAGCGGTTCTACACCGACCGGCCGCAACAGGGATTCGGTCAGAATTCCGGCCTGGGGCTCTCGATCTCGCGGCAGATCATCGAGGCGCATGGCGGACGCATCCGCGCCCTCAACCGCACCCGTGCGCATCCGAGGGGCACCGATGAGCCCCGCCGCAGCGATATCGTGCTCGGCGCGCGCTTTGTCGTCTGGCTGCCCTCGGCGCGATGACGCCGCCGCCAGAGCCCTGCTATATACACGCCAATGCGCTGGTTCTCGGCGAGATTGGCCTGCTGCTGCGCGGGCCATCCGGCGCCGGCAAGAGCGCCCTGACATTGCAGCTTATCGAGGACTGGCGGGCGCGGGGCGATTTTGCCGCGCTTGTCGGCGACGACCGCGTGGCTCTCGAAGCCCGCCACGGCCGGCTGATCGCCCATCCACATCCATCGATCCGCGGCATGATAGAAGCGCGAGGATTGGGGCTGTTGCGCGTCGACTATGAGCCCGCCTGCGTCGTGCGGGCCGTGATTGATCTTCTCGCCTTGGAAAGGTCCCCAAAACGATACCCGGACGCAAGCGATACGACGACCGAATTGAGCGGCGTGACATTGCCGCGTATGTTCGAAAACGCCGCCAGCTTCGGGGCTTTGACGCGGATTGCAGCCTGCATTCAAAACCTTGCGACAAATTGACGGAGCCGTGCTGTTTTCGCTTGCCTATTTCGCCGCATTGCACAAAATGTCGCCCCTGTTGAGCGAGGCGATTGCGGCGGGCGCAACGGCTTCACGTGTGCAATAAAGCGCAGCGCGCCACATGCGGGCCGAGACCTTTTGCGGACATCGGCGCCCAAGAGACGCCTTCATGAGTGGTAGGGTCGTATGATCGGAATGGTCTTGGTGACCCACGGCCACCTTGCCACTGAGTTTCGCGCGGCGCTCGAACACGTCGTGGGGCCTCAAAAGCAGATTGCCGCGATCTCGATTGGGCCCGAGGACGATATGGAGCGCCGTCGCGCCGATATCATCGAGGCGATCCGCGAGGCAGACACCGGCGAAGGCGTCGTGCTGCTGACGGACATGTTCGGCGGGACGCCTTCAAATCTCGCAATATCGGTGATGGACGGCGGAAAAGTGGAAGTGCTCGCGGGAGTCAATTTGCCGATGCTGATAAAATTGGCTTCGGTCCGCGACACGCAGCCCTTGGAGCAGGCGGTGCTGCAGGCGCAGGACGCTGGCCGCAAATATGTTTACATCGCCAGCAAAGTGCTCAACGCAAAATGAATGACCTCGTGACCGATAAATTGCCTCAGGCCGCAGCCGAAGAGTCCTTCTCCCGCGAGCTCGCGATCGTCAACAAGAAAGGGCTGCACGCCCGCGCGACCGCGAAATTCGTGCAATGTTGCGAAAAATTTGACGCTGTCATCACCGTCTCACGAGGCGACGAAACCGTCGGCGGCAGCTCGATCATGGGCATTCTGACGCTCGGCGCAGGCCAGGGCTCAACGATCACCGTCACCGCAACGGGGCCTCAGGCCAGGGCGGCGCTTGATGCATTGGAGGCGCTCGTCGCCAATCGCTTCGGCGAGGACGAATAAGGCTGCGCTGACCGACAGCGGCTTTTACCTTGAAGTCTTGCACGAAAACGGCGCGCCTTATGGGGGGCGCCCGCCACAGTCGCGCGCCACTTGAACACAGTGGTGCAAGCGCCGAAGTTGCGAGTCGTCGCACATTGCTGACTCTCCTCCTGCTTGCAGGCGAAAAAAATGTCCGTCTTTAGCGTTTACGCGCGGGCGCTGGGGCTGTTGCGGCCTCAAGCGCGGCTGGCGATCATCCTCGTCGCCGCCAATCTGGCGCTCGCCATCGCCGCCTTCGCCGAGCCGATGCTGTTCGGCCGCATCATCGACCTCATGACTCGTGCGCAAACGCCGGGCGAGACTTTGACATGGAACGATCTCCTCCCGCTTCTCTCCGCCTGGGCGGCCTTCGGCCTCTTTTCGATAGGCGGCGCCATTCTCGTGGGGCTTAACGCCGATCGGCTCGCGCATCGCCGGCGCCTTGCAGTCATGTCGGATTATTTCGATCACGTTTTGAGCCTGCCGCTCAGTTTTCACACGAATGTTCATTCCGGACGTTTGCTGAAAACAATGCTCGACGGGGCGAACGCCATGTCGGGGCTGTGGCTCTCGTTCTTTCGCGAGAACTGCGCCTCTTTCGTCGCGCTCTTCGTGCTCTTGCCAGCGACGCTTCTCGTCAATTGGCGGCTCGGCTCCCTGCTCATGGCGCTCGTCGCGACCTTCTATTTCGCGACGAGCTTCGTGCTTCGCCGCACGGAGGATCTGCAAGGCCAGGTCGAGCGCTACAATTTGACTCTCGCTGAACACGCCTCGGACGCGCTCGGCAATATCCCCGTGGTGCAGAGCTTCACGCGCATGGAAAGCGAATCTCATGCGCTCAACCGCATCATCGACGACGTGCTCGCGGCGCAATTGCCCGTCCTGTCCTGGTGGGCTTTCGTCGCCGTCGCCAGCCGCGCTTCCGGGACGCTGACGATACTCGCGATATTCATATTGGGCGTCTGGTTGCATTTGCACGGCCTTGCGACGATCGGCGAGATCGTTGCCTTCATGAGCTTTGCGACCATGCTGATCGCCCGGCTGGAACAGGTCGTCGGCTTCGTCAATGTTCTCTTTCAGCAGTCCGCGAAGATTGCGGAATTCTTCGCCGTCCTCGACACGCAGCCGACTGTCGCCGATCGCCCGCATGCGCGCGACGCCGATCGGCTTATCGGGGCGGTCGAATTCGAGAACGTGACCTTCTCCTATGACGGGCGTCGGCCGGCTGTGCGCGACGTGTCCTTTGCGGCGAAGCCCGGAGAGACGATCGCGCTCGTCGGCTCAACCGGCTC
>VGDT01000063.1 GCA_016869595.1 Alphaproteobacteria bacterium
CCGCGCCTCCAGCGAGAGTCGCGGCTGCTCCGCCAGGGACGGCGGCGACGGGCGACGATAGGAGGCGGTCAGGAATCGCAGCAGTTCCGGAAGCGTCGGCGCGCCCGTCTCGCCGATGGCGTCGCGATCCTCGGTCCAGGCCGCCAACCGGGCGGCGCCCCGCCTGGCGGGCGGATCGAGGCGTTCGAGAACGCGTTCGGGAAGAAAGTTCTCCATCGGCCGCTTCTCGCGCCCCCACAGCCGGTCGCCGTGCACGGAACACCAAAACATCCAGGGCAGCGCCGCGTCCTTGCGGCCGATCGCGGGGGTCTTGGCGCAACTCGGGCAGAAATATCTGGCGCTCGGCGCGATCAGGAAACGGGCGTGCGGCGCCAGGGTCGCGAATGTCATCGCGTCGACAGTGGACGCGCTCAGCCCGGCGCGCGCCGCGATCAAGGCCCCCTGCCCCGCCGGCATGACCTGTTCCAGCATCAGCGCCGAAAATCCCGCGAGCCCGAAATGGGCGAGCAGCGCGTCTGCCGACGTGCCGTATATCTCGGCGACCCGCGACAGCCAGGACGACAGGCGCTCTTGTGCCGCCGGTCGCGGCGCGACAGGCAAGAGCGAGGCGAGCGCCGCCGCGTTCACACCGCCTCCCCGAGCAACGAGGTCGTCCTGGCGACCTCGAAATCGGATCCCATGATCCGCTCCTCGCCGCTCACGATGGCGGCGACGGCCAGCCGCGTCATCAAGGAGAAGATCGCAGCGGTGACGCCGCCCGTCGTCTCAAGGATGCTTTTGAGCGCCCGCTCGCCGATCTCGCTTTCCCGGCGCAACGGCAGCGTGCGCTGCAAACTTCCGATCAACGCCGCGAAATCCTGGTCGTTCCGCCAGGGCGGGAGCGCGACGGCCTCGAAGCGGCGCACGAGTTGCTCGTCGGTCTTGAGCGCATTGCGGGCCTGCTGGGTGCCGACGCAGACGAGCGGAATGCGCAGCTCGTTGCCCAGAAACCGCAGCATGTTCAGGAAGCGCGCCTGCTCGCGCACCGTGCCCGCCTGGAGGCTATGCACCTCGTCGATGACCAGCATGCCCGGCTGCGCCTGCTCCAGCACGCGCAACGCCACATTCTCCAAAGCGCCGAGCGTCGGCCGGGTCGGCTCCGGCGCGCCGATCGCCGCGAGCAGCCGCTTGTAAAACCGCGCTTCATCCGGCCCCGAGACCATCTGGACGAGCACGACCGGCATGCGCTTGAGCCCATTGACGGCGTCGAAATAAGCGGGGTGATCGCGCGCGAACTTTTCGACGATCATCGTCTTGCCCATCCCGGATTCGCCGACAATCAACAGATTGGGCATGCGGGCGCGGCGCGGAAACGAGATCAGATCCTCGAGCATCGCCAGCGCCTGCTGCGCCCGCGGGTAATTGATCCAGCGGTCCGCGCGAATCCGCCGCAACCGCTCTTCCGAGCTCAGCGCGGCGATCGGACGGATCGCGGCGAACAAATGCTCAAAATCTTCAGTCATCCCATTCCTCCACCTCGAAATACGGCAGAACCAGCGGCGGGTCCGCCGCTCGCGGCGCGGCGGTCTGCGGGGCGTCGATCGTCTTGGGCGGCTGCGATCTGGGACGCCGCGCCGCGTCGCGCCGCATTGCCTTGGTGGCGCGCACCGCCTCGTCCACCAGAGCGCGCTGAGCAAGGATCGTCGAAAAGATCTGTTCCTCGTCGACCGCCCGGCGGCCTGCGGCGCGCAGCGCCCGCAACGCCGCCCGCTGCTCCCAAAGCGCAATGGAAGGGCGCGTTCGATCGGCCGGGCGCGCTTCCAGATATCCTTCGGCTACGCGCACGAAGATCACCGAGAGATCGCGCGGATCGTATTTCACCGTGAGCTTTTCCGCGCCCCGCCCCATGTGCCAGCGCAGCTCGTCAGACCAGTAGCGGATGTGATGGAGATGCAGGCCGTCACGCTGCAAAACGCGCTGCTCGGCGGGAAGGAAATCGATCAAGAACCGCCTGACGTCGTTTGGCATGCGCACCGCGACCTCATCGATGCGCGCCCGCCAGACCGCCGCCGGCGGCGCCCCGAGCGCCTTGTGGATTCGCCCTTGATAGGCACCAACGATTTCCAGGGCGAAATACGTTTCGAGCTCGCGCAGGGTCATCACCGCCTGCCGCTCCGGATCGAGATCGCCGCGTTCGCGGATGTTGGAAAAATGCGACCCGGGAATGAGATGGACCGCCCCCATCATCGTTCCAATCAGCCGCTCGATATGGCCGCCGAAGCGGGGCGTCCCTGGCGGCCGATAGGCGAGCTCGACGCCGTGCTCGGCGCAGGCGCGCTCGAAAGCCAAGGCATGGAATTCGGCACCATTGTCGACATGGATGACGCGGGGAACGCCCCGCGCGGGCCATTCCCCCTCGATCCCACGCGCCGCCAGCCAATGCGTCTTGTCCATCACCGCGTGGGTCAGGCACAGCGCGACCGCCGTCAGCGAGGGCGGATCGAGCGACAGATGGAAGCCCATCGCCATCCGCGTGGCGACGTCGATCGCCAGCGTCAGCGTCGGCCGGCCAATGGGAAGCCGCGTGATGGGATCGACGACGGTCACGTCCACCTTGGTGTGGTCCATCTGCACGATCGCCAGCGGCGCGGTCGCTTCCAGCGATCCCGGCGTCGCCAGAAAAATCGGCTCCGACTTGCCCTTGCCTTCGCGCCGTCGGAGCAGTTCGGCCTCGTCCTGGCGATCGAGCCATCGACGCAGGCGGCGCATGGACGGAACCGGCAATTCCTGGCGCCGACAATCGGCGGCGACCTCGGCCCAGAACCGCGTCAGCGTGGGACGCCGCCGCGTCGCGTAAAACTCTCGGAAATGCATCTCGACAATGGCGAGAACATCGGGCGCCAGCGGACGCATCCCGGAATGCGGGCCGCGACGGCGCGGCGCCAGCGCGCTGGTCCGGGCGCTCTCTCGAAACCGCTTCAACCAGCGAAACAGCGTCGTCCGGCCGACCCCGAGCGCCGTCATCGCGTTGCGGATTTGCTCGCCCGAAGGCCGCTCGGGAAGCTTGGAAAGAATCTCGGCCCGCCGTTGCGCCGCCGCCCATTCTTGCGGGTCGATGTCGCCAATATCCATGGACAACCTTGCCGTCTCGCAGCAATCTGGTTCCACAAATTACGAATCAAACTCGACGCCAGTCCCTGAAATTCTGAATCGATCCCAAAATTATGCAACAGGGAAGTCCAAAGATTCCAATGCCCGGGAGTCCCAGAAATTGCGACCATCCGACACCCGGCGCCGTCAGCCCGGGGCGGCGCCCCTCGAATCCGGTGCGGGAATATCAGACCCGTGGCGCGCAATGATGAGACTGAGTGAACCGTAATTCGTGAAACTGAATCGGAATTGTTGAGACTGCCCATGTCGGAAGAAACCGCCTTTTCCACGCCGGATGGCGACGTCCAAACCGGGGCGCCGGTCGCGGAGAGACAGGCTACGCCGCATCTCGCGGCGCTCGGCGAAAGGGCGCGCGATTACGCCCGCAACGCCCGCTCGGAAAACACAAGGCGCGCCTACGAGGCGGATTGGCGGCAGTTTGCCGCCTGGCTGCGCCGGCAGGGCCTCGACTCCCTGCCCCTGGACCCGCAGACCGTCGGGCTCTATCTCGCCGCCTGCATGGAGGGCGGGCGGGAACGTGAGCGGGTTTCCGTCGCCACGCTGGAGCGGCGGCTCGCCGGCATTTGCTGGCATTACCGCCAGCGCGGCGAGCCGCTCGATACGAGCGATCGGCATATTTCCACGGTGCTCGCCGGCATTCGCCGCCGCCATGGCCGGCCGCCCGTCCAAAAGGAGGCGATCTTCGCCGATGAACTGCTGGCGATGCTCAGCGTCCTCGACATGGATCTACGCGGCATCCGCGACCGCGCCATTCTGGCGATCGGCTTCGCCGGCGGCCTGCGCCGCTCGGAAATCGTCGGCCTCGATTGCGGTCCGGACCAGAGCGAGGACGGCGCCGGCTGGATTGAGATTCTCGACGGCGGCGCGGTGCTGCAAATATCCGGCAAAACCGGCTGGCGTGAGGTCGAAATCGGCCGCGGCTCGCGGCCCGAAACCTGCCCCGTCGCCCTGCTCGAGACCTGGATGCGGCTCGGCCGGATCAGTCGCGGGCCCCTCTTCCGCCCGATTGCGCGCAAAAACGGCGGCGTCTCGCCCGAGCGACTGACTGATAAACATGTCGCCCGTTTGGTCCAGAAAACCGCCCTCGCCGCCGGCATTCGCGGCGATCTCACCGAGGGCGAACGACGGCTGGCCTTCGCCGGCCATTCGCTGCGCGCCGGCCTCGCCTCCTCAGCGCAAATCGAGGAGGCGCATGTGCAAAAGCACCTCGGCCACGCCAGCCCCGAAATGACTCGGCGCTATCAGCGCAAACGCGACCGATTTCGGGTCAATCTCACCAAAGCCGCCGGCCTCTAACTTCGCCAGCGCCATTTCGAGTATTTTGAGTATTTCGTTTGTTGCGAGAAAGTGCTAGGCTCCTTCCAACTTAAGGAACGCCAATGCAGCGCCAAATCGCCCTCCCCTCTCCGCAGGATGCCTCGCTCGCCAAAGCGGCTCGGCGCGCGATCGAAGCCGGCAAGGCGCCCGACGACGCGCTGCATGTCCAAATTGCCGCACCGGGTCAGAGCGCAACGACGCTGGATCTGCCGCCGATCGTCACGCGCCTGCTGATGAACATCCTTGATGAAACCGCCGCCGGCAACGCCGTGTCGCTGGCCGCCACTGACGCGGAGGTCACCACACAGGAAGCCGCTGCAATCCTCAACGTCTCACGCCCCTATCTCGTCGGGATGATCGACAAGGGGATACTGCCCGCGCGCATGGTCGGAAATCAGCGGCGCCTCCCCCTGCAGGACGTGCTCGCCTACAAGGCGGATAATCGCGCCAAGCGCCGCGCAGCGCTGGCGGATCTCGCCGCGCATGATCAAGACCTTGGTCTGGAATGAACGAAGCGGCGACAATCGTCGCCTTTCTCGACGCCAGCGTCCTCTATCCCGCCCTGCTGCGCAATATGCTGATGCATTTTGCCGTGAACGATCTTTTTCAGCCGCGTTGGTCGGCGCGCGTGCACGAAGAATGGATCACGGCGCTGCTGCGCAATCGACCCGACATTACCCGCGCCCAAATTGAGCGAACGCGGCGCCTCATGGAGGCGGAAATCGACGAGGCCGTCGTCGAAGGATATGAAACTCTCATACCGTCGCTCACCCTGCCCGACGCCGATGATCGTCACGTTCTCGCCGCCGCCATCCATTGCGGCGCAACCGTTCTCGTCACAGCGAACTTACGCGACTTTCCGGCGCCGATTCTGACGTCCTTTGGACTTCTCGGCGAGCATCCCGACGCCTTCCTGCTGCGTCTCCTCAAATCCGATCCGGAGCTCGGACTCGCCGCCTTCGAGGAACTCTGCGCCAACCGCAGGAACCCGGTGCAAACGCCGCGCGAGGTTACGGAACTCTTGCGCCGCCAGGGACTGACGGCAACCGCCGCCGCCCTCAACGAACTTATCGACGCGGAATGATCCCGCATGCGAGCAAAGCGCCTCATCCCGCCCTTTTTCGTTCACGCGCCGCTTTCGAGGCCTTCCCGCGCAGCAACGCCATCAGCACGGGCCCTAGCGAGAATTCCCCTTCTTTCGCCTTCGCCGTCAGAACCCGCAAATAGCCGCCCGCGGATTTGATTTCCTCACTCCGCTGCAGGATCGCGGCGATGACGATCGAGGCGTCATGCTCGCCCAGAACGTCGAGCGCCTGTTTCCAGGCGTCGGGCGAGACGCCCAGCGCCGGGCGCACGATCGCCGCCGCGTCAATCAGATCGCGCCAGCAGGAAATCTCGCCCCGCTTGCCATAATCCGCAATGTCGGGACAGGCTTGCAGCACCATGCCGAGTGGATAGGTTCGCGGCGGCGACATTCCTCGTTCGCCGATTGCTGAACCGGGAGCCTCAGTTTCTCGAGCCCCCGCCCTATCGGCATTCGCCTCTTCCGGCATTGGCCCGGAGGTTTCGGCCCTGCCTTCTTGGAGGTCAGGTTCAAGATCAGGAATGTTTGTGATTTGATTCTGTATATGGCGCTCATTTTGAGACTCATTGGCGCTATTTTTTTGCTCTTTTACGTGTGTTTCCAGGAGCTTCTCGATCTCGGTCGCGAAGACCGCCAATTCGCTTGCCAAAGCCTCCAGCTCGATCCTCCCAAGGCTGCGCGCATAGCGCCCGACGAGGGCCTGGTAGCGCCCATAGAGGCCTTCCCAATCGCAAATCTTCTGCCCGTCGATCGATACCGCCGCGAAGCGAACGCCCTCCTCCATGCCGGTCTCGATCATCTTGACGATGTCGCGCCGCACGATCGTGATCTTCTCGCGCAGCAACGCGATCGCGCGGTTCTCGGCGCGCACCTCCTCGGCGAGATTTTCGATCTCGGCCGCGCGGGCGATTAACGGCGTCAGATCGAAGCCGAAGGCTTCCGCGATCTCGCCGCCCTGCCCTCTCCTGGCGAAGCGTTTGCCGTTCGGCGAGTCGCGCCGGATGATCAGCCCGGCCTCGACGAGCGATGCGAGATGACGGCGCAGCGTCGCCGGCGCCATGCCATGGGCGCGGATCGAGAGTTCCCTGTTTGACGGAAACACCACGATCCCGCACTCCAATCGCTTCGCAATTCCTCAAACGAAAAGATCGTTTCTCATGAGCTATCAGGCAAGTGAAGGGCAAGACGCGCCGCGCCGAGACCGCAAGCATCAACATGGCGCGATCTCTTCAATGCGCAGTTCGGAAACCGGAACTTCTTCTGTCTGACCAGTTCCGAAAAAGCGCACCGATGCGAACCGGGTTCCCTTATTCGCGGGTCCATCGGTGAGCAAGCGGCCGGCGCGATCACCGTGCTGCACCAGGATCGAAACGGCAATTTTGCTTCGGCGCTGCTCGCCGGGAATACGCAGGCGTTCAGAAATCTCCCGGCGCTCGTTCTGAGCAGACCCCGGAGCACTCGGTCTTGAACGCTCGATGGCTGGAGTTGCACTCGGGATATTGGCTGTCGCTTCCAGAACAGCCGCGAACGAAGGATCACGCAGCTCGTGCGCGATCCGCCGCGCATGCGCATCGGTAAAGCTCTCATAGTCAGCGCACGCCTTTTCGATCGCCTCAGGGCGACCCCGCCATGCCTGGTAAAGCTCATAGACCGCGCGAATAGACGACGTATGGACTTTCGCCTGAAGAAAAGCCGGCATTTTTGGAATCGCCGCGAAACGCGAGACCCAGTCTCTCGGCTTGCCGAGCTTTCGCGCAATGTCGGCCTGCTTCTCCCCTGCTTCGAGCCGTGCCAGAATGAAGTCAGCGATCTCGGCGGCGGCGAGATCGTCGCGCTGGATGTTCTCAATAATCTGCGCGTAGCGATCCGGCGCGACGCCTTCCTGGACAATGGCGGGCGCCGCGTCGAGGCCGGCTTGTCGCGCCGCCCGATACCGGCGCGCGCCCATCACGATGATGTAGCGCCCGGAAATTTCACCCGGCCGAACGATAATCGGCTGCAATACGCCAACGAGTCGGATCGAGTCCGCAAGCTGGGCGAGCTCTTCTTCACTGAAGAGGCGCCGCGGCTGGTCGTGATCTTCGTCGATCTGGGATAGCGGAATGAGCAGAGGACGGCCATCCATCTCCGCGTTCCGCGCAGCGACGTCGGCGAGGTCTTTGAAGCTGAGGTCTAAAGCCATTCGATCCCCCTCCTCAGCCGGCGCGTTCGACGATGTTGGCCAACACGGCCCTGATTTCGCGGCCGGCTTCCTGGGCGGAGCGCCGCTTCAACGACCACACCGGCGCTCGCTCGGCGACCGCCTCCGCATAACCGTCACGCGCGACGACGTGACCGGGAAAGACGTATTTGCCGGCGTCCCGAAGCAGTTGCTCGAGATGCTCGCGCTGACGTGGGGACTTTGTATTGAAGAGGGATGGCAACAGGCCGAGAAAGGTGGCGTCAGACCGTCCGTATCGTTTCTGGACGCCAAGGAAGGTTTGCAGCAATCCTTTCACCCCCTTCACTGAGTAGTCTTCAAGATAGATGGGCGAGAGCACATGCGAGGCGGCGACCAGCGCCGCCACGCTGCGCAGCCCGAGCGACGGCGGCGTGTCGATGACGCAGGCGTCGAAATCCCCGCTCGCCGCCGCGAGATTTTCGCGCAGCGTCAGGATCGAGGCCGCATCACCGCGATCGACGTCGGTCAAGGAGGTGTCGGCGGGCGCAAGGGTGAGGTCGTCGACGCCGCCGGGAGCAATCCGCACCGCGGGTTTGAACAGCTCGGCGGCGGTGGCGTTTCCGACGTAGCGCGCAAGCGTGTCGGTCGCGTTCGCCTGGGCGTCGAGGTCGAGGATCAGGACGCGGCGACCGATTTCCGCCAGATACCAGGCGAGATGTACCGCGAGCGTCGTCTTGCCGACGCCGCCCTTCTGGTTGTTGATCACAATCGTCTTCATGCGGGCGGTCGCCTTCAGAATGGAACCCCGCCAGGGCGGCAGGTGGAACCGTGGTTTGAACCACGGCGCCAGCCTGATGCGACCAATGGCGCGACGAACGATTCGAGTCGCCCTGTCACAACAGACAGGGGGACGCAGCGAGGGCCGGTCGCGCCTCGTTTGCAGGATGAGATCGTGGAGCGACGAATCCGGCAATTCAGGGAGGTGAGCAATTGATCCGGAGATAGCGATCGGCGCGCGCGTCTACACGCCGCACGACAATTTTTACGAACAACTCATTGACGCGTGGTTCAAACCACGGATTGATATTGCCGCTTTACGGGCAGTGGCCAAATGATGCGCCATGCTGCCGCCGGGGGTGCAAGCTGTGGTTTGAACCACAGTGCTGCTCTGCATCCCGATCCCCCGAACCATGCTGCATACCGCACAACGGTCCTGACGGCCGCATGCGGCGCGCCGGCGAGGCGCGCGCTTGAAATCGAAAGCGACGAACCCTGTTTGAGACATTGGACGACATTCTATTCGGCCGCAATCGCGCTCAATCAGAAACAAACACAGGCGCCAGTTGAAATGGAAACAAGGTTCAGCAACCGGGGCGGCGCGCGGCCGCCCCGTTCTTCGCATCACTTGCGCTTGGCGGTCTTCTTCTCCGTTTCGGGCGCCGCCTCGGTCTCCTCGTCGGATTTGTCCGTTTTGGCGGAGGCCAGGATCGAAAAGTCGTCGCAGTTCAGGTCGACGGTGTAGACCTTCTCGCCCTCCTTCTCGAAGCTTCCCTGCTTCAGCGTGCCGCGGGCTGACACGAGATCGCCAGGTTTCGCGTAATCGCGGACATATTTGCGGGCGCTGTCGCTCCAGATCGTGATTTCGTTCCAGTAGGGCTTGTCCTTCGTCTCGCCGTTGCGGTCCTTGAAGGCGTAGTTGGCGCAGATCGAAACCCGCGTCGTCTGTCCGACTTCACGCACCTTGCCGATGCGGCCGAGGATCTGGAATTCAGCGAAAGTCTTCATCTTGCTCTCCATCGTTGGGGCGACTGCCCCGGTTGCGATGGCTGTCCGTGATGGCCGCAAAGGCGACGCCAGAACCGAAGCGCCGACAGGCGCGAGGCCGGAGCAGTGCGGAGGACCCGAAGGCCGAGGCAATTTTGGCGCGCGAGGAATTGGCGCTTTAGCGCCAAGGGGAAAATTGTCGCGGTCGCAGGGTTTTGGGCGGCGACTGCGGCCATAGGACGAAACGCCATGCAACCGGAGGCGGGCGCTCAGAGGAGAGCGATGAGAAGTGCGACGAACCCGGATCCTGGAGCGGCAGGTTCCGTGAACGCGGCAAGTCGCCGTTTTGATTTCATAACGACCAGCTGCAGGATGTCTCCGGCGAAGAAAAGATGTCTACGAGGAATAGATGCGGCTGCAGCAACGACGAAAACAATATGGTCGCGGGCAAAACGTAAGACAAACTGATCGCAGTTGCACGGCGGCCATGGATGCGGCTCCGAAGCAAGACGGTCAGGCGATCTTCATCGTCAATCGGAGACGCCGTTCGCCACAGGACGATGCGCGATCGGACGCACGACCGCGAAATCGGCGCACGCGCTAGGAAACTGCAAGCGCAAAGAAGGACGAACAGCGGCGGCGTTCGCCGTGCAGTGGGCAACTTCGCGAGCGATTGGTCGGGCGTCGAGCAGGGATCTCGATGCTGTGCTGTGATATGACCTATCTAACGGGGTTCTACATGTGTGCCGGCGCATAAGGTTCATTCTGGAACGAGGATCCAAAGCGGACCTTCTGCTCGTTCACTTCACCCGGATTCCATTGCGATGCGCGGTCCTTGATCGCTTTCTTCTCGTCTTCGGTGTTGCGCGTTGGAGCTGAGACCACGTGGCGTCGACGATCTGCCCGACGGCGCTGGCCTTGGTGAGCTTCTCGCAAAATAACCAAATCGTGCGCGGATCCGGAACCCGCTCCCCCGAAACCGCAGAAGGACATGCGGTCTATGAACTCGGCCCGATCGTCCGTGAGATTTACGGAACGAAACACAATTTGTTTTCCGAGGCGCTTCCCCTACGTTTAACGCTTGGATGCCGAAATGACTAACTTTCTCCGCTCTTCTTCACGTTTTGGATTTGGTTCAAACTTTAGCAATGCATTCATTACGGTCTGCGTCAAGTAAAGTCACGCTGACCCCAATATGTTGCACAAGCTAAGCGCTTCGTGCAACGTTTCTCATATCCTTTTCGTTTCGTGCTGCTTCAGCGTCGCGCGAGGCGTCGTCCCTGCGACAAAAAACTGAAGCCCTGCGTGCCGGCGGTCGCCGTCATCAGCGCCTCGATCACTGGTTCTTCCTCGTTACCGGCGATCGCCCAGTCGACGGTGAAGCTTGCTCCTGTTCCGCCGCGCACATCATCCTGCGCAATAAGCACTTGGAGCGAGGCGAAGGGCTGTAACGCCAGCGGCTTCGTCACGTAGCTCTCGACGATGTGGCCCGCTCCATCGCGATAGTCGATTTTTTCGATGACCAGCGGATCGGAGGCGGACGTGTTGTGGATCGACAGCGCGCCCGAGAAATTGAGATATTTCATCCCGCCTTGCCCGACGAGCGTCGAATGCAGCGCAACGAATGTGCGGCCAATGTTGGCGGGAATAGGCGTCGGCGGCGGCGCCAGCGCCTCCGGGCTGACGACGATTGGGTCGCGTTCCGAGGGCTTCCGTTCAGCGGCCGCCGCCGGGAGTGACAGAGCCGAGAAGATCGAGATTAGAATTATCAGCTTCCGCATTTGGCTCCGAGGATGTTGTGATCGCGTCTTGGCGTGCAGCCATGTTTTGCGACGATAGCTTAGCAGGCTCGAGGGCAACGCCGCGAGCCGCTTTTGGCGCGACGCGCATATTTTTCTTTGCCGCTTCCTGCAACTCGGCGCGAAAACTGTCTCGCTTTTCGTGGATCGACGCAATCACTTTCCCGGCCGGCACGCCAAGGCCGACGAGCGCGGCTTCGCCGAGCTGGAGGCTCGCCTCGACCGTTTCCGGCACGGCGTCTGTGACGCCAATCTCGTATAGGTGGCGCGCATGTTCGGTGTCCTTGGCGCGCGCCACGATCAAAATCTCGGGCCGCAGCGGTCTAACGCCATTAAGAATCGCGTTGACGGTTGCTTGCGCGCCGATCGTGACGATGAGCGCCGGAGCGCTCATCAATCCGCAGGCTTTGAGAAATGCGGGATGGGTTGCATCGCCGAAATAGACTTCGCGCCCGATCCGGCGCGCTTCCGCAACAAGCGCCGGATCGATGTCCGTCGCGACGTAAGGAATTTCGTGCTCCTCGAAGAGACTGGCGAGGACTTTGCCGACGCGGCCATGTCCAACAATTATAGCCCGC
>VGDT01000064.1 GCA_016869595.1 Alphaproteobacteria bacterium
ATACGCTATTTTGATGCCGCACGGCCTTGCTTCCTTCTCGTGTCCGAACCCGTCGCCAAACGATTCGGACCAAGAGGAATCAATGCCGTGCGCCCTGTCCACACAAAACTCAACCGGACAGCCGTGGGACAAGCCCGGCCATGACGGCGAATTGCGGTTGAATCAGGTTTGCCCATGACCGCCGCCGACGCCTTCCATCACGACATCGCCGATCGCCACGACAAGGTGCTGATCGTCGACTTCGGCTCGCAGGTGACGCAGCTCATCGCAAGACGCGTTCGCGAGGCGGGGGTCTATTGCGAGATCGCGCCGTTTCAGAACGCTGCGCGCGCCTTCGCCGACATCCGCCCCAAGGCGGTGATCCTCTCGGGCGGGCCGTGTTCGGTCACCGACGAAGGCTCGCCGCGCGCGCCGCAGAGCATTTTCGAGTCCGGCGTGCCGGTGCTCGGCATCTGCTATGGCGAGCAGACGATGGCGTCGCAGCTCGGCGGCAAGGTCGAAGGCGGCCATCATCGCGAATTCGGCCGCGCCGAGGTGACGGCGCTGGAGCACAGCGCGCTGCTCGACGGCGTGTGGGAGAAGGGCGGCAGCTTTCCCGTCTGGATGAGCCACGGCGACCGGGTGACGAAGCTCCCCGAGGGCTTTCGCGTCATCGCAGCGTCCGAGAACGCGCCTTTCGCCGCGATTGCGGACGAAGCGCGCCGCTATTACGGCGTGCAGTTTCATCTTGAAGTCGCGCATACGCCCGACGGCGCGAAGCTCCTATCGAATTTCGTTCACAAGGTCGCGGGGCTGAAGTCCGATTGGACGATGGCGGCGTTCCGCGGCGAAGCGATCGCCGCGATCCGGCGTCAGGTCGGGGAGGAGCGCGTGCTCTGCGGCCTCTCCGGCGGCGTCGACAGCGCCGTCGCGGCGGTGCTGATTCATGAAGCGATCGGCGATGCGCTGACATGCGTTTTCGTCGATCACGGGCTGCTGCGGCAGGGCGAGGCCGAAGAGGTCGTGCGGCTCTTTCGCGATCACTACAACATCCCGCTCCATCTCGTCGAAGCGGCGGATCTTTTCCTCGGCGCGCTCGATGGCGTCGACGATCCGGAAACGAAACGCAAGACGATCGGCCGGCTCTTCATCGAGACGTTTGAATCCGAGGCGAAGAAGATTGCGCAGGACGGGCGCGGCGCGCCGCGGTTTCTCGCACAGGGCACGCTCTATCCGGATGTGATCGAAAGCGTCTCCTTCACCGGCGGCCCGTCGGTGACGATCAAGTCTCATCACAACGTCGGCGGCTTGCCGGAGCGCATGAACATGCAACTCGTCGAGCCGCTACGCGAACTCTTCAAGGACGAAGTGCGCGCTCTGGGCCGCGAACTCGGACTCCCCGAGGCTTTCGTCGGGCGCCATCCTTTTCCGGGGCCAGGACTTGGCATTCGATGCCCCGGATTCGTGACGCGCGAGAAGCTGGCGATCTTGCGCAAGGCTGACGCCGTCTATCTCGACGAAATCCGCAAGGCAGGATTGTATGACGACATCTGGCAGGCCTTCGCCGCGCTTCTGCCGGTGCGCAGCGTCGGCGTGATGGGCGACGGGCGCACCTATGATTATGTCGTTGCGCTGCGCGCAGTGACGTCGAGCGACGGCATGACGGCGGATTTCTATCCATTCGACATGAGCTTCCTCGGCCGCGCCGCCACCCGCATCATCAATGAGGTGAAGGGCGTCAACCGCGTCGTCTACGACGTGACGTCAAAGCCGCCAGGAACAATCGAGTGGGAGTGAACTAAGGTCGTTTCAGACCATCTCGCTCCGTGCCGGAAATCGCACGATCTCTTTGACTGACAAGGATTATTTTTCCCACCCCGTATCGCTGCATGTCACCCCAACCCGGCCACTTTGTTGGTAGCGATGTTGGTATGGCGCAGGATGGTCGAGAAACGGGCTTTCGCTACCAACAATCCCTCTTGTTGGTATCCGTTCGCCCCCGACCGAATGCGGATTTATGGGCGATCTCACTGATAAAGAACTGAAAAATCTGAAGCCGAGGGCCAAGCTCTACAAGGTGACAGATCGCGACGGGATGCACGCGGCCGTCACGCCGACCGGAGTCATCTCGTTCCGGTATCAGTACCGGGTGAACGGGCGGCAGGAAGTGTTGACCATCGGTCGATATAGCGCCGAGGCGGCTCGCAGGCTGACACGGGCGCCCGACGCGCTGGAATACGGAATGGAGGTGTCGCTTGCCGAGGCAAGGACGCTGCTGGCGCGCGCCAGGCATCAGGTCGAGCGGGGCGAGTCGCCGTCGAAAGCCAAGGTAGAGAAGCGCACCGCGTCAGCCGAGGCGTTCACGTTCGGTGGGTGGGCGGAAACCTATTTCAAGCACAAAGCCGATCCCAAGTCGGGGGCCGAGAAGCTGGCTGACAGCACCTTGGCGATGCGCCGATCGGTCTATGATCGCGCCATTGCCGGAGAATTGTCGAAGCTCAAGCTGGGGGAGGTGACGCCGCAACGCCTTAAACGTCTGTGCGATGAGGTTAAGGAGAAGCGCGGGCCAGCCGTCGCCGTGCATGTCCGCGAGGTCGTATTGCTGGTATTCCGCCATGCCCAGGGAAGCGGGCTGGACGTGAGCAACCCGGCCGAGTCGATCCGCACCAGCGCCATCGCCACCTTCGAGCCGCGCGAGCGCGCCCTGTCGCCATCCGAGGTTCGCGCGGTCCTGGCGGCTTTGGATCATGTGACGGCGGCGCCCACGCTGCGCTCAGCGGTGAAGTTTGTCCTGCTGACCGGCGTTCGTAAGTCGGAGTTCATCGACGCCACATGGAAGGAAATCGACTTCGCCGCCGCGCGTTGGACGATTCCGGCCGAGCGCATGAAGGCCGGCAAGGCGCATGTCATCCCGCTGAGCGATCAGGCTCTGGATATCCTAACGGCGTTCCGCACCATGTTCGGTGCCAGCCGATACCTGCACCCCGGCCGGTATGACGGCGATACGCCCATCAGCAACGCCACGCTCAACCGCGTGATCGATACGGTTGTGGAGCGTATCCGCGAGGATGACCCGGACTTTCAAAGCTTCGGCGTTCACGACCTGCGCCGCACGTTTTCGACCGGCCTGAACCGCGCCAAGTTCGATGATCGCTGGATCGAGATGAGCTTGGCTCACGCGCCTCGGAACCGGATCGCGGCTGTCTACAACTTGAACCGCTACCTCGCCGAGCGGAAGATCATGCTTCAGTGCTGGGCTGACATGCTCGACGCTTGGGTAAAGGGGGAATCCGCAAAAGACCTGATCGCCGACGCGAAGCAGCGTGCCGCCGAGGTCCACGACGACGAACTGGACGACGATCTCTGAACTACGTGCGGCTCGCGTCTATGCTGTCATCCTCCTTCCGACCATTTGTCGGTTCATTGGTGGCTCGCCAGCGAGTGGGATCGGCAATCCAGCGGTCGATGTCGGATTCCCGCCAGCCCGCACCATTGACGCTGATCCTCACCTGGGCGGGGAACGTGCCCTCGGCGATCTTGCGGTAGATGGTGGAACGGGACAGGCCGGCGCGGGCGAGAACGGTTTTCATGCGGACGATACGGTCTGCTACGAGCATGGTTGCGCTGCCTCCTGCTGAGTGTTTCTGACGATTGCAGAGACCAGACAGCGCGATGAATTGTTGTTGTGCAATAGATATTTAGAGGTCATAGTAGTGTGGCGCAGAGGCGGCGGAAAATAGGATAGTTCTACAGTCCGATACCCCGGCCTCTGCCGAGGTCGATGCCGTGGCTGAACGCGAGTTCCCGACCAAGGCTGCGGCCCGAGTCGATCCCGATACCAAGGTCTCGCTTGCGGCCTTCGAGGATGGATTCAAGCTGCGGATCGCGTTCAAGGCTCTTCGCCATGTCGCCCATCGCTGACCGAGTTGCCCTGTAGCCGGAAATGTCACCCGCCTGATACTGGCGCTGGCTGGCGCGGTCGAGGCTCCGCCAACGCTCCACGAAGCGATCCGCACGAATCTGCGGATCAGTGCGCAGCTCCGTTTCGAGCTGGAGGGCGCGGATGGAGCGATTGATCTGGCCCGTGGCCGCTTCCGAGGCGAGTTCCGGGTTCTTCTTGTAGGCGGCTTCGGCATCGTGCGAGCCATAAGGCCGCACCTCCTCGAAGACCTTGCGGGCCTCGTGCAATTCCTTCACCTGCTCCGGGTTGGCCTTGCCGCCTCTCTCCTGCATCTCGAAGATCGCATCCACGGCGCGGGCATGGCGGATGAGCGCTTTGGTGCGGGCGCGACGCAGCGCCATTTCCGGGTCTTCCGCTGCCTTCCTTTCCGGCGCTGCCCGTTCCGGCCCCTGTCCGCCATCGGCGGGCAGGCGCAGGTCGTCGAACATGCCGCGCACCTTCTCGGGCACGACCTTGCGCACGATCTCGGCCACGCGGGCACGGAAAGTGATCTCGCGCCGTTCGGCATAATCGCGCGCCGGCTCGGGCCGCTCGTAATCCGACGCCATATCCTTGGCCCGGTCGCGCGACAGGGTGCCGAGAAGCCGGTCCTGGCTGGCGAAGTCGTCATGGCCATAATGCAGCTCCATGCCGTCGCGATGGCGCGACATGGCGACATAGGCGCCGTGGGCGTCCAGGCCCGGCGTAGCCAGAACATGGGTGCGGTCCACGGTCATGCCCTGCGCTTTGTGGATGGTTGCGGCATAGCCGTGGTCGATGCGGTCGTAATCCTTCAGGTCAAAACGAACGGAACGACCGTCATCGGTGCGCACGCTCATGCTCTGCGTGCTGACCTGTTCGATGGCGCCGAGCGTGCCGTTCTTGACGCCGAGGCCGCGTTCGTTCTGAAGGAACATGACGCGATCTCCGCTTGCGAAGCTGCGCTCACCGCGTTCGACCACCAGGCGCACCTCGTCGCCGAGATTTCCGGCATCCCGCATCCTGGCGCGCGCGGCCTCGTTCAAGGCGCGCACCTCGTCATTGGTGTGGGTGAGGATGATGCGGCTGCGGCGCGGCGACGCCTGCCGGTCGCGATCCCAGCGGTCGATCAGATCGTCGCGCGCTTGTCCCCGTGTCGCAGCGGCATGGACCATGCCATGTTTGTCATAGGCATGGAGCGCATCGCCGGTTCGGCCGGTCGCCAGATCGCGCGTTGCGTCGCGCTGCCAGTCCTCCCGCTGGCGGCGCACCTCGCTGATCTCCGCTCCACCGTGACGTTGGTGGATAGACTGGAACGCCGCGCCGGCTTCGATGGATTGCAACTGTTGCGGATCGCCGACCAGCACGACCTTGGCGCCGGCCTCGGCGGCATGGAACAGCACGCGTTCTAACTGGCGCGTGCCGACCATGCCGGCCTCGTCGATCACCAGAACATCGCGCGCGGTGAGCACGTCGCGGCCCTGTCCCCAACCGTGTTCCAGGCTGGCGATGGTGCGCGACGAGATGCCCGATCCGCTTTCGAGATTCTCGGCGGCGATGCCGGACAGCGCCACGCCACGAACGTCGTAGCCCGCCGTTTCCCAGGCTTCACGCGCCACACCCAGCATCGCGCTCTTCCCCGTTCCGGCATAACCAACGACGACGCCGAGATCGCGCCCGTCCGTGACGTGCTCCAGCGCGTCGGCCTGCTCTCCCGAAAGGACGAGACCGCGCGCTTCCGCGCGCCCCAGCGCCGCTTCACGGTCGCTGTCACCTACCTCGTGGCGCTCCTTCGCAGCCATGAGGTCGGCAGCGCGGTGCAAGCGCTGCTCGGTCTCGATCATCTGGCGGGTGGTGAAGCGATCCTCGCCCCGTCCATCCTTGCCCAATTGGACGAGATCGGGCGCCTGCCGCATCGCGCCCATCACCGCATTGAACTGGTCGCTCCCGTCGCTGTGTCGGTGCGCGAACATCGCCATGTCACGCCGTGTGAAGGTCGATTGCTGATGCGTGATGGCGTCGAGCGCCAGGGCGGGATCGGCGATGATGCGCTCGCCATTGCAGCGCGCGATCTCGCGATGCATTTCCGCGCGATCGGCAGCCTCGATACCTTCGCCTTCGATGCGATGTGCGGGCGCGCCGATCTGGCTTTGCGGCTCCAGCGCGATGCCCTGCGCTTCCAGGCTGCGATGGTCGATGCGCGCGTCGACGTCGAGTTCGACAAGTCGCTCGTTGGCAAGCTCTGCCCAACGCTCCCGCCAGCGTTCGAGCATCTCGGTGCGGTTCCATTCCCGCACCTTCGGACCGAAGCCTTTCTCGTCGACCGAGCGCATGGTCAGCATGACATGCGCGTGGGGCTTCAGCATTCCGTCATCGGCCACATCCCAATGCACATTGAGGTCGGCGATCATGCCCTGGTCCACGAATTCGGACCGCACGAAATCGCGGGCGAGTTCGATCCCCTGGCGCTCCGTCATCTCGCGCGGAAGGGCGAATTCGACTTCGCGGGCGAGCTGCGCATCCTTTCTGACCTCAAGCGTCTCGACATCATTCCAAAGTCGTTCGCGGTCCTTCCACGCCTCCGGCGCATTCTCCGGCAGCATCACCTCGGAATGGACCACGCCGCGCTTGGCCGAGAAATCGTGACTGCGTCCGAGCCGGTCGTCGCGCAACCGCGAGGCCGAGCGGTAGGCGGCGGAGGCCACCGCGCTGGAGCCGGCCTTGCGGCCGATGACCTTGACGTGAAGATGATAGATCGCCATCGCGATCCGAACATCACCACGGCGAAGCGCACGTCGGAACGACGTATAAGCGCGCCCTCGAAACTAATTTCTCGGGACTGTTCGCGCCGTTTCAGCCCGTCCCGGCAACCTTACAGCATTGTGGCAGGCGCTCAACTATCATCGCTCCGTCGACGGCTGATGGAGGATATGATGCGAAAGCCACGGGACTTCGACGCGGAACTGAAGTCGCTCGAAGACAAGGCGCGAGACCTGAAAGCCCGCAAGGTGCAGCAGCTCGGCGAGCTGGTCATTTCGACCGGAGCCGACGCGCTGACCGCCGACGAACTGGCTGGCGCGCTGATCGTACTGGCCGAAACGAAAGACGTCGGGAAGAGGGAGGCATGGGCCAAGCGCGGCGCCGCGTTCTTTCAGGGCCGGGCACGGCGAACTGCATCGGCGCCTGACCGCGACGCTGGCGGCGCTCAACCGCAACCAGGCGGCGCTCAACTGGCATCAGGCGGCGGTGGCGCGGCATGACATGCGTACCTGGCAGGTCGAACGCCGCAAGCGCACACGGCATCTGATCGAACTCGGTGGCCTCGTCGTCAAGGCCGGGATCGTGGACCTGACCGGCGACGACCGCGCCATAATCTACGGCGCACTGCTCTGGATGGCCGACAAGCTCCAAAGCGATCAAGGCGAACACGCGCGAAGCCGGTGGGCCGTGAAGGGTAAGCAGGCATTCAACGATGGCTAGACTGCGCTCTGGCCGCCATCTTCTTGGCCTACGGAATCCGCTAGCCGGCAGATTAGCACCGTTCGCTAGATCGTAAACAGCTTTCGCGCCAATTCCGCTATTGCCGGCGAATCGATCCCTTGTTCTTGGCCGTCTTCGGTGACGACGAGCCGCCCATCCGGATTTTTATCGGAATAGATTGAGTAGCCGTTCGCGGCATAGAGCTTTAGCTTTCGCTGCCAGCGTTTGCGGTAGGATTCATCATCCAGCATTCCGCAATGCTCCCAGTACCAGCTCGTGCCTTTGGCTTCGATGATGAAGTCAGCCCACCGGCCACGGGCATCGTCGAATGGCAGGCGTGGCTCGACCTGGTATTTCAGGTGGCCCTGCTTCTCCAGGTCATAGAGGATGTTGGCAATAATCAGCTCGTTCTTCGAGCTGACCATCTCGCCGCGGAAGGTGCGGTGAATGAGCCGTTCCTCAAGAAATCCTCTTTGTGATCCCTTGAGGCCAAGCGGCACGTCCGCCACGAGACGTGGGGCTTGAAGGTTCGGGGTGTGCAGCAGGTTCGTGTACCGGCCCGCAATGTCGGAAAACACATACTGCCGCAGCGACAAAAATTTATCGAATGGCCCTTGGTGCAGAATCCAGATGCGCCGTTTCTGGCGCGTGAGCGCCGTGTACAGCATCTCGCGTGAGACAAGCCGGCTGTACGAGGGGAGTATCAGCATGACAACGCCGAACTCGCTTCCCTGCGCTTTGTGCACCGTGATCGCGTAGGCCAGCTCCAGATAAGGTTGACCATCCTCTGAAAAGGCCGAGCGTGAGAACGAAAAATTGCGGTCGTCGCGTTCGGCAAACTCAATGTGAGTGAACGACGGGCTACTCTTTCCCCAGACCCGCTGGCCGATCACCATTCCAATCTCGCCGTTGGCGAGAAATTCTTTTTCGCCCGTTTCTTTGGTGTCGTAGATGTAAGCCGGTCTCTTGTGATTGCGAACGCAGATCACCTTATCGCCGTAGACAATCTGCTCCGCACCGCGCGGCTTGATGAATCTCATCCAGTCGCGGTAATGTGGAACTTTGTTCGATTCGATTGCATCCTTCAGCCGCTTCGCCCGCAAACGGTCTTTAATCCGCCGGTTCAGGTAAATCGATCCGCCCGGGCCATTCCGGTTGACGCTGAGAATCTGCCAATTGGCGCTCGCCTCAGAACAGGAGCGGTCGAAGTTTAGGTAGCCCTTATCGTTACGTTTCGCGCCGAGGGAGAGTTCAAACTCGGCGACCAGATCGTCCTTGCCGCACCCGAATTCCTCTGCCAGTACGCCGTCGATGAGTTCAGGCAGGTCGGCGACCTTTTCCCAACGGCGATAGCGGACGGTCTCATCGTCTTTTCCCGCAATGGCGTTGACGACAATCTCGTCTTCGCCCGGCGCCAGATCTCTGCCCGAGAAGATCGCCGCGAGTTGAACGTCCGACCGTTCAAGCACGGGCGTGACTTTCTTGCCCTTGTCTTGTGAAACTTCCTCTTGGCGACGCGGCGTCCTGAGCTCTGCGACGCCCCTGCCGTTATGCGCTCTTTTTAAATGTTCGATGATGTCCACGAACGGACATCCCGCCCCGATGGGCGGGAGTTGGTACGGATCACCGACTAGAATGAGGCGGCAATTCGCAGGGACGGCATCGATAATCGCTGCCAGCATGTCCTCGGTCAGCATCGACGACTCGTCAACGATACAGGTTGTGGCCTCCGTGTTTGGGGCCTCCGAGTTGGTGTAGTAGCGTCCCGTATCGGCGTCGAACCGCGTCCCGAGCAGGAATTGCGCAACCGTCTGGACGTTTCCTTGCTGGCCGGTTTCCTGTGCCAGCCGGACCCGCGCTTTGCCTGTCGGCGCCAACAACCGCACGCGGGCGCCCACGATATCCGTGCGCGAGAGCAAGAGTTGAATGACGGTGGTCTTTCCGGTTCCGGCAGGTCCTATCAGCATGCTCACGCGATGAGAGGCAAGGCATTCGAGAGCTGTTGCCTTTTCGCTGCGCGCGCGGTCTTCGTCCGCGTCGCCCTTTGCCATAGGGCCGAATTTCTTGTTCACGAGTGCGCGCCAATCCACCGATATCAGCTTAGGCGCATTCTTCATGCGATCTATAACGGCGCTCTTCAGCAGCGCTCCAATCGCGACATACCGGTCCAACTGCACGGCAATGCCGTCACCTTTGCCCGTGACTGCGACTACGGGGCCGAAGTCATCGCGGCAAATATCCACCGTGTCCTTGTCGAGCGGGATGTCGTGAACAACGGATAGTTCTTTTACGGCTTCCTTTATCTCGTCGATCGGCAGGTAGGTGTGGCCGTTCTGTGTGTTGTTCTCCAGAATTTCGACGCAGGCGGCGCGCAGCCGGTGTTCGTTGTCATACTCAGTGAGATTCGGATTGCATTTCGGGGGGAGCGGATGCGCGGTCGCGACTTCCTTGCCCGGATAAATTCCGCGGTCTACTGCGCCGAACGAAATTGGATCGAACGCCGTGCGGTCATTCTCGAAAAGCGCATAGGGATTGTTCAGAAGCGCTTTCGCCTCGATCCCAAGTGCCCTTTCGGCCTGCTCGCCTGTCAGCTCCAGACGCGCAAGCAGCTTCAAGGAGTCTATTTTCTCGGCGTCGGCCTTGATGCGCTCCCAACGCTTCCGCAGCATACTCGTGATGGCCGGTGCGCCTGCGGGCGGGTTCTGTTTTCCGATGAAAATCTTATCAATCAATGGCCACGGGTCAGCGTTAATCTCAAGTTTCTCAGCGAGCGCCATAGCGAACAATGTGCCGTTGAAGCCCGAGTGCAAGGCGGACAGGACAACGCCAAGACCGGGCGCCGGACCCTGAAGTTTCCAGAGCCGGCTTAGCCGCTCATCAATCCACTGGATGTAGCGGTCCCATGGTCCTGTCAGAACTTTAGATGTCCGCTCCAGTGCATTGCGGGCGGCGACCAGCGCCGCGGCGGCAGCGCCATGGCTGACATGCTCGCTGCCGTATGAGAATTGGAGCCGCGAATCGTCCGGAGCGAAGGCTATATATTCGACGGGATTGAGCTCCGGCCGCTGCTCCAGCTCCTTGAGCATCTCGTGATAGGGCATCACGAAACCCGCCCGCGAAACCTCCGCCGTCCTTTGCCCGACGTATCGAATGCTGAATAGGGCGCTCCCACACCATCGCTCGGATGGCGGACTTCGGGGCATCGCCATACGTGTATTCTTGCAAATCGTGCTTCTTACTTAGCAGAGCGCCGCCGAGCACAACGCGGCGCTCGTCGTCGCATAGCGGCGTCCGCGTCGCGTAGAACAGAACGAGGCTTTCATCCTCGATGAGCGGCGCCGCAAAGGCATCCAGCAACGCCTCCTGATTGGCGAACCCCTGTATCCAACTCGTGCGCCCAAGCCAATCCGGGCTATCAGGCTCTCGTTCCTTGTCGGCTTCGAGTTCCAACTCATCGGCGATTTTGAACCCGGACTCTTTCAGCATCCAGCGGTATGGGATCTTGAGTGCGCCCCAAGCCGGTATGTGAACCGCACGCGGCTGTATGTGCTTATGGTCCTTGCTCCACGTCGAGTACGACATGACGCTTTCGAATGAATAGGACCGAGCGCTCAGGAAACTCCCGCTCGCCCGCAGGCAGGGCGGCATCTGGTTCGGCGGCAGCTTGTCAAACGCCTCGTTCGGGATATTTGCCTCGATATCGTCCTTACGGTTTTCGGCGATGAGCTTCAGGGCCAGACAGGAGCTGTTGCCCAGCGGGTCCGCACAGACATGACCATCCCATGCACGGTCATGCCATGGCACCCGGACAGACAGATTGCGCACTAAACCCACGGCCACCCCCTGAGCCCTGAATTAGAGAGGCCATTTGAGCATTTTTCTGCGGCAATCGCACGTGGTGGTTTATGATGGGACCCCGCTCATGGCGGGAAGTATCTCTACATAGAATCCGCGAATCCAGCGCTCTTACCTTGGTGGTATCCTGGTTGCTATGGACAAGAGGCACGGGCGGAAAACCCAGCAACATAAAAAGCTGCTCTGGATGGCCGATAAGCTCCAAAGCGATCAGGGCGAACACGCGCATGCGCTCTGGGCCGCGAAGGGAAAGCAGGGGTCCGGGGATGGCTAGACTCCAAACCGTTCCCGCATTTCCCCGGCTTTCGCCCATTCGTCACCGGGTATCAGGTCGATCAGTTCGTTCATCACCTTGACGAAGGTGGCCTTGAGCGTCTCGTCGTTCAGCGCCCTAGCAGCCTGTCGGACTGATGTTTGGGGTTTTGCGGCGAGGCTGGATTGCCGCCTTTCGCGTTTGTTTTGCGTTTGATCTCCTCCCAAACGCTCACTGAGGCGCCCATTGCGACCC
>VGDT01000065.1 GCA_016869595.1 Alphaproteobacteria bacterium
TTAGAATAAGTTAGGCGCGCCGTTTCGCGCTCGAATAGAGAGAGTTGTGTGCGATTCCGGTTCCCGATAGCACGCGCCAAGGGTTCCTGATGGCACGTGGCGCGAGTTCCTGATAGCACGCGCGTTTTCACAGCTTATCCACAGAGTTATTCACAGGCTTGTGGCGAATGGATCTTGGGCTGCGCAATTTCATGGTGGGCGCAAGGCGCATATCTGTCTGCGCGCCGCACTCCGCCGGCTTGAACACCAGACACTCGCGTCCGCGCGAATTGCGCTCGATCATCAACGCATAGCCGGGCAGCGGCTGGCGTCGAACGATGTCGCGCAGTTCGAAAGCAAAGCGCTTGAACGGCGACAGGCTCGCGGATTTGAGGTGAAGATGATCGAGTTCGAACGACCAGCCGCCCTTCTGACGCCCGCCGTGCTTGCGCACGATGCGATAGAGCCAGCGCTCGAGGCCGCCGGTCAGCGCGAAATACGCCCGGTCGATCGACAACACGAGGTTCTTGTCGAGCACCGCGCGATAGAACCAATCGGTCAGAACGAGTTCGACGCCGAGAGGGCGGCCGTTCGCATCGGCTCGCTCCTTCCACTCGTTGATCCAGGAAAAGCGGCGCGTCCAACGTTCCGTCGGCTGGCGGATCGATGTTTCGATGGTGGTGGACTGCAGGCGATCGAGCGCGGCTCGAAATCGATCGTAATCCCGCGCCGATGTTCCGCGGTCGATGAAGGTGAGGATTTCGCGCGGGGTCGCCAGCATCAGACGCGAGGTGTCACGGCCGGCGTTGCGCGCCGCGATGATCTGCGAGGCGGCCCAGATCAATATGTCGGCGTCCCAGATCGTCGCCATGCCATATTCAGGCGTCGCGTCGACACGAATCGTCAGCTCTCCCATGCGGAAGTCGATCGGAGCGACGCGTGGCGATTTGGCGAGGCTGAAAAATGGATAGGCCATGAGGTCCTGCACATCGCGCGGCGCGATGTCGGCCGGAACGCAGCGAAACGGGCTGAGCTTGACGAGTTCGCCGCTGGGGCGCCGTGTCGTGGACATGATCGATGTCCGTTCAACGGCGCTCGGCACGCGCGGCGGCGGCGCCGTTCGGCGTTTGGCGCCTAGCCGGCAGCACCGTTCCGACCCCCGGATCGGAGGTCGAGGCTTTGGCGCCGCGCGCCGCCCAAGCCTGTAAATCCTCCAGCCGATAGACGACGCGGCCGCCAAGTTTCGAGTAGAGCGGCCCCGTGCCGTAGGTGCGGTGTTTTTCCAGAGTTCGGCCCGAGAGCCCCAGGAAGCGCGCGGCTTCGGGCGTGCGCAGAAAGCGTGGCGGCAGATCGGTCATCGCGGCGGACATCGGCGAACCTTGGCGAGTCGAGGCGCGCCGCCGAAGATCGACGGCTGTCATCGATCACTTTGGCGGAGAAAATCCGGCAGGGGGGATGGCGAAGATTGGGGAGGCGAATTTCGCCACCCCTTGAATGCGCGAACCGCCGCCGCAATCGAATCCGATGATTATTTGCGCAGGAATTTGCGATAGCCGCCGCGCATCAGCGCCACGCCATTGCGCACGAGTCGAATTGTCGCGTCGCGAACGGACGAGGATTTCCACGGCTCAGCGTCGACTCGCGCCGATCCGAACAGGCATTCGGCGATGACGCGGTAGGACGCGCCGCTCAAATGGCCGTCGAGCGCGCGGAGCGTGTTGACGAGGCGGACGTGGCGCAAGGCTGTAGCGGGTTTCGCATGGCCTCTCGTGAAGTGCCAGAAACGCATCGCCGCCTCGGCGCGATGCGGCGTCATCTTGTCCTGCGGAATGACGGTCGCGAGCGGTTCTCCCTCGCGCGTCGGATCGGGAAGCCACAGCTGATATTGGTTGCGGCCTGTTCCAACGATGAGGTGTTCGCCGTCATTCACGCGCAACCGCGTATGCAGGTCTGGCCAATCCGACGGCGAGAATCTCAACTCGCCGGCGTTTGTTGGACTTGGCACAAGAATGACGGCGCTCGCGCGCGTTTCGGGAAGCCAGAAAATATCGGCTTCACTCGCGCTGAGCGTGGGGTCTACGGCGAAATCGCAACCCCCAGCGCCGCTGCGCGCCGGCAACGCCGGAGTCCACAGCGGCTCGAAATCGAGAGTTGGCGAAGTCGGCGTGATATTCTTTGTCGCGCCGCAAGCATTCCCAAGCGATGGAGGGCCAGTTCAAATCGTCCAAATAGTCATATGCGCCCGGAGAGCGCCAATCCGCATCAATCATGGATTTTCTCGCGAAGGAGTGGCCGAGCTTCAGTATCGAGAAATCTTGTCGATAACCCGCGGCGCTGGATTTTTTGGGAGGCATAACGTCATGCCGGGATCAAGCGCCCGATTGCCGCACATTTGGCGCAGAGAGAAATTTCGAAGATTGCCATCGGTCACGCCGTGGCGCTGAGTGTGGGGACAAGCAGCGGAGCGTGCCTTGAAGCGCTCCTGGCCCCAAAGGAGCGCTTCGGCTGAAACCTGTCAGGCGGGACCTGCCAGTAAATCCTTATATCCCTCGTTCGCCAGCCATCGCGCGCGAGCAAGATGCGTCTCATAAGCGTGCTTGGCTCGGACGGGTTCGCGAAGCGGGTCGATGCCGAGCAGAATGCTTGAAACTTCCTCCCATGCCGCCCCTTCCTTGGCTGCGTCAAGCATCCTCAAGTAAACTTTGAAATGAACACGGTCGTAGTCGGTGACATGCCCGTCGGACGGAGCGGTGTCGGCGATCGGATGGGAATTCGCAGGGTCCACGGATTTAGAATTCCTCAAACGACTCGCCGGCACATTGACATTCTATGCAGAAAGTTTGCTGCAAGTTAACAAATGCGGCCTGAATGCGTCGACGCACTGCCGACATCAGCGTCCGAAGTTCGTCCGGCTGTGCTCGGCCGGCGCCCCGCCGCGTTTTTAACGCCGAGGGGGAAGCGAGTCGGAGCGACTCGCCGCCGAGGCCCCCGAGAACATAAGATTTCGGTCCTGTCGCCGAGAGTTTGTAGAGAATACTCCGTGGTAGAATACTCGACAAGTCGTTCCTCTCGCGTTCATGGACATTCGGGAGGTTTTGGCGCGCAACCTGAGGAAATGTCGGCAGGCGCAACACCTGTCACAGGAGGAACTCGCCCATCGGGCGGAAATCGATCGCACCTACATCAGTTCGATAGAGCGTCGTGTTTATGCGGCGAGCATCGACGTCGTTGATCGGCTGGCTCGGGAGCTCGGTCTCGAAGCGGCCGATCTGCTTCGCAAGCCCACTCGAACCGCAAGAGCGGTTGTCGCTACGCCATCTGCAACGGATGAAGGGGCCGGGACAAGGCGAATGGTCAGGTCGAGCAAGGATGGCGCGAAAACGTCGACGAAGTCCCGAACACGGAAAATACGCGCCGAGTAAACGTCGAGCGCACAGAACAGGTTTTTTCGGAACATCTGTGGCTCGAAATCATCACGCAAGCCGAAGCGCGCGCGACACGCGTGCCCAGGCGGCGCGCAAACGAAAGCCCCGCCCGATGTCTCGGACGGGGCTTTGGCGGCGGTTCGCTCAGTCGCCGTTGGCCTTGCGCCCGCGCGACCAGATGAGGGTGTAGCCTTCGCCGTCTTCGTCGTCGAAGAGGTTGGCGTAGATAGGAGCGTTGAAGCTCGGATCGTCTAGTTTAACCGAGAGATAATCGCGGCCCTCGGTCGAACGCTTCGACCACGCGGCGCCTACCTCGACTCGGCCGATATAGACGCGGTGGCTCGGTGCGTTGTCGCTGGTCCGGTTGGCTTCGGGGACGATGCGCACGCCTTTGGCCTGGACGCTGAGCGTGACGATTTCGCCCTGGAACTCATTGCCGGACTTTTTGAATGAGCCGATGTTCGCCATGATAGTTCTCCTCAAGATTTGCTGTCTTCGAGCCCGCGCCCATCGCGGCCTCGATGGCGATCAACAGGACGAAGGCGATCGGCGACGCACCCGCCCGCGGGCCGAAGCAACGCGGAGGACGGCGTAAGGGCGACTTTCTTGTTTCGCGCGGAATGACGCCGCAGGCGTCAGGGGAAGAAAGTCGACAATCCGCCGTTGCGTCTCAGGCGATCGAGGCGCAGCCGTCCTTCGGCCAGATCAAGCCAAAAGAGAGGCTGCAATGGTCGCATTGGGTCGGACAGCATCGTCAACAAGGAGAAGTGGCGCTGGCGCAAACATCCGCACAAGAAGTCAGGCGCTCGAGGCGAAGGAAAAGAAGCAATCGGAAGCAAATGGCGGGGCGGCGCATCGCCGGGTTCCTGATGGACAACGACTCGAACGCCTGTCATGGCGCTCTTCGTGAGTCTCCGAAGGGGTCCGCCCGGTGAAAACGTCGCCAGGCGTCGCAAATCTTCGGCGTCGCAATCGCGGATGAGGTTTCGCCGGGATCTGCGTTCAGGACAAGAGTTGCGGCGAGATCACCGATTCCTGATCGCCGGCATGCGGGGGACATGATCCAGGCCTGCCGCAAGCCGCTGTTCGAAGTTGGTCGTGGCGTAGAGACTGATGCGCGCCCAGGCTGTTCCACCCACCATGATGGCGCCGATTAGTGCAAAGGCTTCTCGCCAAATCGTCGATGACGCGCCGATGTCGGCGAGGCCAAGAGCCACGTGATAGCCAGCGACGGCTGCCGGCGCGGCGAAAAGCGTCGCGATTGCCGCGCGGATCAGCGGCAAGCGCACCGTCGCGAACGCAAATCGACCAATAGAGCGAGTGGCGACACCGCAGATCAGGGCGACCATGATCGCGCCCGCCGCACCCGCGCCGCCGTGAAATGCGGCAAGACCAATCGTGACGGCGACGAAGACCGGCAGGGCATGGGTCGCAAGCGCAAATAACAGCCAACAGAAAAATCCGAGGCCTATAAGGTTGAACACGATGCCGAAGGCGAGCATGGAGGTTCTCCGTGACAATAGTCGAACGGTCGCGCCTCCACCTCCGCCATAGCGCGAGCGAGAGAATAGCTGATTTTGACGGAAAGGGAATCTGCGGTGCGCCCCAGTCAAACCATGGAAGAAGTGCAGGTCATTGCGCGATGAAAGAAGTGCGAGCCTTGAATTGGCTTCGTATCAGCGACCTCTAACCTTGACGCCGGAAACGTTCCTTTATGCCTCGCCAAGCGTTGTCGCCTGCTGATCGTCCATGAGTTGCCGGGGAACGACCGTGACGCTTCCGGGAAATTCCATGATCGTATATTTCTTGCCGTCGACGCCGACCACATATGGGACGTAATAGCCGTTGTCGGCGGGCTGAGCCGCTGGCGACGACACATGCGTCCTCCTCGCCTTGACGCCTCGAATAAGAGGATCAGCGAACGCGCCGTTCGCGACCACCAGAAGAGCGGTGGCGGTGGAGATGATCTTCAAGCTCGACACTTTGGCGTCTTGCGTCGGTCTGAGCGAGCAAGTTGAAGAGTTCAACATAGGTGGAAAGCGCCAGAAATCCAGCTCGGGCGCGAGCAAATCGCCCGCATTCATGGTGGCGCTCACGCGCCGCCTGTGTCGAATTTCCATACGGGAATTCCGAGCTTCCTCGCCTTGTCGGCGAGGTTCGCCGAGATGCCCGAGCCGGGGAAGACGATGACGCCGATGGGCAAAGTTTCGAGCATCTGGTCATTACGCTTGAACGGCGCCGCCTTGGCGTGACGCGCCCAGTCCGGTTTGAAGGCGATCTGAACGATCTTGCGATTGTCGGCCCAGCAGGCGGCGATGCGCTCGGCGCCTCGGGGGCTGCCGCCATGCAGCAGCACCATGTCGGGGTGCTTGGCCAGCGCTTTGTCGAGCCGGTCCCAGATTGCGCGATGATCGTTGAAGTCAAGCCCGCCGGTGAAGGCGATCTTGGGTCCGACAGGGAGTAAGACATCGTTTTCGGCCTTTCGTTTGGCGGCGAGAAAATCCCGACTGTCGATCATCGCGGAGGTCAGCGCGCGATGGTTGACCCTGGAGCCTGAGCGCGGGCGCCAGGCTGAGCCCGCATGGCGCTCGAAATGGTCGGCCGCGTGGTCGCGGAAAAGCTCCATGCTGTCACGCCGCTCGATGAGCGTCTGTCCTTCGGCGATGAGGCGTTCCAGTTCGACAGAGCGGATTTCCGAGCCGTCCTGTTCATTCTGACCGCGCCGCTGCGCCTGCTCATTGTCGTCGAGTTCGCGCTCGATGCGAGCAATGGCGCGGTGGAAGAGATTGACGGTCGACCACAGCAGGTCTTCGAGGTCGGGTTCGAGGCGGGTGTCGCCCAATATGGCGACGAGGGCGTCGAAAATGTCAGCGACGGCGCTCGCGATCGTTTGGGCTTGCGGAAGCGGCCTCGGGTCGGGTTCGTCCTGGAAGGGGCGGTAGCCATAGAGCTGGAGTTCGGTGAGAACGCGATCGGTCGGGGATGAACAACGCGGCGGCTCAAAGCTTGGATTGTCGCGTTCGGTCGTCATTTGCGCTTTCTTTCGTCGGATCGACCGCGCCCCTCGCGGCTTTCATGGCGACGAAAGGCGGCGGGCGGGCCGGGCTTGCACCCGAAGCGCCGCGAGGGGCCGAAACGAAGTGGAGGATGGCGGAGGGCTGGCTATTTTGTTCGCGCTGTAAAGCGCCCGTAAGGCGCGACGGAAAATAGTCAGCCCGCAGCCATTGCGGGCCGGACCGCTTGCCGCAAGGTCGCCCTCTATGAAGGCCAGAGCCGCGGTCCTCTCCGAAGCTTTTGGAAAGCGCGCCGAGCCGACGCGACAAGTCCGACATGAGTTCGCGCGCTACCTTCCCCGTACCGGCTCACGCCGAAAATCTCATGAAGCGGGCGACGTCTTCCGGCGCAATCTGACCCCTGATCGTCGCTCGCAGATCGTCGACGCCGAGGCGGCGAAGATCGTCGTTGAAGTCGTCAAAAGCCGGCGACAGGATAATCGCCTCGATCCCGGCGGCGGTTGCACGCTCGACCAGGATCGCCGACGCATGATAGCCCGCCGCATCGTTGTCGCGAAGAATGTAGAGACGATGCAGCGATGCAGGAAACAGGATGGTGGCGAGATGCGCGGACGACAGCGCCGCCATCATCGGCATGGCGGGCATGACGCAGCGAAGCGACAGCACGGTTTCGATGCCTTCGCCCGCCGCCATGACGTCGCGCGCCATGCCGAATCTGACGCCGTGTCCAAGGAGAGAGCCCATCGCCCGCCTTGGCGTCTCGATTGGCGCCTTGTCGTGGCCCGACGGGTCGAGCCAGGTGCGATGGGCTCCGGTGAGCTTTCCGTCGAGATCGGTGACGCCGACGATCATTGCGGGCCAGATCTGAAACGTCGAACGATTGTCGGGCCGATAGTAGCAGCGTGGGTGGAAGCGCAGATTTGCGGTATCGTGAAACGCCGTAATTCCACGATGGCGCAAATACGTCTCTACGATTGTGGCCTGGATTGAGCACGTCATAGCAAACAAGCGTCGCGCCGATTCAGGCGAACCGATGGGTGTGATTGCCTGAATTCGGGAGTGGACCGAACCCGGCGTCGTTTGCGGCAGGCTGAGAAAGCGCCGCGCCTCAATGACCACATCCCGGAAGTCGTCGAGGCGACACGCCTCGCGGATAATATCGAGCAGATCGCCATGTTCGCCCAAGGCGGCGTCAACCCAATTTCCAGCGGCGCCCTTGCCGCTTTCAGGTCCGCTCAAGCGAACGAACAGGCTACGGCCGGGCGTGTTTCGCGCATCGCCGACAAGCCTATAGTTGCCGTGGCGGCGGCCGTTGGAGAGATAATGGCGGCACACCGCCTCGGCCTCGCGCGCGAGACGGTGCGCCAGTTCTGATGCTGGGCTGGACAAATGTACGCTCTCCAAAGCGAAAGGGACCCGCCATTGCTGGCGAGTCCCTCGGGGGCGGCCTCGGGGAGGTCTATTCGGCGGCGATGTCCTGGGGATCATCCGCCGACGCCTCGTCAGAATCGCGCGCGGCATCGATTTCGTCGATAGCCGTTTCGTGCTCTATCGCCACCGTTTCTTCGACGGTGCTTTCGGCATGGTCTGAGACATTCGCCGTCTCCGATCCATGCAGCGCGCGACCCGGCGTGCGCAGTGGTTCGGGCAGCCAGAGCGAACCCGCAAGCATCTGCTCGGCCTCCCGCGCCAGGTCTCCTTTCTTCAACTGCTCGATGCGCTTCGCCTGTTCGGCGCCCTTGGCCTCGCGCACGGCTTCAATGATTCGCGCTTTGGTCACGCGGCCGAAGAAATTATCGACGGTCGGCGTCCAGCCGGTCGCGGCGATGTCGAGCGACAGGACATGTGCGAGACGGTCGGCGTGAGCGATGGCCCTTGGCCGGCGGCTCCATGCTTCATGAACGGCGTTGACGGTAAGCGAGATGCAATGGGCGAAGAGGCGTTGCTGCGTCCCAGCGTCGAAGGTCGTCAAAGCGTCCCACAGATCGCCGGGATCGGCGGGAAGCTGCTGTGACCAGTCGTGATGACGCGCGTCGACTTTAGTAGCGAGCGGCGTATCGCTAAGTCCCGGGGCTTGAGCGCCGAAGGCAGCCGATTTCGGTTCAATCTCCAGACAGGAGTCGGAGCCGTAATGGTAGAACAGTTTCAGGCAGAGAACATGCAGCGCCGCGCGAAAGGCGACGCCGGGATCATTGCCCACCGCTTCACGCAGCGCCAGCGTGCGAAAGGCGGTAAGTTCGGTGAGCAATTTATCGGGCAGAGGCCGCAGACCTTCGTCCTCGTCTTCCGCCCGCTCGGATTGAACCGCGCCGCCGTTCGGCGCGACAGCCTTGGAAGCGGCTAATGCTGATGAGGGCGAGGCGCTGGTCTCGTTCTCATTCTCCTGATCGGGAACGTCCGGTTCAGTGAGCGACACTTCGTCCTCGGGGCGAACATAGCCGCGCTCGATGCGCAGCCGGCCCGAGCCGTCAATGCTGACGAAAGCGCCCGCCCGGGCGATCTCGACGGGATCGTAGCTGACTGGCCGCTCCTCGATCGCGGCGATCGCGGTCTCGATCTCGCCGAGGCGCTGATCGACTTCCTCGGGAATCTCGTCCGCATCGGCGTGGGCCTCTTCAAGCTGCTCGGTCTCGGCGCGCAAAGCGTCGAGCGTCGCGGTTTCTTCGTCCGTCAGAGGTTGGCGCTCTCCCGAGATGTGCCGCAGGCCGTAGGTATGGCCGTAAGGAAAATCGGTCGCAACCTCGATCCATTTCCAGCCCTCGGCGCGGATGGCTTGCGCGTCGCGTTCGAGTTTTTCCGCGACCAGCCGGTCCAGCAGGCGGGCGTCCTGCAGCCAGCCGCCGTCGTCGTTCTGGAAGAGATCGCGCATGACGGCGCCGCCGGCGGTGATGTAATCTTCGCCGACATATTGCGCGCGCTTGTCGGAGGCGCGCACGGCGCCCTCGGTCAGAAGCCGGCGGATTTGATAGGCTTCCTTGTTGTAGGACCGCTGGATCGCCTCCCAGACCTGCTCCTGGCGTTCGTGGTCCGAACTGACGGTGAAACCCATGAGCTGGTCGAGCGTCATGCCATCTTCGGCGTAGATGTCGAGCAGCTTCGGGGACACAGCTGCGAGTCGCCGCCGCTGCTTTACCACATTGACGCCGACGAAGAACGCCGCCGCGATCTCCTCTTCGCTCTGTCCTTTTTCGCGCAGCGCCAGAAAGGCCCGGAACTGGTCGAGCGGATGCAAGGGCGCACGCTGGACATTCTCGGCGAGACTGTCCTCCTCCGGCGTTCCCTCGGTGCGCACGACGCAGGGGATCGGCGCATTGCGAGCCAGGCGCTTCTGTTTCACCAGCAATTCCAGCGCGCGATAGCGCCGTCCCCCGGCGGGGATTTCGAACATGCCGGTTTCGGCGCCGTTCTCATCGAGCACCGGCCGCACGGTGATGCTCTGCAACAACGTGCGGCGGGCGATGTCCTCGGCGAGTTCCTCGATAGAAACGCCGGCCTTGATTCGCCGCACATTCGCCTGCGACAGCACCAACTTGTTGAAGGGAATATCGCGCGAGGCGCTCAACTGAATTTTCTGAACCGTCCTGGCCATGGGGATGACTCCGCGACGGGCGGCCGAAAGACTTTCTTTCGACCTGAAACCCGTCACGAAGCGCAGCGCCGCCCTCTTACTCTGAGGGCGACGCCGAAAAATAGGAGGAGGAAGGCACAGCGCCAGAGAACCGTGGTCTCGGCGCCATTGCGTCACGATGATCAGGCGGCGCGCTCCAACAACGCTTTGGCCTTGCCCTCGAGCTCGAGGCGCGCATCCTGATGCGGCTTGGCGCGGGCGATCGCGGTGATGCCCTGCACGAAGTCGAAGATGCTCTCCGGCGGGTGGCCTTCTTCATTCAGAACTGTCGCGATCACTTTGGCCGTTTCGGCTTTGCTGAACCCGCGCTTACGCAGAAATGCCTCCCGCTCCTCGTCCTTGCGGGCGACGATGCGTTCGCGCGCCGCTCTGACGCCTGCGATGAAAGGCGCTGGCGAGGAACGCGCGAAGTTCGTCAGCGCTGGCACCGCCTCATGGGCGAAGCGCTGCGCCGCGAACTTGCTGTGCCGGATGCTGATTTCCTCGAAACCTTCGACGCCCCAAAGGTTGCGGTTCATGCACACGGCGCGAAGATAGAAGGAGGCGATGCCGAGCGTTTTCGAGCCGACCTCGCTGTTCCAGCAATAAAAGCCGCGAAAGAACACATCTGGATCGCCGTTCGGCAGACGGCCAGCCTCGATCGGATGCGTATCGTCGACGAGAAAAAGAAAGACGTCGCGATCGCTGGCGTAAAGCGTCGTCGTCTCCTTGGAGACGTCGACAAAGGGATTGTGGGTCATGGTCGCCCAGTCGAGGACGCCAGGAACTTTCCAACGCGTGTCGCTCGTTCCGTTCCCCGCGA
Source organism: Alphaproteobacteria bacterium (assembly GCA_016869595.1). Classification (GTDB taxonomy): domain Bacteria; phylum Pseudomonadota; class Alphaproteobacteria; order Rhizobiales; family Beijerinckiaceae; genus Methylocystis. Next base: position 10,849 of record VGDT01000065.1, read on the forward strand.
TCTTCATTACGGCGGCGACGAGTTCATGGTCCCAGATACGACCGTAATCGGGACCGGTGACGGCGCGCAACTCCGCCCTGCCGTCCTCGGCTTCGAGCGTTTTGATCAATTCGGCACGATGCGACAGCAGGCCATGCTGGAGATTGACGCCAGCGAGCGGCGCTGGGAGATCGCGCAAATAGCTCGACGGAACTCGGACCAGACTGCAAAGCTGCCCGAAGGACCAGTGCGTCGGCGCGACCGGAACGTCCGAACCCGGCAAGGCCAGCGTCAGGTGCTCGGCGTCGGCGCCGCGCGCCTCCACCTGGATCGCCGCGCTCTCCACCGTCCGCGTGCGGCTGCGCTCCGA
>VGDT01000066.1 GCA_016869595.1 Alphaproteobacteria bacterium
GATCAGTTGAGCGAAGCCAAACGGCTCTATGACAGCGTCAACAAGCTCACGAACGCCAACGACATCGGGGCGCTGCTCAACACCCCGCAGTTTCGCAAAGTTCTGCCGCAACAATTCTCGGAGATCGAGAAGCTCGTCGCGGGGCAAGGGAGCGGCAGTTTCGCGAGCACAATCGATTCATATCTCTCACAAAACCGGGCCTACGCCGGCAATGGCGCGAACTCGTACTATCAGAGCGAGCTCGATCGCATTGCTCGCGAGACCGGCGCCAAGCATTCGCTCGGCCAAGCCGTTTATGACACGGCCTCGCAAAGGATCGACGCTCTCGAAGAGCTGCGCTGGCGCATCAGTTCGGCAAGCGATGCGAAAGAAGTGCTCGACCTCTCGGCGCGTCTCCAGGCCGAGCAGGCGCTGCTGCAAAACGACGTGCTACGCATGCAGGGCCTCGCCATGATCCAGCAGGCGCGCGGCGACATGGATGCGCAACGCGAACGGGAAAAACAGCGACAGATCGTCGACGAAATGAAGGCGGCGCTGAAATGATACGATCGACTCTCCTTCTCCTAACAACGCTCATCGGCGTCGGACTCGCTGGCTGCGGCGAAGGCAGTAAACGCGCCGAAGAGGCGCCCTCGCCTGCCATGTCCGGACAACAATCGCCGCCGCCGGCAAAGACGGTCTCGTGGTTCATCGAGCATCGCGACGAGCTGCAAGCGACGCTCAAAGCTTGTCGAGACAATCCCGGCGCGCTTGGCAAAACGCCCGACTGCGTCAATGCGAGCGGCGCGCGCGACAAGATCACCGTGCAAGAGATGAAAGACGCCTTGAAATAGGATTCGCCCGAATGGCCGTGAACGTCTTCGACAGTTTCCTGCACGAGTTCGAGCAGCCGATCACGAATTTCGTGTCGACGTCGGCTTCTAATCTCGCCGCTTACGTCAACGGCCCCTTGCGCGTCGCGGTCATGCTCTATGTGATCCTCTATGGCTTTGCCGTGATGCGCGGCGCGATCGCCGAGCCGATCCTCGATTTCGCGTGGCGGGCGATGCGCATCGTCGTTGTCGTCTTGCTCGCGACCAATTCTTCGGCCTTCCAGCAATATGTCACTGGGCTCTTCTTCGATTCGCTCCCGAAGGAAATCGGCAACGCCATCGCGGGCTCCGGGCTCAACGTCAATTCCGGCGCGCCGTTCGATCAATTGCTTTCGAAGGGCATCGACATCGCTAACAAAATTTACGACCAGGCGGGCTTGACCAATATCGCGCCGGCGCTGATCGCCGCCATTCTCCTGGTCTTCGTTGCGATCGGCTCGTTTCTGCAATTCGTCGTCCTGCTCTACGCCAAGATCGGTCTCGCGATCGTCATCGCGCTTGGCCCCCTCTTCATTGCACTCGCTCTCTTCGACGCCACGCGCCCATTCGCGGAAAGCTGGCTGCGCCAGGTCGCGAATTTCCTGATCCTGCTGGTGCTCGTCATCGCCCTCGTCGGACTGATGCTGTCGGCCGTCAGCGGCTTCATCGACAAATTCTCAAATAACGCCACGACGGTCGGCGAGATGCTGGTCGGCGCGGTCGCCATTAGCACCCTGCTCGGGCTCTCCGGCCACATCGCCCTGCAACTGCCGTCGATCGCCGGCGGGCTCGCCGGCGGCGGCGCTTCGCTCGCGAGTCGGTTGGTGACGCGAACGCTCGTCGCCAATGCGGCGGCCGCGGCGGCCGGGGCCTATGCCGGGGCGCGCTGGTCGGCGAACCGCAGCCTCGCGGCGATGAAGGTCCGCAGGCAAGGCGGCAGCATTCAACGGGCCTGATCGAAACAACCCGAGCCAACGAAGGACGGGCCGGCGGCGGCCGCGCCGGACGACATGGGATTAATGAGAATGCGGCGATTAATCATTATGTGTGTGATGGCGTGGCCGCTCGGCGGCTGTGCGACTTTTTCCAGCGCGCCGCCGACGTGCGATGGCCTCGCCCGGCGTCCCCTCAACCGCTCCCTGTGGGATTGGGAGGGCGCGCCGCAGGCTCTTGGCTCTGTTCCCTCATCGCCGATCCGCACGGCCGAGACCGGCCGATCGAATGCCACAACTGGGCTGACTCCCGCGGCGCCGTCCATCGCGAGCGACAAGCCGAACGCGAGCCGCCTCAATGACCTCGCCTCCTATCGCTCATGCGGCAAGGAGGGCTGACGATGGTTCGCCCCGACGAGCTGCAAGCCTATTTCAAGAATGCGCGCCGCTGGGAGCAGGACCTGTTGCTGTCGGCGCAGCGCTCGAAGCGGATCGCTTGGGTGATCGCCGCGGGCGCCTGCGGCTTGGCGGTCGTGTCCGTGGGCGCGGTGGCGGCGCTCGCCCCCTTGAAGACGGTCGAACCATTCGTGATCCGCGTCGACAATTCGACCGGGATCGTCGAGACCGTCGCCGCGCTGAAACAAACGCCGGCGCGCTACGACGAAGCCGTCACCAAATATTTCCTGGCGCGTTATGTGCGCGCCCGCGAGGGCTACAGCGCCGCGGAGGCGGAGACGAATTTCCGCACGGTCTCCCTGCTCTCCGTCCCGGCCGAACAGACGCGTTTCGCCGCCTGGTATCGCGGCTCCAACCCCGAGAGCCCACAGGTTCTGCATGGCCGCTTCGGCGTCGCCAATGTGCGCATCAAGGCAATCTCGCTTTTGAGCGATAACGTCGCCTCCATCCGCTATCTCACCGAGAGCCGCAAGGGCGAGGAGACGCACGTCACCCATTGGATCGCGACGCTCACCTTTTCCTATGTCAACGCGCCGATCTCCTCGAGCGACCGCCTCATCAACCCGCTCGGCTTTCTCGTTTCCGAATACCGCGCCGATCCGGAGGCCCTGCCGTGATCCGCAATCTCCTCCTCATCCTACTGACGCTCGCCTGCGCCGGATCGCCAAACACGCCAGCGATGGCCCTGCAGCAGCCTTCCGCCGGCCCGCGCGACGCGCGCGTGAGGATGGTGACCTATGACCCGGCCAATGTGGTCAAGATCAACGGCGTCATTCGCGCCTCGACGCAGATTGTTTTCGCCGACGACGAAGAGATCGCGCATGTGGCGATCGGCGACTCCGTCGCCTGGGAGGTCGCGCCCGCTGGATCGATTCTGTTCCTCAAGCCGCGCGAGAAGCATTCGCCGACCAATCTGCAGGTCGTGACCACGCGGGCCAACGGCCGCAAGCGCTCCTACCAATTCGAGCTGTCGATCGCGGAAAGCTCGCTTGCGGAGGGCTATTTCGTCGTGGGCTTCGTCTATCCCGGCGACGAGATCGAGCGCCGCCGTATAGAGGCGGCGGCTCGGGGAGCCGGGCGCGAAGGGGCTCTGATCGAAGACGCTTTCGCCGTCTCTCGCGCTTCTGGGGCGCGCAACTGGCGCTTCTCGGCGCAAGGCTCGATCGATCTCGAGCCCGAAGCCGTATTCGACGACGGAAAGGAGACGACCTTCCGCTTTGCGGGAAATCGCGAACTGCCGGCGATTTATCTCATCGCCTCGGACGGCTCCGAGACGCTTGCGCCAAAGGACGTGCGCGGCGAGCTCGTCACCGTCCATGCGACAGCGCTGGAGTTTCGGCTGCGCAAAGGCGGCGACGTTCTCTGCATCTACAACGAGGCCTTCGATCCCGTGGGCGTCAATCCCGGCACGAATACGATGAGTCCCAATGTCGCTCGGCTGCCGAAAGCCCCGACCAGACGGCGATGAAAGGTGAGAAATGACTCAGGGTCAGACCGACGCCCTGCCCGGTGAACGCGGCATTACTCCGGTAGCGGGCTCGAATGAAGCCAGCCGGCGAGCGACGCTCCAGCGCGGCCTCGGGGCCGTGGCGCTGACCGCCTTCGCGGCGCTGATCATCTGGGGAACATGGAAGGGCGACAGAAAAGCGAACGATCCCGCGCCCAACAAACTCCTGATCCGTCAGGCGGCGGCATTCGAACCGGCGCGGGAGCCGCCGACGCCGAAAGGGCCGGACGTCGCGGGCGCCATTCCGCGCCCCGCCCCTGCGGCGCTGACGCCCTCGCCGACCGATCAGTTGATGGAGAGCGCGCGGCGCGCGCCGGTGCTGGCCTACAACCGGCCGCTCCAGGCGCGAGCGATTCACAATCCGCTGACAAACGAGTTCGGGCCCTACCCTAACGGAATCGGGGAGCCGCCGCCGCAAAACGAGCTTTTGGACAAATTGCAGCCGACCCCGCTCGAGGGCGTGCGCGCTTCGCGGCTTCCCAACCGCAATCTTCTCGTCGCGCAGGGGACCGCCATTCCTTGCGTTCTCGAAACCGCCATGTCGTCGGACGTTCCCGGCTTCGTTTCCTGCGTGGTCTCACGCGACGTGATGTCGGATTCGGGCAATGTCGTATTGATGGAAAAGGGGACGCAGATCGTCGGCGAATATCGCGCCAATGTCCGGCGCGGCTCGCACCGCCTGTTCGTGCTGTGGACGCGGGCAAAAACCCCTACGGGCGTGATCGTCGCGCTGGCCTCACCCGCAACCGACGCGCTCGGCCGCGCCGGATTCGATGGCGAGATCGATACGCATTTCTGGCAGCGTTTCGGCGGCGCGCTTTTGTTGTCGATCGTCGGCGACGCCGCCGCAATCGGTCGCCAGCAGCTACAAACGAGCGACATTCAGATCGTCAACGCGCCCGGCGCCGCCAATACCGGCGCGGCCGTCGCCGTCCAGCACTCGATCGACATTCCGCCGACGCTGAACAAGAACCAAGGCGAACTCGTCAATGTGTTCGTCGCGCGCGATCTCGATTTCTCCTCCGTCTATCGGCTTCGCCGCATCGAGACGCGTACCCAGATATTCGATCGTCCTCCGGCGACCGTCGCGGACCATGTCATGGTGACCAAACCGTGAGATCCGCCGCAATCGGCGATCGCGGCGGCGCGCGCCTCGTCCTCGAACGCTATCTCGAACCCTTGGCGCCCTATCTCTCGGACGAGCGCCTGACCGAGATCGTCGTCAATCGCCCGGGCGAAGTCTTCATCGAAGGCCCTAGCGGCTGGGCGCGGCGCGAGGCGTCGGCGCTGACGCAAGAGCACCTTCTGCATCTCGCGACCGCAGCGGCGGGCTTCACCAAACAGGATGTCAGCGCCGAACGCCCGATCGTCTCCACCACCCTCATTGGCGACGAGCGCTGCCAGATCGTCGTCCCGCCCGCCGTCTCCGCCGGCACGGTGAGCCTGACGATCCGCAAGCCCGCGGCCCTAACGATGACTCTTCATAACCTCGAAGAGGCGAAGCTCTTCGACGACGTGCGCGCGGCGAGCGAGGAGCTTTCCGCCGATGAGCATCGTTTGCTCGCCTTGAAGGAAGCGGGCAAATGGCGCGAGTTCCTGGAGCTCGCGGTGCTGACCCGCCGCAACATCCTCATTTCGGGAGCGACGGGCTCCGGCAAGACGACGCTCTCGAAGGCGTTGATCGCGGCGATCCCCGAGGACGAACGGCTGATCGCCATCGAAGACGCCGCCGAGCTTGTCATCCCGCACCCGAATTGCGTGCGGCTGCTCTACTCCAAAGATGGCCAAGGCCTCGCCAAGGTCGGTCCGCGCGAACTTTTGGAGTCATGTCTACGGATGCGCCCCGATCGCATTCTGTTGCAGGAGCTGCGCGACGGCACGGCCTTCTTCTATCTGCGCAACGTGAATTCCGGACATCCGGGATCGATCACCACGGTGCACGCGGACAGCGCCCGTCTCGCCTTCGAGCAACTGACCCTCCTCGTGAAAGAGAGCGCGGAAGGCCGCGATCTCCATCGCGACGACATCCGCTCGTTGCTTCTCCTGCTCGTCGACGTCGTCGTGCAAATGCAAAAGCGCGACGGGCGTTACCGCATCTCGGAAATCTATTATGATCCCCTTCGCAAACGCGAGCACGCCCGTTAGGGCGGCGTTCTTTGCGGCGCTCGTCGTCGGCGCTTCGGCGCTCTTCCTTTTCGCCGCCTCGAACGTGCTCCTGCTCGGGCTTCGCGCCCACGACGGCGGTTTCCATCTTATAGAGATCGTCAGCAACTGGGCGCATTATGGCGCCGACAAACGCCTCGATCGCTGGCTGACGCTTTCGACTCTCGCCGGCCTCATCGTCTCCTTCGGCGCGCTCGGCGCGGTCTTGCGTCGCCGTCCCCTCCCCTTGCACGGCAAGGCGCGCTTCGCCAGCGAACGCGAGATCGTCGAGGCGGGCCTGCGTGCGCGGCAGGGCCTGCTGCTCGGACGCAAGGACGGCTCTCTCCTCTGCTTCGGGGGCTCGGAGCATGTTCTCGTCTACGCCCCGACCCGTACCGGCAAGGGCGTCGGTTATGTCATTCCCAATCTTCTCAACTGGTCGGATTCGGTCGTTGTCCTCGACGTAAAAAAAGAGAACTGGGATAAATCGGCGGGCTTTCGCTCCGCGCATGGGCAGGAAGTCCATCTCTTCGATCCCCTCGACGAGAGCGGCCGCACCGCCCGTTACAATCCTCTCTCTTATGTGCGCAGCGAGCCGGCGGATCTCTATGATGATCTGCAACGCATCGCCGTCATGCTGTTCCCCTCCGAGACGCGTGGCGATCCCTTCTGGTTCGAGGCCGCCCGCTCAGCTTTCGTAGCGATCGGCGGCTATGTCGCCGAAACACCCGGGCTGCCCTTCACTATTGGCGAAATCCTGCGCCAGCTCTCTTCTACCCACGATCTGAAGAAGCATTTCGACAAGATCATATCGGCGCGCAAATCCGGCCCTTCGCCTCTCTCGCCACATTGCGTGACCGCGCTCAACGATTTTTTGGCCGCTTCCGAGAACACCTTGAACTCGGTGCGCAAGACGGTGACGGCGCGTTTGGGCCTCTGGCTCAATCCCCGCATCGACGCGGCGACGGCGGAGAACGACTTCGACCTACGGCTTTTGCGACAGCGGCCGATGTCGATCTATCTCGGGGTAACGCCCGATAATCTCGACCGCTTGAGCCCGCTCCTCAATCTTTTCTTCCAGCAGACGATCGATCTCCACACCCGCGAATTGCCGGAGCAGAACCAAAAGCTCAATCGCAAACTGCTGTTGCTGTTGGACGAGTTCGCCGCGCTTGGCAACGTCAATGCGCTCGCGAAATCCGTGGCCTTTCTCGCTGGCTTCAACGTGCGTCTGCTCACAGTTATCCAGAGCCCGGCGCAACTGCGCGCAATCTACGGGCCGGATCTCGCCAAGAACATTATCACCAACCACGCCATCGAGGTGGTGTTCGCGCCCAAGGAACAGGACATCGCGAACGAGCTCTCGGAGCGCATCGGCTACGACACAGTGAAGGTCTCGAGCCGGAGCGGACCAAGGGGATTGGCGAGCCGGGCGACGAGCGAAACCGTCTCCGAGCAGCGCCGCGCTTTAATGCTGCCCCAGGAATTGAAGCTGCTGCCGAAATCCAAGGCGATCCTGTTGATGGCCGGCGTTCCGCCGATCGTCGCCGACAAGATCGTCTATTACAATGACAGGGCGTTCCTCGAGCGCGTGCTGCCGGCGCCGGCGCTTGAACTGCCGAAGGGCCGCTCCACGGCCCTCATCGACGCGGAAATCAGGGAGCTTCGCTCTGAAGTCGCGGAGCTACGCGCCGTCTTCCAGACGCGGCCGCTGAGCGATGAAGAAATCGCCGATCCGTCGACCATTCCGACTGACGCCACTTTCGATTTTGGGGACGTCGACGTCGATCTCGAAGGGCTAACTGAGGAGGAGATGAAGGCCTGGACCCTGAGCTATATCGACACCCAGGCCATCGAGCCGGCGCGACGGACGGGCCGCACGTCGAGAGGGGAGCGACATGAGCGACGCGGCTGACGCACAAGGCGACTTTACAATCGAGCGCGTCGCTGAGGCTGGCGACGATCGCAAGAGCGATGAGCCGCGGGCGGCGCGCGACTCTAAAAAGCGCGATCCTATCGTCGAGCCCGTTACCGACGCGCCGCCTCCCGAAAAGTCAGCGCCGACGGCAGAGCACGAATATGGTTTCCCTGATCGCGTCCGTCGCAAATATTACGTGGTCGCCGACCAGCAGGCGAAAGAAGGAGTGGCCCTCGAAGCGCGCGTCTATGCCGACGAGCGCGGCGAATATCTCGCCTTCAAGGCCACGGAAGACCGGCTCACGACGCGGCTCGCCTCCGCGCAAGTGGTCCACGACATGATCGCGGTCGCAGAACACCGAAACTGGCAGGCCATCCATCTTCGCGGCTCGGCGGAATTCCGGCGCGAGGCCTGGATAGAGGCAAGCGCGCGTGGAATGGAAGTCAGGGGCTATGAGCCGACCGACATCGACCGACAGGCGTTGGCAAGCAGGCGCGAGGCGCGGGAGCGCGCAAATCGGCGCCCACCGGAATTGTGGAACCGTTCGAATTTGAGCAAAGCGAAGCCCGAAGATCGATTCGAGACGCGCCGGAACCGCGCCGGCCGAACCCAGAACAACGTCACAGCGATCGACGCCTCTCCTGGCAAGCTGAGCGCCGATCGGCGGCCGGTTCCGCAGGACCGTTGGCGGGCGCGGGCGGAAAAATTCCGCGCCGCCGATCGTAAGGCGGCGGCGCAAGACGCCGACCTCGTCGCCGCGCAATCGCAGCTCGCGATCATCGAAAAAGCTCTCGAACGCGCCTTTCCGCGCGACCCGCAAGCGCGTGAAAAAATCCTTGATGCGGCTAGAGAGCGCATCGCTCACCACCTCGAACAGGGGCGCTCCTTCGAACGAACGATCGTCAAGGAACGAGTATCGGAAGACAACAGGTCGCGAACCGACAGGGGCGAAGCTCGACGGAACCCTGAAGAAATCCGGGAAAGGACTCGTCAGCGGGAACGCTGATCACGCCACGCCCGATCATCTTATTCTTTCGATTTTAGAAAAACGCGCTTCGCCCCACGCGCCGGCTGCAAGCATTCGATCAGCTCGGCCGGGCGGACCCGCAAGGCGGAAGCGAGATCGATGAATTCGATGACGTCGAGCCGCCGCTCGCCGCCTTCCACTTTCGCGATGAACGATTGCGGTTTTCGCAGTCTCGCCGCAACCTGAGCCTGGGTTAGCCCGCGCCCCTTTCGCGCCTGAACCAGCAAAGCCAACAGCTGGCGCTGGCGAGGCGATCGAAGCGTTTTGGACATCGATACGGACGGGGCTCGAAGAAAGCGAGCCCGTCCGATAATCCGGTTTTCGAATTATCCCATTTTAGGATATGCGCCTAAACAGATGCGCGGTTCGACGCCGTTAAAAGTTTCTTCAGCCGAACTACCTCTAAATGATCGATCAATTGGCCTGGGACGAGAGCATGAGCGAGAAGGCTGATCTCGAGAAGAAAGCCATCGAGGCGCTGCACCGCTATCGCGAGGCATATGCCAGGGCCGAGGCGCTGGAACAGGAGGAGGCGGCCGCGCGCCAGGAAGTTTCCAGGCGGCTCAATCGCTTGGAAATCGCGAAGGCCAAGGGCGGGGCTGCGCGTGTGACACCTGAAGTCCTCGCAGCGGACCAGGTAGCCATTTCCAGGCTGAGTGAAATCCGCGCCGCCCTGAGCGAAGCGACCGGGGAGCTCGATTCGGCATTCCGGACCCTCGCCGCCTTTGATGAGCAGTTGGGCTATATCCCTGGCGTCAGCGCCGCGAAATCTAATGGGAGCCACATCGGAAGCAGCGCCGAAGAAAACGGCGAGCTACCCTGACCCAGGGCTTGCGGGCTGGCCCACGGCGCGGTGGCTCGGCGTCATTTGTGCATCCCTCAAGCGGCGTCCCAAAAAACTGGGCTCCGAGGCGAAAGTAGGAGGGCGGCGAACGCGATCCCCAAGGCTCACGGTCGCGTCCTTCCCCTTTCCGATTTAGGATGCCCTCCCGCTGCCTCATTAACGGTTCACCTAGCTTGCCCCCGTCTTTTGACGCGACGCCGCCCAGAGAGACGCTCGTCGGCTCTGTCGAGCGGGTGACCTTCCACAATGAGGACAACGGCTTCGCCGTGCTGAAGGTGAAGGCGCGCAGCAAGCGCGACCTTGTCCCCGTCGTCGGCCATGTCGCTTCGATCTCGGCGGGCGAATTTATTCACGCCGTCGGGGTTTGGATCACGGACCGCGCCCACGGCCTCCAGTTCAAGGCGGACTTCTTAAAGACCACGCCGCCAACGACGGCGGAGGGAATCGAAAAATATCTGGGTTCCGGCATGGTGCGCGGCATCGGCCCCGTGCTCGCCAAACGGATCGTCGCGGCTTTCGGCGAGAAGACCTTCGAGATTATCGAGGCGGAGCCGGCGCGCATGCGCGAGGTTGCCGGCATCGGCGAATTTCGGGCAGGGAAGATTGTCGCCGGCTGGGCCGAGCAAAAAGCCGTACGCGAGATCATGGTCTTTTTGCACGCGCACGGCGTCGGCACGTCCCGAGCCGTGCGCATCTTCAAGACCTATGGCCACGACGCCATTCAGGTCATGACCGAGAATCCTTATCGGCTGGCGCGCGATATTCGCGGCATCGGATTTCGGACCGCCGACGCCATCGCCATGAAGCTCGGCATGACGCGAGAGGCCCCGCAACGGGTGCGGGCCGGAATTTCCTACGCCTTGCAGGAGGCGACAGACGAAGGTCACTGCGGACTCCCCATTGAGGAGCTGATCAAGCTGGCGACGGCGCTGCTCGAAGTCGACGAGGGAGCCATTCGGTCCGCCCTCACGGATGAGCTCGCCGGCGGCGACGTGGTGGCGAATACGATCGAAGAAAAGCCCTG
>VGDT01000067.1 GCA_016869595.1 Alphaproteobacteria bacterium
CTTGAGAGCGACCGCTTCGGTGAGCGCCGCCTCGGGCACGTATCGCAGCGCGTCGCCGTTGCGCTCGACCGCCTTGAGAGCGACCGCTTCGGTGAGCGCCGCCTCGGGCACGTATTGCAGCGCGTCGCCGTCGGACTCGACCGCCTTGAGAGCCGCCTCACCAGTCAAAATGCCTTGGAATTTGATTTTCATTTCACATCCTTTTTCTTGCGCAGCGAGGAAATCCGGTCGGCAATGAATGGCGCGAGCGCGAAGACGAAGAGCAGCATGTCGAGCGCGCCTTCAGAGGAAAAAGACATCGGCCTTGCGGGCCTTCTCGATGCGGGACATGGCGCGCAGCCTTGCGCGCTCGCGGCTCTCGGCGCGGGCGAAGACCCGATCAGCGACGATCCATGAAAGACAGAGGATCAGGAAAGGGCTGGCGAAAAGCGCCGTAGCGACCTGCTGGCCGGTAAACATTGTCTCGTCTCCACAGGCAAAGGCCTATGGAGGGAGCATCGGGTAATTTTATTCCTACGTCAAGGAAGAAAATTACCCGCGTGTAAAAGAAATTCGTTGTCAAGCTGTAACAGCTTGTTATCGTTACGTGTCAGTTTAGTTCTTTGGTTTTCGGGGTTGGGTAGATGGAAAAATTGGAGGAAGGCCCGATCGATCGCGCCTTGAAGCGAAAAATTGCCGCATATGAGACGATGCTAGAACTCGCCGGGCCAGCATCCGATCCTGCCTTGCGTGCTGATCTAGAGGCTCTTCGATCGCTTCGCGAACGCATTCGGCATAGAGATGCGCTTCATTTTCAGGCAGTCCGAGCCGTTCGTATGAATGGGCAACCACCGCCATCATCTCTTCAATATCATGGCCGTCACTGACGCCTAAGAGTTCGTTTGGGGTGGAATCCAGCGCCCCAGCTAAGGCCTTCAGCTTGACGTAGCTCTTTGTCGCGGCGCCAGCCACGGTCTTCTTTACAGAGTCGGCCGTCACGCCCAGTTTTTCGGCCAACGCCTCATTTGTGAAGCCCCGCGCGTCCCGGAGTCGCGCGATGCGTCGACCGATCTTTCTAGCTTCGTCATCGGCTAAATTTTCTCCAGTCATGGGGGAACCATAGGCAAACCAAGTGTTTTAGGCATGCGAAAAAAGTTCTTGCATTTGCGGGTAATATTTTTACTATGCAGCCATGTTCGCGATATTCGGCAAATTGGGCGGCGACGATGCGGCTCTCGAAATCATCCGGGCGCGCGGCGACGTGCGCAAAGGCTGGCCGTCAAAGGACACGCTGAAAGTTTGGAAGCGCAACGGCGAACTCCCCGGCACGGTAATTAAGATTCTCATGGCGGCCTGCGACGAACGCGAGGTTTCCTATTGCGCCGCTGATTTCGAATTGAACGAACTGGAATCGACGGAATCGACCGCAGGTCCGGCGCTCTCCCCTTTCACGGAGGCGACGACGTGACGACGCACATCTTGCATCGGGCCGAGGCCTTAACTGTCGCCGAGGGCGAGGACAGCGAAATCGAGATCGCCTTTCGCTCGCGCGACGACCTCGCACAAATCGAGCGGATCGGCGTGCGCAAGGAAGATGTCAGCATATTGATCGAAGCACTCGCAACCGTGCGCGACGGACGCTCGAAGCGCGTGACCATTCGTGAAGACGAGAGGGCGGCGTGATGGTTAGACCTGATCATTTCCTGTCACATCTCCTCGACCGCTTCTTTTGCTGGCTTCCGGAAGCGCTGGCGAAAGCCGCAGGGCGCGCAAGCGTCCCGCGGTCGGCGACGTCGCAATGAGAGACGACGGTCCGCAATTAGGAATCTTCTTCTGGGGTCCGGTGACGCTCATCGCTGAGATCGGCGCACTCATTTGGTGGTGGCTTGGATGAGCGAAGCCCCCAGACAGAAACCGACAGCAATGTTGATCGTCATGGGCTTCGCCTTCGTTTTGCTCGGCGCGTTCTATGGCGCGTTTCTCGGGCTCGCTGAACTGCTTTCATGGCTGCGCGGATGATATGCGGCGATTGAAACAAGTTTCCTCCTCACAGGGGAAAGCGTTCGCCGCAGCGCTAGTGCGGTCTTGATGACGCTCCTTGAGCGTTTCCTCCCTTAACTGCCGGGCGTTCGCGCCCGGATCTTTCGGGGAACAGAATTCGCTCGAATGAGCGTTCGGAATGCTGGCGCGGTTTGATGGTGACTGCACGGCATTGTCTCGTGGCTGGAACCATTCTCTTGGCGGGATTGAGACAAATATCCGCCCGCTAGCGCAGCGGTAAGCGCCGAGTCCGGTGGAAGGCCGGCAACAGAACTCTAGATCGGGCCGCGTGATCTATGGGCATGCGACTTGGGACTCGTTTGGCGGGCGCGAGCCGATAAAGCCCGCCGGCATTTTGGTTTCGACAGGCCGCACCTGTCGACCGCGTGAAGTCGCATAGCGTCGCGTGAGATTGGCGTCCTCGCGTCGCGTTGTTTTGAGTTTGAGTGAAGTTGGGGCGGCGGACGCAAAACCTTTCGCCGCCCCGCGTTTGAAATGGGGCATCTGAACTTCGTTTGGGGCTGATGACGATCTCTTCGCTTTCGACATTCGATCTCTCGGACCGCTTGTCCAACCTGAGAAAGCTTGTCCTACTTGGTCTAATTGACGGTGGCCGCGAGCGCGAGCTCGCAATTCACGAGCGGTTCGCTCAATCAAAACTTTCAGGTGAATGGTTTCGCCCGACGGAGGAAATTCTCGCCTTTATAAGGGATCACGTCCGCGAACCTATTCAGCGCCACCGCAGTCAAAAGCAACGAAAAGAAAGCTACTACAACCAAGAATGCCAGTTCGCAAAAAATGTCGTGGCTTTCCTGAAAGCAAAACATCCTCGGCGGACCGCGTTCAATGTGGCAAAAGAAACGGGATGCGGCGGCAATCAGATCGCGAAATGGCTTGAGGGATCGTCCGCCCCCGGCGGCCCGGCATTACTTCGACTGATAGAAGTTTATGGGCCGGAAATCCTCTTATCGCTCACTGGCGGCGAGTGCCAATGGGTTGCCGACGCTGCAAATACCCAAAAGCAGAAAATGCTCCAAGAAAAAATAGCTGAGAAGGCCGCCGGACTGGCGGCGCTCAAGCGGCAGATCAAGGCGTAGGCGTCTTAAAGCAAGCTGTGGCGCGTTGCGTTTCGCTGGCCTCCAAAAAGGTAAGAACGAATGCGGTTTGCCGGATTGTGCCGATTGATCTTCGCCTTTTGTGAGACGGCGCTGCTGGCGATCACCGACCTACTGAACGGAACATCCCGCGCGATCCTCAAGGTCTGCGACTGGCTGCACGAGAGGTCGAAGTGACCGCTCGCCGCCGCCTCCCGCAAAGGCGCGAAGCCGAAACGCGCGAGATGGTCTTTCGCGGACGCGAATATCGCCTGACCGTCGGCCGCTTCGAAGACGGCGCCCTCGCCGAAATATTCATCGACGCCGAAAAAGCCTCGACCGATTCCGCCGATGACGCGCGAGACGCGGCGCTCTGTCTGTCGCTCGCTCTGCAATATGGCGTGCCAGCCGAAACGATCCGCAAAGCCGTGACGCGCGCCAGCAATGGCGAGCCGGCAGGCGTGATCGGCGCGGCGATTGATTTATTGGCGTCTGATGAGCTTGGGGAGATGAGCCGGTAATGTACCCAAGAGAAGGAACTATGACTGCGGATGTGCTGCGTCTCGCCAAGCGGGGGCTGCCGCAAAAACAGATCGCCGACAATCTCAAGGCCGATACAAGATACATCGGCCAACTGATCTGGAAACTGCGGCAGCGAGGCTTACTGGCGAAAACCCAGAAAGGCAGATGGTCAGACGAAGAGCTTGACGAGATGCGCGTCGCGATCGTCGACAAAAAAATGAGTGGCGGTGATACTGCGACGCATCTTTCGCAAAAGTTCGGCCGTCAATTCACCCGCAACATGGTCATCGGCATGGCGAAACGCCATGGGTTTGAATTGAGCGCCGCGCCGGGACGGTCGCGTAGCACAAAAACCCGCGTCGCTCCCAGGCCGCACCGACTTCCGGCGATAAGGGCGGCTGCGCCTCCCACTCAACCCGCGCCAATTCAGATAGCGCCTCCCTCGCTTGTCGAGGATTGGTCGCCGCTACGCATCACCCTCCTCGAACTGCGCGAGGGATTGTGCAGATGGCCGCTCGGCGATCCGCGCAGCGAGTCATTTGGCTTCTGCGGCGCGCCGAATGAGCCAGGTAAATCCTACTGCCCGCATTGCGCGCGCATTGCCTACGACTCGCCAACCCATCGCGCCGCCCTGCGCAAGGCATGGCGTGAAGCGCGAGGATGCCGGCATGAGCGGTAAGCAGCGCCGTCACTTATGGGCAACGCGTCAACGCATGTCGGAGGCCCGCAAAAAGGCATTAGCCGATCCCGAGGTTCGCGCCCGCATGTCGGTCAACATCAAACGCGCGAAGCGCGGCTGCGCTGTCGAAGTGCCGGGGTGGGCGCCGGCCGAGCTCGTCGACGATTACCTCGACGTCGCCGCCTCGCATGGCGAGGAGGCTGCGGCGTCATTCGTGCGGCGGCTGAAGCGCGAAATGGCCGCGCATGACACCGCGTCAGAGGAACGAGTTTCGAGGGGGAGCGTAGCAAGATGACCGTATCGATTCCGGCAAGGTCATTTGCGGCGGCCGCGAAAGCCGCAGCAATGCGGTTTAGCCTCTATCCGTCCGATCTCTTCGGCGGATCGAAGACCCGTAAGGCGAGCCGCGCGAGCTGCCTCGCCATCGCCGGAATGATCAAGGCCTATCCGACCGCGAGCAACATCGGAATCGCGCGCGGCTTTGGCTATGACCGCAGCGCGCATCATCTCGCCAGCATGCTGACGTCGTCCCGCGCCATGCCCTGGTGGGATAATGAGATCGTCGATCAAATCGCGCTGGCGATAAAGACCGATCTGATTGGCCCGATACATGGTGAGCTCGGACCTTCCGTCGCGGTCGGCGACGACGGTTCTCTGACGCCGACCAAAACCGCAGCGCCGCCGCGCTATCAGCCGCCAAAACGCAAGCCGGCGCGGATCATCTCTCCATCCACGCCGTCAAATGTGACGAGCGCGCTGCTCGGCGACCCGCCGCCTGGCCGTCGCGAATATCTCGCCGCATTGGACAGTCCGCGCTACGCCGGTGCCGCCAGCAGAGGGAAATGGGCGCCATGAGCGTGAAGCACGATCTCATGCGGCTTGGGTCTGTCGCGCGGTCCCGGCGCGCCTTCGCCAACGCCGACTCCTGGCGTCGCGGACAATGGATGCAAACCGCGACCGGCCGCGCCTTTTATCCGCTCGATCCTCGCCCAGAAGACATCTGCATCCAAGACATCGCCGCCGGCCTGTCGCGGCAGTGCCGCTATGCCGGCCAACTTCGCGACGACGTCGGCCATTACTCGATCGCCGAGCATAGCGTCTGCCTCGCGCGGCATTTCTACGCGCGGGGCGAAACAGCGCTCGCGCGCTGGGCGCTGATGCACGACGCCGCCGAATTCTGCGGCGAGTTGATCCGCCCGATCAAAGGCGCGGTGCCGCAATATCGCGAGATCGAAGCACGGATCATGGGCGTGATCTGCGCGCGGTTCGGGTTGCCGCGCGACGAGCCGCGCGAAGTCAAGTACGCCGACCTGCGGATCCTCCTCGATGAGCGCGAGGCGGTGATGTCGCGCCCGCCGGCGGCTTGGGATGTCGACGAACTGGACCCTTTGGGCGCGGTCATCGTCTGCTACTCCGCGCGCATGGCGCGTTTCGCCTTTTTGTATTGGTTCGGCCGGCTCTTTCCGGAAGAACCGCTCAGCTTCGCTTCACGTGAAACAGGGAGCTAGTGAGATGGCGGAGGGATTCAAATGGTTCGTCTCGCAGGACCAAGAGCGCTGGCATCCCGCCGGGGATACGACGCGCGAAGGCGCGATCGAGTTCGGCAGGGACGAATACGGTGGGGAGTCCTTCCATATCTGCGAGGCTGTTCTCGAAAAAATCACCCTCCGCGTTTCGAATTGGAGGCTGATCGAACTTCTCGAATTAATAAACGAAGAGCGTGTCGATCCGGACGGGGATGGATCGATTTTCAAACCCGAGCCGACGCAGGACCAGCTATCCGACCTTGAGACGCGCGTCGAGGCGGCGATAGGAGAATGGATGGCCGCCCATAGCCTACGAGCGGTCGCGTGGGCTTTCGGCGCGCAGCGTAACGAAGAGCGCATTCCCGACGAGCGCGAATATCCGGCGGACATTCGCGCCCGCTACCACGCCATCGTCGCACACATGGGCGCTCCGAAAGAGGCGCGCGCGTGACGAGAGAAGGCTCGCAAATATTTCATGATGGACGGGTGACGCTCTATGCCGGCGATTGCCTCGCCGTGCTGGATCGTCTCGAACCGAACAGCGTTGACGCGGTCTGCTCTGACCCGCCCTATCATCTTGCGAGCATTGTTAAGCGGTTCGGCGGTGAAAACGCCGCGCCTGCGAAAGACTATTCCGGAGAAAAGCCCGGCGCGACCCCCTATGCGCGCGCGTCTCGCGGCTTCATGGGCAAGGAATGGGACGGCGGCGATGTCGCCTTCCGCGCCGAGACTTGGGCGAAGACGCTGCGCGTCTTAAAACCGGGCGGACACCTCGTCGCTTTCTCAGCCCCGAAATGCGTGCATCGCATGGTCTGCGCGATCGAAGATGCTGGGTTCGAGATTCGCGATTCAATTCTCAATTTGCTTTCGCATGAGATTATGGCCAGCGCGTTTTTCGATAGCCTCTCGATCATACAGCAAGACGCGTTGCTCGCTCTACTCGCGCAGCATGAACCGCTCGGCGATCTGTTTTGGAGCTTCGGCACGGGATTTCCCAAGAGCCTCGACGTTAGCAAGATGCTTGATAAGGACGCTGGCCATTGGCGTGGGCGCGCGGGTGCAGCGAGAATTGCCGAACAGCGCGCTAAGGGAACTGAATACCAACGAGCCAAAAAAGGCGATCCGATCACTGCTGCTGCTGCTGCTTGGGAGGGCTGGGGAACCGCGCTGAAGCCCGCTTTCGAGCCGATCTGTCTCGCTCGGAAACCTCTCTCTGAAAAGAGTGTCGCCGCCAATGTGCTGCGCTGGGGAACTGGCGCGATCAATATTGACGCGACGCGGATCGTGGGCGGCGGAGATGTGAAGCCTCGAGGCTCATCAAAGCTCGACACCAATATGCAGGAAGGATGGGCGCGCCCATGGATGGAGAATCGAGACGAGGTTGCCAGCAGCTATGATGAAGCGATCGCAAAGGCGAATGATCTCGGCCGCTGGCCAGCCAACGTCTGCCATGACGGAAGCGATGAAGTCGTGGGGATGTTTCTCCAAAGCGGAGGACAGCTGGCGACCGTCGGTCCGCAGTATGGACAAAAGCAAAGCATCAATTGCTATGGCGATTTTGGCCCGCGCCCGCGCGGCGATTCCGGCTCCGCCGCCCGCTTCTTCTATTCCGCAAAGGCAGACGCCAACGATCGGCTCTTCTCGAAACATCCGACCGTCAAGCCCGTCGATCTAATGCGCTGGCTCGTCCGCATGGTGACGCCGCCCAGGGGAACCGTGCTCGATCCCTTCGCCGGAACCGGAACGACGGGCCATGCCGCTCTGCTCGAAGGCTTCAACGCCGTCCTGATCGAACGTGAGCCGGAATACCTCTCCGATATTGAACGCCGCATCACGCTCGTCTTCGCGGGCGAAATAGAGCGTGCAGCGCATGGGCCAAAGAAGGAAGCGAGCGATTTACCGCTGTTTGGTGGCAATGAAACGGGGGGGGGCAAGAGCAGCCGCCTCGTCTACGGAAAATTCGCAAGGGACGAACAATCGGACCGATCGGACTGAAGGAGTGATGAGCATGAAGGCGGTTTCCTGGGCATGGGATCAAAAGGCCGGCTCGAGCGAAGCGAAGCTCGTCCTGGTCTTGCTCGCCGACGCGACGGGCGACGACGGGCGTGTTGCGCTAAGAGACGGGCTTATCGATTTGCTCACCGAACGAGCGGAAATTAACTACACGCGAGTCGGAGAACGTCTGGCGTGGCTGTCGGGACGCGGGCTGATCGCTTGGGTCGAACCTTTCCGATTGGCGATACTGCCGATCGACGCCAAGGCATCCGAGCTGGCGCGCGCGCTTATCGCGGACCAGGGCGCATAGGCGGCGCGCGCGATGAGCTTCTCGGCGCTCAATTGGGCTTGTTCAATCCGCGACGCGAGCGTGTGCGCCGGAGCGCGCCACGTGCTGCTGACGCTCGCCCAATATGCCGATGAAGACGAGACCTGCTTCCCCTCGCTCGCAACGCTCGCCGCGATCACCAATCTGTCGGAAGACACGGTTCAGCGCCGGATCAAGAATCTGGTCGAACATGAACTGATCTTCGTCGTGCGCCGCAAGCATACCGATGGGCGAAGACTGACGAATTACTATTGCCTGCTGGTGGATGAGCGAGCTCGCCGGCACGCCATAGCGAACGGCTGGGCGCCGGCGGATACGGCCGAAACGCGTTCAGAAGATCGAACGGAAGACGTCTCCGACGAGCCGATCCACACCGCAACTTGCGGTGTGGACCAGACCGCAGGGGAAACGAAACCACACCGCAGGGGAAACGAAACCACACCGCACTCGTGCGGTGTAGAACCACTAACTAACCATCAAATAACCAACCCCCCTACCCCCCAAAGGGGGGAGGGAGAGGGGGAGAAAACTTCGCTTTCCGAAACAACGAACGTCGACGGGTCCGCGAGCCTTCGACGCTGCGGGTCTGGCGAGGTCGACGAAGACGGCGCGCGGCTGGTGCGTTGGGAGAAATTCCGCCGCACATGGCCGTGGGATGCGACGGAAAAGCCCGAGGAAGCGCGTCGTAGGTTCATGGAACTTGAAAACGGCGAACAGCTCGCTGCGGTCGCCAGCGCGCCGCGTTACATCGAAGCCTGCGTCCAGCGCGAACGCAAGATTTCGCACGCCAAGACATGGCTGTCCGGCAAGGGCTGGCAGGTCTTCGACGCGCCATCGCAAAGCGCATCCGCGCGCGTTGAGGCGGAACGCCAGCGTCTCGCTGAGGCGAAGGCGAAGACGCATGAAATTCAGCGGCAAAAATACGGCGGGATCATCGTGCGCAAGGGCACGCCGCAGGCCGCCGCATGGGCGCGTCACGACGGCGAACCGCTGAAGTTTCGGCGCGTCGGGGCGTGGGACGATTCGATCGTGAAGCCGAGCGAATGGCCGCCGTCAGCGTCGCACGGCGAAGCGCCGCGTGACGGGCCGAGTCACTCCGAAACGCGAGTTTAGTTGCGGGTTGCGTTTTCGCGTTTTTTGGGCGGCACAGCGGGAGCGCGCGGATGGCTTGGTATGTCGTCGAAGCATTCGAGGGCAAGGATTTTGAGGCGCAACTGCGTCTGGCTGCGGCAAGTCTGAACGTGTGGAGGCCGGTTCATCGCATTGAAGTCGAGAGACATATCCGGGTCGGCGGATACGATCGGCGGACCAAGGTCT
The DNA here is from genome assembly GCA_016869595.1 of Alphaproteobacteria bacterium. Taxonomy (GTDB): domain Bacteria; phylum Pseudomonadota; class Alphaproteobacteria; order Rhizobiales; family Beijerinckiaceae; genus Methylocystis. The sequence continues at coordinate 9,481 of VGDT01000067.1, forward strand.
CGCGCAACGTGGCGCGCTTTGGGCGCTATATCTTCCTCGAAGTCGACATGACAGACGCCATCTATCAGGCGGTCAAACATACATCCGGCGTGTTCGGGTTCCTGACGCTGGCGGGCAGCGATGCGCCGGCTGAAATTGATTCGCGCCACATCGCCTTCTTGAAAGAGCCGCCCTTGATCTCGGAGAAAGCGCTTTTCCACAGCCGCGACCGCGTGAGAATCAAGGCCGGACCGTTTGCCGATCACGAAGGCGTTATCGAGAAAGTTGACAAGCGCGGCGTTCCGATCGTAACGATTCAGCTATTCGGCGGCGCGACGTTTCCTATTGACGCGTGCTACCTCGAGCTCCTGGTGCGACGGCAGGACCGCCCGAAGGACAAGAGGGACAAGCGCCGAACGAGACGGCTCTCGGTCGCCCATTCATAGCGAAGACCGGGACGCATCACGTGGGAGCGACGCCGCCGGCGCCCGAAGCGAGATGCGTGAAAGCAGCGGACCAGGCGAAGCGCCTGCCGCCAAGTGCGAAGCCATTCAGACATGCTGAAGTCGCGTAGGTCGAAGCTTGCGCCGAGCGCGCGCTCAAAACTCGTCATCCGTAAGCGGACCGATGAGTTCTATCTTTCCAGAGCGTGGAAGGACTTCGTCGCTGCGCTGATCAAAGAGCGCGGACGGCGATGCGAAGGCTGCGGCAAGACGCGCGAGGATGACGGATCGTTCGTGCGATTGATCGCTGATCATAAGATCGAACGCCAAGACGGCGGCGCTGACTTCGACAAGGCGAACATCCAGCTTTTGTGTTGCCGTGCGGGCGGCGACGGAAGGCCGCATGCGGACGGGGATCGCGGCGGCTGCCACCCACGCAAGACGGCGCGCGCCAAAGCGGATCGCCTCAGTCTGCTCGGCGGGGGGGGTGGGGTTAAAAAGCCGCCCTTGATCTCGGAGAAAGCGCTTTTCCACAGT
>VGDT01000068.1 GCA_016869595.1 Alphaproteobacteria bacterium
AACGACCAGATAGAACCCGTTCAGAACGGCCAGGCCGATCCACATGCCCTTAAGGTCTACTACAGCTTCCGCGCCAGCAGCAGCCCGGGCCGCTGTGTCAGTCGTCGAGCTCATACCTTTCTCCTCCAATGTGCTCCCAGGGAATTGCGCGTGACCGGTATCGCTCCGCCTCCCACAACGGAGCCGCTTCGTCCTCGTTTCTCAAGTAAAGCGAAAGCGCGTCTTCTCGAAAACACGCAAACCCGCCCTTGTCTTGCCGCAGCCTTCCCGAAAATCCTTGGAAAATCCCCGCTATCCCGCGAGCACCCCCCAAAATCCCCAGAACCCGGCTGCTTGTTGTTATCGGACGAACACCGACGTCGCCGCCTAAGCCAAAATCTTCAAACCCGCCCCTTGAAAGAACGGACCGCAGACCCAGCTCAGCGTGCCGCAACAATTCCAATAACCCCCTCCGCACACAATACCCATCCGTATAGAGCAAAACAATCTATCGAATAGCCAATGCAACCCTAGTGTATGGGATATATGCTACCCATCGGGCTTGGCAGCATTACGAGGCCGCTCGCGCGCGTAAGCATAAAATTATTTTAAATCAAATTATTATGTTGCGTGGCGCCATAAACGGCGATTTTTTGGCCGAACCGTGGCTGTTAATTGCCTTAGCCTCGCCGGACGGACGGAAAGCTTTTTGGACGCCCGACCTTTTAGTTCATGGCGCGATCAAGGCGTTGCGCAAGTCAGTCGCCTTAGTGTCCCGATCGGAAAGCGGAGTAACGCCGAAACGGAGCTCGATGGTGCGTAGAATAGACAGCGTGTCGTAGACAGTCTTGTCGACGAAGCCCTTCTTGGCGAAAGGCGAAATGATCAGCGTTGGCACGCGGGCTCCCGGGCCGTACGCATCCCGTTCCGGCGGCGCAACGTGATCCCAGAAGCCGCCGTTTTCATCGGCCGTGACGATGATCAGCATGTCGGCCCAATTGGGGCTCTTGCGCAGCCTTTCGATCACCGCGGCAACATGGGCGTCGCCGGCGGCGAGATCGGAATAGTCGGGATGCCCGTTGAACACGCCCAGCGGCTTGTAAAAGCTCACCTGCGGCAGATCGCCTTTGTCCATAGCGAAGAAAAAATCGTCTGCATCCTTAAGATGGTCGCGTCCTTTTTGGCCTTCCGCGTAATTGGCGAAATATGCGAACGGCTGATGGTGAGTTTGAAAAAAGTCGGGCTTGCCTTCGCCGTAAGGCTTGAGGCGGCCCTCGACGACATCGCGCCAGCCGCCCGCGTACCAGGCCCAGGTGACGCCTTTCTCTGTCAGCCGATCGCCAATCGTCGGCATATGCAAAGGGGGAAGCCGCTCCTGCGGCTCCGTCTTGTCGAGCTTGGAAACCGGATTTCCGGGTTGAAGCGTCCCGATCGCCTCCAGTTCCATGGTCAGGGGGCCAAGGTTCTTGTGGCGCGGCGGCCCGTCAAGCACGCTTCGCGGCGAGTCCTCTTTGCGGTCGCGAATCATAAGGTCCGCCCCTTGAGAATCCTTGATGCTCGTCAGCTTCGACAGAAATTTCTTTCTCGTCGACTCCACCGGATTGTCGAATGCCGGCGCGCATCCGCAGATTAAAAAGAAATGATTGAGCATCGAGCCGCCGAAGGCCGCGTGAAAAAAATGATCGGCGAGCGTGAATTCCTTGGCCAGAGCCCATTGTTTCAGGTTTGAGCCATCATAATAGCCCATGACGAGCGCGCCGGCGTTCGAGGCCTCGACAAAGCGGTCCATTTTCCCGCCGTCGATCTGCTCCCGCTCGAGATAGAAGTCATGCACCGGGTCCATGGTGTGGCCATCGATGTCGACGTAAGGTTCGAGGCGAAACGGCGCATTGGGCAAGCGTCGCGGAAAGCGATCGTCGGCGCGCGGACGCGGCAGCGCGGCGAGCGGCCGTCCCTCAAAGTCCACTTGCGGCGGGTGCTGAGCGGAATTGATCCCCTCGGCGCCGGGAAACAGCCCGAAGACATGATCGAAGCTGCGGTTCTCGGTGAAGATAACGACGATATGACCTATGCGCGCGAACGGATTGACCTGTTCCTGCGCGGCCACAGGCGCGCACGCAGCCGACGCGACAATCGCAAGCAAAATATTAAAGAGCGTAATGACTTTCATCTTCTGGCGTTCCTTCCGCATCTTTCGCGCAGCGGAAGAATTTAGTGAACCGCCAATCCAGTAGTGTGACAAACGAAGGCGAGCGCCAACCGACGATCGGCGCCCGCCTTTAAAAAATTCGCGAACGACGCTCTACGCCTTACTGCGGCAGCGGCGTGTTAGCAGAACGCGGCGGCAGCGCGGGATAGACAACCTTCGGCTGGTCGCCATTAAGAGTTTCGAGGAAGGCAACGATCGCCTTCACGTCCTGAGCAGAGAGATTTTCGCCGAGCTGATCTTTGGCCATAAGGTCGACCGCCTCTTCCAGCGTCCAGACAGAGCCGGTGTGGAAGTAAGGCGCGCGCAGAGCGACGTTGCGAAGCGGCGCAGATCGAAAGACGAATTCATCCGCCGGGTCGTTTGTGACCTTGGCGCGACCCTTGTCGGCGACGGGGAGGATCTCGACGCTCGGCTTTTGAGCGACTCCGAAGGGGAAATAACCGTTGCCGCCGATGTTGACGCCGCCATGGCAACCGGCGCAGCCCTTGTCGAGGAAGAGACGCAGGCCCTTCTTTTCGACGTCGTTGAGCGCGCTAACGTCGCCTTTGAGAAATTTGTCGAAGCGTGAGTTCGGCGTGGTCAATGTCGCCTCAAAGGCTTCGATGGCCTTCGCCATATTGTCGAAACTCACCGGATTGGGGTCGGCAGGGAAAGCCGCTTTGAATTCTGCGACGTAAGCCGGGATGCTGTTGAGCGTCGTCTCGACCTGCGCCGGCGTATTGTTCATTTCCACGTCCGCCTGAACAGGGCCCTTCGCCTGCGCCTTCAGGTCGACGGCGCGGCCATCCCAGAACTGCGCCACATTGAACACCGCGTTGAGCACAGTCGGCGCCCGTCGAGGTCCCTTCGCCCAACCATGGCCAATTGACGTAGGACCAGCGTCGGCGCCGCCAGTTCCGAGATTGTGACAGCTATTGCAGCTGATGATCTGACTCTTCGAAAGCCGCGGATCGAAAAAGAGCTTGGATCCGAGTTCGATCTTCGCAGGCGTAATCTCATTGTTCTTAACAACCGATGCGACGCTCGCCGCATCAATCGGCTTGAAGACGGCGTTAGCGTCGGCGCGTAGATCGCCCGCCGCGGCCATGGTCGGCGCCAGCAAAACCGCCGCGAATGCGGCGAACCGAGTCAAATGCATTCCGTTCCTCCTGCAGTTGATGTCTCGCGGCGCTGCTTCCGCGTCGCAAAAATGGCCCTTCGGCGCCGTCAGCTATCACAGCCGCGTCGACGGCGGAAGGCCGCGCGATGTCGACCCTCTTTAAAAACAATTCAGTGTAGCATGAACATGACAGGAAGCCGGCAAGCGAAAACTACAGATCAAACGATAAGGCGCAGCGCTCCGCCACGCGGTTCTAGCGCATTGCACAATGATTACTGACGAGACCGAATATTCGCGGAGAGAGTTCTTTGAATTTCCCGCCAAGCGTCACAGCGATGACTTGCCCTGCCGCTAAAAGCAGAGCAAACTTAATGTGAAAACAAGAGTCGGCGACAAGCCGAGCGGGAGCGGAGGGAGATCATGCACATTTCTGATGTCCGGAAGTCCGTGGACAGAACGCTTGTTGCGCTTCCGCTTGCTGTGCTCCTTCTTGGCGGATGGGCGCTCGCCGAGCCGCTCGGTCTGCCTCAGGTCCCGATTCCAGCTGACAATCCGCAGTCTCCGGAGAAGATCGCGCTCGGCGACAAGCTCTTTCATGAGTCGCGCTTCTCGATCGACGGCACTGTGAGCTGCTCGACCTGTCACAACGACAAAAAGGCCTTCACCGACAGTCCGCTGCGGGTATCGGAGGGCCATAACAAGCTCACCGGCACGCGCAACGCCCCGACGGTGGTCAACGCCGCCTATTACACCTCACAGTTCTGGGACGGCCGCTCGCCTTCGCTGGAGGATCAGTCGCAGCATCCGATGGTGAACCCGGTGGAAATGGGACTGCCCGATCACGAGCCGGTGCTCAAAATCGTTCGCGAAGATCCAGCCTATGTTGAGGGTTTCAAGAAGGCGTTCGGCAAGAGCGGCCGCGACGTGACAATGGAAGAGGTCAAGAAAGCGATCGCAAGTTTCGAACGCACGATCGTCTCCGGCGATTCGCCTTTCGACAAATGGTATTTCGGCGGCGACCGCAACGCGATCAGCGATCAAGCCAAGCGCGGCTTCGACATTTACGTCGCTCAGGGGCGCTGCGTCTCCTGCCATGTTATCGAACAGAATCAGGCGCTTTTCACCGACAACAGATTCCACAATATCGGCGTCGGCATCAATCGCATTCAAGACGACATTCCTCGTCTTGCCGCCGAATTCCTCAAGGCGAAGGCGGCTGGCGCCTCCGTCGACAAGACCGTGCTCGCCGATCCGAAGGTCTCGGACCTCGGCCGCTTCGCGGTGACGAACTCCTTCGATGAGATCGGCGCTTTCAAGACCACGACTCTGCGCAATATCGCGATGACCGCGCCTTACATGCACGACGGCTCGCTCAAGACGCTGAAAGACGTGGTCAAGCACTACAATGAGGGCGGTAAGAGCCCAGGCGATCCGTGGCCGGTCAATCCCTATCTCTCGGGCGGCATCCGGCCGCTGGATCTGAAGGATCAGCAGATCGACGATCTCGTGGCGTTCTTGGAGACGTTGACGAGCCCGGCCTATGTGGCGGCGCAAACGAAATAAGAATCCATGCCCAAGAGAAAGCAAGCGGCGTCTTAAAGAACTGCGAAGCCGCGAGGGAGGATAGAGATGTCCAGACTCATCACCAGGCGCAGCGTGATCGCCGCCGGCGCCACGGCCGGAACCCTAACGACCTTGCCGATCTCCATGGTGCGCCTCGCCTTCGGCGGAACGCGCGAAGATTTCAGCTTCACTTATATTTCCGATTCGCACATCCAGCAGATCAAAGGCGCAAGCTTCGTGCGCAATTGGGACATGGGCCTGAAGCGCGCCGTCGCCGAGGCCAATCTCATCTTGCCTGAGGCGGATTTCGTCATGTTTGGCGGCGATCTCGCGCAACTCGGCAAGAAAGATGAGCTCGACCATGGAGGTGAGATGCTTTCGCATCTCAAGGGCAAGCTCCACTGCGTCATGGGCGAGCACGACTATTATCTCGACCTCGGCGAATATTGGACGAAGCTCTATGGACCGCACTGGTACAGCTTCGACCACAAGGGCGTGCATTTCGTCGTGTTGAACTCGATTATCACGACCGATGAATGGACGTTCCATCGCTGGCCGAGGGCCGAGCAGCGCATGCTTGAGATGGCGGGCCTTGATAACCCTAACGGCTCCCCATTCATGGTCGGCGAAAAGCAACGCGCCTGGCTCAAGGATGATCTCGACAAAGTGTCGAAGGATACGCCGCTCATCGTCTTCTCGCATTCGCCGCTGCAGAAAATCTACAAGGGTTGGAATTTCTGGACCGACGACGCCGAGCAGGTGCAAGCGCTGTTGCAGCCGTTCAAGACCGTCAGCGTGATCTACGGCCATGTGCACCAGATCCAATACAATCAGATCGGCAACATCTCCTTCAACGCGGTGATGGCGACGGCCTGGCCCTGGCCCTATCCTGACACCTATGCGCAGGCCGGCGCGCATGTTCCAGTGCTCACCGTTCCGATGAATCGGGCCGATCCCTTCTTCGAACGCGACGCCACAGGCTGGCAGATGATCGACGTCAACTCGGGCCGAGTCACAGCGCGCTATCAGCTGTGGGACAACCAAGAGCGCGTCGTCGGTTATGATCCGAAGCTCGGAAAGCCCGTCGACAAGAGATATCAAGAAGCGATCGTCCGAAAGGCGCCGCAACTGCATTACTAGTTGAGGAGAACGACCATGCGCCGCTATGCGATTGCGCTTGTTTTGGGCGCTGTGCTGCTTTCGCCGGCAACGCTCGCCGATGAGTTTACGGCGGCGGACGTCGACCGCTGGCAAGGCGAATTCGATTCGGTCGCCAAGAAAGGCCGTGAGCTTTGGACAAGCGGCGCGGTCGGCACGAATGGCGTGGCCTGCGCGCAATGCCATCCGAACGCCGCCAATACCCACCCGGAGACCTATCCGAAATTTCAAAAGCAACTGGGCAAGGTTGCGCAGCTCTTTGAAATGGTGAACTGGTGCATCAGGAACCCGCTGCAGGGAACGGCGCTCGCGGCCGATGATCCGAAGATGACGGCGTTCGTCGCCTATATTTACAAGGAGCGCAAAGGGGTCCCGATCGACGCCGGCAAACACTGACCGAATTCTTAGCAACTGACCAAATTCGCTGACCGACGGGAACGATCTCGCCGGCGGGACGTTTGCATACGGTTTATCGAGCGCTCGCGCCTTTAGCGTGACCGCGAATATGAGATATTCAAGATGGTTCAAGAACTCATCGATCGCATTTACGAATGCTCTTTCGCGCCCGACATGTGGCCGGACGTTCTCGACGAACTTTCACATCTTGCCGAAGCGCAGGGCGGCGTGCTCTTCGCGTCGCGCGAAAAAGTCTCCCGATGGGCGGCCTCTCCGGCGATTTGCGAGCACGTCGAGAATTTCATGCGCGGCGATTGGCTCAGCAACTGCACGCGCGGCGGCAAGCTGTTCAGCCGCCGTCATCCCGGTTTCCTCACTGACGACGACGTCTATACGGCGGAGGAGCTTGAGCGCGATCCCAACTATTCCGAGTTCCTGCGGCCGCGCGGGCTCGGATACAGCGCAGCCACGGCGATTTCGCTGCCGACCGGCGATACCGGCATCATCTGCCTCGAACGCTCGCATGACCGCGGCCCCGTCGAGCCGTCGGTCATCCGCCAGTTAGATGAGTTGCGCCCACATCTTGCGCGCGCCGCTTTTCTCGCCACGCGCCTGCAGCTCGAGCGCGCCCGTGTCGCCGGAGAGACCTTCGGACTCATTGGACTTCCGGCGCTCGTGCTTGATGACGACGGACGGGTCATTTCGGCGAATGACCCGAGCAACTCACTGAACAAATATGTCCGCTGGCGCGCGCATGACCGCGTGTCGCTCGTCGATGCGTCCGCCGACGGGCTGTTGCGCCACGCGATGGACGCGCTCGACGACGATCTCGTCGGCGCGCCAAGATCATTCGCCGCGCGCTCCGGCGAAGAAGAAAGTCCCATGATCGCCAATCTCGTGCCGATCCGGGGCGCCGCGCGCGACATATTCGTGCGTTGCGCGGCAGTTCTGGTAATGACGCCGGTGGGATCGCCGCAGGCGCCGGCGAGCGAACTTGTTCAGTCGCTCTACGACCTCACGCCCGCCGAAGCGCGCGTCGCGCGCGGCCTTGTCGCCGGCAAGACTCTCGAAGAAATCGCCACAGACCAGTCTGTTTCCCGCAACACGGTGCGCACCCATCTGCGCGGCGTGATGGAGAAGACCGGATCCAATCGCCAGGCGGAAGTCGTCGCATTGCTCGGGGGGCTTGCGCCGCTCACCAGCTCAAAGGGCGAATAGGCGTATACATTTGAATTCAACAATTTGTCGCCGACCTCATCCATTTGGATGATGCCGGCGCATTGCTGGCGCGCTAAGTTTTTCTTGGACGTCGGGGGGGCGGGCGAAATTGTGCGGTCGCTTCAGTAACTCGGGGTTCGAGACTACGCGCTCAATTTTCAGCTTACCTTTTGAGCGATTCTACGAACACCGCTTTTAGCTTAAATTTGGGGGGCCTTCGCGGGGCCCTCCGCTCTCCTTTGCGCAACAAGCGCTGAGATGCCGCCGACTCGCATAGCGACTCTTTTTGTAAAAAATCACCGTCATCATCAATTCGAATGATGTGGAGACGCGACTTCCGTCGTAGCTTTTTGATGAACAGTGAGGGGCGCGAGAAGTTGGACGAGCGCACATACTCTCATTGTTCGCTTATTCCGCGCTAACTTCTCAAGTTGTACTACGATCAGTGTTTCCTCCTTAACTTTTCTCCCATGCTTTACGGGGCCGTTGCGCGGCCCCTTTTTTTCGCGTCTCACACGCCCGTCGGATAGTTCGGGCTTTCGCGGGTGATCGCGACGTCATGCACATGACTTTCGCGCAATCCGGCGTTGGTGATGCGCACGAATTGCGCGCGTTCCTGAAATTCCTTGATCGTGGAGGCGCCGACATAGCCCATCGCCGCGCGCAAGCCCCCCGCAAGCTGATAAAGGATTGGCGCGATCGGGCCGCGATAAGGCACCTGCCCTTCAATGCCTTCAGGAACAAGTTTGAGCTGTTCCTTCACATCGCCTTGGAAATAGCGCGTCGCCGATCCCGCCGTCATCGCGCCTACTGATCCCATGCCGCGGTACGCCTTGAACGAACGGCCCTGATACAAAAACACTTCGCCGGGCGACTCCTCGGCGCCGGCGAAAAGCGAGCCGATCATCACGACGTCGGCGCCCGCAGCGATCGCCTTGGCGAGGTCGCCGGAATATTTGACGCCGCCGTCGCCGATGACGGGAACGTCGGCTTTGCGCGCCTCTTCCGCGACTTCCATGATCGCGGTGAGCTGCGGAACGCCGACGCCGGCGACGATGCGCGTCGTGCAGATCGAACCGGGCCCGATGCCGACTTTGATGGCGTCGGCGCCGGCGCCGATCAGCGCCTTGGCCGCTTCGGCGGTGGCGATGTTGCCGGCAATGATCGAGACTTTGTTCGACGCTTTCTTCACCCGCGTCACCTGATCGATCACCGCCTGTGAATGGCCGTGCGCGGTGTCGATCACCACACAGTCGACGCCGGCGTCGATCAGCTGAAGCGCGCGCTCGAAGCCATGGTCGCCGACGGTCGAAGCCGCAGCGACTCGCAGGCGCCCCTCGTGGTCCTTACAAGCGAAAGGATGGAGCGTCGCCTTCTCGATGTCCTTTACGGTGACGAGTCCGACGCAGCGGTAATCCTCGTCGACGACGAGCAGTTTCTCGATTCGATGTTCGTGGAGCAGACGTTGGGCTTCAGCCTGCCCCACGCCTTCCCGAACCGTAACGAGCTTTTTCGTCATCAGCTCAGCCACAGGCTGGCTGCGATCCTGGGCGAAGCGCACGTCGCGATTGGTGAGAATGCCGACGAGCTTGCCCTTGCCGCCGTCGTCGGCGCGCTCGACGACCGGAATTCCCGAAATGCCGTGGCCCGCCATCAAAGCGAGCGCATCGGCGAGGGTTTCGTCAGGAAAAATGGTGATCGGGTCGATCACCATGCCGCTTTCGTAGCGCTTGACCTTGCGCACTTCCGCCGCCTGTGCGGCGGCCGAGAGGTTTTGGTGGATGACGCCGATTCCGCCCGCCTGCGCCATGGCGATCGCGAGGCGCGCCTCGGTGACGGTGTCCATGGCGGCCGAAACGATCGGCAGATTGAGCGAGATTTCGCGGGTCAGCCGGGTCGTGGTGTCGACGCCGGAAGGCATCACCCGCGAATGGCCTGGCCGCAGCAGCACGTCGTCGAAGGTCAATGCTTCGGTCAACGTGACGGGCGATGTGGCCATTGGCGCCAACTCCTTTACAGCGGCGATGCGAGCGCGTCAGCCGCGAGATGGAAATTCGACGGCGCGCGCCGTCAGGGGTTGGCGGGTGCTCATAGCATTATTCAAGCCGAAGGCAAATGACAGGCGCCCTGGTCCGGCGGAGCGCCTGGCGGCAAAAATTTGCTATTCTTTTCAAAAGGCAACGATCGCGACGCGAGAGATTGATGCGCCTACCTCACCTTAGCTTTGCTTCCCGTCTGGTTGCGTT
>VGDT01000069.1 GCA_016869595.1 Alphaproteobacteria bacterium
GCGGTCACCTTACCGCGGGTTTCCGCAACGCGGCGCGCGAAATGGACTGCGGCGTAGCCCTTGGCGTCTTTGGACTCGCCCTTGCGGTTCAAGGCGATCTCGTCGTCATCGAGCTTTGCGAGATTGGTCGCGAGATACGTGTGGGCCGAGAGACAATAACTGCAGCCGTTCGCCTCGGCGACGGCGAGCGCGATGCGCTCGCGCGTGCGGACGTCGAGCGTCTTTCCGAGCGCGCCGTTCAAGCCGAGATAGCCTTCGAGCGCGGCTGGGCTCAGGCCGACGAGACGGAACAGGTTGGGCACGACGCCGAGCTGCGCTTCGACCTTGGCGAGCAGCGGTTTGGAGTCGGCGGCGGCATTTTCGAGAGACGGTATGGGTAGGCGGGCCATGATGAACTCCGTTGTTGGAGGTGGGTTACGCAGTTTGTTTACCGCCCGTCCTAGTTCGCGATAATCTCGATAAGGCGCACAATATTTTTGCGCTTACCGCAAAGATCAGCTTGGGTGCGCTGTGCGAAAGTGGTGCGCACGCGAGGGACTTCAGGTCCGTCGTCGAAGAACTTGACGCCGATGCGAAACGTCCCGGTGCGGACGATGGCTTGTGATCGGCCGTCGCTTCGCGGGCGTCCTGACCAGCCGCTGCTCGCGCGCCATTCCAGGCCGATGCGAGCAACGGCGCCCAATTATGCAAACTCAAGAGGATGGGTCACGCCATCCTCCAGAAACGAGGCTGCCGATGGATCGTCTCGACATACTCCGGGCGTTCGCGCTCATCGCCGAACATTCGAGCTTTTCCGAAGCGGCGCGACGTTTGAACGTATCGCCGACGGCGGTGAGTCGCGGCATCGCCAGCCTCGAAGAGAGCCTCGGCGTCGTTCTTCTGCGTCGGACGACGCGGTCCCTCACATTGACCTCGGAGGGGGAGACATACCTGGAGCGCGCGAGCCGCGCCCTCGAGGAACTCAACGCGGGCGCAAGGGAGCTGCGCGGCGAGAACGAAGAGCCGCGCGGGCTCCTCGTTATCTCGGCGCCGTTGGTTTTCGGCCGCATTCATATGCTTCGCATCGTGGACGCGCTGGTTAGAATGCACGAGCGCCTCAATGTGCGACTGATGACCACGGACCGGGTCGTTCGCATCGCCGAGGAAGGGATAGACGTCGCCGCCCGCATCGCAGAATTGCCGGATAGCGCACTGCGCGCCCAAAAAATTTGGGAGACGCGCCGCGTGCTTGTCGCCAGTCCGGACTATCTCGGCCGCCGTGGGGCGCCGACCGAAATCGCCCATCTCGCCTCACACGACCTCATCTCGTTCGACGCTTTCGCCCCGAATGGCGAATGGCGCTTCGCCAACGTTGAACGTCCAATCATCCGCATCTCGCCTCGCCTCGTCGTGAACGCTGCGGACTCGGCGATCGACGCGGCGGCAGAGGGCGTCGGCATAACGCGCGTCTTCTGCTATCAGGTCGCAGAGAGGGTCACGAACGGTTCGCTCGTTCACGTGCTCGAGTCCTTCGAGCCGCCACCCGTGCCGATCAGCCTCGTCTATCAGGCCAATCGCGCGCGATCGCCCAATGTCAGGGCGTTAATCGAAGCCACGAAGGCCTATTTTCATGAGCGAGCGAGCGTCGATCGTCGAGGCGCTTCGCTACTCGACTCCCAAGCTTCCAAGTGAAGCCATGGCGAAGGGGATGATTCGCATAGAGTTCCATCATTCGAGCGTTCGAATTTTCTCCTCTCATAGGGAGCGACCTCCAGCACTTCGCAATGGACGACGCCGTCGATGCGAACCTGAGGGTGTGAATCGAAAAAGACTTATGCGTGGTCCCTGATCGCCCTTGAAATGTTCGTCAATTTGACGTACAAATTATGGAGGAGACATATGAATATGACCACGACGACAAAGAGAGACCGGCGGCTACGGGAGGAACGTCTCGGATTTCGAGTCGACGAACCAACCAAGGCGCTGATCGAACGCGCCGCACAGCTCGAGCGGCGGAAGTTGACGGATTTTTGTATGACGGCGCTTACGGAAGCTGCGCGGAAGACGATTGCAGAACACGAAACTCTCGTGCTCTCGGACCGCGATAGGGGTGTTTTTTTCGACACCCTCATGAACCCGCCCGCGTTGACCGAACGGCTTAAACGTGCGTTCGCTGAGCACAAGCACCGGGTCACACGGTGAATGGCGAAACAGGCATCTGCCGATCTTCGAATTGATTTGCTTGCAGAGCGGCATGATCGACGGCGTTTCTCCTGTGGGGTCGAAAGTCTCGACCGCTACTTGAAGACACAGGCTGGACAGGACGTCCGCCGCCGGGCGAACGCCGTGTTTGTTTTGACCGTGGCAGTCAAGCCAGAGCGTGTGCTGGGCTATTATGCGCTTTGTGCGATGACCGTTTCTCAAGGGGAAGTTCCCCAGGCCGCTCGAAAGCTCATTCCTCGGTACCCGCTTGTCAGCGCGACGCTGATCGGTCGATTAGCAGTGGCGAAGGATCACCAAGGCCAGCGCTTGGGCGCAGTTCTTCTCGCCGACGCACTGCAGCGGGCGTTCGCGAGCGCCGGCACAGTAGGGTCTTCAATGGTGGTGGTCGACGCATTGGATGAAGCGGCGGCTGGATTTTATGCCGCCCACGGATTCATTCGCCTGCCAGATTCACGCAGATTGATATTGCCGATGGTGCGCGCGGGCGGCGCGATTGGCAAGTGACGTGTTGGTCCACTTTCGGGCTTCCTCGACGCCCAGCGCGCAAAAAAAACTCGAGTCAAGCGCACGACCGGAGACAATAGCGTATATGTTTGGGCGTTGTGGGGAAAGACGGTAGCGCTCCTCCGTTACCAGTTGCGACTTTTATGTCGATAATTCACTCTATTATTGCAATTCCCTACTCCTCCACGATCCGCCGCGGCCCTACGAACCCGCTACCACATTCGCGCAAGGTCGAACGGCGTCGCGCATTTGCGTTGAGTGATCGCAGGAGAAGTCTTGACACGATATGTTGCGCGATCAACCCGCCTAACTGCGTGAATTGCGCTGCATCGACCACATCGAACTTCACCCGCTCATCCGGGGTGATACGCTTGCGCCCACGCAGAAGCGCGTCGATCGCCGCCGAATCTTCGACCATGTCTGCGTCTCGACAAATTCGAATGCAATCCAGCTTCGAGGGCAGTCCGACGCGGCGTCTTGAACCGGTTTCCGAAGGGCCTTGAATCAGCGCGGACGTCGCAGGTCTCAGGACAGTTTGAAAAGAGCTATCCTTGGCTGACGCTCCAACCTCGAAGCGCCGACGTTTCGACGCCCCGAACCAAGCGGTCGCCTCACCGCGCTTTGCGGCGTCAGCTTGACGACCTCCTCTGATCTGAGGGGATTCCAATCAAGGGAAGATTTGCCTCACTCCCTTCTCCATGAGGGTGTGGCCTAGATGACACAGCGATCTGCGAAAACAATCGCGGCATCGATGAAAGCGGCACATCTCAGAAATCTTACAAAGTGGGCGTCTTGATTGCGACGGACGGAGTTATCTAAGAATTCGTTGGACGCGCCGATTGCTCGGCGCACGACATAGCAAGCCAGCAACGCCGTTTTCGGAGTCAAGCCAGCCAGCCAAGCAAAACGAACGGCTGGAGGCTTGCTCTCATGTCTCTCGTACACCGAAGGGCGCCCTGCGCCTTGGCGTCACTGCTGGCTGCGACCGCTCTGGCCACGCCGTCTTTTTCTCACGCACAGCAATCTCTCCCGACGATCGACATCGGAAGCGCACGCGCGAGAAATCACGCACGGCCAGCATCAGTTCCTACCTCTTCATCTGGCTCTACGACGGGGGATGTCGATCCGGCGAACAGGACAGAGAAGCCGGTACGCAGCGCCATGCCGGACAAGATCGAGAATTTCCCGGCGGTGGTGAGCACATTCACGCGTCAACAGCTCCGGACCTCGGTGAATGCGATGACCACCGCCGAGACATTGAGATATATGCCGAGCATTTTCGTCCTGGAGCGATACATCGGCGATCCTAGCGCTCAGGTGTCGACTCGTACGACGGCGAACAACACCAACGCCGAGGTTCTCGTCTACGCGGACAATGTTCTGCTCTCAAACCTCTTGGGCAACGCCTCCGTCGAATCGATCCCGCTCGGGCCGCGCTGGATGATGGTTTCGCCTTTTGAAATCGACCGCATCGACGTGATGTACGGACCCTTTTCCGCCCTCTATCCCGGAAATTCGCATGGCGGGGTCGTGACGTTCACCACGCGAATGCCTCAGAAGTTCGAACTGCACGCTTCCGGCCTGGGCTCCATGCAGACGTTCGGCCGCTATGGACTAAACGACGTTTTCCCGGCCGGCAGGACAAGCGTCGGTCTTGGAAATAAGGTCAACGACTTTTCATTCTGGCTCACTTACGATTATCTCGGGTCCCAGGGCAACCCGATGTATTTCGGCACGAACCTTCTCGCTGCTCCCCGCGGGGCGTCCCTCCCCGTCGCCGGCGGCGTCGCTGATCTGGATCCTCAGGGCAGACCGCGCATCGTCACCGGCACCTTTGTACAAGACAACACTCGGCAGCAGTTGGCTAAAGGCAAGTTTGTTTACGATCTTGGACCATCGACGCGCGCAACCTATCTCGCGGGGCTTTGGACAAATCTGTCCGACTACGGTTTCGATTCCTTTCTCCGAAACGCTGCTGGCTTTCCCGTCTACAACACACCAAACCAGCAACAGATCGCGATGGGCGGTTTGACGTTCAACGCGCCGGCCGGCTTTAGTCCTGGTCATGCAAATGCGACGCATTTGATGCAGGCGCTTTCATTCAAACATGACACGGGCGCGTTCAATTTCGAGATCGTTGGCACTGGCTACGACTTTCTTCGCGACAACAGCAACTTTCAGAGCTCCTACGGCCTTTCCCTGAGCGGGCGTAACACCATCAACAGTGGAACCTACTGGCGCACGGTCGACGCTCGCGCGAACTGGCGTCCCGAATATGACATGTTTGGCAAGCACGAAGTTTCCTTCGGCGCTCATGCCGACGTCTATTCGTTGGGCCAGATGCAAACCAACGTCCCGGTATTTCCGGGCAACTTCTACACATCGGTGCAGGCGATCAATTACGGCAAGACGCAGACTCAAGGAGTATATTTTCAGGATATCTGGCAATTTCACCCGCAATTGCGATTGTTCCTAGGGGCGCGCGGCGAGTTCTGGCATGCGTCAGGCGGAATGAACCAAACGCTCGGCACGCGAAACAGCCTGGGTATCGTCAGCGCGCCCAATTACTTTGCCGGGTCAGACAAGGGCGCCTTTTCCCCGAAAGCGGCTATTGAATTCCGCGTCACGGAAGATTTCACCCTGCGCGGGTCGATGGGTCGGGCCTACCGCTTTCCAGGAGTCAACGAGCTGTTCCGGAACATCGCCTCGCCCACCGGCGTCAATGTCGGCAACCCCAATCTTCAGACCGAAGTGTTCACCGCTTACGACGTGACC
Organism: Alphaproteobacteria bacterium; assembly: GCA_016869595.1. Classification (GTDB taxonomy): domain Bacteria; phylum Pseudomonadota; class Alphaproteobacteria; order Rhizobiales; family Beijerinckiaceae; genus Methylocystis. The sequence continues at coordinate 5,482 of VGDT01000069.1, forward strand.
GGCGAATACACGTTCCGGAACCTTTTCGGAGCGATCGGTTATGCAAAGCCGCGAATCAGCCTGTTCAACACAGATCGGTGGAACGCAATTTTCAGCCAAACGGGTTTCGCAACCGGCATTCCAGTCACTCAGCTATCGAACATTGGCAAGGCGAACTTCCGTGGCGTTGAAGGCGCTGTGGAAATGAGAGACGTTGCAGTAGAGGGTCTGGACTTTCTCGGCAGCCTAACGTTGGTCGATGCAAAAATTCTGTCGAACTGGCAGAATCCACTCTCCATCGGAATGCAATATCCGCGCATTCCTCCAGTGCGCGCGCGAGCTGTGGCGAGCTATCGGCCGAACGCCGACTGCTCCCTCTCGCTTGGCATGACTTACGGCAGCGCCGCCTATGGCAATCTGACCAACGACGATTACATCCGCACCACGTTCGGCAGCGCGTCGACGGCATATCTCTTCATCGACGCTAAGGCCAATTATTACATCACCAAAGAATGGACGCTCTCCGCCGGCGTCAACAACATCGGAAATTACAAAGCCAACGCTTTTCATAACCTCCCGCAGCGAACGTATTTTCTCGGCTTGAACTACGACTTTGTCGGCGAAGCGCCGCGAACGCTCTCCGACCTCCATCTGATTCCGGGAGGCTAATGCGAATCGAGGCGCGGCGCGGCGAGCCGCTGCGCCTCGTTGCCGTTTGCATCGTGCGCTATTTCGGTTCGCAATTTTGGTTCGAGCGGCGAGCTTGGCTCTTCAAGGCCAGAATGAGAAGCTCATTGATGTGTTTTCGATCCCGGGTAGGGTTGCACGTGGCTCGCTCCGCTGCGTGGTGGCGCCCTCTTGGATGGGTAGAGGCTGAAATCTGTTCTCAACCGGTGGCGTCGGTAGGCGCCAGGCGACGCGGCGAGCATGCCCGTGAGGCAGAACAAAGGGGGTGTTGCCGGGAGGCGTCGCGCATAGGCGCAGATCGACGCCAAATACGTCGGCGACGATTCCGCCGGCCAGAACATCGGCCGGATTGCCGGACGCGACGATCCTTCCCGCGTGCATGACGACAAGCTCGTCGGCATAGGCCACTGCAAGATTGAGATCGTGGAGGATCGCCATGACCGCGATTCCGCTCTTGGCGATTTCGCGGGCGGCGTCCAGCAACATCAGTTGATGCCGCAGGTCGAGACTGGCGACGGGTTCATCTAGATAAAGCGCCTGCGCGCTCTCGCTGCGTCGACCCGCGGCGAGTTGACACAACACGCGTGCAAAATGCGTTCGCTGCTGCTCTCCGCCGGACAGTGTGTGATACTTCCGGCACGCCAATTGGAGGATGTCCGCGCGCCGAAGGCATTGCGCGACGATGGCGTCCGCCTCGCTACCTCGTGTGTTCGCGCCTAACGTCTCCAGTCCGATACGGACGACTTCATTGACTGTAAAAGGAAAGGCGAGCTGCGTCGCCTGCGCCATCACCGCCCTGCGCCGGGCAAGACGCCACGTCGGCGTGCCCTGCAGTTTTTCGCCCGCACAGACGATCGACCCCGACGTGGGACGCAATTCGCCGGACAGCAACCTCAGGAGCGTCGATTTGCCGGCGCCATTCGGGCCGACAACGATGATCAAACGCCCGGCCGGGAGCGAGATCGTTGCATTTTCGACGATGTTCTGGTGCCCGACCGTGTAATAAAGCGCCCTGGCTTCGATGAATGCGCCCATCAGAGCAGCCCCCGGGAGCGCGTCAACAGAAGCCAGAGGAAGAAGGGGGCGCCGATCGCCGATGTTATGACGCCGAGTGGAAGTTCGGCCGGCGCGACGAGCGTGCGCGCCAGTAGGTCGGCGCCAATCAGCAACGCCCCGCCGAGCAAGGCCGCCAAAGGCAGCAGTAGGCGGTTATCGGGACCGACCAACAGCCGAATCGCGTGCGGCGCGACGATGCCGATAAAGCTGATGACGCCTGCGCTTGCGACGCTAAGTCCGACCGCGAGCGCGACCAGGCCAATTGTAAGGCTCTTGACGAGTTGAACACGAACGCCGAGATGGTACGCCTCCGCCTCGCCGAGAGCAAGCGCATTCAGGCTCCGTCCGAGGAAAGACGTCAAGACCGCCAGAGGCAGAACGATCGGCGCGATCATCATTGTCTTCGACCAATTCGCGCCATTAAGACTGCCGAGAGACCAGAAGGTCAGATCGCGAAGTTGCTGGTCATTCGACCAGTAAGCGAGAAGACCTGTGAGCGCGCCGCAGAAGGCGCCCACCCCGACGCCCGCCAAGAGCATCGTCGCCATCGATGTGCGCCCATCGCGCGTGGATATCGCATAAATGAGCAGCGTCGCTATCAACCCGCCAAGGAAGGCGCCGACGGGCAACAAGGCGAAGCCGCTTGCGACATTTGGCGCCAATTTTCCGCCGAGGACAATCGCTGCCGCTGCTGCGAGGCCGGCGCCGCTTGACACTCCGATCAATCCGGGATCGGCGAGCGGATTGCGAAACAGCCCCTGCATAAGCGCGCCGCTAACGGCAAGCGCGGCGCCGACTTCAAAGCCGAGCGCCACGCGGGGCAGACGGATATTCAATATGACATTCGCGTCAGAGGCGCGGCTTTCAACACCTTGAAAACCACTGGCCTTAAGAAGAATCGCCAGCACACGCGCCGGCGCTATCGGAACGGCGCCAATGACGATCGCGATGAAGAATAGCAGGATGCTCAAGAGCGCAAGCAAGAGAATGATCAAGAACGCTCGACGCCGCATCCCAGAGACGTGCTGCAGGACGTCCGCCTCAATTGCGGCTCCGCTCATTGCTTGTGGCCGAGATCGACGCCGTCAGTCCGTGGCGGGGAAGGCAATTTCAACTCAGGATAAAGCGCCGCCATCAGATCGCGAGCGGCGTCAGGCGCGCGCGGCCCGAAGCCGAGTAGATAGTTGCCGTCCATTTGCAATAATGCGTGCGCCTTGCCGGCAGGCGTGGCGGCGAAGGCGGCGGTCGCCAGAATATCGCCGGCCGACGCGTTTTCTCGGCGCATCATCAATACGACGTCCGGCGCAGCCCCGACAATTGCTTCGTCGCTCATGGGCTTGAACCCTTCGATCGAAGCGGCGGCGTTTGTCGCGCCGGCGAGAGCGATGATCGCGTCGGCGGATGTGCCTCTTCCTCCAACCAAAGTCTTTCCGCCCGACGCCGAAAGCACAAAGAGGATGCTCTTGGGCTTTTCGATACGAGCGCGCTGCGCTGCGAGCGAGACAAAGCGGGCGTCAACGTCGTCGGCAAGTTTGCGCGCGGCGTCCCTTTGTCCAACCAGTTCGCCGACGATAAGGATCTTGCGCTGAACGCCAGCCGGCGACTTGTCGTCGGGAACAGTGACCATGCGGATGCCGGATTCCTGTAGGGCCGTCAGCGCCGCCGGCGGGCCGGCGCCTTCCGAAGCCACGATCAGCGAAGGGTTGACCGACAGCACGCCTTCCACTGAAAGCGCGCGCATATAGCCAACATTCGGCTTGGTCTTCAGCGCTTCGGACGGATAGAGACTGGTGGTGTCGATTGCGGCGATGCGCGAATCGTAACCCAGCGCATAAAGTATCTCCGTCACCGCGCCGCCGATTGAAACAGTCCGCTCATTAGCCTGCGCATTCGCCGTGTTCGAAACGACGAGTCCGAACAGCGCTCCAAGCCACACGACTGCACAAGCGTGCGTCAACTGTCGTTTGTTCGCCACGCACATGACGGCAGCCTCATTTCGTCAGAATAAGTTTGTTGTTCGAAGTAACGCGCAAGCGGTAACGCTCACCTGCATGAATGATCGTCACTTCCCGCCTTTTCCCCAACAAGTCGCGCGTATCGATTTCGAGGGACGTTTCACTACGGCTGGTCTGTGGTTGGAACGCCTGATCCGACTGCTTCGATTTCTCGTTCATCGCATGATCGTTTTGCCTCAGCTGTCGAAGGTCAATACGTCTACCTCCAGATTGGAATACTTGTATGATGCGCCTTAGAAGGCTTCTCATGCTGTCAAATTGGATGTTTTCCAAGTTTTCAAAGTGGCCTACCCAATTGATTGGAAGCTTTGCTCTCGCTATCGTTTTGCTCGTCAAGCTAGGGCAGTGCTTGGCTCCGCGCCGGCAAGGCCGGCGGCGCCGCCGCAAAACCACGCTCTTTGCGTTCCCGCTTTGGGGATCCGATTAGCTAA
>VGDT01000070.1 GCA_016869595.1 Alphaproteobacteria bacterium
GTGACGCGCATGACCTATCGCGAGGCGTGCAAGCAGGCGCTTCGCCAGGCGCTTATCGCCGATCCGCGCGTCTTTCTCATGGGGGAGGACATCGGCCGCTACGGCGGGTGTTACGCTGTGACGAAGGGGCTCCTGGAGGAGTTCGGCGAAGAACGCATCCGCGATACGCCGCTTTCCGAGAGCGCATTCGTCGGCGCCGGCGTCGGCGCCGCCATGGCGGGCATGCGGCCGATCGTCGAGATCATGACGGTGAATTTCAGCCTGCTGGCGCTCGATCAGATCGTCAACAACGCCGTCACCATTCCGCATATGTCGGGCGGTCAGTTCGCGATCCCGCTTGTCATTCGTATGGCCACCGGCGGCGGCCGGCGCGTCGCGGCGCAACATTCACGCAGTCTCGAAGGCTGGTACGCGCATATTCCCGGCCTGCGCGTCCTGACGCCTGCGACGATCGACGATGCGCGGTTCATGCTGATCGGCGCGCTCAAAGACCCAAATCCGGTGATCATTTTCGAGCATGTCATGCTCTACAATATGGAGGGAGACATCGCGCCGGACGTGACCGGCGTCGATATCGATCGCACCAAAGTGCGGCGCGCGGGAAAAGACGTGAGTCTCATCACATATGGCGGCAGCCTGTTCAAAACACTCGCGGCGGCCAACGCGCTCGCGGCCGAGGGAATAGACGCGGAGGTCGTCGATTTGCGCGTGTTAAGGCCGCTCGATACGAAGACGATCATCGCGTCGGTCGCAAAGACCCGACGCTGCGTTATCATTGACGAAGGCTGGCGCAGCGGATCGATCTCGGCTGAAATCGGCATGCGCATCGCTGAAGAAGCGTTCTTTGAACTCGACGCGCCGCCGCGTCGGGTTTGCGCGCGCGAGACTCCCATACCCTATGCGGCGCATCTCGAAGACGCCTGCCTGCCGCAGACGGAAACGATCGTCGCGACGGCGCGCGAACTCGTCAAACCGTCATGAGCGATTTCAAAATGCCCGCGCTCGGCGCCGACATGGAGGCGGGCACGCTTGTCGAATGGCTCGCCAAACCCGGCGATCGCGTCAAGTACGGCGACGTTATCGCCGTGGTTGAGACGCAAAAGGGCGCGATCGAGGTTGAGATTTTTCAAGACGGCGTCGTTTCGAGTATACTCGTCCCGGTCGGGGAGCGCGTTCCGGTCGGGACAGTTCTGGCGCAGATCGACGGCGCGCCGGGCGCAGCGGCGCCTCGCGCCGAAGCGGTCGCCGTCGCGGCGAAGCCGGCGCCGCCGCCTCTGGTAGAGTCGCCGCCGCCAACGACCGTTGGCGCGCCGCAAGGCCAACGCATAAAGGTCACGCCCGCCGCCCGGCGGCGCGCCGCGGCGCTTAATCTCGATCTCGGATCGATCCTGAAAGGAACCGGCGTCGAAGGATCAATCCGGCTCACCGACGTCGAAGTCGCCGCGAGCGGCGCGAAGCTTGCGCCGCCCTCGGCGAAAAGGGGCCTCGACCTTTCGGAAATGCGCAAGGCGATCGCCGCCGCGATGAGCCGGTCGAAGCGAGAAATTCCGCACTATTATCTTACCGAAACCGTCGATCTTCAGGCTGCATCGACCTGGATCGAACGTTTCAACGCCGAGAAGTCGCCTATCGAACGCATTCTGCCGGCCGTGCTTTTCCTTAAGGCCGCGGCGCTGGCCTTGCGCGAGCAGCCCAAACTCAACGGCGCCTATGAGAACGGCGTCTTCTCGCCGTCGCCGGACATCCATGTCGGCTGGGCGGTTTCGCTACGCGGCGGCGGGCTGATTGCGCCCGCGATTCTCGACGCAGACAAAAAATCGCTTGCCCAGCTCATGGCGGCCATGCGCGATCTCGTCGAACGCGCGCGGCGCGGGAATTTACGAAGCTCGGAACTCACTTCGTCCACGATCACCGTCACGAGCGTCGGGGATCGCGGCGCCGAAACCGTGACCGGGATCATCTATCCGCCGCAAGTCGCAATCGTCGGCTTCGGCCGTATCGTTACGCGACCTTATGCCGTCGAGGGTCGGATTGAGAGCCGTCCACTCGTGGCCCTCAGTCTCGCAGCCGATCACAGAGTCACCGACGGCCATATCGGTGGATTATATTTGTCGGCAATCGCGCGCCTCTTGCAGGAGCCGGAGAAACTATGACGGACGCCGAAATCAGAGCGCTCATTTTCGAGCTTATTGGCGATATCGCGCCGGAGGCCGATCCTGCGGTCGCTCGCGATCAGGATGACTTGCGCGAAATATTCGATCTCGACTCGATGGACTTCGCTAATCTCGTCGTCGCCATTCACGATCGACTGAAGGTCGATATTCCCGAAGCCGACTATAATAAGCTCTTCACGCTGAGCGGGGCTATCACTTATTTGCGCGACGCGTTCGCGAAAAAATGACGGATGGCGCTTTGAGACGGAATTGATCCGACATGTACGTCACGGTCGACATTGGCGGAACGAAAACGCGTATCGCCGCCTCGCGCGATCTCATAGTGCTGGAGGAACCCGTCATCACCGATACGCCCCAGGATTGTCGGGCGGCGCTTGACGCGCTTGTCTCAGCAGCTTCAATTGCCGCCGGGCCCACGCCAATCACCGATATTGCGATCGGCGCGCCGGGCGTTCTCTCCCGAGACAAACGCATTCTCGTTCACGCGCCAAATTTGCCAGGCTGGAATGGCGCGGCAATCGCCGATGATATCGAGAAAGAGTTACGCTGCCGTGTCATACTGGAGAATGACGCCGCTCTTGTCGGGCTTGGAGAATCTACAGCCGGAGCCGGCAAAGGCGCCTCGATCGTCGCCTATATCACGATCTCGACGGGCGTGAACGGCGTGCGCGTTGTCGACGGTGACATCGACCGGGCCGCGTTCGGGTTTGAGATTGGCGAACAATATCTCGGCGTCGATGCGACGGCGCCAACCTTCGAACAGCTTGTCTCTGGCCGCGCAATTAGCGATAGATTCGGCGTGCATCCTCGAGACTTGGGTAAAGCGCATCCGATTTGGCGAGAATTGGCGAGCGTCGTCGCGATCGCCCTGCACAACACGATCGCCTATTGGTCGCCGGATCGAATCGTGCTCGGCGGCTCGATGATGAATGAAATCGGAATTCCGCTGGACGAAATCGTAAAACGCTTGCAAGCGTTGCCCCGTAAGAACCCACATCTTCCTGAAATCGTCCGCGCGTCTTTGGGCGATTTCGGCGGGCTTTGGAGCGGCATGGTCCGCCTGCGCAAAGAGCGAACCTTAGGTCGTTGAAGCGAGCAACAACGCTTCGGCCGGTTGCCGCCGAAACGATAGCCGCCCGAGCGCGCAGGCTATGCTGAAGAATCCAACGGTCACCCGACGTCCCCCGCGTGACTTTTCGCCCCTTCATGAACCGGGCTTACGTTCAAACGCAGCACGCGTTGAAAGAATTTGTCCTGTCCTTTCGGATCGCTGATGTAGATCAGAGCCGCGTCCGCCAGTTCGTTCTCGAAAACATCGAAAACAGCCCGTCGCGCGTCTGACGAAAGCGAAGAAATAGCCTCGTCGACAATGACGAAGCGCGGCCGATACAACAAGAGCCGCGCGAAGGCCAACGCCTGCTGTTCTGAATCCGTCAGTTCTTTGTCCCAGCGCGTCACGCGATCGAGAAACGAAGTGAGGTGATCAAGTCCGACCCGTGCGAGCGCCGCTTTATAGTTCTCGTCCGAAAAGGCGTCGGAGGATCGTGGATAGGCAAGCACGCCTCGCAAAGAGAACTCTGGAATATATGGTTGCTTCGAGACAAAAGCGACGCTCCCCTCTCGCGGCAAGTGAATGGCGCCGTCGCCCGCACCCCAAAGCCCCGCCATCGTGCGGAACAAGAGCGTCTTGCCGGAGCCCGGGTCGCCGACGATAAGAACATGCTCTCCTGGCGCGACCATCAAATGGGGTTCGCTGAGAGTGGAGACTCCCGCAGGCGAAGCGATATTCAAATTCTCCACCGCCAACGCGTTCTCTGACGTGAGAACCGTCGATATTTGTCCTGTGCCTTCCGCCTGGCGATCAATATCGAGCAGCGCCTGCCGAAAGCTCGCAACGCGGTAGAGAGTTGCTCGCCAATCTGCAATAATTCCGGCGTTGTCGACGAACCACCGCAGTGACTGTTGGACTTGGGTGAACGCGCCGACCGCCATAAGCAATGCGCCAAAGGTGAGATTGCCGGCGAAATAAGCGGGCGCCGCGACGATGATCGGCGCAACGATCGTGAACCATCCGTAACCGGCTGTGACCCATGTCAAATTGGTCGTGCTGCGGACCAGCTGGCGCAAAATCTCGAGCAAACGCCCAAATTCGCCGCGCAAACGCTGCAATTCCGCGTCTTCGCCGCGATTGACCGCAATGCCCTCGCAGTGATCATTAATGCGCATCAAGGCGAAGCGCAGCTCGGATTCGCGCGCGTATCGCTCCGCGCCCAATGCAACGAGCGGGCGACCAACGGCCCAACTCGCGAGAGAGGCCACTGCGGCGTATAGCAGCGCGGCCCAAACCATGTAACCGGGAATGACGACGCTCGCGCCAAATATGCCAAAGGACACGCCCGCCGATAGACCCCACAGCACGCCGACGAAGCTCACCAGCAATAATGTCGCTTGAAGAAGACCGACGCCGAGATCGGTCGAAACCTCCGCGAGCCGCTGCGCGTCCGCATGGATTCGCTGATCGGGATTGGATCCGATTTCGCCGAGACGCGTCACCAGAAAGCAACGGCGTGGCGACAGCCATTGGACGAAGAGGTCTTGCGTCAGTCCTTCGCGCAATTTCAGTCTCGTCATCTGGCTCAGCCAGGTCTGGGCGACATTGAGGATAAGGAGCGCGCAGGCGATATACGCGAACACTATCAATTCGCGTCCGACGCCCGAAATATCCTTGCGCGCGAGAGCGTCATAAAACGGTTGGTTCCAGGCGTTGAGTCGAATCTGAGCATAGGCGGTTGCGCCAATGACAGCGACGAGCGAAACGCCCGCCCAAGCAAGCGCGAAACGTTCGCCGGAAACACGCAGCGCGTCAAAGATAACGCGGATTTCGGCCGCGACTCCGTGCGCGGGGGCGAACTGCTCTGTTGGCTGCTCTTGCTTCGTGGCGTTGTCGTCAGTCATCGATTTGTGTCCAGATATTGTGTGGGCTCTCAATCCGGCCCCAGAGGCGCTTACGGGAGCGGGAAGAAGCTTATCGGCATTAGTCTAACAGCGATGTTCCGTCGAACATGGTATAACATTTTGCAAAGCTTGAACTGGATCAACGCTGGGGAGAATTATCCTGCTTCGGAGCCAAGACCGCTTTCTGGCCAAACACGCTAATTCGGGCTTGAGATGAACAAAGTCGAACGGCTCATGCAATCCATGACGCTCGAGGAAAAGCTCGGCCAGCTTAACTTGGTGACGGCGGGGCGGATGATCACGGGCCCGACCGTCGGCGGCGATGCGACAGAAGATATTCGCGCCGGGCGCGTCGGCGGCGTTTTCAATCTTTGGGGGCGCGAGGCGGTCGCGAACGCTCAGCGACTGGCGGTCGAGGAGACGCGACTCGGCGTGCCGCTTCTTTTCGGGCTCGACATTTTGCATGGGCACAGGACGATCTTCCCCATTCCGATTGCAGAAGCGGGGATTTTCGATCCACTGATATGGGAACGCACAGCGCGCGCGGCGGCGTTGGAAGCCGCTTGCGAGGGAATCAACATGACCTTCGCGCCGATGCTCGACATTGCGCGCGACCCGCGCTGGGGAAGAATCGCAGAAGGTCCGGGCGAAGATCCGTTTCTCGGCGCAAAATTCGCCGAAGCGAAAATTCGGGGATTTCAGGGAGGGGATCTTTCCCAACGAACGTCGATCGCCGCCGTCGCCAAGCACTTTTGCGCCTACGGCGCCGCCCCGGCGGGGCGTGACTATGCCGCAGTCGATATTTCCGATCGCTCGTTGCATGAAACCTACTTGCCCCCGTTCGTGGCGGCGGTCGCCGCCGGATGCGCCGCGATCATGACCGCCTTCAATAGCGTCAATGGCGCGCCGATGACGTCGAATCGCGCGCTCGTGCGTGACTTTCTTAGAGGCAAGCTCGGTTTCGACGGCGTCATCATCAGCGACTACACGGCGATCGCGGAATTGATTGAGCACGGCGTCGCAGGCGACCTTGTCGAAGCGGCGGCGCTTGCGTTGAAGGCAGGCGTCGACATGGACATGGTGAGCGGCGCCTATCTGCGTTGCCTGCCGGAAGCGCTGTCGCGCGGTTTCGTCGACCTTGGCGATATTGATGCGGCGGTCGACCGCGTTCTGCGGCTGAAACAAAGGCTCGGCCTGTTCGATGATCCTTATCGTTTCGCATCGGAAACGGAGCAAGATAAGCAAGCCAGCCGGGAGCTCGCTTTGGAGACGGCGCGACGCGCGATTACTCTTCTCGTAAATCGCGGTGTTCTTCCGCTCGCCAATGAATTGCGTCACGTCGCCGTCATTGGCCCGCTCGCGAATGCGCGCGCCGATATGCTTGGACCCTGGTCGGCCGTCGGCGCGGCGCAAAACTGCGTGACGATTCTCGAAGGCTTAGTAGCCGCGCTGCCTCGCGCCGACATCCGGTTCCATGAAGGCGTCAGCATTGCCGGCGATGACGCCGAAGGAATTGCCCCCGCCTGCGCCGTGGCGCGAGAAGCGGAGGTCGTCATTCTATGTCTTGGAGAAAGCGCGAGCATGAGCGGCGAAGCGGCATGCCGCGCGACGCCCGGATTGCCGGGTCGACAAAGAGAGCTGGCCGAGGCTGTGCTTGCGACTGGCGCAGCGGTCGTCGCGGTTATCGCTTCGGGTCGTCCCCTAACTGCGCCATGGCTGGTCGAACGCGCGCGCGCAACGGTGGCGATGTGGTTCCTTGGCGACATGGCGGGTCGAGCCATCGCCGATGTGCTAACCGGCCGAATTAATCCGAGCGGCCGCCTCGCCGTAACCTGGCCGCACGATGTCGGTCAGGTTCCGATTTTCTACGCTTCGCGATCGACGGGCCGTCCGCCTGACGCTGATGATCCGTTTACGAGCAGATATCTCGATCTCCCGACCGCGCCGCTTTTTTCGTTTGGTCACGGACTGTCGTATAGCCGGGTTGAACTAACGAATTTGCGCGTCGACCGAAACGAATTTCACGCTGGCGAAAACATTGAAGTCACAGCCGACGCGACCAATGCTGGAAAAATGGCGACCGAGGAGACCATCTTCCTTTTCATTCGCGATCGTGTGGCGATCGTGGCGCGTCCGATTATGGAATTGAAAGCCTGGGCCAAGGCGATGCTGGCGCCTGGCGAGACGAAGACGGTCGCGTTTGCGCTTTCTTCGGACTCTTTTTCCTTTCCGGGTGAGGATTTTGCGCCGGTCATCGAACCCGGCGAATTCGATATTCTTGTCGGTCTCAACGCTGAACGTGCGAATCTGTTGAGCGTACGAGTGCTCTTTCGTGACAGCGCGGGAGATGCGTGATGTCATATACGTGAAGGTCTCGATTCTCGATCGACGCCGCCAATCCTGATTCGCTGCTAGAGCCAGGCATGACGGTGATCACCAGCATCGATGTTGACAGGCGCGAGGGTTCAACGCCGTGATCGCGCGTCGGCGCGACATCGAAACCGCGAAACGCAGGCAATATCGCTCGCGATTTCCATCACGTCTTTGGGAGCGACAATTTGATAACGAGCGCCAACTCGATTGAACGCTGAAAGCGGCCGATCCTCGCCGGCCACAGCCATGTCTAGATATTCCATGGATATAACACTTGTTAGAGCGCGTTGGCCTGCCCGCCTCCGCGCCGCTGTTCCTCAATCTCCGTATCGGCTGTCACGATCTCCGCCGCGCGATCAGCGGCGTTCTGAAACGGCTCAAGCACAACGTCGGCTCCAGCGGCCGTCAGACCGTCTCTGCTCCTTGAGTCATGAGACGTTACGGCAATTCGGCCTTGATAGCCAAGGCCCCGGATAATCTGTAGAAGCGTTGTGCGCGAGTCCTCGTGGCTGAGACCGGGGCGATGGAAGGGGATGGTCGACACGATCCATCTCAACGAGCCTAGCGGCAGGTTCGCGATAAACTCGGGGTCGGTGGCGTCGCCATATTCCGCGTCGAGACCGAAAGTCATCCAGCGCCGGACGGCGGTGGGATTGAAATCGACGCCGAGCGGCCGCAGTCCACGTTCTTTCAGGCGAAGACCGAGCGCCGCGCCGAACCGCCCAAGTCCGAGAATGAGCACGTCTTGGGGCGCGCCAACCGACTGGGGTTCATCCCATCGCTCGCGCGGCGTGCCCTTTCGCTCGAAAACCCCGAGAAACCGCTCGAACCACGGATAGATGTCGTGAGAGTAAACGATCATGTATGTCGACGCCGTGATCGTTACGAGGCCTACCAATGTGACGAGGCCAAGCACATCTTGGGCAATATGACCCAGCGACACGCCCATGGCGGCAAAAATGAGCGAAAATTCGCTGATCTGAGCGACAGTTAGTCCCGCGAGAAATCCGGTGCGCTTACGGTAGCCCATGGCGCCCATGATGGCGAGAACGATGATCGGATTTCCTATCAGCACAAAAATCGAGAACACCGCCGCAGCCACCATATGCGCGGCAAGGTGCGAGATATCGACGCCGGCGCCGAGTTCGACGAAAAAGAACAGTAACAGGAAGTCGCGCAGCGGCGCCAGCCGCGCGGCGATCATTTCACGATAAGGGTTCGACGCCAGCGACACGCCTGCCAGCAGACCGCCAATCTCCTTACCAAGTCCCGCTGCGTCTCCAATCGCAGCGAAGGTCACGGCCAGGGCGAGCGCGAAGGTAACAAGAAGTTCGGGCGTGCGGGCGAGGCGCTCGGTCAACGGCTTGGCGACATATCTTACCAATATGGCGACTAGGCCGACCAACATGGCGCCGGAGATGACCACGCCGATTACTTCTTCCGCGCCATCGGCATCGGCCTCCCCCCGCGCGCCGATGGCTGCGAGAACGATCATGGCGAAGACGACGATCAGATCTTGAACGATGAGAAAACCGAGTGCGATCTGACCGTGAAGCGAATCGATCTCACGTTTGTCGGACAGGAGCTTCACGATGATGATGGTGCTCGAGAAGGTCAACGCAACAGCCACATAGAGGCTCGTGATCGCGTCCAGTCCAAGCGCCAGCCCAATTCCGAATCCGAAGACCGAGGTAAACGCCACCTGACCGACGCCGGTGAGAATTGACACGGCGCCGAGCGAACGAATCAGCTTGAGGTCGAGCTTGATGCCGACAAGGAAAAGCAGCACCGCGACGCCAATATGCGAAAGCAAATCGATCTGATCTTTGGACCGGACGATGTTGAGCGCCGAAGGGCCGGCCAAAAGCCCTGATGCAATGAAGCTGACAATCAGCGGTTGGCGCAGCAATGTGCCTACAAGGCCGGTGACGGTCGCCAGAATCAGCAGGGCCATGATTTCGGTGAATGCGGATTGAGTGACGAATTCCATCGATCGCACTGACCCTCCCCTGTGAACG
>VGDT01000071.1 GCA_016869595.1 Alphaproteobacteria bacterium
GATTATGGAATTAAAACAATGTGTTACGAAGATTTTGCACGAGCTAAGTGTCTTCGTCACCGCCACGTCCGACAGAGGCCGCGCCGCCCAGCGCATCGTAACGACGTGCTGCAAGCCACTGGAGACGCAACGCCTGGATTTGCAGCACGCGGCGGAGGCCTGTGTATACTGAAAACTATATCCGGACGTAATGGTGATGAAGTCCGCCGAGAATGGGGTGTGGTTTTAAGTCTCCAATCCTATGAGCGCATCGGCAAGCACGCGCTGATCGCGCATCAGCGTTACGCGCGCGCCAAGCAGTTCAAACGCGCAACAAGGCGTTGCGCAAACTCCGCACGTTTCTGGGCCGCGTCGAGCGCGACATCGCGCGCAGGATCAAAGATAAATTCTCGTTGCGCGCGATTTTCGCGCGTCCGCTCTATCTCGCCGAGCGCGTGCGCGAGCAAAGGCAGAAGCGCGGGGCAAGAAGGTCTATTCCCTGCACGCGCCCGAGGTCGAATGCATCGGCAAGGGCAAGGCGCATCGCCTCTACGAGTTCGACGTGAAAGTGTCGGTGGCGACGACGCTGCATCCCTCGAAGGGCGGTCAGTTCGTGGCCCATGTGAAGGCGCTGCCGGGTAATCCTTACGACGGCCACACGCTTGCCGTCCTCATTCCGGAAATGGAGACGCAGATCGGCGCACAGATGAAGCGCATCGTCGCCGACCGCGGCTATCGCGGCCACAATGGCCGGAGACGCATAAGTTCCGGGTCCACATCTCGGGCCAGAGACGGAGCATCACCGAGGCGATCAAGCGCGAACTGCGACGCCGTTCCGCCGTCGAGCCGGTCATCGGCCATCTGAAAGCCGACCATCGCATGGGTGAAAGCCGACCATCGCATGGGCCGCAACTTCCTCGCCCATGCGGTCGGCGACGCCATCAACGCCGTTCTCGTCGCCGCAGGCTACAACTTCCGCCACCTGCTCGCCTAGCTCACAAGTTCGCCTTCTTGCTCGCCGAACTCGCCGGCCCGACATAATCAGAAAATAACCCCGTCACGCCGCAAGGACCGTTCTTCACGGACGACTGCTTAGTATGACCCCTGAAGGAAGACCCGACGACCGGCAGGTCGAGACGACTGCCAGCGCAATTTATCTGAATTTGCGGAGGCTACAGCTGTACGTAACACTGCAATCCTATGGCCCCGGTTTTTGGGAGATAATCGCTTCGACCTCGCCCAAAATGATCGTCAAAGCGGGTAACGACAAAGCATCGGGTATATCGCTTATGCTAACCAACAGGTATGATCCGCCCGAGCTATACATCGAAGAAATTAACTCGCTGCGAGTCGGGATGGGCGCACAGATGGTAGGCGCAATCATCGATGCGTTAAAATACCAACCCAGAGCCTTTCAAATCAGACTCAATGACCGGTCGCCAATAGTGAGAGACGACCTTACCTGGTGGCAGCACATCATCTCGGCGCATCCAGAATTCACATGGGTCAGAACGCAATTTTGAAATGAGGTGGCAACAGCGCGGACGACTGTCAGGAATCTTGTGTGGCAGGCCCACATTGTCATTCCGAACCATTCGTCGAGCATGGTGGCGTGCATGGAAGCGATCATCTTTTACATCCTCCTCATTGACGCAATCAGCGCCAATCTGATGGTACGATTTGGCAGCGAGTGGTACGTGCACAACTTCCGCACGATCTCCCGCTGGTTCCCGCCGGCGGAGGGATGGGCGCTCTATTACTTGGCGCTTGTCTTGTGGGTCGGCTCGCTCCTCTACCGCACTGGCAAGCTGTTTTAATCGCCGTAATGGACAGCATGAGCATTCGCGGCATGCTGACAAGCGGTATAATCAGCAAGCAGCCTCCCCCTCGCGCTTCGACGCGCCACTGTGGCGCGTCGATTGTGAGGAGGAGCACAAATGCCGCGCATTGACACCGCAAGGCACGATTGCATCCGCGAATTAAATGATGCGTTCCGCAAGACGTTGATTTGCTCGAAAGGCTCGCCTGTTCTGACCGCCGGCGTCGCTTCCCTACCGAGCGACGTGCAGGCTACCGGAATGCGCCGCGATAAAGGCCAGCGTGATGGCGATCGTTGAAGTGAAGGGAGCCGAACGGAAAGTAGCGGCGAGACGCCCGATCCTCAGCCGCGCGGCAGATCGAACAATCGATCGATTTTCGCCGCTATGATGAAGTCGTTCTCGTGCAGGCCCTTGATCTTCTTGGTATGCAAGGAGACTGTGGCGTATCCCCAGCCGAAACTTACGTCAGGATGATGGCCTTCGACATCGGCGAGTTCGCTTACGGCGGTGACGAAGTTCAGCGCCTCGCGGAAATTCGCGAAGAGGAAACGGCGCTCGATGCGATGCGCATCGTCGCACAAATCCCAGTCTTGGACATTCGCCAGAAACGCCTCGGCTTGCTCACGCTCGAGAGGCGGAACGCCGCCACGGCAGGGTACGCAGGTCTTCTCCGCGAGAGCCATAGTCATCGATCGAACTCCTCGGACACGATATCTAGCGCGCCGCCGATCGCTGACACGCCGGCCAGCCAACGCAAAGAGCAGTACAATGGGATGAAGAATTCTCTCGGCCGACGTGGCGACGATAGCGGATCATGAAGCGGGGAAAATCGCGGCGGCAGGCCCAGAAATTCCTTTCGATGCACGATCAGACCGCCAATCTTTTCCAATTTCGCCGTCGCGAGAATATGTCTGCGCTTGATTGTCACGCCTTTCGCGACCATGCCTTTGCGGCCTGGCCCGAGATCGCAATCGCTCAGCTCGCCGCGCGAAGGAGCCGTTATCCGGAAAACCACCTCTTCGCGTCCACGCTCAGGTTAACTTGACGGCGCCCCGAACCGGACTACGTCATGGAGAATTCGTCAGCGTCGAGCAACTCCATGCAGAGCAACCCGGATATTCCAACCAGGAGACGGGCATGGCCAAGAAAGAAAATGCGATCAAGAGCGACGACAAGATCATCGCCATGCTCAACCGCATCATGGAAAGTGAACTGGCGGGCGTGGTGCGCTATACGCACTATTCCTTAATGGTGTTCGGCTACAACCGCCTCCCGATCATTTCCTGGCTGCGCGGACAGGCAGACGAATCTCTCGCCCATGCGCACCAGGCGGGCGAGTTGATCACTCACATCGCCGGCCATCCGTCGCTTCACATCGGCCCGCTGCTGGAAACCCACAAACACGATATCGGCGATATCCTGCGCGAGTCGCTGGCCCACGAAGGGGCGGCGTTGCAGCTTTACCGCGACCTGCTCAAGGAAGTGGAAGGCGTGTCGGTGATGTTGGAAGAGTATGCGAGCGCGCAAGATGATCTACACCGAGGAACTGCATCAGGGAGAGGTCAACAAGATGCTGCGAAAACCGGGGGACGTGTCCGTTTTTTCCGGTCGCTGATCAGCTTATCCGCCGGTTATTGGGGAGATGGGATAGCCGATTGCCCCTGCCTCGCCCTGGCAAAATGCTTTCGCCGAACGGTTGATCGGGTCGATCCGACGCGAGTGTGTCGACCATCTCATCGCTCGATCGAGCTGCGCAACGCGCACTATAACCTACACATCATCCGCAGGGCGCTGGCGCGGCCGGGTAACGGGCCGCGGCTGTGAGCGCAGCGGGCCGCGCATGCCGGAAGCGGTGTGCGCGGTCCACTCAGGCGGTCCCGCCCCGCTGCTCGGCTATGCGGCCAGGGCCGCTGCCGAAGCGGACCCCCGCGCTTCACAACTCAGGGGGCGTCCTCCTTCCGCCAAAATGGGCGGATGCGGCGGGCCAAAAAACCGGACTTTTTCGAAGCAAAACGCGCCCCTCGTTGTCAGCTATGTTGTTGAATTTCAACACGCTATGAAGGCAGTAAACCGGACAAAAAAGCGGACGCAGAAACGGGCAATGGCGGGGGCGGGACATTCCCCCTTACGGACGCGCTGCTGAATCGCAGCCGCTTCTGAACGCCAATCGACGGACCGTCTTGTGTTAATTTAAAATAATCTGCATTCTAAACAAGTTGCTTCAAATCAACCAATGCATTAGTCAGGCCTTGACCTAACAGCAATCTTCGTGATATGTTGTTTTAAAGCATCTCAAACATATAAGAAGTAGCTTTAAAATGCCATGACCCGTGTAAGCAAAATCGCAGAGGCTCCACCCTACGCCGTCGAGACGGCCCTAAAGCGCCTCGGCGCGAATATCCGTACGGCACGGCTACGCCGCGGCCTGCGCCTCGACGAGCTTGCCGCAAAAATCGGGCTGTCCCGCTTCGCACTATCCGATGTCGAAAAGGGCAAGCCGACGACCGGCATCGCCGCTTACGTCGGGGCGCTCTGGGCCCTCGGCCTGCTCGGCGACATGGAAACGGTTGCCAGCCCCGACCGGGATGAGGAAGGCAAGACCCTGGAAGCCGCGCGCCGGCCGAAGACCGCTCATGGCA
This sequence comes from Alphaproteobacteria bacterium, assembly GCA_016869595.1. Taxonomy (GTDB): domain Bacteria; phylum Pseudomonadota; class Alphaproteobacteria; order Rhizobiales; family Beijerinckiaceae; genus Methylocystis. The sequence continues at coordinate 4,439 of VGDT01000071.1, forward strand.
GCAGGAAGCTGGACAATGAGTTCTGAGCGCGAATGTTTCGTCTATATCGTTCTGCCCGGCGCGACGGAGTTCGTGACAGCCGGCCGTTTCCGCGTGACCACCGACCGGACCGGGGTTGCGCGCGGCTCTTTCGTCTATGGCAAGAGCTATCTTGCCCGGCCCGACGTCGTTGAATTCGACCCCATCGAATTGCGCCTTGCGCCGCGTGTCTATGAGACCGTGCGGCTTGACGGCTTCTTCGGCGCGATCCGGGATTCCATGCCGGATTATTGGGGCCGCAGGGTGATCGAAAAACACGCCGGCCTCACCGTTCTCGAAGAATTCGACTATCTGCTGCAAGGGCCGGACGATCGCGCGGGCGCGCTCGGATTCGGGCTCAATGTCACTCCGCCCGCGCCGCGCCGCGCGTTCAACAGCACCCTCGACCTTGCGCGTCTCCAGGCCGCCGCCGATGCCATCATGGCGGATGACGCGGACCGGGCCGATGAAATCGTGGCCCAGGCCGGCAATCTGGTCGACCCCGGCACTTCGATGGGCGGCGCCCGTCCCAAGGCTGTCGTCCAAGACGACAGCAGTCTCTGGATCGCGAAATTCAGCGCGCGCGAAGACCGCTTCAACTATCCGCGCGTCGAGCATGGCATGTTGCGCCTTGCCGCCGAATGCGGCCTTCATGTCGCGGACAGCCGTCTTGAAACCGTCGGCGGCAAGGATGTCCTGCTCGTGCGTCGCTTCGACCGCGACCCCACCGAAAGCGGCTATCGCCGTCACCGCATGGTCAGCGCCCTCACCTTGCTGCGGACGGGTGACCAGCCGGAAGACCGCGCGCAGTGGTCCTACCTCCTCCTTGCCGATGAAATCAGGCGCGTCAGCGCTGCAACGGAAGCCGATCTCCGGGAGCTGTTCGGCAGGATTTGTTTCAATGCGGCGGTTTCCAATCTCGACGACCACCCGCGCAATCATGCGGTGCTCGGCAAGGACAGGAGTTGGCGGCTCAGCCCCGCCTACGATCTCACGCCAACCCCGGCCATCGCCGAGGAGCGGCGCGATCTTGCGATGACATGCGGCCCCTATGGCCGCTACGCGAACCGCCTCAATCTGATCGCCGGCCACGGCCGTTTCCTGCTTTCGGAAGATGACGCGGCGGCAATCTTCGACCGCATCGCCGCAACGGTAAAAAAGCGCTGGCGCCCGCTCATGCGCAGCATCGGAGTGACCGAACGCGACTGCGAAATCATCGCCCGCGCCTTCGTATACGGCGGACTCTTCCTGCAAGAGCGCGAGGCCTGATCGATGAGGGTCTACGGTATCGATTTCACGAGCACGCCATCACGCCGCAAACCCCTCGCCTGCCTTGCCTGTACGTTTGACGGCGGCCTCCTGCGTACAGAAACCCTCGAAGAATGGCGGGATTTTTCAGAGTTCGAGCGGGCGCTGAAACGCCCCGGGCCGTGGATCGCCGGCATTGACTTTCCATTCGGTCAATCCCGGCAATTCATTGAAAACATCGGCTGGCCAGCCGACTGGGCCGGCTATGTCCGCCACGCGCAAAGCCTCGGACGGGCCGGATTCCGGAAAGCGCTCGACAGCTACCGCGCGTCCCGGCCTGACGGCGACAGAGAACACCGCCGCCAGACAGACATGGCTGCGGGGTCGATAAGCCCGCAAAAACTTTATCGCGTTCCGATCGCTTTGATGTTTTTCGAAGGCGCTCCGCGCCTGATCGACGCAAACGTTATGATTCCGCGTCTCCAGGACGGCGACCCCGGACGCATCGTCGTCGAGGCCTACCCCGGCATGCTCGCCCGCTCGATCATCGGCCGCCGCAGCTACAAGCAGGACACGAAAAAGAAACAGACGGAAGACCAGCGCACCGCGCGGCTTCAACTCCTCGCTGCCCTGCGTGATGGTGACGCGGAAGCTCGTTACAGCTTCGCGATCGAAACATCGGAAGCGCTCTGCGACAATCCCGGTGGAGACCATCTCGATGCTCTGCTTTGCGCCATACAGGCCGCCTGGGCTTGGCGGAACAGAGAGAACGGGTTCGGGGCGCCTGAAACGCTCGACGCTGCCGAAGGCTGGATCGCCGATCCGCAGCTCAGCGATGAAGCGAACAGCAAGCATGGAGGGCCACGGTAAATGGAAGCGACCACGCCGCCACACCTCCTTCGTCCTGCTTCCCGCCCCTTGCTACGATCATGAGTGCGTCGTCCGCGAGTGGCCGCTGCAGCCTGAGCGCCTCTTCGGCGGGAGCGGCCATCCAAAGGTCAATCTCCTTGCGCGTCGTCAAAATGACGGGCATTGCCTTCGGGTGGATTACGCCGACTGCCTTGTTCGGCTCAGTGGTGAGAAACGCGAAGAGTTCATCGGTTGTCTCGCCTGCCTTCACCTTGCACACAGAGGTCCCGCCTGCCTCTACCCCGACCCTTTTCCGCATGCGCATGTCGTGACAACGACTACATACAAATCCCTGCACGGCGCGCGCGGCGGCCTCGCGCTCTGGAACGATGAAGCGCTGAGCGACAGGATCAACCACGGATTCTTCCCGGCGTGCAGGGATCAGTGATGCTGCATGGCGTTCGCCGGCAAGGCCGCCTGCCTCGGCGAGGCGCTACGCCCAGAGTTCAAAGTCTATAATGAGGCTATCGTGGAGAACGCGCAGGCTCTGGCGGGGACGCTCAGCGACGGCGGGCTTCGCATCGTCACCGGTGGAACCGACACCAGCCTGATGCTGATCAACCTTGCGGCCCGAAACATCACCGGCGACGTGGCGGCGGCGGCCCTTGAGCGCGCGGGCCTCGCCGTCAACAAGAACCTGATCCATTTCGATCCGCGCCCTCCCGAAGCGCCTTCGGGTTTGCGCCTTCCCAGCAACGTCGGGACGACGCGCGGCTTTGGGGTTTCGGAATTTGATCGTGCAATGGATAGCTCGCATCCTGCAAGTTCCAACTGACGCGCTGACGATCGCGACTGTTCGTGAGAAGGTTCGAGCGCTCTGTAGGAGGCGCCCTACCTACTGAGCCTCACGAAGCCCCTTTTAAGTAGAATGGAGGCGCGGCCATGGCGGCGATGAGTCCCGAAGAGATCATCCTTGAGACGTCGGCGGCGGATTTTCGACTTCCCGCCACGGACGGCCGAACCTACTCGCTCGACGATATCGCCGGCGAAAATGGAACAGTGATCGTCTTCATCTGCAATCACTGCCCTTACGTCAAAGCCGTGATCCACCGGCTTGTCGGCGACGCTCGCGTGCTCATGAAAGAAGGGATCGGCTTTGCGGCCATCTGCGCGAACGACGCCGAGATTTATCCCGAGGACTCCTTCGACAAGATGAAGGAATTCGCAAAGACGCACAATTTCCCCTTCCCCTATCTTCACGACGAAGCACAATCCGTCGCGCGAGCCTATGGCGCGGTCTGCACGCCCGATTTCTTTGGCTACGATCGAGATCGCAAACTCAAATATCGAGGCCGTCTCGATGCGGGACGCACGGCTCCGCCTCCGGCCGGAGCGAGGCGAGAACTCGTCGAGGCGATGCGCGCCATCGCCGCCACGGGAGCGGCCCCGCCCGACCAAATTCCCTCGATCGGCTGTTCGATTAAATGGAAATCGACGCTCGGCTGAGCGCACCAAGCAGACTTGAGATAGCGTCTGCCCTAAACAGGCGCCGAAATCGCGCCGAGCGGCAGGCGCAATTTGAGGACGGGCGCAACATGACCTTCCTTGTTGTACGAGGGCGATCCATGCAATCGCCTGCTCTTGTTGAGCAAGGCGCTGTTCGGATTTGTGGGCGCGTCATGGCGCCTTTGGCCACACCCCAACTTCCTCCGAGCCGATTCGTTCCTGTTCGAACGCGTTTTCAAGGTCGTGTAGCTTCGTGATACTTGCCACAACCCGCGCAACCTCCGTATCGTCAAGCGGGGGGCGACATCGCATGCGGTTCCAGGCGAGCAATAATTCGAGCGCGACGTCGGGGTCGACATTGTGCCAGAGCAAATGGCCGGTCAGCGAGGCAATCGTCGAGTTGCGTTGACCCTCCGCCACCCCTTCTTTCACGAGATGCCGCCAATCGGAAAGCGAACGTCCGACGCGCAGCCCCTGAATTGGCCCGATCAGCCAGCGCGACAGAGGCGCCAGCGCGATCTCATCGGGGTTGCGTCCCGGAGCCCATTCGTAAAAAGCGCCGCTCGGGTGAATGGACGGCGGGGCGACGATGTAACCGCCGTCGCCGCGCAAATCGATTCCCTGCGCCAAGCCAGCGCGATTCCTGACGAGGCCGCCCGGGTGAGCGAAATAGAGGTGACGGCCGCCGCCGCCGGTTGTCGCTTCCACCGTCGCGGGAACCGGACCGTATCTGCGCTCCAATCGTTCGAGCGCCGCGTCGCCTCCGTGCTTCGGATCGACATCGAGGACAATCAGATTTGAAATCTCGCCGCTGACGACTCCGATATTGGCGTCCGGCCATCGCCGGAACCATTCGGCGAC
>VGDT01000072.1 GCA_016869595.1 Alphaproteobacteria bacterium
GGCGCTCGCAAAGCGCATGGCGAACGCCGTCCCATCGAACGAGCATCTTGCTCAAACCGCGAAAGCCGCATAGCATTCAGGCCAGCAACGCCGATTTCCGCTTTTCAACATCAAGCGGGACATCCCCGATTCATTGGGCAGAACATATTTCCAAGCCAAGCCTTCTACTGTCGACGCATTTTTATCCTCGGGATTGGGCTGGACTGACTGATGCCACTTTACCTCGCGAAATCCCAGCTCTTCAAACTTCGGGAAGAGATTGCCCGCAATCAGACCTGACTGAAGAAAAAAGAAAACGAATAGCGCCCCGCTCATTCCGACAATGCCCCGAAAAAGAAGGTACAGCGGACGCTTCGCTTCTGCTAGCGCATCCAAACTCAAATTATTCGCGTCACTCTGCAGAGAACTGAGACGCCAAAAGAACGCGCCAAACAACCCAGCCGAAAGCGCGGTAAACAGCGGCAACCACTCCCACGCTTCTGCATCGAATTTTTTTCCGAAGAGAGAAAGAAGGTAAAGAGCCAAATAAGGGGCGACAAATAGCAGCGCAGCGCCGAAAACAAATATCGTCGCAAGTCTGATTGCGCCGATCTGAAGCGGACGTGCAGAGAATTTCCGCTGCGAGGCCCAATGCAACTCCTCCAAGGCGTCCAACAGCAGCATCCGAGCGCGCTGTACCGAGCCTGCGTCGGATTTTAGCTTAAATGTAACGCCGGCGTTGCCGCCGTCTCCATTTTCCTTCTCCAGAAGTTCGGCCTTCCCTCGGTCGAAGGATTCCTTCAGCTTGCTGGCACTCGGCAATCCCTCATCAATGGCTTGTCTGGTGCGTCGGGCCAATTCCGAGAAGAGCGCCTCCTGTGGCTGAATTAGCGCAATCATCCGTTCGAGTTGATAAGCCTTGTTCCAAAGCTCATGCGTTGAATAGCGGATTTTCTCAGAAGCTGACGGTGAAAAATCTTTCAAGCCCTCAGCAATCATTTTTGCCAACCTCGAAGAATCTGTACCATTCATCAAACTTGGAACTGCCGCCCTCAACCGAACTTCGATCATGCTCAAATGCAGAGCCAGCATAGGATCAATTCCACTGCAACTTGCGGTATTGAAAAGCGGTCTCTGGAGCAGCTCTGTTATGTTCTCGGGATGATCGGAGTCGCGCCCCCTAGTCGTATTGTCTGTCATTGCCGTAACACCTTGCTGAAAGACAGTTATTTTGATCTGGTTCTCAAAAATTGACAAGCTAATTGATGGATATGTCTATAGGCCCGTTCGCCGACGCGAAAGCATAATTTCCCCGCTACCGCTCCTGGGGCATGCGCGCGGTGCCGTCGATGACGCCCATGATCTTGCGCATCAGGCCGGGCGCGATCGCCGACAGCGGATTAACATTGATCGACGGCGACGATAGCGCGCCGTAAAGGCGATAGCTCAGGCCGAAGACGCCTTCATGCTGTCCCCCGGCGAGCACCACGCCAACGACCGGAATGTTCGACAACAGACTGTTCAATGCATAGGCCGGCACATAGGTGCCGACGAGATCGAGCTTCTCGTGCTGGAAGTCGATATAGCCATCGAAAGTGAGGCCGATCTCGGGACCCGACAGCACGCCGTCGCGCACGGCGAGCTGTCCGCCAGACCAACCGAAGCCGCTTTCAAGTCTACCGACGCGGACGAGATCCGGGTCGAAGCGGTAATTGCCGCGATCATCAGTTCGGCCCGTTCCGCTTTGCGCCATCAGCTGGCGCACGGTCGGCTCGCCGCGCACATAGAAATCGCGGACGCGCAATGCGCCGTCGGCGCGATTCTGGCCAAGTTGTACGGTCGCGCTCAGCGCGCCGCTGTCCATCTTTCGATAGATGTCGAGGAAAGAGAGAAGCGAGCCGCCGTCGTTCGTCGCAATTTCCATCTGCGACTGGCCGTTGGCGCTGCGATCCATGGTCGCCGTCAGCTGCTCCCGACCGAATGCGCCGGTCAGCGCCACCATGCGCGGCTTGCCGGCGCGCCGCTCCATTTTCAGTTCGACGTTGGAGAGAATTTGCTTGTTGTGGCCGGTGACGATCGGCGACTTGAAGTCGAGATCGAGGTCGTCGATCGTTCCTTTGCCGCCGCGATCGGCGCGCACCAGCCCTTGCAGCATCGGCCGTGCGTCAAAATTCGCGCCGCGCGCGACGATCTTTATGGTCTCGCCGCTGCGCTGGGCGTCGATGCGCATGTCGTCCCCGGGCGAGAGCCGCGCCTGCGTGAGATGGACGGCGCGGAAGGCGCCGTCGCGGCCGAATTCGATCACGCCCTGCGCCTGAGTCGGTCCCGCATCGAACACGAATTGTTCGAGCGCCATCGCCTCGCCGCGGCGCATCAGGTTGAACGACGCTTTCGCCGGCTTCCCCGCCGGCTTCACCAGTCCTGGGAGCGGATTGTCGAAATTCGTGCGGGTGAGATCGAGTTCGATCTGGGTCTCAACGTTCTCGACCGGAATGGGCGTGCGTATCGTCGCCAGGATCGGGCCGTTGACGCCGGCGATGGCGTAGCCCGCGCGCTGGCGGGCCGCGTCGTCAAAGGTGAAGGCGACAAGGGCTTGGGCGGCCCCTTTGTCGCCAAAGGGCCGGCGTACGTCGAGAGTCGCCGGGGCGTTGAAGATGCGGCCGCTTCCGTTGACGCGCAATCCGACCCGATCGGCGACGACGCGCAGCGTCCCGCCCTCCAGTTTCTCTTTTCCGATCAGATTGTCGACCACGAGGTTCGACGTCGTCGCATCTATGGCGAAAGTCGTCGCCTCGTCGCGGGCGCCGGAGCCCGTCTCGAAGTCTACGCGCAGGCGTCCTTCGATCGTCCCTTTCAGCGCGCCGGTCGCGACAGGAATGGACGCATGTTCGGCGATCGCCGGCAAGGTGAGAATGTCAGCGACGGCTTCAACGTCGCCGGCGACATCGACTTCGACCATGGCGGGCGTCGGGCGCAGCGCGCTGTCGGCGATGAGGAAGCGGCCTGAGGACAGCGTTAGGCGCCGATTTGGCCCCGTCTCCATGACGCCTGAAGTCGCGGCGAACGACACTGTCTGTCCGGTGAGGCGCAGGCGTCCGTTGATGCCGTTGAGCGGCGCCATACCCGGTAGAATATCAGTGACGGCGCCTTCGACAATATCGGCTTCGGCGAGCAGAGATTGATCCGGCGGCGCCTGCTCGTAACGCATCGCCGTCAGCGCCGCGCCATTAAAATCGGCTGTGTACTGGCCCCGCTTCAACACGCCTCTTGGCACATGGTCGACGAACCAGGTGCGCACCGACGGCGCGACATGGGTCGGCCACAGGCGCGACATTTCGCTTATCTGCGTATCCTCGACGCTCATTTTGAGCGTGATGCGAATATCGTCACGCCAACTCAATGCGCCGCTGAGGTCGATATGCGTGTGCGGCCCAGCAAAGGCGAATTTGTCGAAAACGATCTGGCGTTCGTCGTGAAAGAGGCGCGCATTGAGCACGCCGCTGTCGATCCGAACGCTCTTCTCGCCTGCACGCTCGGGCGCCACCGCCGTCGGCGCCTTCAGGCGGAGCCCGATCGTCCATGGCCCGTCGAGGCTTGCCGCGTCGGCAATGCTGGTCGTCCCAACGGGCGGGCGCGCGTCGCCGACGATCGCCATGTCGAAACCGCCTGCTTTAAATACGATCGGCGCAATCGCCAGTTTTTGCCCTGCCCTATCCCAGGTCGCGACGGCGGCGATCTTCTCTATCATCACCGGCTCGTGGTCCGGTTCGTCGAAGCGGAAATAGCCGCGGCCCATCTCCGCCTGACCAGAGGCTTCGAGAATCTCATCGCCGGCGCCGAGGGCGAATCGCAGATCGAAGGAGAAGGGGGAATCGGTGTCGAAGCGCGCGGTTCGGAATCCGCCGGCAAGCGCGATCTCGTCGATCGACAGATCGCGAAACTGCGCATGAAAGTCGCGCCGTCCTCCCGGGGAGCCCTTCGCGACGGCGACCGCCGTCCAACGCCCTGAGGGTCCTATGGCGCTCGCTGAAAAGCGCATGCCGCTGCCGCCCTTGTCGAGACTGAGAGCGACGTCGTCATAGCGAATGACGCGATCGATCGTACGATCGTCGATGATGAGCCGGCCGTGCGCGACCCCGAGACGATCGAGCGCGCCGATCGGACTGTTCGGGCTGGTGGCGAGATCCATGAGCGCCCGCAACGCCCCCGCCGCGTCGCGCAATAAAGTCGCGCGCTTGGCGCCCGCCCCCGCCTGCGCGATTCTCGGCGCCTGCGCCGAGAGGGGATGAGCGCCAGCAGAAATCGCCACCGCGCCGTCCTGATCGACGGAAAGCCGCAAATCAAGATCGAGCACCTCCAGCCGTCGCAGCTTTACGCGGCCGATCAACAAAGACTGGAGGTCAAGCGCCAGTTCCGCTCGCGGCGCCGCGACGATCGGACGGCCGTCCTTCTTGACAACGAAATCGTCGACCGAGAGCGTGGGGCCGTGATCGCCGTTGCCGATCGAGGCGGTGGCGAGAGAAAAATCGTATCGGTCGCCTGCGAGTTCGTTGAGCGATTTGACGATGTGCGGCGCGAGCCAGCCAAAGGTAATCGAGCCCTGCGAGAGCAGCAGGAAAAAGCCGCCGAACGTCACCGCGCAAAGCAGCGCGGCCGCCAGCCCGCTCATCAGGACCAGGCGCGGAAGACGTCCGCCGCGCGACGCCCGAAAACGCGGCCGCCACACGGCGCGACAGGCCCGCATCATTGCGCGCCGCGCCATGTCGACGACGGCGTCGCCGCTAGGCTTGCGCCCCGTCCTGTCGGTCAATTGGCCTCGCTCTCGGCTCTCGGCAGTCTCGGCGTAGAAAATGAAACCGGTCTTGCCGGCTGGCGCCTAGTCTGCATTCTAAGGGCTGATTTTAGCTGCGGATGCGACGAAAGGAAGGCGCCATGAGCACGACCATCGGGAAGGCGGGAGCCTCCCTCAGGGCCGAGGGTCTGAAGGAAGGCGACCCAGCGCCCGCCTTCGATCTGCCCGGCGCCGGCGGGGAGAAGCTCTCGCTCGCCGCGCTCAAGGGAAAGAAGGTCGTGCTCTATTTCTATCCCAAGGACGACACCTCCGGCTGCACCAAGGAAGCCATCGATTTCAATTCCTTACGCGACAAATTCGCCAAGGTGAAGACCGTCGTCGTGGGTATGTCGCCGGACCCGGTCAAGAGCCACGATAAGTTTCGCGCCAAATATGACCTCTCGCTGCCGCTCGCGTCGGACGAGAACAAAGAGGCGCTCGGCGCTTATGGCGTGTGGGTCGAGAAGAGCATGTATGGCCGCAAATACATGGGAGTCGAGCGCACGACGGTTCTGATCGGCCCCGACGGCCGCATCGCCAAAATCTGGCGCAAGGTGAAGGTCCCGGGCCATGCGGAAGAAGTTCTGGCGGCGGCCAAGGCGCTGTGAGCCCCTTCGCCCACCGATCGGTTAGTTGTGCTCGTGTTCGGCCGCGGGAGGAGGCGCGTCGGTCGGCGTCGCCGCGCCGGACGCCTTCTTGGCGATGAGCTTCGCCATATCCTCGGCCCCCTTCTTCGCCGAGGCAGAATCCGGCTTCGCCGCCAGCGCCGCCTCGTAATCGGCCTTGGCGCGGGCAAAGTCTTTCTTGGCGCGCCACGCGTTGGCGCGATTGACCAGCGCGCTGAAGTAGTGGGCGTCAACTTTCAACGCGGCGTCGAAATCGGCGATCGCCTTGTCGAAGTCGCCCTTGGCGTAATGGCAGGCGCCGCGCCCGTTGCGGGCCGCGACGAGTTTCGAATCGCGCCTAAGCGCCTCGGAAAAGGCGGCGATAGCGCGATCGTGATCGCCCTTGGCGTGGTGAAGAGCGCCGACTGTGAGGAGCGGCGCCGTCGATTTCGGGTCGGCTTTCGCCGCCTCTTCGAGACTGGCGAGAGCCTTCTCGACATCGCCTTTCGCCCGCCAGATTTGAGCGCGCGCCAGAAGCGACGCGGCGCTCTTCCTGTCGAGCACGATCGCCCGATCATAGTCGGCGAGCGCATTATCGAGATCGCCCTTGGCGTGATAGGCGGCGCCGCGCGCCGCAAATATCACCGACGATTTGGGGTCGATCTCCAAAGCCTTGCCGAAATCCTCGAAGGCGTGGGTGAAATCGCCCTTGGCCTGATAGGCGCCGGCGCGATTGACATAGGCCGCCGCCTGGTTGTGCGGATTCTCCTTCGCGATCTCCTGAATGACCTGCGTGCATCCGGCGATGCGCGCATCGGGATCGGCGGCTCGGCATTGGCCCCAGCCCGGGCTGACGCCCCGCTTATGCGCGGCGAGAGCCGGCGCGCCGATCAGCGCCGAGGAAAGGATGATGGCCGCTGTAATCCGCGCCCGCGCGGCCGCTCGCGCAGCGGAATTGTGACGTTCACTCATGTGCTGGACGTGGCTCCCCGATAGAGTGGCGGCGCATGCTACCGTAAGAGGCGCCGCCCGCAACTCAGAAATATCGCTTTTATGACGGTGGGAGCCGGCTCCGCGTTCAAAAGGCGAATTCCATCCTTGGCGCTTGCACGATTTAGCCTTGAACGGAGGCGAACCTGCCGCAGACCGGCCGACGCGCTTAGGGCTTCAGGCCGAACACAAAAACGTTTAAAACAAAACTCAAATGAGTCTCCTCGCCACCAATGCGGAACTGGTTGCGGTCTGCGACCGCTTCGCCCAGCACCCCTTCGTCACCGTTGACACCGAATTCCTGCGGGAAACAACATTTTGGCCGCGGGTATGCGTCATCCAGCTCGCCTCGCCGGAAGAGGCGGTGGCGATCGACGCCCTTGCAGAAGACCTTGACCTTACGCCCTTTTTCGGACTGATGGCCGATCCGGACGTCGTCAAGGTGTTCCATGCCGCGCGTCAGGATCTCGAGATCATCTGGCGCCTCGCCCGCCTCATTCCAGCGCCACTTTTCGACACTCAGGTCGCGGCCATGGTCTGCGGATTTGGCGAGCAAGCCTCCTATCTTGAGCTCGTTAAGGCGATCACGCGGGCCAGTCTCGACAAATCTTCGCGTTTCACCGACTGGTCGCGTCGTCCGCTGTCGGACGCGCAAATCGACTATGCGATCGCCGACGTCACCCATCTTCGCGACATTTACGCGGCCTTGCAGGCACGGCTCGAACGTTCCAACCGCCTCGAATGGCTGGCGGACGAGATGGAGACGCTCACCTCGCCGGCGACTTACGAGCAGCATCCGGAAAACGCATGGGAGCGCCTGCGCCACCGGGCGCGCAAGCCCCGCGACCTTGCCGTTCTGATGGAGCTCGCCGCTTGGCGCGAGCTGGAGGCGCAAACGCGCGATGTGCCGCGTTCGCGGGTCCTCAAGGACGACGTGCTGATAGAAATCGCGCTCGCCGCGCCGCCTTCGATCGAGGCGCTGGGCAATCTGCGCTCCTTCCCCAAGGGAATGGAGCGTTCCCGCGCAGGAGCGGACATTATCGCTGCTGTTGAGCGCGGCGTCGCCCGCGATCCCGCCACGGTGCCGCGCATTGAGCGCGACCGGCGCAACTCAAACGGCGCGACGGTGGAGTTGCTGAAGGTGCTGCTGCGTCAGGTGGCGGAAGAAACGGGCGTCGCCGCCAAGATGATCGCAACCGTCGACGATCTCGAGGCCATCGCTCACGACGATCATGCCGACGTCCAGGCGATGAAGGGCTGGCGGCGCGCGATCTTCGGAGAGAAGGCGCTGGAGCTAAAGCGCGGTCGGCTCGCGCTTGCGGTGGAAAACGGCCGGGTCGTGACCTTCGACTGGCAGGAGGCCGCCGCGCCGGCAACCGCCGAGTAATAAGGGGTATTTTATACCGCAGCGCAAAAATTAGTCATTTGCGCACGCGTGCCGACGTTGAGATGACCAAAATTTTATCTTACTAAAAAATTATTTAATTTCATAAGCTTAAAAAGTGTTGATCCTGCTTTTTCGCACGGTGTTATTGTCATGGTGCGATGCAGTATCCACCTTCTGTCCGAGCGGGGCGCGCTGTGCCTAAGCGCAATGGCGCGTCCTTGCTTCGAAGATGGAAGGATTGAGACATGACCACAGGAAATCGAATTGTCGCGGCGGCGTTCGGCGGAGCGCTATGCCTTGCAGCAAGCTCGGGCCTGTCCGCCGCCGACGCTTCCGTGACGATGAAGCCACTGATGGCGGCGAGCTTTGACGCCGGGTCAAAGCATGTCGTGAGCTATTTCGCCTCGGGCGACAACGGCTGCCGCCTGACGATGATGGTGATCGACTCGGCGCTGGACGACGAGCCGACGCCCGCGACGCAGGCGACGCGGCTTGTTTTCACCGTCGCCCGCGGCAAGGTCGCGCATTTTGACTCGGCCGTGGGCGGGTCCTTGCGCTTCAGCTGCGCGCCCGGCGCCGAGTCCATGCGGGTGGACAAGCTTGATCGAGTCGCGGCGCATCCCGCGGCCGAATAGAATCGCTCTGCAGCGGCGGCGCATATTGCGCCGCCGCATCGTGGCGCCATCGAAACCCTGGAATCGTTGGCTGCTGGACATTGCGCCCGCTATGAGGGCTCGCGACTATGGGGATGTCCCGATCATTGTTGAAAAAGGAGGAGCGGCGTTGCTCGCCTTGAGCCGTTAGGCTCGGGGTGCTGATTCCACGAAAGGAAGCAACGCCATGCAGGAACATACCACATCGACCGCGATTC
>VGDT01000073.1 GCA_016869595.1 Alphaproteobacteria bacterium
AGCCTCGCCGAAAAGCCTTCCGATCAGCTCATTGACCTCGCCGCTTGATCGGATAGCATCATCCCGCTCGGAACTGCGTCAGCAAATTCCAACACGATTCGCGACGGGACCCTCGCCATCGTCGGCGCCATTCTCTACGACATCGGCACGGGCTCGCGCGTCGGCACAGAACGCGCGCTCGTGATGACTCTGATTATGCTCGCGGCGGTTCTCTTCGATCGGCCGTCGCTGTCGATGCGCAATCTCGCTCTTGCGGCGCTCGTCATCGTCGTCTTCGAGCCGGAGGCGCTGCTTGGCGCGAGCTTTCAACTCTCATTCGCTGCGGTCGCGGCCTTGATCGCAGTCTATGAGTGGCGCGGCGAGTATCTTTCGAAGCGCCGCATCGACGATCGCGCGCCGCAAGGACGGTGGGGCGCGCTTCGCGAAAGCGTCGTCGAGCGCTTGATGCACGGGCCAGGCGCGGCGATCTTCGCGACGCTCTGCGCAACCTCCGCGACCGCATCATTCATGGCGAATGACTTTCACGAGCTGAGCCCCTATGTGCTGATCGGCAATCCGCTGACGCTCGCCATCATCGAATTCTTCGCCGTTCCCTGCGCGCTTGTCGGCGCGGCGCTTTATCCTTTGGGCCTTGACGGATTCATTTGGCGCTATCTCAAGATGGGCATCGATCTCGTGACTTATCTCGCGGGGCTCATCGCCAGCGCGCCGGGCGCGAGCCTGCCCGTGAAAGCCTTTGCGCCATGGGCGATTCTTTTTCTTACGCTCGCTGTGTTGTCGCTCGTGCTGTGGCGAACATGGGCGTGGCGTGCGCTCGCCATCCCTCTCGCTTTCATTGGATTGATGGGCGCGACAGGCGGCGCGCCCTTCGATCTTGCCGTGCCGGCGACAGGGGATTCGGCGGCTGTGCGTCTGTCGTCCGGACAGCTCGCCGTCATGGGACAGAAGCCGGGCGCTTTCGCCGCCGAACAATGGTTGCGCGCGGACGGCGACCCGCGTCTCTCCTCTGACGCTAAGAGCGGCGTCGCTTGCGACGATATCGGCTGCGTCGCGAAAGCGGTCAACGGCCGCTTTGTCGCGCTCATTACTGAGCGCGGCGCCTTCCTTGAAGATTGCGCGCGCGCCACAATCGTCGTCACGCCGCTTTACGCGCCGGCAGGCTGCGCAGCGCCGATCATGATCGATCGGCGGAAGCTCACTGAGACAGGCGCGGTGGCGTTACGATTCAAAGGCGATGGTGTCGAATGGACCGCTGCACGCGCCATCGACGAGGATCGGCCCTGGTCTCCGGCGCCGCTCGAACGCCGCAAGCCGGCGTTTGTGGCGCTGAGCGATGAAGAGCGCAGGGAGGAAGACGCGCGCGCGATGGAGCCGCTTGAATGAAGAGTCGCGACGCGAATTCTCTGTTCGTCATTCCTGGCGGGCCAAAGACCCGACCGGGAATCCAGGGCCAAAGTCATGAATGGTGTAGTTATCCTGGATTCCCGATCGCGCGCAAAGCGCGCGTCGGGAATGACATTCATCTTGCGGCCGCGTAACGCTAATATTTCCGCAGAAGGCTGACGAGCTTGCCCTGAATGCGCACGCGATCGGGGCCGAAGATTCGCGTCTCATAAGCGGGATTTGCTGCTTCTAATGCGATCGAGGCGCCGCGCTTGCGCAGACGTTTCAGCGTCGCCTCCTCATCGTCGATCAGCGCCACGACAATGTCGCCGGTGTCGGCGTTATCCTGCTTTCTGATGACGATCGTGTCGCCGTCGAGTATTCCGGCTTCGATCATCGAATCGCCGCGCACTTCGAGCGCGAAGTGCTCGCCGCTCATCAGAAGGTCGGGCGGCAGATTGATGGTGTGGCTACGGTTCTGGATAGCCGAGATCGGCGTGCCGGCGGCGATGCGTCCCATCACCGGGATGGCGACCTGCTGATCGCTCTCGTCGTCGAAGCGCTCATTCAGTGGACGCACGCGGCCGAGATTCCCCTCGATGACAGACGGAGAGAACTTGCCGCTGCGTGCGCCGCCGGCCCTTGGCGTCGCCGATTCGGGCAAACGCAGAACCTCAAGCGCGCGGGCGCGATTGGGCAGGCGGCGGATAAAGCCGCGTTCCTCGAGCGCGAGAATGAGCCGGTGAATGCCCGACTTCGAACGCAGGTCGAGCGCGTCCTTCATCTCGTCAAAGGACGGCGGGACGCCCGACTCCTTCAAACGTTCATGGATGAAGCGCAATAGATCGTTTTGTTTTTTGGTCAGCATCGCCGCACCGCCTCGCTAGGCCAATCTTTGGTTTTCGCTGAGCCGCAGCTTTTGGCTCGATAACCTAAACAAATCATGAACAGAACGATATACGTTCTTACTGCGTTCTGCAAGAGATATGTTCACGCTTTGGTTAAGCGATCGAGACAGCGATCTATGTTCGGCTCGCGCAGCCGTGTTAGACGGGCCAACCCGATCGAGGAATCTCCGCCGCTCATGTCTCAGGTCGTCACCCGCTTCGCTCCGTCGCCGACGGGCTTTCTCCATATCGGCGGCGCGCGCACGGCGCTTTTCAACTGGCTCCACGCCAAGAAGCACGGCGGCTGGATGATGTTGCGCATTGAGGACACTGACCGCGAGCGCTCCACGAAAGAAGCGATCGACGCCATCATCGACGGGCTCAAATGGCTTGGCCTCGATTGGGATGGCGACATTGTCTACCAGTCCGCGCGCGCTTCGCGTCATGCCGAGATTGCTGAAGAGCTCTTGGCGCGGGGCATGGCCTATCGCTGCTACGCCACGGCGCAGGAGCTCGAGGAGATGCGCGAGAAGGCCAAGGCGGAAAAGCGTCCCTGGCGCTACGACGGGCGCTGGCGTGATCGCGGTCCGTCGGAGGCGCCCGCCGGCGCGCCTTACGTCGTGCGCATCAAGGCGCCGCAGGAGGGCGAGACGATCGTCGACGACGCGGTGCAGGGGCGCGTCGTCTTCCAGAACAAGGACCTCGACGACTTCATTCTGCTGCGCTCGGATGGCGCGCCGACCTATATGCTCGCCGTCGTCGTCGACGATCACGATATGGGCGTCACACAAATCATTCGCGGCGACGACCATCTGACCAATGCGGCGCGACAGACGCATATCTACGAAGCGATGGGCTGGACGCTTCCGGCCTTCGCTCACATCCCGCTGATCCATGGGCAGGACGGCGCCAAGCTTTCGAAGCGTCATGGCGCTCTCGGCGTCGACGCCTATCGTGCGATGGGCTATCTGCCGGCGGCGCTGCGCAACTATCTCGTGCGACTGGGATGGTCGCATGGCGACAAAGAGTTTTTCACGACGCAGGAGATGATCGAGTCTTTCGATCTCGCGCAGGTTCATCGCTCGCCCGCGCGCTTCGATTTCGCCAAGCTCGAAAACATGAACGGTCATTATTTGCGCGACAGCAATGATGACGAACTGTTCGGCTTGTTCATCGCGACGCTTCCCTATCTCGAAGGCGGCGAGGCGATCATACGTGGGCTCGACGACAAAAAGCGCGCGCAGCTGCGCGCGGCGTTGCCGGGGCTAAAAGCGCGCGCGAAGACGCTGAACGAACTTCTCGACGGCGCGGGCTTTCTCTTCGCGCATCGTCCGCTGTCGCTCGACGCAAAGGCGGCGCAGCTGCTTTCGACGGAGGCGCGCGCGCGGCTTGCGACTCTCGTCGAGAAGCTCGCAGCCTTGCCAAACTGGACGGCCGCAGCCACCGAAGCCGTCGTGCGCGATCTCGCGACGGCGCTTGGCGTTAAACTCGGAGACCTTGCGCAGCCCTTGCGCGCCGCGGTGACCGGGCGCGCGACGTCGCCAGGCATTTTCGACGTCTTGGAAATATTGGGGCGCGACGAAAGTCTTGCCCGCATTTCCGATCAGGCTGTCGCCGGGTGACTCGTCCCGCTGCTGCACAAAAATCGCTGACGAATTTCCGGCGCCGCGGCGATTTCTGCGTCGCTGAGGAACCGAACGGCGCCCGCACAGGGGCTTGAAACCTGTGGCGTGGCTTGACAGGCCTTGCGGTTGATATAGCTTTTTGCGCCGCACAAATGAAGCGAATTCGGGTCGGCGTGCGAAGAAGCGACGACATCGCGAAGGCGACGCAATTCATGCCTAGCGTTCGCGCGCGCCGCGCCGTGATCCGGCTCGTCGGGGGCGCGGGGGCGTTTGAGAGGGGACGGGCATGCCGGAGAAGAATGGTATCTTCACGATCGGCGACACATCGGTCGACTTGCCGGTAATGGACGGAACTCTGGGGCCGTCCGTTGCGGACATCCGCAATCTTTACGCCGAAACCGGCATGTTCACCTTCGATCCCGGCTTCACGTCGACTGCGTCTTGCGAATCGAAGATCACCTTCATCGACGGCGAAGCGGGGATTCTGCTCTATCGCGGCTATCCAATCGAACAGCTCGCTGAACACGGCGACTTTTTGGAGACCTGTTACCTGCTGCTTTACGGCGAATTGCCGTCGGCCGCCGAGAAAGCGAATTTCGACTATCGCATTACGCGCCACACCATGGTGCATGAGCAGATGGCGCGCTTCTTCCAAGGTTTCCGCCGCGACGCGCATCCGATGGCAATCATGGTCGCCTCGGTCGGCGCGCTTTCGGCCTTCTATCACGACTCGACGAACATCGCCGATCCCACCCAGCGGATGGTGGCGTCGACGCGCATGATCGCGAAGATCCCGACGCTCGCGGCGATCGCTTACAAATATTCGATCGGCCAGCCGTTCGTTTATCCGAAGAACGATCTCGACTACACGTCGAACTTTCTGCGCATGTGCTTCGCCGTTCCTTGCGAGGAATATAAGGTCAACCCTGTGCTGTCGCGCGCGCTCGACCGCATCTTCATCCTGCACGCCGACCACGAGCAGAATGCGTCGACCTCGACCGTTCGACTGTCGGGCTCGTCAGGGGCCAATCCCTTCGCCTGCATCGCGGCGGGCATCGCCTCGCTCTGGGGGCCGGCGCATGGCGGCGCCAATGAAGCGGTCTTGAAGATGCTCGCCGAAATCGGCACGACGGAGCGCATTCCGCAGTTCATCGCGCGCGCCAAGGACAAGAACGATCCGTTCCGCCTGATGGGCTTCGGCCATCGGGTCTATAAAAACTACGATCCGCGCGCGAAGATCATGCAGCGCACGACGCGCGAAGTGTTGAACGAACTCGGCGTCAAGGACGATCTGCTCGACGTGGCGCTGGAATTGGAGCGCATCGCGCTGCATGACGACTATTTCATCGAAAAGAAGCTCTATCCCAATATCGACTTCTATTCGGGCATCACGCTCAAGGCGATGAACTTCCCGACGGCGATGTTCACCGTGTTGTTCGCGGTCGCGCGCACAGTGGGGTGGATCGCACAGTGGAAGGAAATGATCGAAGATCAGGGCTCGCGAATCGGCCGTCCTCGCCAGCTCTACACGGGCGAGAAGCAGCGCGATTACGTGCCGATGTCGAAACGGTGATCGCGATCGCTGCGGCGCGCTTGGAGATATTCCCTTAGCCCTTTCTCGCCGCGCGGGGTCGTCCAATAGTGATTGAGGGCGAAAAGCGGCCGCAGGAGGGGCGCCAGAAAACGCATGCCAGGACGGTCGATTCTGACCTCGAATAGGAGAGCGACATGCACGTCGTCGCCGCGCTGCGTCAGCGTCGCGCGCCAGGCGCCATCGAGATCGCCGTAAGTGTGGACCGCCACCTTGCGCGGCCGCTCCAGTTCCACCGCCTCAACGACGAAATTGAGGGTGAAGGGCAGAAAACCGCGAACCTTGGCGCGTAGCTTCGCGCCGATTTGAGGCGTTTCGCCAGGCGTCAGCCGCTCTGCTTCGAGGTAGACGCCCTTCCACCACTGCGGCAGGAGTTCGCCGCGCGCGAGCACGTCGTAGACCTCTTCAATGGCGGCGTCCGGAATCTCCCAGCCTTCATCAAATTTAAAAACATGCGCGGACATGGCCGCTCCCATTTGCAAGATACTCGAGCATAACCCGCCCGAGAGCTGCTTGGATGCACGCTCTGTTCAATGTCCTCACCTTTGGATTAGATGTGGCGTCGTCCGACTGTTGCAGGATGATTGACGGGAGCGCCCTTGTCGCAATTTTCCGACCTTTTGTTCGAAACGCGCATCGCCGCGGAAAGCGTCGCCGATTTTCTCGCCGGCGGCCGCCTGCGGCTTGGCGTCACAGGCCTGTCGCGCTCCGGAAAGACGGTCTTCATCACCGCGCTTGTGCATCATTTGACGCGGGCGCTGTCGGCGCGGGCGGGGGGCAAGACTCAACTTCCGGTGTTTCGCGCGTTCGCCGAAGGGCGCATCGCTTCGGCGCATCTCGATCCGCAGCCAGACTACAGCGTGCCGCGCTTCGCTTACGAAGATCATCTCGCAGCGCTCACCGGGCGAGACCGGCATTGGCCGCAATCGACGCGCCGCATTTCCGAATTGCGGGTGACGCTCGAATATCGCTCGAAATCGTGGTCGCTGCGCAGAGGCTTCGGCCAGGGGCCAACGCGACTCGATATCGACATCGTCGACTATCCCGGCGAATGGCTGCTCGACCTGCAGCTCCTCGGCAAATCCTACGCTGATTGGTCGCGCGAGACGCTTGAGGCGGCGGGAGTCGCGGCGCGCGCGATGATTGCAAGCGACTGGCGGGGCGTGACGGCGCAGGCGGACGTCAAAGCGCGCTGCGACGAAGAATCCGCGCAGAAACTCGCGCATGCCTTCACCGAATATCTGCGCCTCGCGCGCTCAGAACGTTTCGCGCTCTCAAGCCTGCCGCCCGGGCGCTTTCTGATGCCTGGCGATCTTGAAGGATCGCCGGCGCTGACCTTCGCGCCGCTTCCCGTCTCCGACGGCGAGGAGCTTCCCTATCGCAGCCTTGGCCGCGAAATGGAGCGCCGATATGAAGCCTATAAGTCGGAGGTCGTGCGCCCCTTCTTTCGGGATCATTTCGCTCGGCTCGATCGGCAGATCGTGCTCGTCGATATGCTTGCGGCGCTCAATTCCGGCCCGGAGGCGGTGCGCGATCTCGAAACGGCGTTGACCGGCGTGCTGACGGCTTTTCGCACCGGCCGCGCCAGTCTGTTTTCGACGATCTTCCGGCCGAAGATCGACCGCATCCTCTTCGCGGCGACAAAGGCCGACCATTTGCATCACACGAGCCATGATCGGCTCGAAGCGATCCTGCGGCATCTGACCGCCAGAGCGATCGAGCGCGCGGAGGGAGTGGGCGCCTCAATCGATGTGATTGCGCTCGCCGCCGTGCGCGCGACGCGAGAAGCGATGGTGCGTCACGAAGGCGAACAGCTCTCCGCCATCGTCGGCACGCCGGCCGCTGGCGAACACATTGGCCATGAGATCTTTGACGGCGTGGCGGAAGGCGCCATTTTCCCTGGCGAGCTCCCGGCGGATCCGCGCGACGTTTTCCGTGGCGAGGCGCTCGCCGTTTCCGAGGAAGAGGCTGAGTTCCGCTTTTTGAAATTCCGGCCGCCGGTCGCCACGCTCGGCGCCGACCGCAAGCCCCTGCCATTGCCGCACATCAGGCTCGATCGCGCGATGGAATTTCTTTTCGGCGACAAATTGAGCTGACGCTACGCTGTCGCCAGGAATGGCCTACCTATTGCAGGCCACGCATCAAAAGTTTGAATCGAGGGAGCTTCATATGGAAAGCCATGTCTATAAGGTTGTTGAACTTGTCGGAACATCGCCGGATAGCGTCGAGGACGCCGTCGCGGCGGCGCTCAAGCGCGCCGGCGAAACTTTGCGGCACTTGCGATGGTTTGAAGTCGTGCAGATACGCGGCAATATCAATAAGGGCGTCGTCGCCGATTATCAGGTGGTGCTGAAAGTCGGCTTCACGCTCGATCGCGACGACGAGGGCATGAAATGAGCGGAAGCCGCCAGGGCTTCCGCGTCGCGGCCATTAGGACATGAACCGTCCGGCGGCTTCCGGGCTCGGAGGTTGCGCGGAGATTGTCCAGAAGCGCGCGCCAGCATCGAACATCTGCTGCGCGTCGGAGAACAGACGGCGCGTGTCCTCAGTGGTCATTTCGATGTGTTTGCTCGTCCAGTCCTGTAGAACCGTGGCGGTCTCGGAAAGGGAGCGCGACGACGTCAGCTTCGAGGCAAGTTCCGCCGTCATGCTCGCCTCCTGCTGCATGCGCGCCATCCAGCAGCGGTTGGCGTCCTGCAGACAGTCAAAGATCTTGTCGCGCGCCTCGGTGAAATCTTCCAGCCGCCGCGGGCCTTCAGCAGCAACTTCCGCCGCTGCGCCGTTCGGTTTCACGCTTTCGCTACGCAGCTCTTCCTGCTGGGTCATTTCGCGTTCCTCCATGACTTGAAACGCCGGCGCCCCCACGCCGCCCCTCAAGCGGCGACTATATAACACCGCGAATAAGAAAGTCTTTTGGCGCGCCCTGGTATTTTTCCGAGCCTGCCCGGGCCCGACGCTTGTCGCAGCCGGGCGGCTCGACAAGCGGCCGCCTTTCCGCTATGGACCGGGCCTCAACTAGAACAGCGTCCCGAAACGCTCGTCGGCCTTGTAGCTAAGACGAAACGGCAGGAGTTTACGTTATGAACATTATCGAGCAGCTCGAGGC
>VGDT01000074.1 GCA_016869595.1 Alphaproteobacteria bacterium
GCAACCGTCTGATTCCGCCGGCCCTCGCCGATCGTCGCGAGCCAGTTTTCCCGTTGCGCGCCGGTTTTTGTCACACCTGCTCCTTGGTTCAGATCGACCATACGATCCCCAAGGAGAATATGTTCTCAGATTACCCTTACGTATCCGGCACGACCGACACGCTCGTCGAACATTTCCGGCAAACGTCGCGGCGCCTGGTCGAAACCTATGGGCTGAAGGCCTCGGACCTCGTGGTCGACATCGGCTCCAACGATGGCACTTGGCTGAAGCAGTATCGGCCGTTTGGATTACGCATGGTAGGCGTCGAGCCGGCTGCCAATGTCGCCGCTCTGGCGAAGGAAGCGGGCGTCGAGACGCTGGTGCGGTTCTTCAACGAGGAGACCGGCCAGATCATCCTTGAGAAATATGGCCAGGCCAGTCTGGTGACCGCGGCCGGCGTGTTCTTCCATCTTGAGGAATTGCACAGCGTCGTCGAGGGCGTGAAGAAGCTCTTGAAGGCGGACGGCGTCTTCTGCGTGCAAGCGATCTATCTCGGCGGAATGATCGCGAACACAGCATTCGACCAGATCTATCACGAGCATTTGTGCTATTACACGTTGAAGTCGCTCGAAGCTTTGTTCGCGATGCATGGGCTTGAAGTCTTCGACCTGCGTTTTGTCCCCATTCACGGCGGTTCGCTGGAGGCGCATGTCGCCCATAAGGGCTCGCGTCCGATTGCTTCGCGCGTCTCGGCGTTTCGCCGCGAGGAGCGCGAGCGGGGCTATGGCGAGTTCGCGACCTATGTGAAATACGCCGAGAGCGTACACAAGTTGCAGCGCGATCTACTGGCGCTGCTGGGCGAATTCGCGGCCGCCGGCAAGCGCGTCTATGCCTATGGGGCGCCCGCTAAGGGCGCAACTCTCCTCAATTCCTTCGGCATAGACACGAGTTTGGTGCAACTCGCCGTAGAGCGGAGCCCGCTCAAATTCGGCTTAATGATTCCGGGCGCGCGCATTCCCATCGTCGACGAGACGACGGTGGAGCGTCCCGAAGCTTATCTTCTGCTCGCGTGGAATTTCATCGACGAGATCCTTAATAAGGAGCGGGCCTATCTCGAGGCCGGCGGCGCGTTCATCGTGCCGGTGCCAGAGCTGCGCGTGCTGACGGCCGCCGATCTGAAAAGCGAGGCCTATGGTTGAGGCGGTCGTCGTCTTCGGCGCGACAGGCTTCGTCGGGCGCAATCTGGTCGAGCGCCTGTCGCGCAACATCCAGCGCATCGTGGCGGTGAGCCGCTCTGGCGGGCCGGTGGCGGGCGCGAACGAATGCGTGGCGATGGACCATCTTCGCGAGATCGGATCGCTTCCTTCCGACACGGTCGTCGTTGATCTGGCGGCGCAGCGCTATGACGCGAGCCGGTTCCAGATGGCGCAGTCCGACATACTCTCGGCGAACGCCATGATGGCCGACGCCGTCTATCGCTTCTGCGTCGAGCGCGGCCTCTCGGAAGTGCGCCGGGCGTCGAGCGTCGCGGTCTATCCGGCCGGGATCGATCTCCTCGACGATCGTTGCGCGGTCGATCTGAACGCGCCGCCCAATCCTAATGAAACGTTCTACGCCTGGTCGAAGCGCTGGGGCGAGATTCTCGCCGGGCTCTATCGCGATCGCTTCGGGGTCTCGACGATCTCGTTCCGTCTGTCCAACCCCTATGGTCCGCACGATAGCCTTGATCCCGCGCATGCGCATGTGCTGCCGGCCTTCGTCATGCGCGCGCTCGCGCCGGGGGATTCCTTCGTGATCAAGGGCTCGCCCGCCGTTCGTCGCGACTTCGTCTTTGTCGAGGACGTGTGCGACGTCTTCGAGACGTCGCTCGTCTGGCGCGGCGAGACGAAGGCCATGAATCTGTGCTCGGGCCGCACTCACACGCTCCTCGAGCTCGCGCAGATAATTCTCTCGCTCATCGGCGACGGGCGTCCGATCGTTGCGAAGGAAGAGGCGGTCGACGGCGTCGCCGCCCGCGTTTCTCCCAATGCGACCGTCGTCGAGGCGACGGGGAAGACATGTTTCGCCAGCCTTGCAGAAGGCCTTGCGCCTACGATCGCGTGGTACATTGATGCGCTCGCCAAACGAGGCTGACGATCTAATCGTCGGCGCCAACGGATTCCTCGGCAGGAATCTCGAAGACTATCTCACTGCGCGCGGGCGGCGGGTCGCGCGCATCGGTCGTGCCGATGGCGATCTCTCCAACTGGCCCGATGTCGAGCGCCTGTTTCGCGCGGCGCCGCAGGTCGCGCGCATCTTTCACGTCGCGACGCGCCAGCGCACGGGCGCCTCGCAATACGGCTTGCAGGGAGAGCTCCTCGCCATCAACGCCCGCATTCACCTCAACGTCCTGGAGGCCTGGCGGCTGTTTCAGCCACAGGCGAAACTCGTCTCGACCGGGAGCTCTTGCGCCTATCCGGAGAAGGATTCGCCGCTGACAGAGGCGGATTATCAGACCGGGCCGCTCCACCCGTCGGTCAAAGGATATGGCCTCGCCAAGCAGGTGCTGGCGATCGGCGCCGGGTCGTACGCCGAGCAATATGGCCTGCGGCATCTGCACTGCATTCTCGCGACGCTCTATGGTCCCCATGACCACCACGAGGCCGACCGCAGCCATTTTCTCGGCGCGATGCTGCATCGCGCAGTCGAGGAGAAGCGAAGCGGGAAGACCGAGTTCTCGGTGTGGGGCTATCCGGGCGCGGTGCGGGAGGCGCTCTATGTCGAGGATCAGATCGAGGCGATGCTCGCGGCGGACGCCGCCTTCGAGAACGAGATCCTCAATTGCGCCGCCAATGCGCCGGTCACGGTCGGCGAAACGGCAGCGGCCATCCTCAAGGCGCTCGACTGGAAGGCCGAGATCGTCTCGCCACCGGCCTCGTTCACGGGCGCGAGCTACAAGGTTCTGGATTCCTCGCGCTTCCTCGAGCGCACCGGCTGGCGGCCGCGCTACGGCCTCGTCGAGGGCTTCGCGCGGCTCTACCGTCTCGAATACGAAAATCGATCCTGAAGTTTGCGAGCGCGCGGATGACGGAGAGGGTCGAAGTCGAGCATCTGATCGTCGGCGCCGGGGTCGTCGGGCTCGCGATCGGCGCCGAGCTCGCGCGCGGGGGGCGCGAGGCCTTCGTGCTCGAGGCCGGGTCGCGCGTCGGCTGCGGGATCTCGTCGCGCAACAGCGAGGTCATCCATAGCGGCATCTATTACGAGCAGAACAGCCTCAAGCACCGTCTCTGCATCGAAGGCCGCAGACGGCTCTATGCCTACTGCGAGGAACACAAGGTCGCGTATCGCAAATGCGGCAAGCTTATCGTCGCCACGAGCGATGAGGAGACGCCGCAAATCCTCGCGCTGTCCCATCGCGCCGAAGCGAACGGCGTCGAGGGCGTAGTCGTTCTAGAAGGCGCAGAGGCGATGCGGTTGGAGCCCTCGCTGAACGCCACGCTCGCCTTGCATGTGCGCGAGTCCGGCATCATCGACGTGCATGAGTTTATGCTGTCTCTGGTTGGAGAAATTGAGGAGGCGGGCGGCGCAGTTCTGCTCGAGCATCGCGTCGTTGGAGGGCGTCAAATCGGGGCGGGGCGTTTCGAAATCGAAGTTAAGACAGCCAAGGGCAGTTTAATAGTCTCGTCGCGCACGCTCGTCTTGGCGGCGGGACCCTGGAATCAGGCTGTGGCCGCGACGATCGACAGCGTCGCGCGCGAGCATGCTCCGCCGCTCTTCTTGGCCAAGGGTTCGTATTTCTCTTACCCGGGCGTTCAGCGTTTCAGCCGATTGATCTATCCCGTGCCTGTGCAAGGCGGTCTCGGCGTGCATCTGACGCTCGATCTGGCCGGCGCCATGCGTTTCGGCCCAGATGTCGAATGGCTCACGTCGAACGATCCCGACATGGTCGATTTCGCCGTCGACCCGAAGCGCGCCCAAAGTTTCTACGCCTCGATCCGCCGCTACTGGCCAGAACTCGCAGATGGATCGCTCCAGCCCGGCTATGCCGGCGTGCGCCCGAAACTTTGTGGTCCGGGAGCGCATAACGCGGACTTTCTTTTGCAGGGTCCCGATGCGCATGGCGTGGCGGGATTGGTCGCGCTTTATGGCATCGAGAGTCCCGGCCTGACGTCGTCGCTTGCAATCGGCGCGCGCGTTTCCGCCATGCTAGAAGTCTAATCTGCGATCCGCGTCGCGCGATGCGTATTGAGCGAGCGCGGCCATGTCCGCGAACGCAGGGAGCGATCACTGGATGAAGCGCAAGTTCGTCATCGTCGATCAGAACGCCGTCTCTGCGGAAGGTCACTTTCAGACCTATACCAACGCGCTCGCGCTCGCGGCACATGAAGCGGGAGACGACGTCACCGTTCTGTGGAACAAGCGTTTCCCAATAGAGTCCCGCTCGGCGCCGTACGCGATGGAGTTGCATTTCAGTTATACGGAAGGGGAGGCGGCGGCGCGCAATCTTTTGCAGTATGGCGAAGGCCATTTCGGCTTCGAATTGGAGCGCGCCCTCGCGCCGCTCCGGCTGGGGGCGCATGATCTCGTCCTCGTGCACACTTGTCATTTCGTCGAGCTTGTCGAGGCGCTCGATTATCTAGGGATGCTGCCGCCAGACCGGAACTTGCCGACATTCCATATCGTTCTGCGTTATGATCCAGGCGTCTTCCAATGTCGCATGGGCCGCGTCATCCGACATGTAAACGCGCTCTCGCGTTCGAAAGTCATGCGCGACAAGCTTCGTTTTCACAGCGACACGGAGCGATTGGCGGCGGAGTTTTCCAGATTATTCGGAACGCCCGTCGGCATTTGCCCGATACCGGTTGATTTGACGCGGATTCTTTCCGCGCTTGCCGATGCGCGAAATGAAAAATCTTTGTCTCGTCCATTGGTCGCGTCCTATCTTGGCACGGCGCGAAGCGAGAAGGGATACACCGATCTGTTGGATGCGATCGCTTTCCTGACAGAAAATTATGTGGCGACCGATCGACTCCATTTCGCTCTCCAATGCAGCGAAAGAAGTCTGCGAAGCGAACCGGGGCTCTTGGAATATCAGGAGAAGCTGGAGGCATATCTCAACGAATGGGGGCTCGAGGACAAGGTTCGACTCGTCAAGGAGGTCGTAGACCCTGAAAAATATTGTGAGCTCATCGCGAAGACCGACATCATGATCCTTCCCTATTCGGCGGTCAGCTATCGTTGCCGCTCATCGAGCGTGCTAATCGAGGCGCTGGCCGCCGGCAAAGTTGTCGTGACGACGCACGGCTCCTGGATGGGAAGCCGCGTCGATGTTGGCAATGCGGTTTGCTACGCTGGCCCTCACGAACTGGGCCCCGCGCTTGCACAAGCGGTCGACCGCTTCGACGCGCTCAGCGCTGGGGCCAAGGCGCGGCAGGCGGAAGCCATTGCTTCCGCCGATCCTGCCGCCTTGGCCAAGTATTTCGTTCGGAATTGCGTAGTCGATGCGGAGCTGCGGACGTCACCGGTCGTGCTGACGATCCTGGACGGCGTCGCTATCGCTAATGGACGCGCTGGCGCATCGCTTCACCGGCTGCAGTATTTTGATGCCGCCGGTTACCGCGTGATGGCGTTGCTGTTGATGAGTGGCGACGCGGAAGGAAGCGCGACTCGCAGCCGCCTCGCCGACGCGCTTCGGCCTTTTGCACTGGAGCGCGTCTTCATCATGAGCGCGGATCAAGCCATCGGTGAGCATCGTGACGAGCTGGCTTCCATCCTCTCCAATTGCGCTCCAGAGTGCGTCTATCTGTCGTATGGGCTTGATCGGCGCATTGTCGATGCGCTGGGCTTAAGCGAGTCGCCAGCGGTTTACGAAGCGGGAGCGGACGGTCCCGACGCTGCGGAGGCGAATAAGGCGATCCTGCTTTTCGCGACCGCTAGACAGGCTGAGGAGGCGCGCACGCGCGGAGTTTCGCATTCCAATAGCCACTATGCGTTCCCCTGCGCATCTCAGGCCCCAAGGTTGGGTGATCTTGCGGGGCCAGTAAATGGTTTCGAACTCGTGGCGAGCGCAGATCCCTATCGACCGGAGTTCGGAATCGACATGAAGCCGGTCCTCGCGCAATCGAGCCGCTATAGGCGGCTGAAGGCGCTCGATTCGGTGGATATTCTCATTGTGTCGTCTGCAACCGAAGATTTGCGCTGGTTCTTGGAGCGGATTTACGAGCCATTCCTTTCGCAGCGTCAAAGATCGATGATCGTTGTTGGCGACGTAGATGAAAAAGCATTGCCCCATTTCGACGATCTGTTCTTCATCGGACCAGTCGGCGATCGCGACCCACTTTACGCTGCGGCGAAGGTCGTTGTCGTACTGGACTCTTCCTACGATGGAACGTCCTACGAATTGGTTGAGGCGCTGGCGAAGGGAATGCCGGTCGTGACGACGAGATCCTTAGCCGTGGCGATTATCGGCGGCTACGCCGAGCTCGAGGCGCACGACGAGGAGGGCGCTTTCGCCGATGCGATCGAACGTCTCTTAGAGTCGGCTGATCTTCGGATGCGCGCTTCGGCCGCCTCGGCTTCGCTTGCCGAAAGATTAGGGGCGGGCGCGGCATCCGTCGGCGCCATGAACGCTCTTTTCCATTCGCTGATTGGCGATCGGGCGCTGAATGTCTCGCCTTCCGGAAGAACAAGCGAACCTGCAGATCGTCTCGTCGAATGGACCCCCGCCGTACGCGGGGCGAATGCGTTCATCAGGAGCTATATTGGCGGCGAAGCGCTCGCGGGCGTCGATGAGTTGGCGCGTTTGGAGGATCGGGGTTCAAGCCTTGTGACGCGTCTCGCTGATTGCCTGATTGCGCGCCGTCAGGCGCCGCTCCTGAAAGTCGATGGATGGCTACTCGCTCGGATCATGCTCGTTCATGCGGAAGGGATCGTAAGCGAGTTGGCGCGCATCGCAGAGGTTGCACAGAAGGCGGCAGGCCTTTCAGCCGCACCATCCGATGGATCGTCAAACATTTTCATTCTCGACCGGCGGTTTCACGGAAAGATCATCACGTCGTCCAAGGCTGCTGGAAGAGCTGAGCCAAAATGCGCTACGGGCGGCGTCGAGATTCATCAGCGCGTGGACAACGGTGACGAGACGATTGCCTGGACAGTTGAGGCAAAGAAGGATGACGACGCGCCAGAACTCTGCACGATTGATCTGGGCGACGTCCGAGCGTGCGTGGTTTATCAGCATATCCAGATTTCTCCGGAAGCGCGCGTCCTCGACCGCCGCCTATCTGTGCGCGGGCAATTTTCCGATGGGCAAAGCCTGTTGATTTCTCGGCCTGCGATGAACTGGCCGCAATTTGCGACGCGTATCGTAAGTTCTGTGAGAAGTCTGTTCGCCGGCCGCCGGTCGCCTCTTTACAAATGGTTGCCCTGGGCAAACGCCAATCCGTTGTTCGACGCCGAATGGTATATCGCGGAATACCCGGAGGTCGCAGCGAGCGGCCTGGAGCCCTTCCGGCATTACGACCGTTACGGCTTCCGCAAGGGATACAACCCTAATCCCTTCTTCGATACGAACTGGTATTTGGATAGTGCGCCTGAATTGCGAGATACGGGCGCGAATCCGCTCGACCACTACCTTCATTTCGGAGCGAACGGCGCGTTTGACCCAGGTCCGAATTTTTCGGGACGGCGATATCTGGACGCCAATCCGGACGTGCGGAGCTGGCGGTTGAATCCCTTGCTGCATTACGTCGAATGGGGTCGCCGTGAGGGTAGGGAGATTTATCCCTCCGAACCCCTTCGCTCGCGTGGGTCGCTCGCTTTGCCGGCCATTGTCGGAAGCCGCGGCGCGTCGTGGGTGGAGCTCGAATTGAAAGATGAATTTGAAGGAGACTCTTTGCCGATTGAACTCTACTGTGGCGATAGAAAGCTCGATGTCGCAATTCACATGGGCGCCGGCCGTGCGCGGTTGCGCGCCTTTCTTCCCCGACTAGAAGTTGTCTCCGGCCTCATAGAATTGCGGGTAACTCAATCGGCTGGCGATTGTTTGGAAATTTGCGCGCTGTGGACAGGGTGGTCATCGTCGGACAATGAACCCGCGCTTGCACAGGTCGCCTTGCTGAAATGCTAGGCTCATGACCGAGGTCCCGTCGCGGAGGTGGTTGGAAATTGGTTGGCGTAGTCTCCGGGTTCCTCAACCCGAATGATTCCAGCGTTGACGCGCTGGAACGGAGACCACG
>VGDT01000075.1 GCA_016869595.1 Alphaproteobacteria bacterium
CATCCTTATCCGATATCCTCAGTGCCGTTGAGCAACTCAGAAATCGGTATTTCGAAGCAGCGGTAAGGACTGCCCAAGGAACGCCCGAGTTCAGGCGATCCGTCGAGTTGCTTGAGATGACCGCGAGGGCCAGCGGGAAATCAGAAGATGAGATCAAACTGCTAGTCGAGACCGAAGTCGCCAAGAAACGTGCCGAGACAATTGATGCGTGCAAGGAACATCTGCGCGCCAGCCTCGGGCGCGTAGAGACGCCAGCTGCGGCCCTGAAGCGACTTGCTTCCGTTGCTATGGCAGCCGGCTCCTCCGAGGAGTCTGAAACAACAAAAACTGACATAGAAGAAGGTGAGCCGAAGGCGACGGATCTCGCCGTGGCTGTCGCGGCTGACAACCTTCACCACCCGACGGACGAAGGAAACGCTTCAGACTAGGCGGTTCTCTGGAGAATCATCGGTGACAGGCGATGCACGCCTTGGCTTGTCCGTAAATAGCGTCGATGTCCATCATCTCGAGCGTTGCGCGCAAGGGGTTCGGCCTGATCCTGCCGCGTAGGCGCTCGAGGCGCCGCTCGTGGTCGGCGCGGATCTCCGCGATGCGCTCCGGGCGCGCCATCTCTTCCAGCGACTCCCCCTGCGACCAAGTGAAGGGGGAGCCGTGCTCGATCGCGGTCTTTTCATATTTCCTAGCATCCTCAAACTCTTGCGGGTGCTCTTCCATAAGCCGCACCCACTCGATCTTCTGCTGATAGAAGCAAAAGGTGCAGCCGCTGCGGGAGCGCCAACGATAATAATCGGGCAACCCGACACCGGAGGCCTCCAGGATCTCGATGACGCGGGGCTTGTCGATCCCAGATTCCCTGAACGGCAGGCGGACGCGGAGGTTGGGGTGGGTCGACGAGTAGCCCTCGCGATAGTCCTCATCGGCACGGATCGCGACGTAGCTCGTCACCTCATCGCCAGCGATCAATGACGGACGCACCCATTCCTCGAAAGGCCGGATCTTGAGTTGTCGCGTGCACCACCTGGTTTTCGGAGAGGGTAGGAAGCTCTTGTACTGCGTCAGCCAGAAATCGAAATCCCGGTCCGGGTTCAGCCGGATCACCGGCTTGCCGAGGAAACCCTCGAGCCGTCCGAGGAATTCGTAAACCTCCGGCAGCTCCTTGCCGGTGTCGGTGAAGAAGTACTCGATGTCGATTTCCGGATAGTTCTGCCGCATGAAGATGGCGAGCGCCGCGCTGTCGCGCCCGCCCGACAGGCCCAAGACGTGCCGCTCGATCATGCGATCTTCCTCTTCTTCGCCTTGACCGGTCGCGCGAGATCCCTCGGCTCCGCCAGCTTCGCGCCGACCTCGGCGATGACGCCGAGCTTCGCGTCGCGGCTTATCCCCTTGCCTTCAAGAAGGGCTAGAATCTCCGCGGCCAACGCCGCTACTTCGAGATTTTCCTCGGTGGTAATGTCAGCCTCGGCGCGCACCGGGGCGTCCTTGCGCGGGTCGGATGAGTAGATCGCCAGGCTCAGCCGACGGTCCTTGCGTCCCTTCACGTGGGCGAATCCTTCGGCCTTTACGAACTCCTGCGCCAGCGCCGCCAACTCGATCCGCGCATGGTCGACGTCGCGGTCCAACCAATCACGCGTCGGCTTGTTCGCGGCGAGCGCTACGATGCCCTCGATCGGCTCGACCTTGTCCTTGGCGAGATCGTAAGTCATGAGTCGGGTGGCGAAGGCGTCCAAGCGATAGTTGCCGGTCAGGCCGCGGACCGTCTTCGCCCGGTTCCTCAGATCGGCGACCGTTTCCGGCGTCGCCGTCTTCACCCGCAGCTCCTTGAGCATGACGGCCTCCAGGTCACCCATCAACGTCGGATAGGCGGCGCGAAGCGCCGCGACGCCTTCCCCCACGAACGCGGCCAGTTTGGAAGGATCGCCGCGATCGGCCTCGCCCCCGATAACGGAAGGGAGGTCGTCGAGAAGGAACTTGTTAGGGTCGTTCGCCGTCTTGCCGAGGTTCCTGACCTGGGCGGCGCCGGATGGAAGGGTTGCGGTCCGCAGCACCCACGGCGGAAGCTCGTTCACCAAGCGGACAAGCCCCTTGGCGATATCCAGCGGCGTGGGCGCCCGGCATGCAGACTCCCGATCGAAGCCGCCATTCGCGGCGACGATATCGGCAAGACCGCTCAACGCCGAACGCTGCAGTTCCGACAATTCACTCCAACGGAGCCTGACCGCGTCCCAGTCCTGCATCAGTCTATCGACGATCATCGTCGTCATGCGTACCTGATAAACGCCGTCCAGATAGATCGAGAGGTGCTCAAGTCGCGACATGACGAAGGCGACACCAAGCACCGGAAGGAGGCCGTCCCGCACGCCGTAGGGCGCTGCCCTCCATTTCGAGAAAATGTCGGCCATCGACACCTGCGCTCCAGTCGCGCCGTGGATCATGTCTTCCGCGACCTTCCACAGGTTCGCGAGCCTGCTCTCGTCGTCGGAAGGCGGTGGCAGGAATCGGAATGCTGCGGGGTCGTCCGGGTCCCGCCGATGCAAGTGGGGACGCTCAATGAGCGCGGCGTAGAGACCCCCCTCGGCGGGATAGCCATCAATGCCCAGCTTTTCCTCGCGTGGATGTTCGACGATCGCACGTAAGAGCGCCTTCTGCGCGGCGTTCGCGTTGCTCGACGGCTTGATCCGATTGAGCAGTTCGTTATGGATCACGGGGCTCATATGGAACCATGCGCCGGCGAGTTGCGACGCCATGATGTTCAGACACGCCGCGCCGGCGCGGAGGTTCACGACGGTCGCATCCACCCCTTCCACATTGGACTTCCATTGCGCCGAGGCGAACGCCTCGCGAAGCCTGTCCTCAAGTTCCGCGACGGCGCGAGCGATACGGGCGCCGACCTCACGTCGCGCGACGGAATCGCCGTTCAACTCCGAGCGTCCGGCTCGGACTGTTTCGAGCGCCAGCAGTTCGAACGCTGCTTCCCGTATCGAAAAATTGTCGCGAGAGCAGCCGATAGCGAATGGGAAGCCGCATTCGACTTCCGCCGCCGCCCGGACGATGCGCTTCGCCTTCGAGTCGTTCTCGGCCTCGGTTCCGATGAGGAGTAAGAACAGCCCGGTCGAGCCGTTCGCTAGCTTGTAGTTCCGGATCGTCTCCACCGCGGATGAAAGCGGCGCTATGTCGACGTCGAACCAGAGCAACGAGCCGGTTTGGTGGTAGAAGCGCTTGGCGAGGATCGGCTGGAGCATCGCGACGGAGCGTAAGCGACCGAAGTCCAGTCCGGTCATCTTGGCGCGCGCCTCAAGGACGGCGTCCTCGATATCGAAATCGCTGCCGGCGTAGATCGCGTAGGCCCCCAAGTGCTTCTTGAAAATGACGATCGACCAGTCCGTGAGCGCCTTCAAGACGCCGGACATGCGCTTAGGTTTGAGCGATGGCAGGCTCGCCTCCAAGAGCGCCTGCGACGCGCTCAGGCCCGACCGCTCCTTGAAAAGGTCGATGAGGGCGATGCTCTTCACCACGGCTACATGTTCGGCGTCACCGCCGCGCACCTCGCACCGTTCCAAAGCCTCGACCGCTAAGGACCACCTATGCCCGTCAGGGGAGGCGAGGATGGAAGGCTCAAGGTTAGCTCGGAGATAGTCCCACAACTGCGGCAAGTGGAACGCGGCGCCCCCATCTGTCGTCTCGCGGAGGAAGGACTGGAATCCGAAGGGCTCTCCGGAATTCAGAAAGCCGAAAATGCTACGTTGGCTCTGGCCGAAACGGCGTCGCGAAATCGGGCCGAGCAGGCTAGCGACGGCGGGGCTGAGCGGCCAACACTTGTGAAGGCGGTCCGCAAAGCCGTCCAAATCCTCCCCGCGCGGGCGTTTCGTCGCCAAGGCGAATGCCGTCGCCTGTTTCGCGTCGGGCCGCTTGTCGTCGGGAACCTCCATTGCCCGGGAGATGAGTTCGATCTGTTCTTCCGCAGCGATGTTCAGCGGAATGTCGGCGAAGCGCCCCTGCACTTTCGCCCACTCGTTCCTCATCTCCCGCGCGAGCTTATTGGCGTAATCATCGAACGCCTGATGAAGGATGCCAACGACCAGCAGTCGGCCCTTGGAGCGGGACGCCTCCTCTGCGAGCTGTTGGAAGAAGTGGACGTCGCCTTCTCCCCCCCGGGCGGCATGTTCGAGGAACTTGCCCATCTCATCGATGACGAGAAGCACGCCTGCGGGCTCCTCGGCGAGGCAGCGAAGGATGTCGATGGCCGTCTTCCCGCGCCGGCGCTTCCCACTTGGAGCGTGCTGAGCGACGGCTTCGATGATCGCCACATCGGCGTCGGCTCTGCGTCCTATTACGGGGATGACGATACGGCCCTTGCCCCCGGCCTCGAGATGCCTGGCGATTTGCGCCGCGGCGCCGGCGCCGACGAGGGCGCGCGCTACTTTCTTCTTTTTGGCGTCTTGGCCAAGAAGCGCGGCAAGGACGAGTGCGAGGCTCGACTTGCCTCCGCCGTAGGGGCCTGTCCAAGTGAAGGCACCTTGCCCCGTTTCGGCGACCTGCGCGGCCATCTGCTTCAATATCTGCGCGGCGGACGGCGAGAAGACGTAGCCTTCCAAGGCTCCGTCGTCGGCGTTGTCGACGTCGACGCGAACAGCCTTTTGGAACCGGCGGCCTACCCGGATAAATTCGGAAAGGCTCTGCATCAGGCGGCCCTCGCGTGCAGGGTGGCTTCGTAAAGCTTCCGGATGTGATCGAGCGGCTCAATCGCGGAAGGATCGTTGACGTAGACCTGCCGCAGGCCCGTGCTCTCGTCCCAGTGGACCGCCCCCGACGTTAGGTCAGACATCTCCGCAAGGCGCTCGGCGACGGATTCCTCGTCGAGCAGAAAGACACGCCCCGGCGAACCCGGTTCGTGTGTCAGGGATTCGACGGAGAACTCGCGCCGGGTCTTGTAAAGTTCGGCCCAGAAGCGGACCAGTCCGTAAAGGAAAACCTCGTTCGGCAGCGTCGGCTTCGGTCCGCGTCGGAACTGGAAGCCGCCACCGACGCCCATCGGCTGAATCAGGGCGAGTTCCGATAGGGGCGACTCGAGGTTCTCCTCGTGCAGGCCTTTTCCTGTGGAAGACTTGGTCAGATAGGTCCGGACGAAGCATTCGACGTCGCGGCGGACCGTCGTTTCCTTCAATCTGGACTCCTTCATCCGGCCCGCTTCGCGAAGGAGATCGATCCTCGTCATCAGCCTCGAAACCAGCAGATCGCGGTCGAAGGTCGGCTCATTGAATTCGTTGAAGGCCCAATGCCAAGTAGTGGCGCGGCCCGGCAGCGCCGCGAGGTGCCAATGGAGAAGCCAAAGCGATCCCGGATGCTCCAGATATGGGTCGCCCCGCGGCGCGAACATGATTCGTCCGAGCGGCGTAGCGGATAAGGTAGAATCGTCAATGATCGCGGTTGAGATGGCCCAATGGCGCATCGACTGCACCATGTTCTTGCCAACCCCGAAGTCAGCTATGCTCCTGCTGTCGGTGAATATTGTGGACGGATCAGCAACACGGGATTCCTTTGCTTTGAGAACTGCATCGAAAACCTTCTTGAGCCATCCATATCGCAGTGTGAAGGTTTCGTGTCCTGCGAATTGCAGTCGATAATCTTTAATGTCGAGGAGGCTCTTCAAGACGCTGCCCTCACTGGCGATTTGCTCCAGTTGAGCCTAGATTGCCGTCAAGCAAGGGTCAAGCGACTGGCGGCGACCGCCAGTGGGACGGGCTGCCGATGGCAAACAGCGAAGCGGAACCGATCTATCTTGATTATCAGGCGACGACCCCGGCGGATCCGCGCGTCATAGAGGCGATGTCTTCTTATTGGGGAATCGAGTTTGGGAATCCCCACTCAACGAAGCACGCCTTCGGGTGGCGGGCTGATGACGCTGTGCAACAGGCTCGGCGGTCGATCGCCAACATGATCAGTGCCGACGCCGACGAAATCGTCTTCACTTCGGGCGCCACGGAAGCCAACAACCTCGCTATCCTTGGACTACTCGCATATGCGAAGATCGCGAAGGCGCGCGTCGTCATCAGCGCAATCGAGCACAAGTGCGTAATTCAGGCGGCGCGTCATCTCTCCCGGCTTGGCTATGAGGTCGTCCACGCCCCGGTGCGACCATCAGGACACGTCGACATCGATGCCCTTGAGGCCCTCGTCGACGATAAGACCGCTCTAGTGTCGATAATGGCGGTCAATAACGAGATAGGCACCATTCAACCTATTGAGGAAGTCTCAAGGTTATGCCAGAGGACGGGCGCAGTCTTTCATAGCGACGCCGCACAGGCGATCACTGCTTCGAAGATCGACGTCCATCGTCTAGGCGTCGACATGATGAGCCTGTCAAGCCACAAGCTCTATGGCCCCAAAGGGATCGGAGCGCTCTACGTCTCGCGTGCGCTACGGGATCGCTTGCATCCGATCATCCACGGCGGCGGTCAAGAAGGCGGGCTGAGATCCGGTACGCTTCCCGTTCCGCTTTGCGTTGGCTTCGGCAACGCAGCCGACATCATGCAAGACCGGCTGTTCGTTGATCGAGCCTCGCTGAAAAAAAACCGTGAAGTGTTCCTGCAAACGCTGAGAGCAGGGATTAGGGATTTCAAAATCAACGGAGGGGAACAAGGGCATCCGGGAAATCTGAATATTCGTATCCCCGGGATCGACGCTGAAATCTTGACTATGAACTTGCAGCCAAGGCTCGCGATATCAACTGGAGCTGCGTGCTCCTCTGGTATCCCCGAGCCCTCGCACGTCCTACGAGCGACAGGATTGAGCGCCGAAGAGGCTAGCGAGTGCGTGCGCATCGGATTCGGTCGCTTCACTAGCGAAGATCAGGCGCGCGAAGGAGCCCTCCTGATTGCGCAAGCGGTGCTTTCCTTGAAGCGTGCGATCTAATTCCGTTCAAAACGGCTTTCGAGCGATGACATTATTCCAGTGCGCCTCATTACTTCCGTGCAGACGTGACTTGTTGCTCCACATCTCGATGACTTTCAAGCCATTATCGGCAACGAGCTTATTCAACCGATCTGGTGTCATATCATGAAACAGGATTCCATCCTTTGCGGGAAGCCTAACTCCATCACCATTTTTGAAGCAAGTGTAAAACGGCCCGTTTGGCTTAAGTGCGCGGCACAGGCGCTTCATGACTCCGGCCAGCTCCTTCTCGTCAAAGTGCAACAAAGAAGCGCAGGCCCAAATCCCATCGAATGTTTCCACCTCCTCAAGGTTCTGCGCCTTTTCTTCACGAACCTCCAAGCCCTCGATCCCGCGAAGATGCACAGCGAGCACTTTTGATGGTTCGAGAGCGACCACCTTGTATCCCCTGTCGAGAAATGACTTAGAATCTCGCCCCGAGCCCGCCCCAACATCCAATACGCGACCCCCGGTCGGCAAATGTTTAGCGAAACGTTCAATCACGTCCGTCAGGTCCAGCGGCAAAGTTTCCTCGATGTACTCGCGCCCCTTTTTATTATAGAAGGCGACGACGGGATCGACGTAGTCCTGTCGGTTACGCAAATGCGCTGAACCGTACCAAAGCGAAAGGCCAAGTGTGGTGACGATAAGTGGAAGGGCGTTGAACCAGGTGCAGCCATATGCGGCGAAGGGCAGAACGATCGCCGTCAAAGCGACGACGAACATCAGGATGGCGTATCCGATGGCGATCGAGAAGTTACCCAACCCTGCCAGGATGGGCTTCGTCGGCCTTCCGCCCCGCTCTCCAAAATCCTCGCTGAATAGCGAGGCCTTTTCGATATAGCACTGCATCACGTCTCGAATCCGGATGCAAGACAGGCCTATCATTGCGTTGAAAAGCGCGATCAGGGTGCATACCACGACCGCGAATTCCTCAAACTGTTCGTCGTGGTTCCTGAAGACAGACATCACGGCCAGCAGACCGCCGGTCAGCGTCGCAGACATCAAGGGTGTCTTATGAAACTCCTGGATAAGCGCGCGCAACTGTAGACAGTTTTGTTCGAAAACCGCCTTGTCGCGTTGAAATTTGGTTCCGTCGGGTTCAACCGTCATATTCTATCCCGCAGGCTTCATTTTCTTATTTGTTCGTGCGATGCGTTCGGCGTTTCTTTAAGATAAGGGCATTTCGGCCGACGGCACGCCTCGATCCTACTGTTCGTTGCGAAGACGAGTAACCCTTCGTTCGCG
>VGDT01000076.1 GCA_016869595.1 Alphaproteobacteria bacterium
CCAAAAGCCGCGACTCACCGAAAAAGAGATCGACGCGATCGTCGCCTTTCTTGAAACCTTGACCGACCGGACGAAGCCCTGACGCGAATAGGGGGCTGAACGTAAACCTCGTTTAAGGGCTTGCGCTTAAGCCGCCATCGGCATAATTTTGAAAAGGCGGAGCTGACGCCGAGGCTCAGCCACATTGGACGTCGAGATTTTCGGGAGAGAAACATGATACGCAGAACGCTGATCGCTTTCGTCGCTCTTTCTTTTGCGGCTTTCTTCGCGCCCACAATCGCCCTTGCTGAAGAAAACCATGTCGCCGAGGCGATTACGCATACGCGCCAGGCCGTCGACGCCGGATTGGACGGCAAGGCCGACGGGCTTGTCGAACACGCGAAGCAAGCTTTGGAGCACGCCCAGGCGGCGCAGAAGGAAAAGTCGAACCGCTTCGTGCGGGCCGGCATCGTTCATCTGAAACAGGCGATCAAGTTCGGCGAAAAGGGCAACGCCAAGGGTGGCGTCAAACACGCCAAAGAGGCTTTGGCGAAACTCGACCACGCGCCGCACTAATATTACGCGCGCTCCGACGCCGGCGTCGAGGCGAACTCACATAGGAGGCCGTAGCGTGCGAGCGTTGCGGCGAGTGGCGCCGAAGGACAGGCGCCGCTCGTGAAGATGGCGACGCGGGAGGCCGGCGCGCCTCCCGCCGCATCGACGCCGAAGCGCTCGCCAAGCAAGTGATCCGCGCGCCGCGCGATCGCCGGCGCCGGGTCGATCCACTCCACCGGCCACGGCGCGAGGCGTTTGAACTCGTCGACAAGCAGCGGGTAATGCGTGCAGGCGAGGACGATCGCGTCAGTGCGCCTGCCGCCTTCTTCTTTGAAGCAGGGCGCAATTTCAGCGACGATGTCGGCATCGTTCACCCTTTCGCCATGCATGTAGCCTTCGGCAAAACCCGCCAGACGCTTGGATCCGACAAGCGTCACAGAGCAGTGAGCCGCAAATTGCGCAATGAGGTTTTGCGTGTAATCGCGCGCCACCGTGCCTGGCGTGCCGAGCACCGAAACCATCCTTGACCGCGTGTGCTCAGCCGCCGGCTTGATCGCCGGCACCGTCCCGACAAAGGGCAAGGTCGGCCAATGCGCGCGCAGATGGGGCAGGACGATCGTCGAGGCGGTGTTGCAGGCGATGACGACCATGTCCGGCGCATGATCGGCGATCAGCTCTTCCATGAGCTTCATTACGCGCTCAATGAGTTCCGGTTCCTTCCAGGACCCGTACGGAAATCCCGCGTCGTCCGCGCAATAGAGATATTCGGCATGAGGCCGCAGCTTGACGATCTCGGCAAAGACCGTGAGGCCGCCGAGGCCGGAGTCGAAGATGAGGACTTTGGGCGGATGGGTCATGCTGCGCGAACCTTCGGAACCCATAGCACAAACCGAGATTGATCGCCGAGTTCTCGACGGGCGCCACAGCGGCCGTAAACATTGACCGCTTCGTCATCGGCGCATCAGCACTTGCCGGAGTTGACGCTTGCTGCCTTGTGTCCGCCCCGCGGGGCCATCATTAGAACGGCAGATTGAAGACGCGCGCCGGCGCGAGCGCGCCCTGGACGATCTCGCCGAAGGCGACCGGCACGCCGCCACAAGCAGCGTAGACGACGCCCTCATGCGGCGCGTCGCGGCCGCGCAAAATCACCGAGCCGCCGCGCCGCAGCCGCGCCGCAGCATCACGATCGACGACGACGCAAGGCAGTTCGGCCAATCCGGTCTCGACCGAAAGCAGCGCCTCGCCAGCCATGTTCTGATTTTCGATCTCGTCGAGCGTATAGGCGTCTTCCTCGACGAAGGGACCGACGCGCGTGCGTCTCAAGGCCGTAACATGTCCGAAGCATCCCAGAACTCGACCGAGATCACGGGCGAGCGCGCGCACATAAGCGCCCTTGCCGCATTCCATGACGAATGTCGCCTCGTCGGCAGACGACTCGATCAACGTCAACGAATGGATCCTGACGGCGCGCGGCTTCAATTCGACCTGCTCGCCCTCGCGCGCGATATCATAGGCGCGCTCGCCGGCGATTTTGATCGCCGAAAATTGCGGCGGCGTCTGCAAAATTTCGCCAGTAAACTGCGGCAGCAAGGCTTCGAGCGCGGCGGGCGCCGGGCGCGCAGCGCTCTCGCGCGTCATGCGCCCGTCAGAGTCGTCCGTATTGGTCTCAATGCCCCAACGCACGGTGAAGCGGTAGGCCTTCTCGCCATCCTGCACGAAAGGCACGGTCTTCGTCGCTTCGCCGAAGGCGACGGGAAGAATGCCGGAGGCGAGCGGATCGAGCGTCCCCGCATGGCCGGCCTTTTGGGCGTTGTAAATGCGCTTGAGGCGCGACACCGCCTGCGTCGACGTGAGGCCGACAGGCTTATCCAGCGCCACCCAGCCGTCGACGACGGCGCGGTCCGATCTCTTCTTGCTCATTCCTTGACGCCATCCTCTTCGGCGTTGTCGCCGCCGGCGAGATCGCGCTTCACATGTTCGGAGCCAAGCAGCGCGTCGATCTTCGACACATTGTCGAATGTGTCGTCGATACGGAACCTGATCTCGGGCGCGAATTTCAAATTCACTTCATGCGCGATCTCACCGCGCAGAAATCGCTTGTGACGATCGAGCGCGGCAAGCACCGC
Source organism: Alphaproteobacteria bacterium (assembly GCA_016869595.1). GTDB lineage: Bacteria > Pseudomonadota > Alphaproteobacteria > Rhizobiales > Beijerinckiaceae > Methylocystis. Next base: position 2,661 of record VGDT01000076.1, read on the forward strand.
CGGCTCGTCCTGGCCGCCGAGCGGCATGACGTAAATCGTCGCGAGCTTGAGATCGGGACTCATCTTCACCCGCGAGACGGTGACGACATGCTTTTCGAGCACGGGATCGTTGATGTCGCCGCGAGAAAGCATCTGCGCCAGAGCGTGGCGCACAAGTTCTCCGACACGCAACATGCGTTGCGAGGGCGCGCCGGCGTGAGAGTGATGGGCTCTGGACATGACAGCTGTTTGGTTGCGTGATCCTGCAAAACAAATCGTCATTGCGAGCGAAGCGAAGCAATCCAGGCCCGTGAGGCGGCCCTCCCGGATTGCTTCGTCGCTTTGCTCCTCGCAATGACGGGCGATTATCGCGACGAACGGACTACAGCGTTCGCTTGATTTCCTCGACGCGGTAGCACTCGATCACATCGCCAGGACGCATGTCCTGGTAGTTTTCGAACGCCATGCCGCACTCCTGTCCGGCCGTGACTTCCTTGACCTCGTCCTTGAAGCGCTTGAGCGTCGAGAGCTTGCCTTCATGCACGACGACATTGTCGCGGATGAGCCGCACATTGGCGCCGCGCTCGACATTGCCGTCGGTGACGCGGCAGCCGGCGACCTTGCCGACCTTGGAAATGTCGAAGACTTCGAGGATCATCGCGTTGCCGAGCAGCGTTTCGCGCAGCGTCGGCGCGAGCAGGCCGGACATCGCCGCTTTCACGTCATCCACGAGATTGTAGATGATGTTGTAGTAGCGGATCTCGATGCCGGCGCGCTCCGCCGCCTCGCGCGCCTCTTTGTGCGCGCGCACGTTGAAGCCGATGACCGCGGCGTTGGAGGCTTCGGCGAGCGAGATGTCCGATTCCGAAATGCCGCCGACGCCGGCGTGCACGACGCGCGCGCCGACCTCTTCGGTGCCAAGCTTTTCAAGCGCCGCGGCGATGGCTTCGACCGAGCCCTGCACGTCGCCCTTGATGACGAGCGGAAATTCCTTGCGGCCCGCCGTCTTGAGCTGGCTCATCATGTCGGAGAGCGAACCGCGCGCGGAGCCGCCGCGCGCTGCGAGCTTGTCGCGCCTCTGGCGCTCGCGATATTCCGTGATCTCGCGCGCACGGGCTTCCGACTCGACGACGGCGACGCGGTCGCCGGCCTCCGGCGTTCCGTTGAAGCCGAGAATCTCGACGGGGAAGCTTGGTCCCGCCTCCTGACGCGAACCGCCCTGATCGTCGAGCAGCGCGCGCACGCGTCCCCATTGGGTTCCCGCGACAACGATGTCGCCGACGCGCAGCGTGCCGCGCTGGACGAGCATGGTCGCAACGGGACCGCGTCCCCTGTCGAGACGCGCCTCGATGACCGACCCTTCCGCGGCGCGGCTCGGGTTGGCGTGGAGATCAAGCACCTCGGCCTGCAGCGAAATCGCTTCGAGCAGCTTGTCGAGGTTGGTCTTCTGCTTGGCGGAGACTTCCACTTCAAGCGTCTCGCCGCCCATGCTTTCGACCTGCACCTCATGCTGCAGCAGCTCTGTGCGCACGCGCTCGGGCTTCGCGTCCGGCTTGTCGATCTTGTTGATGGCGACAATCAGCGGCACATGAGCGGCGCGCGCGTGATTGATCGCCTCGATCGTCTGCGGCATGACGCCGTCGTCGGCCGCCACGACCAGCACGACAATATCCGTGACCTTGGCGCCGCGCGCGCGCATCGCCGTGAAGGCGGCGTGGCCGGGCGTGTCGATGAAAGTAACCGGCTGGCCGCCTGGCGACGTGACCTGATAGGCGCCGATGTGCTGGGTGATGCCGCCAGCCTCTCCGGCGACGACATTGGCCTGACGGATGGCGTCGAGCAGCGACGTCTTGCCGTGGTCGACATGGCCCATGATGGTGACGACAGGCGGCCTCGGCTCAAGATCAGCCTCGGCGTCAGGCGTATCGAACAAGCCTTCCTCGACATCGGACTCGGCGACGCGCTTGACGGTGTGGCCCATCTCCTCAGCGACGAGTTGGGCGGTATCGGCGTCGATCACATCGTTGATCTTGTGCATCTCGCCCTGCTTCATCAGCAAGCGGATGACGTCGACCGCACGCTCCGACATGCGGTTCGCGAGTTCCTGAATCGTGATCGTTTCGGGCAGCGTCACTTCGCGCGAGAGCTTTTCCTTCTGCTCCACCTGACCGCGGAACAGACGCTGCTGACGTCGCTTGAAAGAGGCGACGGAGCGCGTGCGCTCTTCGTCGGTTCCGGCTGTGGCGGTCGCGACCGTCAGCCGGCCGCGATCCTTCATAGCGCCGCCACGAGACGGCGTCGGGCGCGGCGGGGTCGGGGGCGCGAAGCCGCCAATCTGGCGCACGGGCGCGCGGCGCGGCTGCTCGGCCTCTCCCGCGACACGCGCAGCGGCTGGACGCGGCGCCAGGGCGCCGGGCGCGGCGCGCGGCGGCGTAAGTCCCGCGGCCTCCGGCGGCAGCCGGCGACGCGCCTCTTCCTCGGATTTGCGTTTCGATTCCGCTTCGCGCGCGAGACGCTCTTCTTCCTCGCGCTTACGCGTGTCGGCGGCGGTGCGTTCGGCGCGCTCGCGCTCCTCGCGTTCCTCGCGAACCTTCGAGTCGATTTCGGCGCGGCGCCGATCTTCCTCTTCGCGCGACTTGGCGTCGACCAGCGCGCGGGCGCGCGCTTCGCGCTCCTCGTCGGTCAACGCCCGCAGCACGACGCCTGAGCCGGATCGCGCGGCAGGACGCTGAGCCTCTGCTTTCGGCGAGGCTTTCGGGGCCGCTGACGGCGCATCGGCGGGCGCGGCGCTCGGCGCCGGTGCGCCGACCGGTTTTGCGGGCTCCACGTGTCCGGGGGCGCGGCGCTTCACCTTCTCGACCACGACCACTTTCGAACGGCCGTGGGAGAAGCTCTGGCGGACCATGCCGTGCTCGACCGGTCGCTGCTTCAAGTGCAACGTCTTCGACGGCGCGACGGTCAGAGTTTTGTCGCCGCTGTTCTCGCCTTCGCTCATCCAGTTCCCAATCCTGGGTCGCTAAGACCCGTTAACCTTTTTTCGCGCCGCCATTCGGCCGCGCTTCGATTTCGTCGTCCGTCGTCGCCGTCGCGCCGTCGACGCTTACGCCTCGATAGGCGGCGAGTCGACGGCATCGCGCAACAAAAGCCGTCGTGGGCCCGCCCTCGGCGAGGGCAGCATGTATCACATTTGTGCGGCCCAACGCCAAATCCAATTGCGGCGACGAAAATAGGCCGATGACGGGCGCCGTCGATCCTGCGCGGCGGGCCGCTTGGGCAAGCTTGCGCTTGCCGTCTTCGCCGCCATCGTTCGCTTCGATGAGCGCGCCGACGGAGCCTTGCGCGAGCGAGTCGGCGACCTTGCCGAAGCCCGCCATGACGGCGCCGGCCTTGTTGGCGAGAGACAGCATCTGAAGACAATCGGCTTCGAGCAATCGATCGACGTCGTCGGCGAGTTGCGGCGCCGCATCGACTTGCGTTTTTAGGGAACGCGCGAACAGCCGCTTGCGCGCCGCCTGCTCGACAAGGTCGGCGCGCGCCGTCACCCAGACCCCGCGGCCGGGCAGACGCGACTTGATGTCTGGCGCAAGCGCGCCATCCGGTCCGCACACGAATCGGATCATCGCCTCGGGCGCGCCGCGCTGGCGCGTCACGATGCAGGTCCTCTCCGAAACGTGCGGCTCGCGCGTCATGCCTTCGATCAAATCCGCCGTTCGTCTTGCGCCTCAGCTTCAGCCTCGACCTCAGTTTCGATTTGGGCCGCCGCAACGGGCTCCTCGATCCAGCCGGCGCGCACGCGCGCGGCCATGATCATTGCCTCGGCTTCTTCGCGCGACAGATCGATGCCCTCGAAAAAGCCCTCGTGCTTGACCGTCTCGCCTTCCTTCTTCTCGGTCCAGCCGACAAGGTCGTCCGGCACGCAGCCGGCGAAATCCTCCATCGTCTTCACATCGTTTTCGCCGAGCTTCACCAACATCGCGGTCGTGAGGCCCTCGATCTCGCGCAATTCGTCGGCGACGCCGAGCTCCTTGCGGCGGGCTTCGTTCTCCGCCTCGAGGCGCTCCAGATAATTCTTCGCGCGATTCTGGATTTCAGCCGCCGTGTCCTCGTCGAAGCCTTCGATCGACGCGAGTTCGGGAAGGTCGACATAGGCGAGTTCCTCCACCGAACGGAAACCCTCGGAAGCCAGCAGCCGTCCAACGACTTCGTCGACGTCGATCGCGCCCATGAACACTTTCGTGCGCTCGATGAATTCCTTCTGACGGCGCTCGGACTCTTCCGCTTCCGTCATAATGTCGATGTCCCAGCCGGTAAGCTGCGAGGCGAGACGCACGTTCTGGCCGCGCCGGCCGATGGCGAGCGAAAGCTGGTCGTCGGGCACGACCACCTCGATCCGCGAACTGTCTTCGTCGAGCACCACCTTGACGACTTCCGCAGGCTGCAATGCATTGACGATGAAGGTGGCGGCGTCCGCCGACCACGGAATGATGTCGATGCGCTCGCCCTGCAATTCGCCGACAACCGCCTGAACGCGGGAGCCGCGCATGCCGACGCAGGCGCCGACAGGATCGATCGAAGAGTCGCGCGAGACCACAGCGATCTTGGCGCGCGAACCTGGATCGCGCGCGACCGACTTCACCTCGATGACGCCGTCATAGATCTCCGGCACTTCCTGCTTGAACAGCTTCGCCATGAACTGCGGATGCGTGCGCGACAGGAAAATCTGCGGGCCGCGCTGCTCGCGCCGCACGTCGTAGACATAGGCGCGGACGCGATCGCCCGGGCGGAACATTTCGCGCGGGATCATCTCGTCGCGGCGGATGATGGCCTCGCCTCGGCCAAGGTCGATGATGACATTGCCATATTCGACGCGCTTCACCACGCCGTTGACGATTTCGCCGATGCGATCCTTGTATTCTTCATATTGGCGGTCGCGCTCGGCCTCGCGCACCTTCTGCACGATGATCTGCTTCGCCGACTGCGCCGCGATGCGGCCGAAGTCGAAAGGCGGCAGCGTTTCCGAAATCCAGTCGCCGGCCTGCGCCGCCGGATTGCGCTTGCGCGCGTCAGCGAGCGAGATCTGCGTCGCGTCGTTTTCGACCTCCTCGACGACGAGCAGCAGCCGCGAGAAGCGAACCTCGCCGGTCTTGGAATTGATTTCGGCGCGCACCTCGGTCTCCTGACCGTAGCGCGAGCGCGCCGCTTTCTGCAGCGCGTCCTCCATCGACGCGATGACGATCGAACGATCGATCGACTTTTCGCGCGCGACGGCCTCGGCGATCTGCAAAATCTCAAGTCGGTTGGCGCTGACGGCCATCGTCACTCTCCCCTCGAACGGCCCGGCGGCTTTTGTTTGCCGCCGGCCTTCTTGAACTGAGTTTGAACGCCGGCCGGAGC
>VGDT01000077.1 GCA_016869595.1 Alphaproteobacteria bacterium
ACCAGTGCGTCGGCGCGACCGGAACGTCCGAACCCGGCAAGGCCAGCGTCAGGTGCTCGGCGTCGGCGCCGCGCGCCTCCACCTGGATCGCCGCGCTCTCCACCGTCCGCGTGCGGCTGCGCTCCGAGCGGCCGCGAACGGAGGCGAACAGTTCCGACAGGCATAAAAACCGCTCGTCATCGGGACGGGAAAACCATTCCGACGACACGCGGCCGATACGCTGACCGCGCGACAGATCCACCTTGAAACCGCTCTCGTCGCCAAACCCGGCCGAACCCGCGCCCGCAGCCGCGGCGCTCGCAACATCGATGTTCATAACCAAAACTCCACGACGGGCGCCGCGAGCCTCTCTCGCGATCTCTACCCGTCGCGGAAATCTGAACCGAACTCTCACTCTGTCGATGAAGACCGGCATGCTTATGCACTGCAGCAATTCCTAAAGGAAGGCCTTGAACTTCAACGATTGAAGACCCAAGAGGGGTCCGTCGTCGGCGGCAAGCTTGACGTGTTCGTTGAGGACGCGGTTCTGGTTGAAAGCAAGTTCCACGACCTCGCGAAGCATCCAGAACGCATTGCGAACGCCGCCGGGATGCAGGGACGTCGCTATGCGATCGCGCTGAATTCGCAACTCGTTTTCGTCATTGCCGCCTACAAATCGGCCGCGGGCCGCTTTCCTGACAAGTGGCAAACGGTGGAAGTTATAGAAATCTGCGCGTCAGACCCAAATCGCGCGGAGATCCGCTTCACGCTTCCATATGTCGCGGTTCTCCCTTCGTCGGAAAAAGCAAAATAGGTTGGCGCGCGTGATAACCTGCAAGAGAGTCGCTCGACCCCGGTGATTTCTCCCGATTCTCCGGCCTCCTCCAGCCTTTCGGTGCGCTTTTTGAAAGTGGTCGATGTCGCGCAGAGGCAAAGCGAATTGAGGTTCGCGATGAAGAAAGCACAATCGCATCGATCGATGGTTCGACGGTCGCAAGGCGCGCTGGCGCTAGCGATGGCGACGGCGATTGTCGCGGTCGACGCGAATGCGGCGCCCCGCAAGCCCGCGGCTGCTGAATCGCCTTCGATAAAGACTCAGCCCGCGACGGCGCAACCCGCGCCGCCGCCGCCGCCGCCGGCGCCCATGGGCATATTCGGCGCCGACATGCCGGCCGCCGGCAAACTCGTTCTCTCCATTACGCCGGTCTTCGCCAATCTGTCGGGCATCAAGATGGGTACGCGCACGGTCTCGAACGAATATATCGTCACGAACGTGCCGTTCTTTCTCAATCCCCGGCAGACGGTGCGCATCATCCCGCAAAATATCGCGGTTGCGACGCAAATTGTCGGGTTGAATTACGGCGTCACGAAAGATCTCTCGGTGATTCTCACGGCCGGCATGGTCGAGAAAAATCTCAACGCCCTAACTTTCAGGGGCGCGTCGGGAATTATGCCGCTGGGCAGGAGTCTGCCGGGCACGACGAGCCTTGCCGACGTCACCTTGTCGGGCGTCTATCGCCTCTATCAGGACGATGTCCACCGCATCCAGCTCTCTCTTGGCTTCTCCTTCCCCGCCGGCAGCTACACGGCGACGTTCAAGGACTTTCTCCTGCCCGATGGAACCCGCCGCAACATCCGCGGCTTCTATGGCATGCAGCCGGGCACGGGCACGTTCGATTTCCTCCCCGGCGTCATCTATGCGGGCTATCTGGGGCCGTGGTCGTGGGGCCTCGGCTACCGTGGGCGCTTTCCGCTGGCCCCAAATACGCTGGGCTATTCCTGGGACTATCTGCTGGAATATCGCCTGCGCTTCCCCCTCGGCCCGACTCCTTCCGGAGGCTACCGCTGGGGCGACCTGCATGAATTCAACGGCTGGCTCGGCTACACCTGGACGGCGGGGCTGACGACCACCTTTCGCGCGAGCGCTTCGACTCAGGGCCCGATACGCGGCTTCGATCCGGAAATCCGCGGCCCCGCGGTGCCGGCGAATCCGGCGTTTTACGGCGGGCAGCGGGTCGAGCTCTTCGGCGGCGCGACGATCAGCGGCAAATTTGTCGGATATGAAAACACGCTGCTCGCGATCGAGGCGGGTCTGCCCGTCTATCAGAATCTCAACGGTCCGCAGATCATGAAAAACTGGCAGGCGGGCATGTCGTTGCGCTGGAAAATATGAGTTGGGACTGATCCCTCCACCGCCTTTCGCCGGAGCAAAGCGCCCTTTAACGATCGCGGGAAAGCCGATGCAAACGTGATCTCTCTTTGCTCAAACGCAAAGAACTTCATGCGTAACAAGTTATCGTGCTCCATTCGCCGGAGCGTCGCATCATGCATCTCGACACGGAAGAACTCGTCGATGAAGTGATGCGCGAACAGCCGTCGACTATTCCTGTGTTTTTGAGATACGGCATGAAATGCGTGGGCTGTCCCATCGGGCCGTTCCATACAATACAAGACGCTTGCAGGGAGCACGACGTGGATTGCGCGGCGTTTGTCGCGGACCTCAGCATCGCAATCGGACGTGCGACCCGTTCCGACCAGCTTTCAAAGGGTCATTTTTCCGAAGACTCAGCCAAGAGATAAAGTTTATGAGGTTCTCGAACGACGATTTTCTGTCGCCCGCTCGAGATCAAGCCAAGCGTCTGCCATGCGCTCAAAATCCGGCTTACGGTGTGCAATGTCGTTCCCGTCATCCGCGCGATGTCCTGTCTCGATATCGGGAAATCTATCAAGACGCCATCGTCCGTCTTGCGGCCTGCCTGGTTGACGAGACGAAGAATGGCGTGAGCGACGCGCCGCTCGACCGCCTCGGTCGACATTTCGATAACCCGCGTCTGCGATTCCTCAAGGCGCGCGCCGAGCGTGCGCATGGTGTTGACGGCAAGCGCGGGGTTGCGCGCCAATAGGCTTGGCCAGGCGCTGTTCGGCCAAGCGAGAACCAAGCTGTCGACGACGGCTGTGGCGGTCGCCGGATAGGCGTCGCGCCCGATCGCCATTGCAACCCCAAACATTTCGCCCGGCGCGATGAAACGGATTACGACCTCTTCGCCCGCGGGGGTGAGTTTGCAGGCCCTGATGCGGCCATGCAGCAGAAGATAAAAATGCGCGGCCTTCTCGCCCTGTTCGAAGACGTTCGCGTTTTTTTCGAAACGCGCGGGCCGAGCCTCGCGTAAAATATCGTCGATTTGCTCGGAAGAGCATTCGGCGAAGATGGGCAGGCAGGCAACAAGGGATCGGTCGATAGCCGACATGTCGGAGGCTCGCAAATTACGGGCAATGTAGCATGGTAAGCCGCGACGGGCGCCATACCCGGCGCGAGATGAAGATCGCCCCTTCCTTATTGGCCGTCTGTTTGTCGCAGCGCAACTTCTCGAAAGCTCGATCGGTCTATGATTCTTTTGTCGAGACCGGCTCGAATATCTGTTCGAGGTGAACTGGCCGCTATTCTCGAAGATTCCCGGCGCTCCTCAAAGCCGGGCGGAGCGAGGGTGCAACGACATAGGGTGCGAGCGATGACGGCGATCCCGAGACAGACAACTTATGAAGGCCCACCGATGCTGAGCTACGGTTTCCGGCCGTTCTTTCTTATTGGCGCGGGCTACGCCGCATTGGCGATCCTGATCTGGTCGCCCCAATATTTTGGAGAGGCGACGCTCGCTGGCGTTTTTCCGCCCGGGGTTTGGCACGTGCACGAAATGTTGTTCGGCTTCGTGCCGGCCGTCATCGCGGGTTTTCTATTGACCGCTATTCCGAACTGGACAGGGCGGCTTCCCTTGCGTGGGACGCCCCTCCTCGCGCTTCTCGTCGTCTGGATTCTCGGTCGCGCCGCGATCGGCTTGTCAGGGCTCATTGGCTGGCTTCCCGCCTTGGCAATCGATTGCGCGTTCCTTCTCATTCTTGCGGCGACGGTCGCGCGGGAGATCGTCGCGGGGAAGAATTGGCGAAACCTCGCCGTTCTCGCCGTTCTCGCGCTCCTGCTCGCAAGCAACGCCGCTTTTCATCTGGAGGCGCATTATACCGGGAGCGCGGTTCACGCGGAACGCGCCGGCGTCGCGCTTGTGCTCGTGCTCATCATGCTCATCGGCGGGCGCATTGTTCCGAGCTTCACACATAATTGGCTCGCTAAAACAACCCCCGGCCGTTTGCCTGCCGCCTTTGGCCGAGTCGACCAAATCAGCGTCGCGATCGCCGTGATCGCGCTCCTGGCATGGGCGATCGAACCGTCGTCGCGCCTTGCCGGAATCCTTCTGTCTATCGGGGCTTTGGCGCAGGCCGCGCGCCTTACCCGCTGGGCCGGATGGCTCACATGGCGCAATCCCTTGCTACTGATGCTCCACATCGCTTATGGCTTCGTTCCGATCGGTTTCGCGTTGTCGGCGAGCGCGGCGTTCTTTCCAGACGCCGTCTCCGCGAGCGCCGGCGTTCACGCCTGGACTGCGGGGGCGATGGGCGCGATGATTCTCGCAGTGATGACCCGTGCTAGTCTCGGCCATACGGGCCGCGAGCTGCGCGCGGACCCGGCTACGACTGTCCTTTATGCGGCGGTTCTTGTTTCCGCCTTTAGCCGTATTGGTGCGGCGCTCGATCCGGGGCACGCGACATCTCTGCTTTTCCTGAGCGGCTTCACTTGGATCGCGGCGTTTCTCGGCTTTGCGATCGGCTATGGCCCGCTTCTGACGAGGCCGCGTGTATAACGAGTCTGACGTTTTCCGCGCGTGAACAGCCCGAGCCAAGCTCGCTCCGGCGTCGATAATTCGACCGATGAAGGAAAAGACGATGAACGGTTTGGCGGGGGTGAGCGCGGGCCAACAAAATAGAGCGCTGTGGAGCTCGACGGTCGCTTTCACAATTTGCTTCGCGGTGTGGACGATCTTTTCGATCATTGGCGTCCAGATCAAACAGGAACTCGGTTTGTCCGAGACGCAATTCGGCCTGCTCGTCGGCACGCCGATCCTCACGGGATCGCTGATTCGCCTCGTGCTGGGCATCTGGGCCGATCAATATGGCGGGCGCCGGATTTTCTCGCTGATCATGCTGGCCGGCGCTCTAGCTACATTTCTATTGTCCTATGCGCACACCTATCCGCAAGTGCTCATCGCAGCGCTGGGGGTCGGAATCGCGGGCGGCTCCTTCGCGGTGGGCGTGGCCTATGTCTCGCGCTGGTATGAACAGGACAAGCAAGGAACGGCGCTCGGCATTTTCGGCGCCGGCAATGTCGGCGCCGCGTTGACCAAATTCGTCGCCCCCTTTGTGATGATCGCGTATGGCTGGCAGAGCGTAGCGCAAATCTGGGCGGCCGGTCTTGCCATCACGGCGGTGGTGTTCTGGTTCATGACGGACGACGATCCAGTCGTCGCCGAACGCCGGCGCAGGGGCGCGAAGGCCAAGAGCGCCTGGCTCGAACTCGAACCCTTGAAGAACGTCCAGGTCTGGCGCTTTTCGCTCTATTACTTTTTCGTCTTCGGCGCCTTCGTCGCGCTGGCGCTCTGGCTGCCTCAATACCTTATCAAGGTCTATGGCGTGGACATCAAGACCGCCGGCATGACGGCGGCGATGTTTTCGCTGCCGGCTAGCCTGTTCCGGGTCTATGGCGGACATCTCTCCGACCGCTATGGCGCCCGGACGGTGATGTATTGGACGTTCCTCGTTTCGGTTCTTTGCACGTTCATTCTGTCCTATCCGCCGACGATTTACATCGTGCGCGGCGCCAACGGGCCGATCACTTTCGAACTGGAAATGGGCGTCGTCGGCTTCACCGTGACGGTCTTCATTCTCGGTTTCTTCATGGCGCTCGGCAAGGCCGCAGTGTTCAAACACGTCCCCGTCTATTACCCGAAGCATGTCGGCGCCGTCGGCGGCCTCGTCGGCATGATCGGCGGCCTCGGGGGCTTTGTTCTGCCGATCGCCTTCGGCGCGCTCGTCGATCTCACGGGACTGTGGACAAGTTGCTTCATGCTGCTGTTCGTCTTGGTGAGTTGCGCGCTTGTCTGGATGCATCTGTCCATTCGCCATATGGAATACGGCGCCAAAGAGCTGGCCGGATTGCCGCAGCTTCCGGAGATGCAGGAAATCCATGGGCCCGAGCACATCGGCGCCCTTTCCGGCAAAGTGCTGACGGACTGGCGGCCGGAAGACAAGGAATTCTGGGCGACGACGGGGCGCGCGATCGCGCAGCGCAATCTCTGGATCTCGATTCCTTCGCTCCTACTGTCCTTCGCAATATGGCAGGTGTGGTCGGTCGTCGTGGCCAAATTGCCGCTCGTTGGCTTCAAATTCACGACCGATCAATTGTTCTGGCTCGCGGCCTTGCCGGGCATATCCGGCGCGACGCTGCGTATCTTCTATTCCTTCATGGTGCCGATTTTCGGCGGCCGCTTGTGGACGACGCTCGCCACATGGTCGCTGATGATCCCGGCCATCGGAATCGGTCTGGCTGTGCAAAATCCGCAAACGCCTTACGTCGTGCTGTTGATCCTGGCGCTTTTGTGCGGCTTCGGCGGCGGCAATTTCGCATCCTCCATGGCCAATATCTCGTTCTTCTTCCCCAAGAGCGAGAAAGGCAACGCGCTGGCGCTCAACGCCGGTCTCGGCAATCTCGGCGTGAGTGTGGTGCAGTTCTTGACGCCGATCGTCATTACGGCGGGGGTGTTCGGCTGGCTTGGCGGAGAGCCCGCAATGATCACGGAAGGCGCAATGGAGACGCCATTGTGGTTGCAGAACGCGGGTTTCGTCTGGGCGCCCTTCATCGCGATGTCGGCGTTCGCCGCGTGGTTCGGGATGAACGACATTGCTTCCGCGAAAGCTTCGTTCGCCCAACAAGCGGTGATCTTCAGGCGCAAGCATAATTGGATCATGTGCTGGCTCTACACGGGCACCTTCGGCTCGTTCATCGGCTATGCGGCGGGCTTCCCGCTGCTGACGAAAATCCTCTTTCCCGACGTCAACGTGCTGCAGATCGCCTTTCTCGGCCCGCTCGTCGGAGCCCTGTCGCGATCCGCCACTGGTTGGATCGCCGACAAATGGGGCGGCGGCCGCGTCACCTTCTGGGTGTTTTTAGGCATGATGGCGGGGGTATCCGGCGTCCTCTATTTCGTCGGCATCAAAGATCAGCCGTATGCATTCTATGGCTTCTTTGCCATGTTCCTGCTGCTGTTCTTCGCGTCCGGCGTCGGCAACGCCTCGACCTTCCAGATGATCCCTGCGATCATGCGCAAGGAAGTAGCTCGGCTCACGCCGCACGCCGATATGACGGCGCGCACGCTCGCCGCCGAGAAAGAATCGGCGGCGATCACCGGCTTCACCTCGGCGATCGCGGCATTCGGCGCCTTCTTCATTCCAAAGGCCTATGGAACCTCGATCGCCGCCACTGGAGGGCCGCAGGCGGCGCTCTATGCGTTTCTTGCATTCTACGTGACCTGCCTAATCATCACCTGGGCCGTCTACACCCGCAAGGGAGGTCTGCTCTACGACGTCGAACGAGGCTCGCCGCAGCCGTCCGTCCCGCAGACCGCCCAGTAATCGGAGATCAACGATGAGTCATTTTCTCGATCGCCTGACCTTCTTTAAGCGCGTCAGGGAGGAGTTCTCCGAGGGTTATGGCGTCGTCACCAATGAGGATCGCTCGTGGGAGGACGGTTATCGCAAGCGCTGGCAGCACGACAAGGTCGTGCGCTCGACCCACGGCGTGAACTGCACGGGGTCATGCTCTTGGAAAGTCTATGTCAAGGG
>VGDT01000078.1 GCA_016869595.1 Alphaproteobacteria bacterium
CCCAAGCGAGGGTCGCAATGGGCGCCTCAGTGAGCGTTTGGGAGGAGATCAAACGCAAAACAAACGCGAAAGGCGGCAATCCAGCCTCGCCGCAAAACCCCAAACATCAGTCCGACAGGCTGCTAGAGCAAGTTCCGAAAAAGTTGACAGACTTTTTCCATCAGAACTTGCTCCAGTTTATTGATTTGGCGCGATTTCTATCGATCAGACGATTCCGTCTGATCGGAAAGCGCGCTAACGACGCCGCCGACGAGATTTTCGGCCAGAAGCGACTCGGCGCTGATGGCGGCGCGGAGCGGCTCGCGTTTCGCGCCGGCCTCGATCGCCGCGAAATAGTCGCGGCGCGCGGCGACCGCCTCATCCCAACTGACGGCGCGAAACGACAGGCCCCCACCGGGACGCAGTTGCGCCAGCCGGCCAAGGTCGGCGCCGATGACCGTCGCGATTTTCGGATAGCCGCCGGTCGGCTGGCGGTCGGCCAGGAGCGCCAGCGGCGCGCCGTCGCCGGGAATCTGGATCGCGCCCATGGCGACGCCGTCGGAGACGATGTCATGTCCGCGCGCATGGCGGATCGTCGGCCCCTCGAGCCGATAGGCCATGCGATCGCTGCGCGCGCCGATGCGCCAGCGCGCATTCAAAAAGCGCTCGATCTCGTCGCGAGCGAAATAATCGGCCTGAGGTCCGAGAAGCAGCCGGATCGGCGCATCGTCCCGCGCGAGCCAAGGCGCGATCAGCGCCAGCGGCTCTGGGGGCGGGGCGGCGGCGTCGATGATCGTCAGCGCGTCGCCGGCGCCGAGCGGCTTCGGCCCCAGTCCCGAACGCGCGTGCGTCGCCAGCGAGCCGAGCGTCTTCGCAAGGTCGAGCTTGCCGCCGACGGCGACATAGCACCAGGCTCCCGAGGCGCCGGCGCGCAGGGTGAGCCGCGCGCCCGGCGCAAGGGCGACGAGGCAGGCCGAAGGCAGCGGAATGCCGTCCAGCCTTATGTCGAAATCGCCCCCCGCGACCGCGACGCCAAGCGTTGCGCCCTCCGCCCTAAGCGCTGCGCCGCCAAGCGACGCTTCGATCGCGCTATCGGCGCCGGCGGCGCGCGTCGCCGCCAGATAGGCGCCAAGATCCATCGGCCCCGCCGGCGTCACGCCGTAGCGCGACAGTCCGAAGCGGCCCACGTCCTGAAGGGTGACGCCGGGTCCGGCGGCCTCGACAAGGAGCCGTGCGCTCATCGCGGCGCGTCCCGGCGCGCCACCGTCTCGCCGGCCGCCGCCCGAGCGTCGAGCGCCAGGAAAGTCTCGGCGTCGATCGGCTCGAAACGCACCGCCTCGCCCGGCGCAGCGAGAAATGGCGGATCGCGCCGCGGCGCGAACATGCGTTCCGGCGTTCGCCCGACGACATACCAGCCGGTCGGCATGGGATTGGCGGCGATGAGGGCGAGCGCGCCGCCGATGAGAACGGCGCCTTGCGGCGTCGGCCCGCGCGGACTGGCGCGGCGCGGAATCGCGAGGGCTTGCGGCAAGCCGCCGAGATAGCACCAGCCCGGCGCGAACCCATACATGTAGACGCGATAATCCGCGCCGGCGTGCAATTGCGCCAGCGACGGCGCAGGGCGTCCGAGCAGCGCCGCCGCCACGTCGATATCCTCGGCGAACGCGGGGTCATAGCAGCAGGGAATCGTCCAGCGCAGGGCGGAGCGCGACGGCTTCTCCTCAATGCCGCCGGGCGCGAGCAGGGCGTCGACCGCCGCAATCAACGCATCGCGCGAAATTTCAAGCGGCTCATAGCGCAGCAACAGCGCGCGGTAGGTCGGAGTCGTTTCGCGCAAACCCTGCGGCGGCGCGGCGCGAAGACGCGCGTCGAGCGTCAGCACGCGCGCATTGATCGCGGGATCGACGCTGTCGCCAAATTCGACTGACAGCGCCGTCTCGCCGCAATCAAGAAAGCGCGGCGTGCTCTCTTCCATTTCGGTCAGGCTCCCGCGAAGGCGCGCAGCGTCCAGCCGTCGCCCTCCAGGTCGCCGCGCAGGCGCCGCGCCATTTCAACGGCGAGCGGCGCGTCGCCATGGACGCAGATTGAATCGATCGGCGTCGGCAAAAGCTTGCCGGTAACGGTCCTCAAGCCGCCGCTCGCGAGCATGTCGCGCGTACGGGCGCAGGCCCGTTCAATATCCTCGATGACCGCCCCTTTCTGCGATCTCGGCTGCAGGCGCCCGTCATCCAGATAGGCGCGGTCGGCGAAGATCTCGTTGACGACGCGCAGGCCTGCGCGCGCGCCGGCGCGCGTCTGCTCCGACAAGGCGATCGCGAGCAGCGTCAGCGACGGGTCAACGCCGCGAACCGCGCTAGCGATCGCGCCCGCGACGTCGGCGTCGCGCTCGGCGATATTGGCGAGCGCGCCATGCGCCTTCACATGGGTGATGCGATGGCCGCTGAGGCCGGCGAGCGCCTGCGCCGCGCCGAGCTGATAGGCGACGGCGCGTTCGATCTCGCGCGCGTTCATCGGCAAGGCGCGCCGGCCGAACCCTGCAAGATCGGGAAAGGCGACATGGGCGCCGACGGCGACTCGCATTTCTTTCGCGCGCGCGAATGTCGTCGCCATGATGTCGGGATCGCCGGCGTGGAAGCCGCAGGCCACATTGGCGCTCGTGACAATGTCAAGCATGGCGTCGTCGTCGCCCATCCGCCAGTGGCCGAAGCCCTCGCCGAGGTCGGCGTTAAGATCAATGGCGCCGGCTGCAGAGGTCATGGGCGCAGAGGTCATGGGCAATTCTATCGCCGATCGATGCGGATCGCGAGATTGGCGCAACCGCGCCGCGCCGGCAATGCGCCTCTCCTGAGGGCGCCGGCGGGCAAAAAAAGGCGCGCGAACAAGCGGCGCGAGGCCTCGGAAAGCCGCGCTTGCGGCGTGGCGTCCCGGCGCTTCGTCATGCTGATGAGCGATCGGCCCGCGCGCTTGTGCGGCGGGGGCCGGCGGTCTATAGAACGCTCCTTCCCGCTCCCTTCGTCTAGCGGTCTAGGACGTCGCCCTCTCACGGCGAAAACAGGGGTTCGAGTCCCCTAGGGAGCGCCATCCAAGTCACTTATCATTGAAAAATCTGGATTACCCGGCACAAAGTGTCCCACTCTTTTGAAAAGTGGGACACTTATGTTCATCCTTTGAGCTTCGCCATGCCGGAGTCGGCGAGCCTTTTGCGCTGCGCTGCGCGCGTATAGCGCTCGACCTCTTCGAGGCTCTGGTGACCCGTGATCGCCATGATCTCGTAGACGGTTGCGCCCCGCTCGGCGAGGCGGGCGGCAGCAGCTTTCCGGAGTCCGTGCGCTGAGCAATGCGCCAGTCCCGCCTGCCGGCACCAGTCCTTGAACTTGTTGCCGAAGCCGTTTGCGGTGAATGCCTTGCCGAATTCCGTGGTCATGAAGGTCAGGTGTTCGTGCGGCATGGCGCCAAGACTGCGTTGCAGGTCAGGATGAACGGGGATGTCGATGTCCACCGGATTGCGATGCTCGTTTTTTGCCTGCCTGTAGCGAATCCGTCCCCCGCGCACGTGCTGAGGCCCGAGGCGCACAACGTCCTCGCGGCGGCATGCGGTGTAGAGAAGAATGTCGAGCGCAAGGCGCGCCTTCGTCCCGACGGGAAAGGAGGCCTCGTAGCGTTCGACTTCTTCCAGTTCCCAGGAATGATGGCCGGCCGAGGCGTATTTGATGCTTTGCACGCCGAGGGTGGGGTCAACCTCGACGTGATCTTCCTCGATGGCCCATTTGAACATCGCGCGCATGGCCTTCAACCGATGGTTTCCCGCGCTGGGCGCGTCTTTGCGTTCGTCCCGGATCGAGCGGACATGTTTTGCGCGCATCAGGGCGACCGGCTTGTGACCGTGCTTTTCGCAGATGGATTCGAGGGCGCGGCGGCGCCATGACTGCGTGCTCACGTCCTTCGACGTGAAGGCCGTGCTCGCGAAATAGAGCCGGCACAGTCCGCGGAACGATCCGCGGCCTTCGCGTTCGGTTGCGGCACCGATGATCTGCCCGGCAAGCGCGTTCCTGTATTCTTCAAGGAACGCGGCCGTGCCGGGGGTCTCCCGGAGGCGGACCTTCTTCAGCCCCTTGCGGCGGACGTAAATACGCACGTTGCCGTGGCGGTCTACGTCCTCGACCAGGTATCTGAGATCGACGCTGCCGGTTCCGTCTCGCATGCGGAAAGTCACCATCGAATGTTCTCCGAACATTTTACGGCTCGTCCCACGGGTTTTCCGGGCGGGACTCTCCATCAAGAATCGCCTCGAAGGCGGCGTCAAGTTTCCTGCGGTCCCATATGGTCCGGCTGTTGATCCGTTTGGGGCGCGGCATGCGGCCGTCTTTCACCAGTTCGTCGAACAGTGACGGCGACACGCCGATATAGGCAGCCGACTCCGTGCGCGACAGCCCGCGGGGCGGGAGCGAAGGGGGGAGTATCTCGGCACGGCCAGGCATGACTGATCCCGTCGGCGCAGGCGCTGTTTGCCTGCAATCCAGGTTGTACTTTCGTACAGGAGGAGCATGCGGCGGCGCTTGGTCATTAACTGGCCACTCCGGCTCAATCCGCCGGAAACCCATGCGCAGCAAGGCTTTCCAGACTAATCTTAAGATGTTCTAAATATTTACATAGTACTATTGTAGGTAGTAATGGTTATTATACAGAGGTATAGAATGTCAAATATCCCTTGTTATATAAATCTTCGTCAGGCTAGATTGATATTATCCGATATGGGGGTTGCTCTGAGTGACCGGCAGATGAAACGGGCTGCCGAAATGAGCGCCCAGGGCAAGCGAAAGCTCCCATTTTTTATCGACCCTATCGACGGGAAGCTGAAAATAGAGAAGGGCACTCTCGTCAAAATCTACAGAGAGCTTCAGGTCGACGCCGAAAACAACAGCATCTCGTGAGTAATAAGTTATTGTGGGTCGGAATCCATTGTAATACTGTCTTTTGTAATGTCGGATATTAGAAAGCGAATTAGTACCAAGGGAACGACCTATCAGGTTCGGTATTTGAGCAAAGCGGCCAAATCCGGTTACGCCTACGCGAGCTTTCCGACGCTCAAGGAGGCGCGATATTTCGTCCACAACCTCGGCAGCCTTCGGCATGCCCCTTCGGAGACAATCCTACAGGTCTCCCAAGGCGTAGATCGCTGGATAGACATTTGCGAGAAAATCGGGCGGGACGGCCGCGAAACGGTCGAGCCCGAGACGCTCAAGGAATATCGCCGTCGTGCGAAAGTCATGAAGGAGTATGACTGGCAGAAGAGCCTTCATGAGCTTGAGCAAACGGACATCGTGCATTTCCGTAACTGGCTTCTTGAAAACAAGACCCGCGACCTGGCGCGCCGTACTTTGTCGTCCTTTCATTCGGTGCTGATCGAGATGAAGCGGCAGGGAGTCACAGGGGATGACCCCGCAGCCGGGATCACGATCCGCAGCGGGCGGTATGAGGACGAAGAAAGCGAAGTTGAAATTCCTTCGGACCAGGAAATGCGCGACATCCTCGGCGCGGCCGACGACCTCGCAAAGAAAAACAAGCAGTATGAGAAATGCTGGGCACGATACCGCCCGATGATTTATCTCGCGGCATTTTCCGGAATGAGACCTTCGGAATATCGCGGGTTGCCGTGGAGCCACGTGTTCGAGGACCGTGTCCTTGTGCGGCAACGCGCCGACGCCAGCGGCATTATTGGCCCCGTCAAATCGAAGGCGGGTCGCCGCACGATCTATCTGCCCGCGCGCGTAACCGAATTGCTGTTCGGATGGAAGGAGCGCTGCGTGAAGACGCCCGACGATCTCGTGTTCCCTACTTCCGAGGCGAAGCCTTTATCCTTGCGAAACTTCCGGCGGCGCGCGTGGGTCCCCCTGATGAAGGAAGCCGGACTTCTGCAAACGGAAAAAATTGACGGCAAGCGAGTCGAGTCGACGAAATACCGTCCGTACTCGCTGCGGCACTACTACGCTTCAAAGCTCATAGAGAAAGGCAAAGACTTGAAATTTATCCAGCAGACGATGGGGCACGCCCAGATCGAAATGACGCTGAATATCTATGGGCATCTCATCAAGGATCGCGAAGAAGCACACCTGAAAACGGTGGCAGACATCGCGGCCGAATTACTCCCGGTCTAATTTCTTGTGGCATAATTGTGGCGAAGCTATCTCAACATATTGATTTCAAACAATTTGGAATAGCTTCCCAAGCTGAGGGCCGCGGGTTCGACCCCCGTCGCCCGCTCCATAATGAAATCAATGGCTTACATCCTGTCTGATTTTCATAAACTGTAGCTTTTTAAGTTTTCTGCCACAATATGCCACTCCTCGGAAACCCGCAGAAATCCGCCATTCTCTGATTTGGCCTGCCTCGGCTTGTGGCGAGCTTGTGGCGCGGCGATCATCGGGAAGTCATCGGCAAACGCCGCTTGTCTCTTTGCTTTTCAGTAGAAACAAAGAAGCTTCTGCGAGAATAGCAATCGAACGTTTCCACGGAGTATTACTATCGGAATTAATGGTGCGCAGTAGAAAAAGTAAATCTCACGATTGAGAGGTTGCACCACTATGGTGTAAATTGGTGTTTAGGTTGATTCGGGGAGCCAGCATGTCATTTTCGCGCTCAGCGGAGGCGGCCGAGAGGCAGGTGCATCGCCTTTCGATAAGCCTTAGCGATGACCATTACGGGCAGATCGTCGAGATCGCTCGTCGCAATCGCGTGTCCATTGCATGGGTGGTTCGCGAGGCTGTCGAACGTATGTTGGCCGAAACCCAGCCGAAGCGTCCGCAGCGAAGGCGGCGTGCATGAGGGCAGCTCGCAGCATTACTGCGAACGCAAGCAAGGAGCGCACGCACAGCGGACGCTTCACGGCTCTCGATGCCGATAAGCTGCGCGGTGGCTATTATACCTCATCCGAACTCGCAGACTGGCTTTGCCTATGGGCCATCCGCAAGGCTTCAGACCGCGTACTGGAGCCAAGCTGTGGCAACGGCTCGTTCCTCGTCGCAGCCATGAAACGGCTATCGCAAATCGGAGCGGATGCACCCGCGATTGGTGCCCAGCTTCGCGGTATCGAGATCGTTTCTGGCGAAGCCGCCGCGGCGCGCAAGCGGCTGCGCGGCACGGTCGGAGCGGTCGCATCTGAGATGGTCAAAGCCGGTGACTTCTTCGCGTGGTGGAACGGCCAGCCGAAGGCGGCTTTTGACGCCGTCGTCGGCAACCCCCCGTTCATACGCTACCAGACATTTCCTGAGCCGCACCGTAGCCTCGCGATGGCGATCATGGAGCGGCTGGGCCTTACTCCTAACCGGCTCACCAATATCTGGGTGCCGTTTGTAGTAGCCGCGGCGGCAAGCCTTCGACCCGGCGGCCGCATGGCCTTTGTGTTGCCGGCAGAACTCTTGCAAGTCACTTATGCCGCGCAGTTACGATCTTTCCTCAATGACCGCTTCGCTCGCATCGACATCGTTGCCTGCAACGAGTTGTTTTTTGAAAACGCGGAACAGGAAGTTGTGTGGGGATGTCCCGCTTGATGTTGAAAAGCGGAAATCGGCGTTGCTGGCCTGAATGCTATGCGGCTTTCGCGGTTTGAGCAAGATGCTCGTTCGATGGGACGGCGTTCGCCATGCGCTTTGCGAGCGCC
>VGDT01000079.1 GCA_016869595.1 Alphaproteobacteria bacterium
ATACGAATGCCGCCCCAGACCGCCTTGTAATCATCCTCGCCGACGCGGCTTTCGATGAAGCCGGTGACGGCGGAATTGCCGAAATTCCACACGAGCGCCTCGCCAGCGAAAGCCGCCGCATGGCGACCCCCGACATAACGATGTCCGACCGAGAATTTGACGTTGTAGGTCGGATAGAAGCTGATATCGACCATGTCGAAGAAGCGCCCGCGCCGGGGCTGCCACTGATAGGCGAGAAATCCGGGCGAATAGCCCACCGGCGTGAAGAAATGGCCGGAGCTCTCTTCATAGCCGGCGACGCTCGCGAGCGAGAACGGCCCGTAATAATAGGCGCCTTCCGCGCCCAGCCGGAAACGTGTGTCATCCAAACGTTTATCGTTGGCGATCGCTCCATAGGCGCCGAGGAGACCGACGCTCGGATCGCGCCAAAAGGCGTGTCCCGCGCCTCCGCTGACGAAGAAGCCGCGATGACCCGCCGCGATGGCGTCGATCTGAAAGCCGAAACGGTCGCCGACCGGAGCGGCAATCGACCCCATGCCGCCGGCCGAGGCGTTGTTCAAACGCGCGAAGCCGAGCCAGTACGACCCGCCGCCGAAACCTTCGAGCTTGGCGTTGACGCCATCGACCGCGCGCTTGGATGGGGGATGTTCCGAAATCGGAGGCGTCCACTAGGAAGGCGTGTCGGCGCGTGCGGAAGATACGGCGAAGGCGACCGCCAGAACGGCGAGAGGCTGACGCATAAATGACATTGCGATTGAAGTCCCGTGCGGTGATCGTCGCGAGCGTTTGACCCTAACGGGGTTCAGCCGCGCTGACTGTCACATCGTCGCAACAGATCACAAAAATGGATGGCTTTTCGACGCCTAAACGGGCGCCGCAGTTAATATTGTGGATCGAGGCTTTGGCCCGCCGCGCTCAAATGCTCGCTCAAATTCTCGCGTGTCGCCGGGTCAACAATGGCGAATGGCGCGGCGACCGCCGCTCCCGCCACGCCGCCGACCGCCGAAACCGCGCCTGCGGTCGCTAGTCCAAGCTGATCGCCGACTCCCGCCTGGCCCTCCTTGAGCGGCTGACCCTGCGCGAGCCTGACTCCAATTGAACGCACGACCTCCGGAGAGGAGGCGAAAGTGCTGTGCCCCAGGGGATCGCTGGAGGCGACGTTCGTCAGATCGATCGCTCTGACCCGGTCGCGGTCGAGCACTTCATGATAGGGCGGCGCGTTCGGATTGACGGCGCCCAGTCGCGTATTGCCCCAGAACCGACGGGACGCGGCGAGCGCGTCATCATCGCGCGACGCGAACAGCGTGAAGACCGACGGTCGAATCCCAATCTCCGCAATCTGACGCCGGAAGACGTCGAAATCGACGTCAGGCGCGGCGAGCATGACGTTCTGGATTTTCGACCCGATTTGCCCGTTGCGGATCGCCATCTGGCGTAGCGCTTCGAGCGTCACCCAATTGCCCATGGAATGCGCGAGGATTGAGATTTCGCCGACGTCGCGATCGCGCTGCAGCGCTTGAAGCACGCTTTCCAACGCGTCTCGCGAATAGCTGGCGCTCTCATGATCATAGCCATATTGCAGCAGCCGGCCGCGCGAGGGCCAGGTGAACAGCACGGGCGTAACGTCGGCGCGCGAGTCATGGACGATCTGCGCGAAGCGATAGACGGCCTCTTCAAAACGCGTGTTGTAGCCGTGGACGAAGAGCAAAACCTGCCGCTTGGGCGTCTTGCGGATGCGGGCGTTAAACGCGGCCAGCGCCGCCTCCCTGCTCAGGACATCGGCGTGAACAGTGGCAAATTGCGTCGCGGGGTCGGGAGTAGGCCCTTGGGGCCATTGCACATCGCCGATCACGCGATTGGCGTCAGGCGGGATCGAAACGGCGATATCAGCGAAGTGAACGCCCCGTCCGCGTTCGCCAGAGAACATGACGCCGGGCTCCAGCGGATCCGGCTGTCTGGTCGTGACCACGAGAAGGTCGACGATGCTCGCGCCAGGCGCGAGTTGATGCGTGGGGATCAGCGTTCCATGCGGGCGGCTCGCGCAAGCGCTGAACGCGAGCGCCAAAAGCGCAACCAGTATAATCCGTCCCCGCCCCATAAGACCGCCGTGCTCAAATCATTCATGCCTGCGCCGCCGCTGAGGCGAAGCTAAATACGCTCAGTCGCTTATCTTTGCGGCTCAAATGCGGCGAGCGCGCGTATTGTGCGCAAGCGCGCTGATTTCTTGGGACGAATGCGGCATTATAGCGGCGCTCGCCCGAGAGGCGAGCGTCGGAGGCGGGGCTGGGACGAATCGCCTCCGACTGCGCAGGGGAGAGCCTCGAGCTTTCCCCTGCCTTTCAGCCGCGAGTCAGCGCCTTTTCGATATCCTTGAGCGGATGGCGGGTCAGGTCCTTGGCAAGTTCGCCCACGACCTTACTTTGCGCCTTGGTCGAAAGTTCTTTGCGGATTTCGCCGAGCGCCTTTGGCGGCGCGACGATGACGACGGCGCTCAATTCGCCTGATTCCGCCGCCTGGTTGATGCGGTCGGCCATGGCGCGCGCGAAGCGCTCCTCCTCCATCTCGTGCCAGTCGGCGTCTTCCACCGCGCTGCGCACGCCGCCCTTGGAGGCGAAGCTGCGGCCCGGCTTATCCGAGCCCTGATCGCGCGTCGCGGGGTTTTCGTCGATGCGCGTCTCGACAACGCGAAGGTCGAGGAGTTCGGCGTCGCCGTGATTTTGGAAAAACAGCGCCCGGCGGCCGTCTCCAACCAGAACCCATGCGCCATTGCCGACGGAAAATTCGCTCATAATGCTCCCTCGCCTTCTAATTTCGTTCGCAAGTCTTATTGGCGTCAGGCGACCTGCTCGGCCGCGTCGGCGCGCAGCCGTCGCCTAACGCAAGCGTCTCCTATCCTCGCGAGAGATCGATCACAAGCCCGATGGCTAACGCGCGCCCCATTATCGGGCCGCGCCATGGGTAGAGATAACGCGCGGCAGGGCGCGTTCAAATCGCGCCCCTATGCGATTACGCGGCGAGCTTTTCTTCTTTGTCTGCCTTGGCGGGCGGGCGCTTCATTTCCTGCAGCGCGGCGTCGAGCGACCCCGCGCCGGCCCGTGCGGCCATCGCCTGCAGGAGCGCCGCTTTCCGTCTGATCGCGCGTTCATTGAGCGCCCACAGCAGCCAGAAGGCGACCGCAAGGCTTATGAGCGCCGTATAGGGTTCGCCAAAGGCGAAAGACGAGAGAAAGGAGAAGTCGGGGGCGCATTCCTTTGCGTATTCGCACGCGTCCGACCAGTCCTGAAACCACTGTTTGACCGATTCCATTGTGACCTCCTTGCCGCGCAAATGATTCGACGGACGCACGCCCCGTCTGTCGAATCGCATAGCGCAGGTTCATGGCGAAGATTGTGCGTTGCAGCATATCGCGCGTCAATTGGCGCAGGCTTGGTCAAATCAGCGCAGCGCCTTGAAATTAGGCAGGAAATTCGGGGCGGGACGCGTCGCTTGCGTCGTGCTTTCTCTCCATGTCATGCGCGTACGCGTCGCGGCCCAGGCGAGCAAAACGCGCGCCAGTGTCAGGAGCCGAAAGCGAAGCGATTCAGGCGGCGCCAATGGCGCTTTTCTGACAAAAGGGACTTTCAATGAGGGACACGAAAAATGCGAACGTCGCTCGTCAAATCGATGTTGCTTGTCGCGATCGCCTTGGCGCTCTCAAGCTGCGGCGTGAATTATCATGTCAATCCGGGCCCACGCACATGGCCCGCAGCCGCGAACGCTCCTAACAAATGACGCTTATCGCGCCTCGCGCATCAAACGGGAGAGATCATGGCCACGGTTCGACTGCTCAGCGACGAAGAACTCTCGCCCGAGGCGCGGGCCGTCTTCGCCGACATTCGCGCAACGCGCAAAAGCGACTTTGTGAATAATTTCTGGCGCGCGCTCGCGCATGATCCAGCGACCTTGAAGCGCACCTGGGAGAGCGTGAAGCAGGTGATGGGTCCGGGCGTGCTGGAGCCGAAGGTCAAGGAGATGATCTATATCGCCGTCTCGATCGCCCACGCCTGTCCCTATTGCATCCATTCGCACACCGCCAACGCCCGCGCGAAGGGAATGAGCGAAGAGGAATATCGCGAAGTGTTGGCGATCGTCGGCATGGCGTCGGAGACGAACCGTCTCGTCGCCGCGCTCGGCGTGCCGATCGACGAGGCTTATGAGGTAGGGTGAGCGGGTTGAGGTGAGGCGAATGGAAGTGAGCGCCAGTGGAGACAGCCCTCGTTGCTCGCCTTGCCGCATCCTCTCCGCGTCATGCCCGGCCTTGTGCCGGGCATCCACGCGACGTAGCTACGCGAACCTCTTAGCATTTACGCAATCTCGCGACGTGGATGGCCGGGTCGAGCCCGGCCATGACGCGCAAAAATGCTTGCTTCAACTTCTGATGGTCCGCACCATACGTTCATGCGCGGCGGCTGGGTTTACATCATGTCCAATCGGCCAAACGGAACGCTCTATCTAGGCGTCACGAACGACCTTGCGCGCCGCGCCTTCGAGCACCGCGAAAGCCGCAGTCGCGGGTTCACGCAACTCTATGGTCTCAAGCATCTGGTCTGGTACGAACCGCATGACGACATCCGCACGGCGATCCAACGCGAGAAGACAATGAAGCATTGGCCGCGCGCGTGGAAGGTCCGACTCATTCTCGAATTGAATCCGGATTGGCGCGACTTATACGAGGACCTCGCGAACTGATCGGCGAGGAGTGTAAGCGCACCCTCTCAACGTCATGCCCGGCCTTGTGCCGGGCATCCACGCGGCGCCGCCGCGCGCAACTTTGCAGCATTGATGGAATGTCCCGGCGTGGATGGCCGGGACAAGCCCGGCAATGACGGCTGAGTGATTACGCAATGACGATCAACTTTTCGTAAGCGAAGCTCTTTTCCCATAACGGTTTCGATGGAGGAACAGCTTGCAATGCATTGCGAGCAGGCATTGCAAGTCTTTGGCGCAAGGCTTTGCAATCGATTGGTTGAAGCCGGGGCGCGTGTGTCAGTCCGCGGTTGGCGACAGCTGGGGTTTGAAGGCCCAGGGCATCAACTCGTCGATGCGTGATTGTGGGTGGCCGTTTGCGATTGCTTCGAGGGTCGCCTTCATCCACGCGTAAGGCTCGACGCCGTTGAGCTTGCAGGTCGCGATGAGCGACGCGATTCGTGCCCACGACCGGGCCCCCTCATCGTGACCGGCGAAAAGTGAGTTCTTGCGGGTGAGGGTCAGCGGTCTGATTTGGTTTTCGACCAGGTTGGTATCCATCTCGACGCGGCCGTCCCCCAGGAACAGCGTCAGCCCGTCCCAATGATTGAGAAGATAGGCGACAGCCTTGCCCATCTCGCTACTTCCCGACAGGCGCGCGGCCTGGGCGCGCAGGAAGACTTCGAGCTCGGCGACGAGAGGTCGCGCCCCTTCGGCGCGCGCCATCTGGCGGATCGACGGCTCTTTGCCTCTGATCTCCGCCTCGATCGCATAGAGCGCGGCGATGCGCGCGAGGATCGCGTCGGCGACGGGCGAGCCCGCTTTCGGCGTGGCGGCGATGATCTCGCGCCTGCCATGGCTCCAACACCAGGCGAGCCGCAACGGGGCGCCGCCTCTGCGCCCGGGCCGCGCCAGTCGATGATAGCCGCCATATCCGTCGACCTGAAGGACGCCGTCGAATCCTTCGAGAATTCGTTCGGCGTGCTCGCCGCTGCGGCCCGGCGCGTAATGATAGACGACAATGGGCGGATCGGCGCCGCCATGGCCGCGGTTGTCGCGCAGAACGGCCCAGAGATAGCCCGTCTTCGTCTGGCCGCGGCCGGGATCGAGCACGGGCGCCCGAGTCTCATCCATGAACAGGCGACCGGAAAGCTTCATGAGCGCGCTCATGCGCTCGACGAGCGGCGCAAGGTGGAAGGCGACTATTCCCATCCAGTCGGCCAGCACGGCGCGGTCGAGCATGATCCCGTGCCGGGCAAAGACCTGCGACTGGCGGTAGAGCGGCATATGCTCGCTGAACTTCGCGACCGCCACCTGCGCCAGCAGCGCTTCGGTCGGCACGCCGCCCTCGATCAGATGCGCGGGCGCCGGCGCCTGGGCGACGCCCGCACAACCCTTCGGACAGGCGTAGCGGGGCCGCACGGTCTCGATGACGCGATATTGCGCGGGCGTCACGTCGAGGCGGCTGGAACGGTCCTCGCCGATGCGAACCATCTGGCCGCAGCCACACGGACACGCAAGGCTCGCAGGTTCGATGACCTTGACGACGCGCGGCAAATGGGCCGGAAAGGCGCGGGCGGCGCGGCCGGTTCTTTGGCCTGTCGCCGGGCGTCCAGAGCGGCGCGCGCGATCTTCCTCACGTTCTTGCGCTTCGGCGATCGCAATCTCGATATCTTCCAGGACGAGTTGCAACTGGTCGGGATCGAACTTCTCCGAGCGCCTGCCGAACCGCGCACGCTCGTATTCTTTCACAAGCAGCTGAAGGCGCTCGACGAGCTCCTTCGATGCAGTCAGTTCGCTCTCGACGTGAAGGCGTGCGGCGAGTTCGTTGTCGGCGCGACGGCCTTCCTTCTGCGCCCGCTCGCGTTCAGTATCGGCGCGCATGCGTTCCTTGCCAAGCATGACCTGCTGCGCTTCGAATAACTCCCGCAGATCGGGAGGAAGCGCTGCAAGACGAGTGGGATCAATGCTCGACAGCATGTGAGCACATTACCCGATCTCGTCCCTTCATCGAAGCCGATCTTACCGGCTGAGTCAGTTCGCCGCAGTCGGTGTCGCCACGATCCGCTCGCTGACGCGCTTCCAGTTGATCCCGTCGAATAGCGCTTCGAACTCTACGCGCGACAACCGAAGCACGCCGTCACTCACTTGCGGCCAGGTGAAGCCGCCTTCGCCCAGACGCTTGTAGATCAGGACGAGGCCCGTGCCATCCCACAGCAGGATCTTCAAGCGATCCATTCGCTTGGAACGGAACACGACGATCAGGCCGGAATGCGGATCGAGCCCGAGCGTGTTTTGCACGAGGCCGGCGAGCGCGTCATGCCCACACCGGAAATCGACGGGACGGACGGCAAGCACGATCCGCAGTCCTTGCGCCGGGATGATCATGCGCCGCGCTCCAGAGCAGTCACGATCTCGGCGATGCGTGCCGGCGCAGTGCCGCCCTCCAGCCGCAGCACAACTTTGCCAACTGCGATCTCGATCTTCGCAGAGCTTGTGTTCGGCGCAGGAGACTCCCTGAGCTCAATCGCAACGAACTCGGCAGCATCGTCCGCAACGAGCGCCAGGCGTCCCGAGCGCGCCGCACGACGCCACGTCGTCAGTTGCTGCGCGCACATACCGTATTTGCGCGCCACATCCGCGACCCGAACCCCCGGCGTCAGGGTCTCCCGGACGATCCTCCCCTTCAACTCTTTCGGCCATAGCCGATTGCCAGAGCGTGAACGCCGAAAATCGATCCGTCCGACGAACCCGGAGCCACCGGTGGCATCGTCCTTCGTGCTTCTGTCCATCTGCAAACCCCTCCAAGGACACGTACGACCTTCGGAAGAATCTCAGATCCCCAAAGCCTCATAAACCCACAAAGCCTAATGGTACGAAGACGTCGCTTAC
>VGDT01000080.1 GCA_016869595.1 Alphaproteobacteria bacterium
GGCCGAAGCGGTGAGCCTGTCCGCGCCAAGCTCGATTTTCGTGGCGATGAAGGCGTTGTGATCAAGTTGGATAGCTGAAGCCCGTCGGCGCCTCGTGAGCGCGAGCTCAGGAAAGATTTGGTTTGTCTTGCCCGTCAAATGGTCGCGCAAGCGCCGAGATGCTGCGCGCGCGTATGACAGCTATCGGCGTTTCCGGAGCACGAAGAGTGAGGCAGACCCCATTACCGAGGGTCACTCCTGGCGAGGTCGTCGCGCAGCGTGCTGGCTAGAGAAATGCCACTTAGCGCCGTCCAAAAAAATCCGGCGCCCGGCTCTCCTGGCCAAGTAGTCATCTGAACGGGCTATCGCTATTATAGCGAGGTGAAGCCAACCGACGAACTCGCAGAGGGATCTCAGATGGCGATAAAGCGCGAAGCAATAGATCGTCTGGTCGAACAGGCGAAAAACGATCCGGCCTTCTTTCATGGACTCGTATTCAGGCCGGAAGAGACGCTTGCGAAGATCGACTATCTCGACCGAGCCGAAAAAGCGAAAATCTTGGAACTGAGTCCCGAAGACGTCATCGCCGGACTAACAGGGGTTGAAGGCGCAGAGTGCAATTATACCTGCCTCGATACCTGCGACATCACCTGCGACGAATCCGGTTGCAACTACACAAAGCTTGAGGACTTGCCCCGGGTGACGACGGTGCGGCGCGTCGGCGGGCACATGTTCCGGCCGATGCGGCGGTTTCGCTAGACGGAGCGGCATCAGAGTCGCACCCAAGCGGCGCGCTGACCCCAAAGGGCGCTTTCTTCGCGGCTGATGACAATAGCAATCACGGAAGTTGGCATGGCGTGATGACCCAGTTCGCGACTGCGCGTTCCGCCATGGGGCCAAGACGCGGGGTGTCCTATGTCGACATCGTGCGCGTCCATGGGCTCCACGTGGACCCGCGCGGCAGGTGGGCGGTGGTCGGACATAGCGATCGAAGGCACGGCTGGAAGCTGCACCTCTCGTCGGTTCCGGTTGAGGCCGAACACCTGCTGTCGATCGTGGCGCCGATCCTTGCCGCGCGCCGGGTTTCATTCAAATTCGCAGTCAACGACGACGTGTTGGCGCTGCTTAACGAAGGAAGCCTGGGTCCGACGCAGATCGGAAAGTTCGTCACCGTCTACCCTATTTCGGACGCGCAAAGCCGATCATTAGCAGAGGAGTTGGCGGCGGCGACCGACGATTTCGAGGGCCCCGAAGTAATAACCGATCTTCGTCTTGGTCGCGTGGTCTACACCCGCTACGGCGGATTTAGTCCGAATGTTGAGCGCGACCGCCTGGGCCACTTCTTCTCCGTACTGCAGGATGAGGCAGGTGTGCGCCGGGACGAGCGCGCCGTCCCGTTCGTCGCCCCGCGTGGTGTCTTCAATCCGTTTGCAGATCGCGTTGAAGAGCAACAAAAAGCCCCGAGCCGACCTCGCACCGGCAAGCTGTTCGGGCCGGGCTACCTTCTGCTTGAAGTGATCAAGCCGGATGTGACGGGGTCGGTATTCCTTGCGCTCGATATGCGTGATCCTGCGCAGGTTGCGCCGAAAGTCCTCAAGGAAGCGCGGGCGCACTGCCTGTCGGATCGTCTGGGGCGCGACGCCCGCGCGCGCCTGCGGCATCAGCTGGAGGCGCACCGTGCGCTGGCTGGACGTGTTCCCATCCCATCTGCGGACGCTTACTTCGAAGTTAACGGCAACGGCTACCTCGCGCTCGAGCATATCGAGGGAACCGACATCGGCGCGATCCAACCTCGACCATTCAGCACGATGCCTGTGGCTGAGCAGAAGCAGTTGCTCGCGCGCCTCGCAGCGCTGGCCGCCGCACTTCAGGCGCTGCACGCCGCCTGCTATGTTCATCGTGATCTTGCTCCCGGCAATGTGCGTGTTCGCGCAGACGGCTCGGTCGTTCTCCTCGACCTAGAGCTGGCGCACGCGCTCGGCAGTCGTGCGCCACCGTTCGCGCAAGGCACCGCGGGCTTCATGTCGCCCGAACAGCAAGCCGGTCTTCCTGCCGATTGCGCGCAGGACATATTTAGCTTTGGCGCGTTGATGGCGCTTCTGTGTACCGGCATCGATCCGCGTCGGGTTTTGTTCGCGCGTGAGCAACAGAGGCGGCAGCAGCTTGGCGCCCTTGGCGGCCTTGCGCCCAATATGGCGCAGCTCATCGCGCGCTGTTTGGCGACTGATCCTACGTGCAGACCGAGCGCGGCAGAGGCCGGCGCGCTGCTGCATGCCGAACTGGCTGCGGACGCGTCGTCAACGCCCCTGATCGCGAAGCGCCGGGCTACGCCAACAGCTATTGACGCGACAAGAGCGCGAGCGGGATCTTGCCTGCCTAAACTCGCGCGCGGTCTGCTGCAGAATGTCCTGCTTGACGAGGCAACCGGGCTATGGCTCTCGCCGCAGAGCGGTGTGCACGAACCGAAGGAGCTCAGATCGAATTACGCTCTCCATCGCAGCGCACATCGAGGCGTCAGTGGCGTCATTTACGTGCTTGCCCGCTTCACGAAGGCCGGGGTGACCTGTCGAGATGTACGGGATCGCATTCAGCATGCTACAGATTGGCTGCTGGAGCATGCTGCGACGCCAGACGATCAGATGCCAGGGCTTCATTTCGGCGAGGCGGGCGTTGCGCTCGCGATCACCGAGGCGGTTCACAACGGTCTGATTGAACGCGGCGAGTGGCTGGACGAATACCTCAGCGAAGCACTGCAGGGCCCGCTCGACTGGCCGGATATGACGCATGGGGCCGCCGGCCAAGGTGTCGCGGCCCTTGCCTGCGGGGACCTGCTGGAGGATGCTAGGCTCTCTGCCCATGCACGCCGCTGCGCCCACTATCTACTGGCGAGCCAGGATGCTGATGGCGGCTGGACTTTGCCGGAAGGCGTCGTCGGCATGATGGGCAACCGCTACCTTGGTTTTGCTCACGGTGTCGCCGGTGTGGTCTACTTCCTCGCCGAATGGGCCGCGCGCCACCACGACGCGGATGCGGCGTGGGCGGCGCGGCGGGGCGCGGACTGGTTGATGGGCCACGCGCAAAGTACATCTCCGGAAGGCGCGCTGGCTTGGCCGACCAAGCCGGGCGAGTCCGAAATCTGGCGGTGGTGGTGCCACGGCGCTCCTGGAATTGCGCTCACCTTCCTCAAGCTGTTTGAGACCACGCGGGATGTCCGTTATGCCGAGGTCGCGAGGAACGCACTGCTCGCCCACCCGCGCGACATTCGCTACTCAAACCTCAGCCAGTGCCACGGCCTGAGTGGGTTGGGCGAGATTTATGTCGAGGCTGCGCGGGTGTTGGGCGAAGAGGTTTGGCTCGACCGCGCTGCGCGCATTGCGGACGTTATGCTAGAGCTCACGCGCGAGGATGAAAACGGCGGCATTTCTTGGCTGGTCGAGGATCCATTCAGGGCGACTGCCGACCTGATGCTTGGCTGCGGGGGCGTCGCGCACTTCTTGCTGCGGCTCTGCCATGCTGATCTCAGCGCGCCGCTCCTTCTCGCGTCGAAGAGCCTGCAGGAACCCGTCGGAGCTTATGCGTGATAAGGCCGGGCAAAGCGGCTACGCGCCATGTCCTCGTGGAGCGATCTCGTAAACGCCCCGGCGAAGGCTGCAATCCAATGACGAATGCCGATGTGCGATTGCGCGCGCTTCTCATGGACACCATCGCGGTTCACCAAAAGAGCAAGATCACCGCCTCTCCTCCGGCCGTGATGCGCGACAAGAAATATAACGACCAATATATGGTGCAGATCGCTCACCGAGCGTCGCTGCCTGAGATCACTGTTCTGCTCCACGCTTCGGCCATCCGAGAAAATGGGCTGAGGCTGCTCAAGACGGGCCACATTGCGCAGGGCGCGGAATTGCTCGGCAAGGCGCGGCGTATCTTCAGCGAGGCCGTGCTATCGGAGGAAACGCGGCTTGTGGCGGAGTCTTTTCAGTATCCCGCCGAAGCGTACCTCTACTTCACACGTGGGGAGCAGACCGAGGCGGAGGCCGCCTTGATCACGTCAATCGGGTTGTGCCAGGCGCTCCGTGATGCCTACGACCATGAGATCGAGGTTAGGCGCATTCATCTCGCTCGCAACCTCATCCGGGTCAGGGCTGCTATGAACAGGCGTGCGGACGCGTTGGACATGGGTAGCCATCTTGTTCGCTATCTGGAGGGGGTCGAGGAATGCTGGCCGTTGCATGATTTCCCAATGACGCGTCCACCGGACCACTTGCTCATCGATGAACGCTTCGCGCTGATGGATCAGATTCTGGGCGAGATCGCGCTCTTAGTTCCACCTGGACGGGCGATGTCGCGACGCCTTGTTGCCAGCCGCGCCGGATGGCTGTTCGCAGAGGACAAACCGTCAACCGGCGAGTTTGCAGCGGTAGACGCTTGGCTTGCCGCGCGGCGCGCCGCAGTCGATGGCGACGCAAGCACGTTCCTTGTCCATACGCGCGCATTCTTTGCCGGCGGTCGCGGATATCTCTTCCGCGCCTGGCGTGAGCTCACGTTGGATCTCATAGCCTGCTGTCAATACATCGCCCCGGACAAACCGGAGTTATGGCGGAATCTGGATGATGATGGTGTGGGGAACGCGACGTAATGGGGTTGGCGTCGATGCCGCAGAAGACGATGTGGGCGACGCGAGACTGCGGCCCGGACGTAACGGGCAAGCTGCTCGATTAAAACGGTGTGGTATAGCTCGGCGAGACGGTCTCGCCGAGCTCTGTTGCGGTGGTCCCGCAAAATTCGGGCATCCGCTGGCCACTGTTGGCGAAGGACGACCATCACCGCAAGATCGCATGTGGCTACAAGCATGGTCGCCCGTCAGTTGGATCGAATTGAATGCTTTGCCTACGACTGGCGGAGTCTATGCTGCAAGGCATGTTTAATGCTTTGAAAGTCTTCCACGGAGCCTTCTGTAATGCCTTGCTGCCCAATCACAAGCCTTTCCTTTCGGGCAATTACGCCGAGCCCGCAAGGTCAAGCAATGCCAAAGGCGCTTTGCGTGAGACAGACGGGACGCGATTCGTGACGGAAACGAATGTCATCATCGGCGGCGGCGTCGCTGGAGCAACGGCGGCTCTTGCTTTGTCCCGAGCGGGGCGGCCCGTAGATCTATATGAACGCTCGTCATCAGCGAGCCATAAGATCTGCGGTGAATTTCTAAGCCGGGAAGTCAGCGCGAACATGCGATCTCTTGGAGTCGATCCGGCGCGCCTTGGCGCTCGGCCGATCAACCGCGTGCGCCTGGTTCACGGCAATCGTAGTGTCGATGAGCCGCTGCCATTTCCGGCTCTAGCGCTATCGAGAAAAGTCCTCGATGAGGCTTTGCTCGAACATGCGAGGGCTTGCGGCGTGAATGTCATTCGCGGAAAGGCGGCGCGGCGCATCGAGCAGTTGGATGACGGCAGCCTCGAAGTGTCTTTCGGGTCCGACGGCAGTACGAAGGCCCGAACGGTTTTTCTTGCGACTGGCAAGCACGACCTGCGCGGCGTGAAACGAGCGGCGACTGGGCCTCAAAGGGGCTACGTCGCGCTGAAAATGTACTACCGCTTCAATAAGAAAAAAACCGAATATCTGCGATGGGTGACAGAACTGATCTTCCTAAAAGAATGCTATCTCGGTTTAATGCTTGTCGAAGATGATCAGGTCAATTTCTGTTTCGTAATCAGCGAGGCCCGATTCGCCGAAGCAGGGGGAACCTGGGATGGCGTCCTGCAACAATTCAGCAGAGAGTCGGCCTATGTCGCGGCCTATCTCGCAGGCGCTGAGCCTTTGCTGGATCGCCCGATTGCCATTAGCTCCATTCCTTATGGTTTTGTGCATAGTCCGTCCGATTCCGACCCTTTGGGCCTTTGGCGACTCGGCGATCAGATCGCCGTGATCCCCTCATTCACTGGCGACGGCATGGGAATTGCGACTTGCAGTGCAGTTCTGGCGGCAAAAATGTTTTTGGAAGGCGCGACGTCGCGAGAGTTTCATCACCATTTCAGCGGCGTTGTCAGAAGGCAGATGCGCGTTTCGAAGCCGCTGAACGGAATGCTATTTAGACATACGATCAGCCAAAACGCGATCATTTGGCTTGCGTCGCTGTTCCCAACCAGCGTGCGCACGATCGCGCGCCTGACGCGGGTTCCAGAAAAGGCCATGTGCGGGCTCGATTGAGTCCTAAGCTGGACCAAGGTTCGGCGGCCGCAGATTAGAACCCTAAGCGCGTGAGATCGGTTCGCATTGGCCAAGCAGATCACACAGACGGGAAGGCGACAATGAGCAAGCTAAGAATCTCGATCATCGCAGCTCTCCTTGCTTCGCCAGCCTGCGCCGACAAAAAAAAGGCCGACGCCTGCGCTACGGATCTCTCGCCTGACTCTAAGGCCATTTACATGGCGGCAGTAGGCAAGATGCGGCGTGGAGCCGATAATGAAGCGGTAGTGACCGCAATCACCATGAACAGGATCAGCGCCGGCAAACTAAACCCTCTAACGGCGCGAACGATCGCCGAGGCCGCCGGGGACTGCCTGAAGAAATTGGCTGACTAGAATTTGTCGGGAACTCGGCGAGCATGATTGAGCTGCGCGCGTTCGAAGATGACCGGCATTCTTGCAATGGCCTAAGCGTTCCGGCAGCGCGGCGATCGCAGACGCGCTTGGCCAACGCACAATCGAGATGACGCGTCACTGCGCCAAGGACGTGGATCCTCGCCGCAAGATGTGCGGCGTCGACGCCGTCGTTCGACGCGAAGTTGAACGGGCGACGAACGAAAGCTGTCAACCTCGATTGAAGAAGTGTCAAGACTGAATGCGCGAGCGAAGCCGGCAGCGAATCCATGCATTCAAGCACGAGATCCCGAGTATGAACGATGAACAGGATCGGCCCCCACTTCGAGATTTCACGCAATGTCTCGTCGAAATAGTGGACTGAAACATGCAGCCGTTCGTTTTCTGGCGTCACCTCCAACACTGCCTACGTGGAGACGCCGAGCTCTCGCGCGATCGACTCCAACACCGGCGAGGATACGACCGCTCCTAGTCAGCTGCGGAGCCCTTCTGGAGGCGGACGCCATACGCTTGATCCAACATGATCGACCCTATTCTGCGGCAGTTGACGCGTAGCGTGGATTCTCGTCGGTCAAAACAGCGTCAAAGCCTTCGAACTCAGGACCGCCTATATACAAATCGCGGTTCTGACCGGCGTTTTTATGCGCCTCACGAAAATGTTCGGACTGCGTCCAGTCGACGAAATGCTGCCGGGTCTCCCACAGCGCATGCGACGCATAGAGAACATGGTCTTCCCGCTCTGGCCCTTTGAGCAGGTGGAAGACGATGAAGCCGGGCCTTTCATGAAGCCGGGACTGACGCGACCGCCAGATGTCCTCGAAAGCCTGTTCCTTTCCCTTGACGATCTTGAAGCGGTTCATTGCGATAAACATGACTCGGCTCCTGTCTCTGTCCTGGCGGGTTCCGCCAGTATGTTTAGCTAATCGGATCCCCAAAGCGGGAACGCAAAGAGCGTGGTTTTGCGGCGGCGCCGCCGGCCTTGCCGGCGCGGAGCCAAGCACTGCCCTAGCTTGACGAGCAAAACGATAGCGAGAGCAAAGCT
>VGDT01000081.1 GCA_016869595.1 Alphaproteobacteria bacterium
TGAACATTACGATGATTGGTTCGGGCTATGTGGGTCTGGTCTCGGGCGCGTGTTTTGCTGACTTTGGCCACAACGTCATTTGCATCGACTCGGATGCGAACAAGATCGAACGCCTCAAGGCCGGTGAAATTCCGATTTACGAACCCGGCCTCGACGAACTCGTCGCCAATAATGTCGAACAGAACCGCCTCTCCTTCACTACTGAACTTGAATCCTCGGTAAAAGGCGCGGACGCCGTGTTCATCGCGGTCGGCACGCCGTCGCGGCGCGGCGATGGACATGCGGATTTGTCCTTCGTCTACGCCGCCGCGCAAACGATCGCCAAGGCGCTCGAAGGATTCACTGTCGTCGTCAACAAATCGACGGTTCCAGTCGGCACCGGCGACGAAGTCGAGCGGATCATTCGCGAGGTCAATCCGAAGGCGGATTTCACCGTCGTGTCCAATCCTGAATTCTTGCGCGAAGGCGCGGCGATTGAAGATTTCAAACGTCCCGACCGCGTCGTCATTGGGATCGAAGATCCGCGCGCCCGCGAAGTGATGGAGGAAATCTACCGCCCCCTGTCGCTCAACGCGCCGCCGCTGGTCTTCGTCGGTCGGCGAACGTCGGAACTCACCAAATACGCCGCCAACGCCTTTCTCGCGACGAAGATCACCTTCATCAACGAGATCGCCGATCTCTGCGAGAAGGTCGGCGCCGACGTGCAGCAGGTCGCGCGCGGCATCGGGCTCGACAAGCGCATTGGCGCGAAATTTCTGCATGCCGGCCCGGGCTATGGCGGCTCCTGCTTTCCGAAAGACACTTTGGCGCTGATCAAGACCGGTCAGGACGAGGGCGCCAGCTTACGCATTGTCGAGACGGTCGTCGCCGTCAATGACGCGCGCAAACGCGCGATGGCCCGCAAGGTGATCAATGCGCTCGGGGGCTCGGTGCGCGGCAAGAAGATCGCGTTGCTGGGGCTCGCCTTCAAGCCCAATACCGACGACATGCGCGACGCGCCGTCGCTCGCCATCGTCGCTTCGCTTGCGGGCGACGGCGCGCAAGTGCACGCCTATGACCCTGAAAGCATGGAGCAAGCGCGCCCCTTGATGCCGGAAGTGACGTTCCACGACGACGTCTATTCGGCATTGGAAGGCGCCGACGCGCTCGCCATCGTCACCGAATGGGACGCCTTTCGCGCGCTCGATCTCGACCGGGTGAAGGCTCTCCTGAAACAGCCGATCATCGTCGATCTGCGCAACGTCTATCGTCCCAGCGACGTGCGCAAGCGCGGCTTCACTTATGTGAGCGTCGGAAGGGCGTGAAGAGAGGCAGTCCGTTGGCGGCGGCGTCATGCCCGCGCTCGTCGCGGGCATCCGCGCCGAAGAACGGCGCGCTACTTAAGTGAGCGCGACAAGAATTATTGCCGCACAAGGATGGTTTTTGGCGCTGCGCTGCTGGATGGCCGGGACAAGCCCGGCCATGACGCTTCTATGGCGACAGACGAGCGATTAGCCTACTGCGCCGCGAGTTTGATCTCGGGATAGGCGCACTTCTCGTCGCTCTTCTCCTCGACATGGAGATGCGACGGCGGCTCGACGAAGGGAATCCCCAACGTCTGCCAGACATCGACGAGAGACTCGACGAGATTCGCGATATGCGCATGCGTGTGGCGCGGCGTCGGCGTGACGCGCAGCCGCTCGCTCCCCTTCGCGACGGTCGGATAATTGATCGGCTGAATATAGATGGAGTGGCGTTGGAGCAGCAGGTCGCTCGCAGCCTTGCAGAGCTCCGCGTCGCGCACCATCACCGGCACGATATGCGAGCCGTTTTCGAGCAAGGGCAGGCCGGCGGCGGCGAGCGCGTGCTTGGTGATATGCGTGGCGCGCTGATGCGCCGCGCGCAAATCCGGCCGGCGTTTCAGCAGACGCACGGCGGCGCAGGCGGCGGCGGCGACCGCCGGCGGCAGCGCCGTCGTGAAGATGAAAGACGCCGCATAGGACCGAATAGCGTCGATGACGACGGAATCGCCGGCGATATAGCCGCCCATCGTGCCAAAGCCCTTGGCGAGCGTGCCCTCGATCACATTGACGCGGTCCATCACGCCTTCACGTTCGCAGACGCCACCGCCGCGCGCGCCATACATGCCGACCGCATGCACCTCGTCGACATAGGTCATCGCGCCGTAGCGCCCGGCGAGCGCGACGATGTCGGCGACCGGCGCAATATTGCCGTTCATCGAATAGAGGCTTTCGAAGACGACAAGCTTGGGACGCTCGCCCGCTTCGATCAGCAGCTCCTCGAGATGCGCAAGATCGTTGTGGCGGAATATCTTCTTTTCGGCGCGGGAGCGCTTCACGCCTTCGATCATCGAATTATGATTCGAGGCGTCGGAGAGAATGACGCAATTGGGCAGGAGGTCGGCGATGGTCGAGATCGCCGCGAGATTGGAAATCCAGCCTGAGGTGAAGACGAGCGCGGCTTCCTTGCCGTGCAGATCGGCGAGCTCGCGCTCAAGCTCGACAATGGCGTGGCTGGTGCCGGAAATATTGCGGGTGCCGCCCGCTCCGGCGCCGACCCTCCCCGCCGTGTCAACCATGGCGGCGATCACGTCCGGATGTTGGCCCATGCCGAGATAGTCGTTGGAGCACCAGATGGTCACCGGCTCGACCGAGCCGTCTTCACGATGCCAGTTCGCCAGCGGAAAAGCTTCGACGTCGCGCTCCAGATGCGCAAAGACGCGGTAGCGGCGCTCGTCCTTAAGACGGGAGACGGCGGCCTCGAAGTAACGCCGATAGACCATGCTCCAACCCTTTGATTTTTCTTTTGCCCCGGAGTCAGACGACAAGGCCCCGTCCTGCCTGCCGTCTAGTTTGGACGGTTTCTTACATAGCCGATCCGCGACTGGAAGGCGAGTGGCCGAATGACGCGCCCGCGCCTCTTTTCTTGTGAAACGCCGGGCCACAGGACAAGAAAATGATGGCGCCACGAAGGGGCTTAGCCCCATCCGCAGGAGCTTGCCCGTCCGCCTTCAGCGAGGCTTTATCCCATGGTTTGCTTTATTACATGACCCTCAGCCTCGCCTGCGGTAACGAAAAGACCGGGAGTGTGTATGACGGCGATGAAGCTCTATACAAAAAAAGGCGACCGGGGCCAGACCAGTCTTTTCTCGGGCCGACGGGCGGCGAAGTTCGATCCGCGCGTGGCCGCGGTCGGCGATCTCGATGAATTATCGGCGAGCCTCGGGCTCGCGCGCGTCGCCTACCCCGATGCCAACGATCTTTTGTGCAGGGCGCAAAAGGCGCTTTACACAATCAGCGCCATCGTCAGCGCGGAAGGACGGCAGATCGACCTTAAATTCGACGACGCCGAGATCGAAGCGCTCGAAGCCGAGATCGATCGCGCTACGGACGCCCTGCCGCCGCTGCGCGACTTCATCTATCCGGGAGAGGGAGAGACGAGCGCGCGTCTCCACATGGCGCGCGCTGTCGCGCGGCGCGCCGAGCGCAGCCTCGCCGCGCTCGAAGAGCCGCCGCCGCCAGAGAATGTTCTCGCCTATCTCAATCGCCTGAGCGATCTGCTGTTCGCCTTGGCGCGGCTTGCCGATCAGCAAAGCGGACACTCGGATCGGATGCTCGGCGGCTGAGGATTTTTCGAGCGGCGGCCGCTTCGCTCAGAAGCCGACGTTGAGGAGTGTCCCGGCGCCGGATCTCCAAGTTTGCACTATGTATGGGCGCCGCTTTCTCAGTATTTGCGGCTGAGGCTAACGCTGAAACCGCGAGACTCGCCCTGATAGAGCGCGTAGTCGGATGCGAAGTTCAGACGGTTCGTGAGATGTGAATCATGCACGACGTTGTCATCATCGGAGGCGGGCACAATGGCCTTGTTTGCTCCGCCTATTTGGCGATGGCGGACCTCAAGGTCATCGTGCTCGATCAGCGTCCTGTGGTCGGAGGAGCCGCCGTCACGGAAGAGTTCAGTCCCGGCTTTTTCAATTCGGTCGCATCTTATACCGTCTCCCTTTTGAACCCGAAGATCATTCGCGACCTCGATCTCGCAGCCCACGGTCTGCGCATCATCGAGCGTCCGATTTCCAATTTCCTACCGCTGGAGGACGGACGCTT
Organism: Alphaproteobacteria bacterium; assembly: GCA_016869595.1. Lineage (GTDB taxonomy): Bacteria > Pseudomonadota > Alphaproteobacteria > Rhizobiales > Beijerinckiaceae > Methylocystis. The sequence continues at coordinate 4,104 of VGDT01000081.1, forward strand.
TCTAAAGGTCGGTGGCGGCCAAACGAAACAGCAGGTCGCAAAATTCTCGCAGAGGGACGCAGATCGTCTGGGTGATTATCAAGCGCGCCTTGATGCAGTCGCCGATGTCCTGCGCGCCACCGTACTCGAGACGCCACCGAATGTCGTTGAGGGCAGCCCATTTGCCGCAATTGCCGAATTGATCAAGGCTGGCAGGATAGGCAATAGAATTCGAGCGCTCGGACTCGACCTCCAACGGGATTTTCTTGATCTCCTTACGGCCTCCGCCGGCGATTTCCTCGACGGCTGGTTCGAAAGCGCGCCGATAAAGGCTGCTTTCGGCTTCGACAGCATCGTCGGCAATTTTGCGAGCCCTTACGCCGCCGGCTCGGCCTATGTTCTGCTGCATCACTGCTTTGGCGAGGTGAATGGAAAAAAAGGCGTGTGGGGCCATGCGATTGGCGGCATGGGCGCGATTACCCAGGCGATGGCGAAAGCCGCGGTCGCTCATGGCGTGGATATCAGACTTGCGACACGGGTGCGCCGAGTCATTGTCGAGAATGGACGCGCCGTCGGCGTTGAGACGGACAAGGGCGAAACCATCCGCGCCGCGGCCGTCGCCGCAGGGATTAATCCCAAGCTCCTCTATCTTGACCTCGTCGACTCGCTCGATCTGCCCGAGGAATTTCGGCGGCGCATGAAAAACTGGCGTTGCGGCTCGGGCACATTTCGCATGAATGTCGCGCTTTCCGAATTACCCGATTTCACTGCATTGCCAGGACGCGCCTATGCGGAGCACCACGCGTCGGGCATCATCATCGCTCCGAGCCTCGCCTATATGGAGCAAGCCTACTTCGACGCACGTTCCTTTGGATGGTCGCGCCGTCCCGTTATCGAACTGGTCATCCCTTCCACAATCGACGACTCGCTCGCGCCTCGCGGACACCATGTCGCGAGCCTGTTTTGCCAGCATGTCGCCCCGCAACTGCCTGGAGGTTCGTCATGGGACGATCACCGTGAAACCGTCGCCGATCTCATGATCGACACGGTCGACGATTATGCGCCGAACTTCCGGCGCTCGGTGTTGGCGCGCCAGATCTTCTCTCCTCTCGACCTCGAAAGAACATTCGGCCTCATCGGCGGCGACATCTTCCACGGATCGCTCGATCTGAGGCAAATCTTCTCGGCGCGTCCGATGTTGGGCCACGCGGATTATCGGGGTCCGATCGCGGGCCTCTATTTGTGCGGCTCGGGCGGCCATCCAGGCGGGGGCGTCACAGGCGCGCCTGGCCACAACGCCGCCCGCGAAATCCTGCGCGATTTCAGGCGCAAGGGCGTCGCCCCGACGCTTGGTCGACGGTGATCAGCAATTGCGCGCAGGCAGCCTCCTGGTCTGCGCCAATGAACTCAATGTTTTTCCTGGGATGAATGACCGCGATCGATCAATTGGAGCTGGCGTTTTATCAAGGTTCGGAAATGCGCCGCCTTCTCGGTGGGCACAGCGTAAATTGCCATAGCAAAACCTATCGCTGCAGCGACAGAGGCCGTGATCAGGATAGAAATGAGCCAGCGCATTATTTTGCGCGCCGTTCCGACATGAGGGGTCTCGCCATTTCTGACTGCGCTGACTGCGATACGCTCTCTCTGAAGTCCTTCTCCTTCATCGCGTCCTACGGTTTCGGCCTCCTTTCGCTCAGGCCATTGGTCGCTGCCGTGGCTTATGGCTTCTATCTCTTGAGATACGGCTTTTGCCTGGACAAACTCAGGTTGTTCTCTTGCGCGCCAGTCCTCGTTTCTTTGTTGAGAAGCGGCAACGGTGGAATTGCTAAAAGAAGCCTCTTCGTCGTGCGGCTTTTCCTGTCGTGGCGAGACGCGCGCCGTCGCCTCGATCATTTCTTTCAGGCGGCGCTCTTCTTCTCTTTGTTGCAGAGCGGCGAATCTCTGTTCCAAAGCGGCAAGTCTTTGTTCCAGAGTGGTGAACCTTTTTTGCAGAGCTGCGATAGTCCAATCGCTGCGGAGCGTCTCGTTGCCGCGAGGCGCTTCTTTATTTGAGGGGACAGGAGCCGCCTCATTCTGCTGTCTCCTCCGGCGCTCTTCTTCCCTTTGTTTAAACGCGGCGAGAGTCCAGTCGCTGAGAAGAATCTCGTTCATGCCTCATTCCCGTTCTTCGGCCTCTAATTCGTCACCAGACTAAAAGTGTGGCGTGGCATTGTCAGCGGTCAAATAATTCTGTCCTTTTCTGGGAGAATCGCGCCGCTCACGTCTGAAATCGCCGAATCTGGAGGGCTTTCAGCCTAGCTCAGGGCCTTACGGATTTGAGATTTCGAACCAGCTCAACGGGCGCAGGCGTTGCGCTTCGCTTTTAGAATTCAGGAGGACGAGAGGTGGGACGGGATTTCGCGGCATTCTTCGCGCCGTTCGCGCTGCTGCTTGGCGCTGGCCTCATCGCCGTCGGCGTCTTGTCGCTACTCGGCGCGCATTTTCTCGCCAGCGTTTGGCGCGAACGCATCGCCCTCGCCCTTGGGCTCGCGCTCATCGTCGCTACAGAAATCGCCTTCGCTTTTAGCGGTATGAGCCTTCGCTTTCTCAACGGTCAGAGAGCAGACGTTCTCCAGTGCCGGCTGGAGGCGGAAACGAATTTCCCGCTGGAGCGGCACAAGAACAGTCCAATCATCAACGACGACATCATCGCCTGCATGAAGCGAAATGGATACGAATGGACCTCGGACCATCGGCGCTGCCGGGAAGCGCCGGTTGCAACCAATCCCTTCTGCTATCTTCCGACAAAAGGGTTCGACCGCTGGTTCACGCGCCTACAAATGGCGCTAGAGTAAACCCCACAAGGCCAAGAGGCGGTCGGCTCTCTTGACGAGAAAAGTCAGTAACTTTTTAAGGAAAACAAGCGGCCTCCGTCGTAGCGAGAGACACGGCGAATGATATGGCTTGCGTAGCGTCACGGCTCTCGAAGAGCCGCCGCCGCCCGAGAATGTTCTCGCTTTTCTCAATCGCCTGAGCGATTTGTTGTTCGCATTGGCGCGGCTCGCGGATCAGCAAAGCGGACACGCGGACCGGATGCTGGGCGGGTGAGGCTTATTCGAGCAGTGGAGGCTGCTCCGCGCCAAAAGCTGACATCGAACCCTTAGAGACGAGCTGTGATGTTTCTGCATCACTGTCGAGAAAAGCACGCATGACGAATAGAGCTCCATCCAAT
>VGDT01000082.1 GCA_016869595.1 Alphaproteobacteria bacterium
ATTCTCAATTCAACTGTACATCATTCGGGCGTTTTCTCAATTCAAATGTATATGCGTAAATCAGCAGCGTTTCGTAACGCCTTGAAATTCAACAGGCCGATTTCTCAATTTCTGATGTGTCCTGACAGCCTGATCGTCGGTTAGCCGCCCCGCCCCCCAATCGCTCCATACGGCCCTGCAGAAGCCGTCGAGGGCCGAAAGGGATTTCGTGCCGCTGATGGCGGTCAATAAATCAATTGCTGTCACAGGCCCCTCCTGAAGGGCCGCGAAAACCTCCTGATCGGCGACGCCGCGAAGTGTGACAGCCTATGACAGGGCGCACGTTCCCGTTCCCGGGGCGAGACGTTCGCGCCAGGCTGAAAACAAAGCTCCGCCATCCACAGAACCCGAGGGTTCTGCGTTGACACCATTCACGGACTGTGGGAGATTTTTGCCGTGTTCCGGCGGCTCCCGCAGTCGTCACAAACGGCCAGGCGCTACCAACGCCGGGCCGTTTTGCTTTTCAGGGGTCAGCGCGGCTGTGTTGCGCCTTCCTCCGTCACGAATGCCGCGTGGATCACGGCCTCCATGGCTTCACGGCGAGATTTGAACCGCCCTTCGGCGATCGCCCGGTCAATTCCCTCGCGGGCGCGCTCATGGACGAACACCGTCGTTTCGACGAATCCCGCCTCTTGACGCCGCGATCGAATTGCGGCCATGCGGGGCGCGGATTTTTGAAGCGACGCGGACACAGATCACCTCCGTAAAGCACTAGTGACTGTGTCTGAGTCGTTCGATTCTGTAAAGTCGTCGAATGTAACAACCCGAAAAGAGCCAAATTAATACGCATATGCGTGTATGCACCTATACATTTTTGATTGGCGTCATTTTGCAAGATCGACGATTTTTTGACGGCCTTTCTTCACGAAAAGCAGGTCGAGCGCTTCCTCCAGCAAAGCCTGCACTGTCGTGTCGTCCTCAACAGCGATCAGGCGCAATTGCTTGCCAACGGCCGGGGTGAAATGCCCTCCGATGAACCGACGATTGTCTCGCGACGGACGAAAGAACTTTCGCCTTGGCTCCGACTCAACTGGTTCTGCCGCCGGTTGCGGCTTAGGGGCATTGACGAGCTTCCGAACCTTGCGAGCAGCAACAGGTTGCTCTGAGTGGGCCGGCGTTTCTTCCTCCCGCGCAGCTCTATCAAGAACCGCCTGCAACGCGTTTGCGCTCATGAGTATCGCTCCTCGTGCCATTTTGCGCGTATAGGTTCATACACACATACGCGTATAGTTCTCTAACTTCTTGAGCGGCCTTGCCGTCAGGCTCGATTTCCTGGGCAGCGCGGCCCGTCTGTTGCGCGCGGCTGTAGGCAATCCGGCTACCAATGCGGACTGGACAAACTTCCGCGCCAAGCTGCCGTATGACGGTCAGCGTGTCTTCTACCTCGCGGCCAGACGGCGGGCAGAAAGTCAGAACGGCCGCAAAAGGCTTTTTGTAGTGTCGAACCAGTTCAACGGTGCGGCTCATAGCCATAACGTCGAGAACGGCGGGCCGGGTAGGCAGGAGAACAAAATCCGCATGCTGCGCCGCCTCATAGGCGATGTCCTTGGAAAAAGGGGGCGTATCGATGATGGCTAGATCGCATCCAGCCTCCGATGCCGCCTTTAGGACATGCGAGAGGCGTGCGGCAGGTAAGGCGGTCATCGCCACCAGTTCGTCCTGACGGGTGTCTTTCCAGAAGGATGCGCTCGCCTGTGGGTCGAGGTCGAATACGACCGTCTTCCGTCCTGCGCGGCCCGCCTCAACGGCAAGGGCTGTGGCAAGCGTTGTTTTTCCAACGCCACCTTTCTGCGAAATGATGGATAGGGTCTTCATAGGCACCCCTGCGCGAATCGTGCGTTAGCCGAAGCGTAACACGCACACACCCCTACGTCTATACCATCATACTACTATATGTGTATGCACATTGTATAGTATGCGCGTATTCTAGTATGGTCGTATGCGTGTCCAAGCCAAGCCTCACTATCATATCTCCTAGGATATGATATCTTATAGGGATGCGAAGGGTCGTTCTTGATACCTCGGTCGTCGTTGCCGGCTTGCGCAGCCGTACGGGTGCGGGAAACGCCGTCCTTCGTTTGGTCGCCCAACAAGAGTTGGTGTTGCTGGCAACGCCGGCGCTGTTTCTGGAATACGAAGAGGTTTTGAAGCGCGCCGAGCAACGATTGGCCCACGGCCTCGGCTTGAAAGACATAGATTCGTTCCTGCGCGCTTTGGCGAGCGCCTGCGAACCTGTCGAGATCCATTTCCAGTGGCGACCGCAACTTTCCGACGCTGACGACGAAAGTGTCCTGGAGACGGCGGTGAATGGACGGGCTGACGCCCTTGTGACGCACAATGTCCGGGATTTCAGAAGCGCGGCCGAAAAATTCGGATTGCGTGTGCTGAGACCCGGCGAACTGCTGATGGAGAGAAGATGATGAGTAAGGTTTCGTATCCTCTCAAGTTGCCCGCTTCCATCAAGACAGCGGCGCAACGGCTGGCGCGCGAAGATGGCGTGTCGCTCAACCAATGGATTTCCGTCGCTGTGGCGCAAAAAATCGGCGCCGTCGAAACGGCTGCGGATTTTTTCAAACGCAGGGCAGGGGACGCAAAGCCAAGCGACTTACTCCCTTTCCTGAACAATGCTCGCGACGAGCCGCCGGCGCCCGGTGACGAGCGCATGTGACCCCGGAAGCGAAATTTCTCCCGCCGATGCGGTGTTCGTGCATAAGGCCCACGCGTACGCCATGTCGATGCGACGATGTTTACGGGCACTTTGCAAAAGGTCTACCTTTTGCAATCGAGAAATCCGTAGACCGGAAACCGCGCAGCGGCTCCGTTCGCGACACCTAGACCACGTCTCAGGCGCGAGCCACTCTCGTCATTCCTTTGCTTGCTCCGCCCTGAGATAAGCGATGTCGCTCATGCCTTCTTCAACGCAGACGAGCGCCTTATTTTTTGCTGCCTGTAGATTAGCCTGCCAACGCCCGAATTCGGGGCTGAAACCTCCCTCATCGCGGCAGCTGACAATCCAGCGTCCTTTGCTCTGCGGCGATAAAAACACGGTGTAGCCCTCGACCTGCGCGGAAACAGCGCCGGTCGGAAATCGGCTCCATTCCAAGCTCGGGTGTCGCGCCTTGAGGCGGCGATGTTGCCTGAGCAACATGCGCACGATGACGAACATCTCGCCTGAGACACGCGTTTCACCGGCGATCATGCGCTGTATGCCGCGCAGGATGGTTTGATAGGGCCGGTAATCCCCTCCCTGTTTCTTCAGGTAATCGGCAAGCTCGACAGGGGTTAAGCCGAGTTCGTCAAGCGCTGTCCGCCATTCATCGGCGATTTCCTCGTGGGTTGGAGGTTCCTTGAAGAAGCCTCCATCTATACCTTGGTCAATCTCATTTTCTGCCAGCATGTCGTCCTCTTGCGTCAAATCAGACTTAACATAGTGACATTATGTCGTTTTTACAAGCGGTTTTGTCGAATGGTGTGAGCGCCGAGCGAGTGCTTATTGGACTAACCTCGAAATCGTGCTCTGCGAGACATTGAAGCGCCGCGCCAAGTCCGCTTGCGTCGCGGCCCCCGACGCCAGCGCGTCCAGAGCCTCGCGGCGCTGATGGCGCGTAAGGGCAGGGGGCCGCCCCATATGAACGCCGCGCGCCTTCGCGCGCTCGCGCCCTTCGCCGGTGCGGGCGCGGATAAGATCGCGCTCGAACTCGGCCAAGCCTCCAAGAACGGTCAGCATCAAGCGGCCGTGCGGCGTCGTCGTGTCCGCCCATGCGTCGGCCAGGGACCGGAAGCCGGCGCCGGCCTTCGCGATTGTATCGAGCGTGTTGAGAAGATCGCGCGTCGATCGCGCCAGCCGGTCGAGTCGCGTTACGAGTAGGGTATCGCCATCGCCAACAGCCCTGAGCGCGCGCGCCAATTCGCGACGGTCGCTCTTGGCGCCGCTCGCCGTCTCGCGGAACACCTTGTCGGCGCCGGCCGCGCGCAACGCCTTCACCTGGGCGTCGACGCTCTGGCCGTCGGTCGAGACTCGCGCATAGCCGTAAATCGTCATGCCGGCAGGGTAGGGGAGCGCCTTATTTTTGCAAGTATCTTTTGCATAGCGGGACGCCTCGGAAAACATGGGGCCGGCGCATTATGTAAAAGTCTTAAGTTTTGCACAAATCTGACTTGGCGCTTAAGGGCGGCGAAGAATGGCTTGCGACTGCGGCTTAATTGGTTGGGCGCCAGCGGGGAATCGCGAAGGCCTCAAACTCTGCGGTCTCAGGAGAATCGTAGAAGCCGAGGAACAGGCTGAGGGGCTCCCATTCCTCCCCTACAGCTGGAGTTTGCCGCCATTGGCGTTGAGCGGAGTATCCCCCGCACTCGCGGCGCGTTATTACGACTCTGCATTCCCCGTCGGGACTGACCACCGTCTTCACTACGACATCCGGCATTGGCGAGCATCCACGTTGCGAAAATGTTAGATGCGGCGTGAGCGCGCATGCCTTTGTTCTATAAAGGGTATTATCATATATAGAAACGAGCCAAAAGAGGCGTCGATCAAGACGCCCGCGCCGCCGTCACGCGAGATTACGCGCTCGCCTTCGGCTTGCGACCGCCCTTCGACGGCGGGGCTTTCTTCTTGCGCGATTGGCCAAGCCCCATGCTCTTCGCCAACGCCGAGCGCTGCGCCGCGTAGTTCGGCGCCACCATTGGATAGGAGGCGGGCAAATTCCACTTCGCTCGATATTGATCCGGTGTCATGCCGAGCGTCGCCAGATGCCGCCGCAGCGATTTGAACTTCTTGCCGTCATCGAGACAAATGAGGAAGTCCGGCGCGATCGACTTGCGGACAGGAACGGCGGGTTCCAGCTTTTCCGCTGGCGCAGAGGCCGCGACGCCCGTTCCAAGGCGGCGCAGCGTCGCGTCCACGGAAGCGATCAGACTGGGCAGCTCCGCTACGGGAAGCGAATTATGCGAGACGAACGCCGCCACGATCTCGGCGGCCAATTCGACTGAATGCGATTGCTCTGCATCTGATGTCACGGGAAAAACCTCGGAAGCGGCGGGAATTGCCTCGTTACGCCGATGTCGCGCACTCGTCGATGCCTGCGCGGCGCAGAAGAGCTTAAAAGGCCGAGTTTTCCCATATTTCCTCGGCGCTTCCGCGCATGTGCATAAATTTGGTTTTCGCTGCTGCGGCACTGGATTTTTTGATTAAAGTCAGAACGTAACTTCAAAACGCCAAGGAAATGAGACTTTCCGGGGTCGTTTGCGGGACGGGGCGGAATCCTACGCCAAGAGCGGTGGAACGATCACCGTTTGAGGAATTTTGATCGTGATACGGGTTGAGCAACAAAAATTCCGGCGTTCCGGCCGAGATTTTCCAGCGTTTCTCAAACGAAGGTTTGAGTGGAGCTCTCTTGCTGATACCGGCTCACTTGCAAATTAAGATAATAAGTTCAATCTGTTATGCCTTAACGTGGTTTTTCGCCCCGTCCCGCAAACGACCCCAAAAGAAAGGCCGGGGAGCCTTTCGGTTCCCCGGCCTCTTGGCGTCTGGCCGTGACGGACGGCAAGACGTCTATTGGACGACGTTGAGGAAGTTCGGATGCGCGGGCCCGACTGTGCCATTTCGGCCAACCGCCGGTATCGTCACAAACTCGTCGGCGGCAGCCCCGTTGCCCTGTATTGAGACACTCGTCGTATTCCCAACATGGCCGGCCGGCACGCCAAGCGCCGGATGGTCGAAGGGCGCGGCGTCGCGACGAACGCGCTCGTCGGTCAACGACTTCAGGAAGAGGATGATCTGACCCTTCTGCTTGGCGTCGAGGCCCAGCTTCTGAATGTCAGGGTCCAGATCGGCAATGTTCTCGTTTCTGAAGTTTCCGCCACGATTGTAGAACTCGATCATGTGCGTAAGGCTCAGCGCGCCGCCGTTGTGGAAGAAGGGCTGCGTGAGTTCGACATTGCGCACGGTCGGCGTCTTCGCCGCGCCCATGACCGCGATGCGCTCAGCGGCCGCGACCGAAAGATTCGGTGAGATCCCGATCATCTGCTGAAAGCCCGAGGAGCCGAACCGCTGCGCGATCCCCGTAAACGACAAGGGGTTGCCGAAAGCGTCCCGGCCGCCGTTGAGAATATCCTCCAACGTCCGCGTGACGCCGATATTGTAGAACCCTTGGTCATAGACCGCAGTCTTGCCATCGCCCATTGTCATGCGCTCCAGCGGTTCGTTCAAAGTTCGGCGCACGCTTGCCTTGGTGAATTCGGCGCCGTCGTGGCAGTTCGCGCATTTGGCCTTGCCGAAAAACAGATTCATACCCTTCACTTGCTCGCCGGTAAGGGCGGTCGTGTTGCCCGCCATGTAGCGGTCGAAAGGCGAATCGTCCGAAACTAGCGTCGACTCGTAAAGTTGCACAGCCAGTCCGAAGAACAGGCTGAAATTCGCCTGCATCTGGGTGTATCGATTCATCTGGGTGTATTGATTCGAGGCTAGCGTCGCGGGCATCGGAATGACGGTTCTGTTGCCGGCGGCGTCGATCTGGATTGCCTGTGCGCCGTTCCACCATTCCGCCTTGAACGCGGTCTGAACCAACTGCTGGTAGGTCGCGATCGTCAAACCGCCGCCCGACGCCTTCGCATAGGGTCCAAGCACGCTGTCATCCATCGCGACGCCTTGCAGTTTCAGCGGCTGCGCGGTCAGCAGGCGCTTGCCGATGTCCATCAGCGTGCGGCCGTCGGCGCTCATCTCGATATTGTTCGGCGGCGGCCCGACCGCCTGCGACGCCAGGCTGGCGTTATCGATGCGCACCTGCACCGGCGTGACGGTTCCCCCGATGTTCCTGAACACGCGGGCGTTCGGGTCGCGTGCGCCGAAAGGATTGACGCCGTTGAACAGGAATTGCGCGCGGCCGTCCCAGAAATTCCGGAAGTTGAATACCGCGTTGATCGTCGTCGGCGTGTTGCGGTTTTCGACGCGGCGGGTGTTGATCGTCCCGACCTTGAACAC
>VGDT01000083.1 GCA_016869595.1 Alphaproteobacteria bacterium
GCAGCCTTGCGGGGCGCGGCGTTCGCGTCGGCCGTAACGAGCGCCGCCGTCATCGCCAGCGCGAGCGCGCCTTGCGACCGTCGGACCATCGATCGATGCGATTGTGCTTTCTTCATCGCGAACCTCATCTGCGACTCGTGTGAGCGCGCCGGAAAAACAAAAAGCCGCTGCCTGAACGCCTGCGCAGCAGACGTTCAGGACAGCGGCGATGCTGGGGGCCCCTCTGTGGACCTTGGCGTCGCGAGCGGCGCCTTCGCGGTTTTCAATGCAATCCCGGCGCCACCTACAGCGAAGCCGTGGCGGCGCCTTCTCGGCTGAGCACAACCCGCGAAATTGCAAGGCTTCGCCGGCGTAAGCGCGCGCATGCGCAACGTAGGCGAGAAACAATTTAGGCGGCGAGTCCTGCTCAAAGTGCGGCGGCGCGCGCCGAAAAAAATCGCATTCTGCCGCCGTCGACGACAGTGCGCCGCCATTTTTCAGACGATGCGGTTCGGCGGCTCAAGACTGACGGAGCGCCGCAAGACGTCGAGACGAAATGAAACTCTGTGAATGGTTCTCAGCGCTCATCGAGCTTGGTGGAGAATTCGGCTGTGTTCCTCACGGGTCAATCGTCATCGTTAGGAAGAATTTAACGATGTGCGCCGAGTCAAGGGCCGCACCGAGCTCTCGTCGCTTGTCGCTCGACCTTTTCCCAAAGATACAAGTGCAAGGCGAGCGCCCGGCCGCTATATGCCGTCATTAATTATATCGATTGTTTTGGTGCCCAGGAGAGGACTCGAACCTCCACGGCTTTCACCACTGGTACCTGAAACCAGCGCGTCTACCAATTCCGCCACCTGGGCATCGAGCGCGTCTCATAGGGGCAGCGGATGGCGCCTGTCAATGAGCGCCTTGGTCAAAAGCGCGCCTGCCTCCCCGCCCCATCGATTTCCTCCCGCATTTCCTTCCTGGCCGAATTTCGCTAGAGCGTTGACGACCTATTCTCGCCGGCGGCGGCCGGCGCGGCGTAAGCGGAGCGAATGGCGATGATCGGCGACAATAATCAGAGCATTGGCGCGGGACGGGTGGTGACGGTCTTCGGCGGCTCGGGATTCGTCGGGCGTCATGTCGTGCGCGCTCTGGCCCGCGACGGCTGGCGCGTGCGCGTGGCCTGCCGGCGGCCCGACCTCGCCTTCTATCTCCAGCCGCTTGGCCGCGTCGGCCAAGTGATGGCGGTCCAGGCCAATGTGCGTCATCCCGAGTCGATCGCCGCGGCCCTGAGAGGCGCTTCGGCGGCGGTCAATCTGGTCGGCATCCTTGCCGAAACCGGCGCGCAGAAATTTGCGACGGTGCAGGCCGGCGGCGCGCGCGCGATCGCTGAAGCCGCGAAAGCGGCCGGCATCGACAACGTCGTACATATTTCTGCGATTGGCGCCGATCCACAGTCGCGCGCCGCCTATGGCCGCAGCAAGGCGGAGGGCGAGGCGGCCATGCTGGCGGAAATCCCCTCGGCCGTCATCTTGCGGCCGTCGGTGATTTTCGGGCCGGAAGATGATTTCTTCAATCGCTTCGCAACGATGGCGCGTTATTTTCCCGTCGTGCCCATTGTCGGCGCCGATACGAAATTCCAGCCAGTCTATGTCGGCGATGTCGCCGAGGCGGTCGCCATCGCGATCGCCGGCCGCGCCAAACCGGGCACCGTCTATGAGCTTGGCGGGCCGGAAGTCAAAAGCTTCGCGGAGATCGTCGACTACGCCCTCAACGTCGCGCAGCGCCGGCGCCAGGTCCTGAAGCTCTCTTTCGGCGTGGGCAAGCTTATGGCTGTTTTCACGCAGATGCTGACGAAGATTTCCATCGGACTGTTCCCGAAACTCCTGCGCATGACGCGGGATCAGGTCGAGTTGCTCAAGCACGACAACGTCGTCAGCGACGCCGCAAAGGCGGACGGACGCACGCTTCGAGAGCTCGGAATCATCGATCCGCAATCGATCGAGGCGATCGTGCCGACCTATCTTTATCGCTTTCGCAAGGTCGGGCAGTATCAAACGCAGCGGATGGACGAACGCCTCTCCTGAGCAGGAAGGCCTTCGTCAAGCCGCCGGGCGGCGAAAAACGAAATGTGGATAGAGTTGCGCCGATGGGAGCCCGTCGCGCGCGATGAAGCAAGCTTCGACCGCTTCGGTTGCGCCGATGCGGAAAAGATTCTTCCCGCTTCTATGCCGCCTGCAGCGGCGCTGCACTTCTCTAACCAAATCTCAAGCGCATCAGAACAACAGTTCCGGATCGAATCATCGCCGCCGTCCGCTTCTCGCCGCCAAAGCGCTCTCGCGCCGCCCCCGTTTGGACGCCGAATGCGCCTTGTCGTTCGACAAAGCGCCATGATCGTCGCTAGCTCTAATCGCCGATTCAATGTGCGGCACGAACGGGGCGAATGCGCGCCTCAAAGCGTCGATTGAATAGTAATTCTCGATGAACAGCAGTCCCTGCTCGACGTTCTTCCTCGTCGCCCGACGATCGGTCTGGGCGCGCAATACCGCATCGGCGAAGGCCTGAGCCTCGACGGCGACATAGCCGATCGGCTCCGGCGGGAACAGGCCCTGCATCCCAACGGCTGTCGCAACGAAGGGGGTGGCGTGGAACAGCGCCTCGATCGTCTTGCCCTTGACTCCGCCGCCAAATCGCAAGGGGATCACCGCCAATCCGACGGTCGCATAGAGCTTGGCCAACTCTTCGTCACTCAATCGCCCTCTCAGCACGACCGATTCCGATTCCAGCTGCGCGATTTCCGAGCTGCTGGTAGAGCCGACGACATTGAGCCGGGTACTGGGCCGCTCGGCGCGAACCAGCGGCATGACCTCCGTTACAAACCAGACAAGCGCATCGACGTTGGGCGGGTGAGAGCCGCCGACAAAGAGCAGTTCATCAAAATCGCGCTTTTCGAAGCGCGCCAAATTCTCGCGGGCTGTAGATAGCTCCTCGGGCAGATAGCCGAGCATCGGCACGTCGGCTGCGACGCAACCCGGCAAGGCCTGATTGACCTCTTCGCGCTCATCTGCGCTCGGATAAAGGACCACGTCGGATTTTCGCCAGTTTGCGAATTCCTGACCGCGCATGGTCTCGATCTCCAGGCGCAGATCGGGGTTCGGATTCAACTCAAATTCGAGCTCCATGCGCCGGTAATGAATGTCGTGGCCATAATATAAGATTCGGCACTTCGAATTCTTGCGCAGCTCCTCGCTGTATTTGATCGCGACGTCGGGCCTGCTAAGCAACGCATATTCGAAATAGCGGCCGTTCTCCGAAACAAAGGTGTCGAAACGATCGGCATAGGCGGACGAATAGATGACTTCCACCCCCTCATTTTGCAACGGTCGGCAATATTCGCGGTCCTCGTTCAGATTGTCCGGCCAGAACGTCACATGGAAACCCGAGGCGAGAAACATGCGGATAAAGTGATACATCGTCCGAGAGCCGGCGTCGCGGTCCCACTGCGGGATGTAATGATCGATAATCAATATATGCGGACGTCCGCGAGAGCGGTCGCGCGCCAGAAATACGTCGTGCGCATTGGGAAAATGATGGGCGGCCAGAGCTGAACGCCAGCGCGCAAGCAACTTTTCCTGGTTCGCGACCTGATACGCTTTGATGCCGCTGCTCGTGTCCGTGCCGTGACTCTTGCCCTCATGATGAATGACTTCGGAATGCGCGGCGTAAATCGTTTTCATACCCGCTGCGCGCACTCGAAACGCCAGATCCGAGTCTTCACAATAGGCAGGCGCAAATATTGAGTCGAACCCGCCGAGCTCTTTCCAGACTTTTCTTGGCAGCGCGACCGACGCGCCTGAGATATAGTCAGTTTCCTTAACATAATTGAATTCTGGAAGACGGGGGTTGCTGTTGCGGCCAAAATTCCAGGCCGATCCGTCCTCCCAGAAAATGCCCCCGGCCTCCTGCAGCGTGCCATCCCCGTTCAGGAGCTTGGAGCCGGAGAGGCCGCAATCGGGAGCGCGCCTGAAGGCATCTATCAGCTCGTCGAGCCAATGCGGAAGCGTCAAGGTGTCGTTGTTCAGGAACACGACATAATCGCCTCTGGCGACCATGGCGGCGCTGTTGCAATTTCCTAGAAATCCAAGATTTTTCTTGTGACGCACGTGGACGACGCCGCCGGACTTCGAAAAGACTTCAGCCGTCGCATCGGTCGAGCAATCGTCGCCAATAATGATTTCATAGCTGTAATGAGACGCATTCTCTAAAATGCTTATAACGGATGTCAGCGTGAATACGAGATTGTTGTATACGGGAATGATAATCGAAACGTCGATCTTCGCCCGTTGCGAGCGCCGCGATGAGCGGTAGCCGCGCAACCGATTCGTGAGAAGTTCGAAATCCAGCGAGTTGGCAAAGTCGTCCGGCCTGTCGCCATAACGCTCGACCACAGACATCAAATAAAGATAGAGGCTAATCTTCGCCTCGCCGTAAATGTCGATGATATAGTCGCGCAGCCGTTGCGGCAGCCAGTACGAAATACTCGGCTCCGGCGGCCAGGGAGACGCCGATGACGATGATACGTCTGGCGTTCTGACCGATATCTTGGAGGGCGGCGGCACATGCGTTTCGCCGAAATCCATAAAGGCGGACAAGGCGTCGAAACGCCGCCAGTAAACGTCCGGCACGATGCTCTGCATATCGGCTAGACAGATCCTCTCAGTGGTTTCGCGCTGATCTTGCGCGCCAACGAGAACATAATGACTCAGCGCGTCATAGGGGGCGATCCGCGCCTCTTCATTGATGCGCAGATAAAAATCAACGTCGAACAGCGGATGAGGCGAGCGCTTTTCGAAGCTGCCGAAACGCACGAAATGCACAAGCGGATTGATGAGCGCGCCGGCGACGTCGGGATTATTCACAAGATACCAGTCGCCGGCAAAGGCGCGATGGGGTCGTCGCCCCTCGCGCCAGCCGATCGCGCAATAATGCAGCAGCGGGCAGATACCCTGCCGACGGACATCGTTATTTTCGTGCAGATACAACTCCGCGTCGAAAAGCGGATGTGGGCTTGAACGAAATAGCTCGCTCCGAGTGACATAGGCCCGAACCGGACGATCGATATCGTCGAATCCGGGTTCGCGTCTGAGGCGGTCGACCCAGATCAACGGATGAGGGTCGCGCATCTCACCTTCGCCGAAATTGATGTAATGCTCGAGCGGATCGAGGTTTTTTGCAGCGGCATCCTCATTGACCTGAGCATAGAAACTTGCGTCAAAGAGCGGGTGCGGCGACCTGAAGCGACTCTTGCCGTTGCGCAAATAATGCACGAGCGGAGCCGTCGCGCCGATATCCGCCGCATTCAGAGCCATGTACCAAGCGCTGCAAAAATAAGGATGGGGATCGCGATTCTCCCTAAAACCGTTTCGCAGATAGTGCGCAAAGGGATCCATGCCGCTCTGCGCAACATCGGGATTGACTTCGAGATACCACTGGGAATCGAACAGGCCGGATTTCTCTATTTCGTAACGTTCCGACCGGCCAAGCGGTTGCAGGTCGAGCGTTGGCGCAGCCGCCGATCGCAGCCGGCGTTGATACGGAACAAGTCCCAGAGGCGATGACGCCATTCGCACGCGGGTTTCGTGCGCAGCAAGGTTGATCTGGTGCTCCACCGCTTGCTTTATGCCGACGACGCGCATCCGCTGTTCGAAGCGCTGCATGTCCGCGGCCTGCTCAGTGGCCGCAGCGACGTATTGAGCGGAAATTTCGTCCTTGCGGGCGAGTTCCCCCCGCGCTTCGGCGAGTTCCTTCGCATATCGCTCGATCTCCGCGTCGGCGACGCTGGCTTCAACGCGCGCCTGCGCCAATTCGGCGGTGCGCGCGACCAGGTTGGACCGAACCGTCGCTGCTTCTGAAAGCGCCAGTTCGGCGCGCTGCAATTTTTCGGCAAAGCGCGAGCGCTCCTTAGCGCTCGCGGCGAACCTGGCTTTGTAAGACGCCAATTCATCGGTAAGCTCATTTTTTTCGCGCGCAGTCTGGGCGACTTGCCTTTCCGACTTTTCGGCGCGCGCGAGCAGGTCGGACTGAGCAGCCGTCGCTTCCGACAGCGCCCGCTCCAGGCGCTGCGATTCTTCGGCAATGCGCGAGCGCTCCTCGGCGCTCGCGGCGAGATCGGCAGCTTGCGCGGCCGCTTCCGCCCGAAGGGCTGAATTTTCATCGACGCTTTGCGAGAGCTTCGCATTTACCTCATTCAGCTGCTCCGTCTGATTCTCCAAATCGGCCGTCCGCAGCTGGGTTTCGGCGCGTTGGCGCTCTAGTTCTTCGGCTAAGCTCTGTCTTTCGTCGACGGCGTTCGCAACCTGACTCGAAAATCGCGACGCTTCGGTCTCCGCGATAGCCAAGTCGCTAGAAAGGCTCTCGCATCGAAGGCGCAAATGCTCAGATTGCTCTCGATGGCAATTTACCTCTCCGCGCATCTCGTCCAGACGAACTTCGTAATCAATTAGAGCTGAGCCGAACATTAGGCTGGCCTGCTCAAATTGGCTCCGAACCACGTCTAGTTTAGCGCGAGCGCTATTCGACATCGGGCTCAGGCCCAGTTCGAGCAATGCCTCGTATGCCGCAATCGTCCATTCATGTATCGCCGGATGTGTCGCGAGCTCCTTTTGTCCCACCCTCATGTGAACGAGCGTGTCATCCAAAAATTCATCGATGTCGAAAGACGAGCGATCGGATCGACGTGGCCAAGAAACACCGACTTCGCGGGCGATTCTGTCAACGGCCGCTCTCCAATCCATAAGGAATTGATCCCAGCCGAAGATAGCTCTAGCAGGCTGTTGAAAAAGGTCATCGGCGCGCCGTGAGGACGGCCTCGTCGCCGTTATCGTAAGAAAATTCGATTTTGATGGAGCCGTCATTGAGCAGTTCGGCGTCTCCCTCTCCGGCAATT
>VGDT01000084.1 GCA_016869595.1 Alphaproteobacteria bacterium
CGCACGCCGGCTGGCGACCGTGTGGTCGCCAGCGCGATCCTAACCTTCTTATGGGAATTTTATTGGCCTGTTGTTTTGGTTGGTGAGCGCGCCGGGGCTCGAACCCGGGACCCCCTGATTAAAAGTCAGATTTTTGCGTCATTCTGGCGTTTTCTCGGGCTTCCTCTGATTATATAAACACAGAAAAAACATGGGCGCAAGACGGCTGTTGCTTTCCCGCTTTTTCTGGCGTTATCCTCCAAACGCTTATAGAACGCTTATACATCGCGCCGTCAGTGGCGGCGAGGGTTCGTTTTCAGGCGGTCGGGGGTATGGCTCGGGAGAAGATCAACAAGCGCGCGGTCGACACGCTGACCTGGCGCTCGCCGGGACCGCCGCAACAGTTTCTATGGGACACGATGCTGCGCGGCTTTGGGGTGTATGTGCTGGCGTCGGGCCAAAAGGTTTATGTCGCGCAGTTTCGGCGAGAGGGCCGCTCGCAGCGGGTCAAGATCGGACCCCATGGCGCGCTGACGCCGGACAAGGCGCGCGCCGAAGCGGCGCGCGTTCTTGGCCGCGTGGCCCATGGCGAGGATCCTGCGGCCGAAAAGCGCGAACGACGCGCGGCGCGGGCGGTCAACGCGGTCGCCAATGAATTCTTGGCGGACCATGTGGACCAACTGCGGAAGCCCAGGACGGCGGTCGAGTATCGCCGAATCGTCGACCTTCACGTCCGCCCGACGCTTGGCCGGTCGCTAATTCGAGACGTGAAGCGCGCGGACCTCGCGAACTTGCGCGCCGCGTTGCGCGAGACGCCGATCATGGCGAACCGCGTGCTGGCGGTCTTCGGTTCCCTATGGAGCTACGCGGCGCGAGTCGGCGACGTTGAAGCCGATGCAAACCCCGTGCGCGGAATCGAGCGTTATCGTGAGCAAGGCCGCGAGCGGTTTCTTACGACGGCGGAGCTGGCGCGCCTGGGCGCCGCCTTAGAAGAAGGCGAGACGGTCGGCCTGCCCTACGCGATCGATGAGACAAAGCCGACCGCGAAGCATGCGCCAAAGAGCGCTAACAGGCGCGTGAAGCTCGACGCCTTCGCCGTCGCAGCGATTCGCTTGCTTCTTCTGACTGGCGCCCGTCTGCGCGAAATTCTCGGCGCGAAGTGGGAGCAAGTCGATTTCGAGCGCGGCATACTTTTCCTCCCAGACTCGAAGACGGGCCGCAAGCCGATTTACCTTTCAGCGGCGGCGCAGGCCGTGCTTGCGTCGCTTCCAAGGGTCGATGGCAATCCGCATATTATCGCGGGGGCGAAGGAAGGCGCGCCTCGCGCGGACCTCGCAAAGCCATGGGCGGCTGTGAAACGCGCGGCGCGGCTCGAGGGCGTTCGGTTGCATGATTTGCGGCACTCCTTCGCCAGTTTCGGCGCAGGGGCGTCGCTCGGCCTTCCGATCGTCGGCAAGCTCTTGGGACATTCGCAGGCGGCGACGACACAGCGTTACGCACATCTGGACGCCGACCCGCTGCGGCGCGCGGCGGACGCCATCGGCGCGACGATCGCAGCGGCGATGGAGGGGAATAAGGGTGCCGCCGTTGTGCCGCTGAAGAAGCCGCGCCGGCGCGGGGCGTGAGAGATGCGCAGGGATAGGGCGACGGCCCGACAAGGCGAGAATGCATCGCTCGCTTTCCCTGCGCACAATTTCGATGCGCGCGAGATGCAGTGCGATGTTTGTCAGGAAGACACTTGGCCCTTGCGATCCACGCCCATTAGAGGCTCTTTTGCATAGCGCGCCGTCCGACACACGAAAGGGTATGGTTGAGCTAAGAGCCGGCTATTTATTCGCCAAGGCGACCGATCTATTAGGCGTTTCAAACAACGACCTGCGGCCGCTTGCGAACTGCTTTGTATTATGGGGCAGGCGCGCAAATGATAATCTGTATCGCCCAATTAATCCGCTGAATTGGCTCGAAGTTCGCGACGCGCAGTCTTCGGAAATTATTGACAAGAGCGATAACGTAAGTTGGTTTGATGTTCGCTTCATTCCGCCAATTTGCGCCCCGAACGTCCATGAGTTCGTTGGCGGCCTAGAATTTCATGTCGCGTTCTGGCGTGTGATACTTTCCGACCCCGAAGTTGGAGCCGCATATAATGCAGCGTTGATCGCTGTGCCTTGTTTGGGCCGATTCGTCAGGCTGCTGCATCTCTTCGGGCCAGACGAGATGCTGCGAATTTCCGAATCTGCGTTCTTGATTAAACGCTGTTCGCGCCATTTGCATGATGCTTGCGCGGACGTCGAGAAGAAAGAGATCAGTCTCGGCAGATACCCGGATTTAGTGGGAGGGCGCACGCGACAGTTGCTTAGTCTTTTGACAGCCGGGCGCATCTTAGCAGACGGCTTCTATCGATCGGACACGAGCCAAAGAATTGTTATCGATCGGACACTATGGGCGCGCGCGGAATATGCGATCGATCTTCGAAAGGGAGACTTCGTCAACGTCGAAACAGGCGAGACGGAATGGCGCTCGATCGTGCTCCGTGCGCCGAAATTCGAGATCGAGGCCGACGCGATAGCGCGGCCAGTCCCAAAGACGTCGGCTTCGCCTCCACCGACGAAACCCGAATTCATCGCCAGATGGCTGCAGGAGAAATACCCTGAGCGACCGCCAATGCAGGTTGATCAACTGCTACAGGAATTCGAGCGAGACACTTCCCGGAGCGTTTCGAAGTCGAGCCTAGAGCGAGCGATGCCTCTCGCCTGGCCGCGCATTTAAGATTGGGCGATTTGAGTAGGCGCTTCCGCGACCTCCTTCAGCACGGTTAAAGGAACTTGACGGAAACTGACGGAATTTGAAGTGAGACAAGCGCGAAAATATGCGTAACTTGCAGGGCTATTCCCCGCCATGACGGGGCCGATTGATCGGGAATAGCACATGGACACCGCGCAGTTTCTTCGCCGCAAGGCCGCAGGCGAATATCTCAAGAGCAAATACGGCTTCGGCAGCGACAAGACGCTCGCCAAGCTCGCTTCCGTTGGCGGCGGTCCTGAGTTTCGAAAGGGGTTCGGCGCCGCGCTGTATGAGCCCTCGAAGCTCGACGAATGGGCGCTGACCAAGATCGGCGAGCCGCAAACCAGCACGTCCGACACTCGGGCCGCGTGATCCGCCATGCCTCCGACAGCAAAGAGCCCGCCGGCGCGGACCGGCGGGGCTCCGAATGCGCAATGCTTCACGGCTTGCGCTTCGGAAGATAAACCCACGTTGCTCTCGCTCGCGGCGCTACCGAGCAGAGCGACACTGGCCCGCAGATGGCCGCGCCTTCGCGTGAACCGCTTGACCGGGCGCTGGCGCGATGACGCGAGCGGCGAGTCTGGCGCCGACGTCAATTCGTTGCTTCGCTTCCTCTCGTCGACGCCGAGGCGCGAATGTCGCCGCACGCGCGCGCACGCCGCTGTGGCATCCGACAATGACGCCAGATCAGCGTAGCCGCATCTCACAGCGCACGAGGGAAGCGTTGGCTGCGCCCGAAATGCGGCGAAAAATCTCGGAGCGGACCCGCGAAGGCATTGCCCAGCGCGCCAAATGGAGCGGCGAGCTCGCGGCGCTCCACATTGTCTGGCGCGCCGCCTGTCCGGAGGCGCGGAGACGTTTCCTTGACGAAATTCTTGAACCGCTCGGCACCGATTCCGGAGGCGCGAATTGACGCCTCTAGATCCCACTAAATTTGCGACAGCGAAATTAAATCTCGTGCTCGACGTCAGCCTCGACGCCGGACTCCCTAAGCTCTCGCTGCGAATCGTTGGACTATTTGTCGGCCGCTATATGCGCGCCGAGTATGGCGGCGCCGCTTTCCCGCGGATCAAGATCATATGCGAGGAGCTTGGCGTTTCGTCTGAACGGGCGGTGCGCGCGGCGCTCTATAGGCTCATAAACCACGGGTATTTGGCCGCGGAGCGGACTGTCGGTAGGGCGACCCACTACCACATTGCTGAGCGTTATTTCAGTGGTAGCGCCCAGCGCCTCGTTGGGACCGAAACCCAGGCTCACCACGAGCCGGGGTCGTTCGCCACCCAGGCTCACCATGAGCCGGGGACCCAGGCTCACCATGAGCCGGGGACCCAGGCTCACCACGAGCCTCCATATAACCGGATAATAAATCCGGATATTGAATACCGGAAAAAACCCTCCCAGCCCTCCCACCAGTCGGGAGCGGAGAGGAATTGGCTTAGCGGAAAGCCGCAAGCTTCCTCTCCCGGGGAAACGCCGGACGCGTTCGGACTCTTCAAGGCGTCCTGGCAGTGGCGGCAGGGTGAGAGCCTAAGGGCGGCGCGGGCTGCATTCCACCGGCTAAGCGAGAGCGATCGCGAGAGCGCTATCCAAGGCGCTCCAAACTTCCAAAGCGCGATGGCTGGTCGGCAACACCCGCCGCATGCGTCCACCTATCTCGACGAGCGGATGTGGACATGCCAAGCGCGAAACGCGGCGGCTGCATCGCAGAAAACCAGGCCAAACGGCACGTTCAAAAACGGCGTCGGCGTGCTTCTCGCAGAATCCTGCTTCGGCGGCGGAGCTGAGCCAAAGTTTGACGCGGCGAACGTCATCGATCTTGAAGCGGTTAGGCTCGATCACGCCGAGGGGCCTACTACGCCGGCTGTTCCGACGCATGAGCGCGACCTACGCGTTGTCCTTCATCCCCGATCGCAGCAACTCGAGGCTTGGCATGCCTACGAGCGCCGCGTGCACGGTCGCGCGAAGCCCGGCCTGAGCAGGCCCACCGAATGGCCGCCAGAACCTAGCGCGCCACCGGAGGTCGGGGTCGAAGTCGCGGAGCGGCAGCCATGACGCCCGTCGCCGCGCTTCTCGCCGAAGCGGCCGAACTTCGCGCCCGCGCCGAAGCCGCTGAGGCCGAAGCGCACCGCATGCAAGCTCAAGAGCGCGAGGAAGCGATCGTCGCGGCGCTGGAAATTTACGAAGGGCCGCTGACGAGACGCGCTGCGGCTCTCGCGCGGGACCTCAGTCGCTATCTGGGCACGGCCTGGCCACGCGAAAGGTGTGGGCGCATGGCTGATGGCTCGCCACAACGCCACGCGCTCCACCGAATCGCGCAGTCGCGCAACGGCGAAGGCATCAAGGCGCGCCGAATTATCGACGTCGCCAAAAAATGCAATCTGGCGCGCTTGCGATTGCATAAACCTCCGGACGAAGCTTCCCCTGAAAGTGGAAGCGGAGAGGCGCAATGAGCGTTCTGGATTTTCTGAAGGTGAAGAAGTCGGCTCCCGCGTCGCAGATCGCGGAAATGGAGGCGAGCCTCGCTCGACTGCGCGCCGAGCGTAAGGAGTTCGAAACCGTCGTCGAGAGCCATGGGGCCCGACGCGCGGACGCGCTGCTCAGCGACATGGCCGATGCAGACATTGCGAAATTGGACGCCGACGCCTCGCTCGCGCAAATTCGCCTGGAGCGGCTCGAGCTCGCCGAACTTGAATTAGTCGAGCGCATCGAGCGCGCGCGCGACACTCAGCGACGCGAGGCGGAAGCGGTGAGGCGCGACGATGTCGCTGGGAAGGTCGAGCAGATTGCCATACAACTCGAAAAGGCCATTGACGAACTTGTGATCGCCGCGAACGAAATGGTTGCGGCGATCCCCGCTGACCTCATAAGGATGCGCGATTACGAGCCGACGATGGGCATCATTGATCAGCCGAGCCCGCAGCGACTTGTAGCAGCCATCGTTGCAGAAGCCATGTATAAGCGATCGCCCGAACTCTTCCGCCGCGGCAACGAGTATTGTGGCAGCGCGGATATTGCGCTTTGGCTCTGCACTCACAATCCAAATGGATCACTAAATTATATCGTGTCTACGAATGACGACGGCAAGAAATTCATGCTGGCCTCTGGCGCGGCGGACATCCATGTTGTTCAGCCTCTGCGTCGCGCCGCCGCGGATCTGCGCGCGGCCCGCGCCGCTGAGTAGCGTCATTGGAAAGTCGCTAAATGATCCACAACAGCTGCCCGATCTGCGGTAATGACGAGAGTCTTTCCATTTTGTCGCCTGAAGATCGCGGGATTATTGCGCGGGGAAATCCGCATATCCTTCGTGAAGCAACCCGTCTTTCGGGCGCGAGAATTGCGCATCATGAAGCTGGCCACGTCATTGCAGCCATCGCGTTCGCAGCGCGCGTTGATTACGTCACCATCTGTGGTCACCCACACGCAGTCATTGATCAGGCTGGGCAAGGAGCAGCATATCTCGGACGCCTCGTTGTCAGCGCAGCGGGCGACGTGGCTGCGGCCGTTTGTGCCAGTGAACAATTCCTTCCGCTCTGGGGCGATCTACGGCGCGGCGTCGTAAGGGCGAGAGAGTCAAAACTAGGTTCATGCGATAGGTGCATAGAGGCGCGCTTGCTCGTCGGCGCCTTACCACAACTGTCTGACTTAGAAGTCGTCGACGCTTGGTATGGCATATTCGAGGTGACAGCCGATCTCTTCAAGACCATCAACTGGCGCGGCGCGTTGGAAGCGCTTGCCGCAGAATTGAACGATAAGACGTTGCTTGAGTGGGAAGCGATCGGACAACTCCTCGAGCCCTATGACCTCGATGGCGCGAGAGAGGACGTGCTGTCCAATTACAAAGTCTAGTTCGCTTGATTGGGCGTCGTTTTGACGGGTCCTTCCTGGACCGATCGAATACGAAAAAGGCGAGGGTGCGGGGGGGAGGACCTGAACGCAATTTGCGACAGGGTTGTGGGTTGCGGGTTGTGGATGGTTGCGGGTTGTGGGTTGCGGGTTGTGGGTTGTGGATTGATTAGGTTTGACCTTGCCCGCGTTCGACGTCTCCCATGGCTGAGTGATTATGCGACGAGCCTTTGTTTTTCGACAAGGCGCTTTTTCTCGAAGTTCATAGGGCTGAGATATCCGAGCGTCGAATGAAGCCGCCGG
>VGDT01000085.1 GCA_016869595.1 Alphaproteobacteria bacterium
ATGGTAGCGGAGGTCCGATACATCGCAAGACCCACTATGGAGAACGCTTTGTTCTGCTACTGGCGGGACGCCGCGTAGAACCTTCCTTTTCAAACGCTTCCGACTCCTTAACCGCCGACATGCGTCACCCCAATCACTGTTGTCGTCGTCGAACGGTATGTGGTGCGGTACGGACCATCCCGTTGAATGGCCGCCTCGATGGTCTTGTAAGTAAGGCAATGATGCCTTACTCTTCTCTTCGACCGCGTCGCACAGGCGGCGCCCGCCCGAGGCCATCATGAAAAGTACGTTGAAAATCACCTCGAAGGGGCAAGTCACATTCCGCAAGGAGGTGTTGGAGCAGCTTGGCGTCAAGCCAGGAGACAAGATTACGGTGGAGCTCATCTCTCCTGGCCGGGTTGAGGTGAGGCCGGCTGAGATGCCGGCGAAGCTAGAAGCGTTTGTCGGCTGCCTGAAAAAGCCGGGAGCACGAAAGCTGTCGATCGAAGAGATGAATGAGATTGCTCGCAAGGGTTGGGCGGGCGAGCGGTGAAAATCACGGCGGACACAAATGTTCTTGTCCGAGCCGCCGTCATGGACGATCCGGTCCAAGGCGCGGTTGCGGTCAAGGCGCTGCTTGACGCGGAACTCGTCGCGGTGCCGCTGCCTTCGCTTTGTGAATTCGTCTGGGTCTTGACGCGCGGTTACAAGAAGAACGCTTCGGAAGTGGCCGACGCCCTGAGAAGATTGATCGAAAGCGCGAGCGTCGTGGTCGATCGTCCCGCCGTGGAAGCCGGTCTCGCCGTTTTTGAGAAGGGAGGCGATTTCGCCGATGGCGTGATCGCCTTCGAAGGCCGGGGCGCGGGAGGTCGCGTTTTTGCGAGCTTCGACAAAGAAGCAGTCGAGCTGATCTCGGCGACCGGCGGAGAAGCGAAGCTGCTCGGGAGGAAATGAACGCGGCCTTGAGGAAAGCAAGGGGTGGGCCTGGATCACGACCGATTTCCTTTACGAGCTTCGTCGAAATCGTCCGTCGCCGCGAGAATTTCCTGGGCATTGTCCAATAGTGCGATCATTTTAGCGACCACTCGCCGCGCGTTGGCTACGCCCTGACGAGTATGATCGAATTCATCCCGTAGTTCGGCGATCGTCGGGGGGTATCTGTCCTTTCGCCAGATTCGAAGGATAGTGGCGGCGGTAATTTCCGGCGAATGAGCATCATCCCCCATGACCAGAAGCGCTCCTTCGACATATGTTCGGACGTTCGGGACCATGCCGCGCGGGAATCCGTCGAGCATCGTCGCAAGAAGGACCGAGAGCGTATGTTCGTCGGCTTTGCCGTCAAGGGCGCGATGCAATTCGTCGTCCCAAGCGTGAAGCGTTTCTCGCTCCGGCAACTGCTGGAGGCGGATCAACGCTCTCTCGCGCATGGCATTCGGGTTGCGCAAATCGAGCAGCTTTGCGCAAAGCCATTCGCCGAGCTGGGCGTCAATAATTTGGCGTAAGATGCGCTGATGTGTGAGCAGCGGCTCGAACAGCGCCCGCGCCCGATTGGCTTGGCGCCTGCTCGTGAGTGTCCGACGACCTCTTTCGTCGGAAAGGATCAAGGTGAGTTCTTCCATTTTCAGCCTCGTTTGCTGGTTCGTTGCTGGATGAGAGCGACGACCTCGTCGAATTCGTCGTCATCGTGCATTTGCGCCAATGCGGAACGATCAAATTGGCGGCGCGCCGGAACGCCGTCCCTTGGATGGCCGCTTGAAGATGGCGTTTGATCTCTCCAGCAAGCCTTGTTCAGCCATGTCGCCGGATTTTTCGTGTAGCGCGGGTTTTCGCCGTCGCGTTCGGCGGCGTAGCGCATTGCGCCGCGAATGATTTCGTCAGGCGGCGCTCGCTCGATCGCTTGCGCGAAGGCGCCGATCGCATCCGTCAAAGCAACCTTTTTCGGATAGACGCGCCAGAATTCCTCGAAGCGGCTTGGCGGATTTTGCGCGCGTTGCTCGGAGGACGATCGATAGATTAGATCATAGATTGATTCTTTAGATTGGGTTGGGTGAACCGGCGTTCGCCCTTTTTGGAACCGCTGTTCACCCTTTTCGGAACCGTGGGTCACCTTTTTCGATTGAATAGGGTGAACGGCAGTTCGCCCATTGCCGTCGGAGCGGCAAGGCGGGGGAGCCTCGCTTTCGCGACTGGGCATTTGGCTCGCTGTCGCCGAATAGGAATCGCCTCTGCGAACAACATCGCGTCCCTTGACGATCCAGCGATAGCGATTGGTTTCGCCCCGGCCTTGCCCGAATTCCACGAAGAGATGACCGTGTTCGATGAGCTGACGAACGATCTTCTGGACGCCGCGCTTCGTCGCGCGGCATTCGGCGGCGAGGAAGGCGACGCTGGGCCAGGCATAGCCGGTTCCCTCGTTGACGAGGTCGGCCAGCACATAGGCGAGCCTGAAGGCGAGCGGCGTGAGTAACGGATCGGCGCGCACCTGCTCGAGCCAGAGAAACTTGTCGCGATGGAACTGCGCGACGTCTCTATGGTCTGGTTCGCGCTCGTTGCGGAGTGGGTCGCGCTGACCGTTCGAATGTTGCAGGCAACGATCTGGCGAAGGTGGGGGCAAGCGATCTTTGAGCATTCCGCAAAGATCGGACGAGTCGGGGCGGATCAGAACTGCGGAATTCGTGCAGGGCGCTTCTGGCGCATGGCGTCGCGCAAAGACAGGCGATCGGCGATCGGGGCGCGGCGACGCGCGTGCGCCAGGCGTGGTTGCCAAAAGCGCAGAGCGCGCCTAATCGTGAATTCCCCAATAAAATCGTCTTATGGAGTGGCGGCCATGAAGGTTTTGATCGGCGGGCGCGCAGCGACGCATCGATTGTGCGGAGCGCCCGCATCCTGAAAATAGTGGAACAAACCCGAACCCTGACGCGCCAAGACCTGCGCGCGGCCGTCTATGACTGCTGCCCGCAGCTCTCGCGCGCCGAGGCGCGCGAGATTTTCGAAGCGACGTTCGAGGAGCTCGCCGTCGCGATATTAAGTGGAGAATCCGTCAAACTGCGGGGCTTCGGTACGTTTAGCCAGCGCGAAAAGCGTCAGCGCATCGGGCGCAATCCGAAGACCGGCGTCGAGGCGGTGATCAGCGCGCGGAAGGTGCTGACCTTTCATCCGTCCCCGGCTCTCGTCGCCCGAGTGAACGGATGGGGTGAAGGACAGTCTTGAGATTGACCTGCATTCAGCAGGGTCGCCCCGGTGGGAAAGCCAATCGGCGCTGCGCAATATTTGCGTTGCGCCAGCTCCCGCTCGGGCGCTTCTCTCGACGCGTTCAGAGACCAAGCCCGCGCTTTCGGCTAAAGCTCCAGTCGACCCCGCTGTCGCGCACGACGCCTGTAATATGTTGATCGAGGCGCTTGTCGAGAACGGGTTGCCAGGGGACGAGACTGAAACCGAGTCCGTCGTCAATCATTGCGAAGCGGCCACTGGCGAGTTGCGTTGAGCCGACGAGCTTGCCACTGACATATTCGCCGATTTTGGCCTCCTTGAAGGCGACGCCGCGCTCAGCCGCCATCGCGCGGCCGACGCGGGTGACTTCTGCGCGCTCCAGACGCGACAGCAAGTCGGCCGGCATGCGGAATGTGCCGTCGGTCTGGCGCGTGAGATAACCTCTCTCCACAAGCGAATGCTTGCGCCGCTCCAGGGCGGTCGACACATCACGGCCAAAGCCTACTTGGGTGAGCGGCGTTCGACACGGCGAGGTCAGTTCGCGATCGAGCCAGGTGGCGCCGTCGCTGCCGATCTGCGCTTCGAGGTCGAGCGTCGAGAGGATGCGCACGGAGAGTCCGTCGCCGCCACGGCTGAGGTCGTAGCGCATTCCGCGCTCGGCGATGTCGGCAGGGACGTGCCAGTTGTCGGCGTCGAGCCGTTCGACATGCCCGGCCCGGCGCAGCGCCTCCAGACGGCGAACATGGAAGCGGACGAAGGCGTCCGGGTCTTTGCCCTGCCGCTCGAAACTGTCGCGGATGAGGTCGAGATGACGGCCGGGTCGGTAAACGCCGCCATCGCCCTCGGCGACGATTGCGATGTTGCGATCCGCCGCCCTGGGCTCGGCGACGACCGGTTTCGCTCCGACAATCATCCCGCAGCGAACTTCGTCAAGGCGCTCCGGCTTGGCAAACTCAACGTGATGGACGCGCCCGTCGACGCCGTCGACGATCAAATAGACCCGCTCCCCCATCTCGTCCCCGGCCAGTCCCTTGTCGAGAACACGGCCGATGATCGGTTCGCCGGAGCGATCGCCGTGAAGGAGATATTGGTCTACGCCGCGTTGCTCGGCGAGGCCATGATCGGCGAGCGCCCGGTGCATGGTCTTGATGATGTCGCCTCGCTCGCCGAGTTGCTTCAAGGTTGCTTCGGCCTTGTCGGCGACAACCCAGCGTCCAGGCTCCTTCTCGGTGGCGAGGCCATAGCGCTCCAGCCGCTTCGCCCGGCTGATCAGAGTGTGCCGGTTCTCGCGGATGGGGTATGAGCTTCCCTCGCCCGGCCGCAGATCGACGACGCCCTGGTCCCGTTGCTCGGCGAGCAGCATCCTGTCGAGCCGCGTCAGGCGCTCGGCGTCAACTTCGCTCGCGAGCTTCCGGGCGAGTTCGATCTCGCTCTGATGCCCCAGCTCCAGGGTCACAAGTTCGCTCGCCCGCTGGCGGACGCCATGGGCGATGTAGTCGCCGGCGATGTTGAGAACTTTGCCGTCGTCGGTGACGCCCCGGACCAAGACATGGGTGTGGGGATGGCCGGTGTTGTGATGGTCCACCGCGATCCAATCGAGCCGCGTGTCGAGATCCTTCTCCATTTGCCGCATGAGGTCGCGGGTGAAGCGGCGCGGGTCGCTCATCTCGGCCGAGTCCTCCGGTGCGACGATGAACCGGAACTGATGCCTGTCCTCTCGTCCACGCTCGATGAAGGCGCGGCCGTCCGCTTCATTCTCGACCGCCGAATAGGCGCGTCCCTTTTCTCCTTCCCGGGTCACCCTGTCGCGTTCGAGATAGCGCAAATGGGCGTCGACCGCGCGGCTCGCGACGCCACGCAATTTTGGCCCGCGGGCGCCGCCTTGGCGCTGCGGATTGAGCTTCACCACCCGCGCCTTGACGACAACCCGCCGCGCTCGAAACCAGCCGGCGGAGTCACGGCACCATCCGACGCTCTCTGCCGCCAAGGACGCCGCCACCTTTGCGCCCCGGCCTCGTGCGTTGAACCGCCCATTCTTCTTCCCGGCTGGACCTCCGATCCGAGTCGGATTGCCGCCCGCCTTCCTGACGGCAGACTCGACTTGGCTCACGAATGACTGCGGGCGTGCTCCCGAGCGCGCGCCACCATTGCGAGGACGCCCAGGTCGGATGCGAAAATTATCGGTGTCGTCGCTCGCCATGCCGCAAGGATCGGACGCCAAATATCGCGTCGCAATGGGTGAAAAGCGCGCGTCGAAGGAAATCGAGAAATAGCGCATGATGTCGTGCAAGAAGCGGCGCGACCAATGACGCACCTCGCATTGCGGCACTGCGCTTCAGATTGAAATGATGAACGAATTTGACAGCGATCGTGCCATACGCACCTCGCACAGTGCTGAGACAGTGCTATTCCGAGGTGCAAAAAACAATGTGCAGACAAACACTTCTTTCGCGCAGCGAAAGGCGAACGCAAGCTCGCTTTATCTTGCCTTCACTGCAAAATTTCCAATGTATACGCTGTACTACGCCATAATACTACGACAACACAATATCGCCCGCAAGCAAAAATTCGTCGCAAGCTCGGTGCGAGCTTGCCTAAGAGCGCCCCGCGAACATCGGCGCGGGAAAGTTCGTGTCCCCAAACTGTGGGAAAGTTTGCGGTCCGCCGATATGCTCGGTTGCTATTGTGGCTGCATCAATACGGCGCTCGTGATGCGCACGTTCGCGTTCTCCATGTGCGCGCGGGCGTGTCGTTCGGATGCATCCTCGAGGCGGTCGAATTGTCGTCGTGTCGCAATTTCGCTGTAGGTCGAAATAGACTGCGGTATTGCGATGACTTGCAGCCAAGCCGACTTGCCGGGGTGTAAAAATTTCGTTGTCGGATGGCGTCAGGAATATCTGCTGTGGCGCGTTTGGAGATGCCATGACTATGTTGATCAGCGATACTCCCAAATCATCGAAACGAGCGGCAATTTCACGGGCGAAAGAATGATAGCGTGACCAACGCAACGCGCCACGAAGGAAGCAAATGATCGATCGTGCGTTGTGCCCCCGCGTCGCTTTCGCTTGCACGACGGACGTCGCTCACGTCCTCGCTATTGCGTCAACTGAGGCCATTTCGCCATCCGAAACGCCGCGAATTGACGGCGTCTTCGTCGAAAATTCGCTGCCCGAACCCGCGTCGAGAACATCGCTCGCCGCCGCCATGACGATCATGATCCTGCTGGTCAAAGGCCGCCTGGCGTTACTCGCGATTTGGTCGCACACGACTTCCTTTGACGCCCGACGCTCGTTGGGCGCTGGTGCGAACGAAGCTCAGCAATCGTCTCAGCGCCGGATTGTCATTGCCTGCGATCGACGCCGTGCGGACGGGAAGGTGTGCGACCCGATCCTTGCCTATGCACTCGCTGCCACTTGCAGGATTTTCGGCGTCGATCTAGGGTCCAGACCCATAAATTGCTTGGCACGATCCAAGCGTTGTGATTCACGGCTTCCGAAAGGAAGCGCCGATGATTCCCGATCGATTCTGGCTGACAGACGAGCAGTTTTCAAAGATCGCGCCG
>VGDT01000086.1 GCA_016869595.1 Alphaproteobacteria bacterium
CTTTGACGGCGGCGGTCAGCAGCGCGCCTTCTGTCGGGTCGCCGTCGACGCTCCAGACATTGTCTTTCTCATGCAAGACCGCGTCATTGCACAAAGCCGCAGCGCGCATCATTTCGGAGAGCTCCGGCGCGCCGTCGATCGGCACGTCACGCCCGCTTTTAGTGAAGCCGCCGTGCGGATCGTAGCCGGAGCCGGAGGCTTCGTAGATCGAGCGCGAGGCGACGACCGTGCGGGCGGTCAATTCATTGCGCGTCAGCGTGCCCGTCTTGTCCGAGCAAATCGTGGTCACCGCACCCAGGGTTTCAACGGCGGGCAGGCGCCGGATAATGGCGCTGCGCCGCGCCATGCGCTCGACGCCGATTGCGAGCGTGATCGTAATGATCGCCGGCAGGCCTTCGGGTATCGCCGATACGGCCAAACTGACCGCCGCCATGAACATCTCGGACGGCGGAAAATTCCACACATAGGTTCCGAAAAGAAAAACCGCGGCCGCAAGCACGAGTATGACGACCGTCAGCCATCGCGCGAATTCCGCCATGCGCTGAAGCAAAGGCGTGGTCAGTTCCTCGACCTCGGACAGCATCGCGCTGATGCGGCCGATTTCCGTCGCGGAGCCCGTCGCGACGACAACGCCCATGCCCTGGCCGTATGTGACGACCGTGCCGGAGTAAGCCATCGACGAACGATCGCCGAGCAGCGCCTCGGGAGCGACCGCTTCGACGCCCTTGTCGACCGGCAGCGACTCGCCGGTCAGCGCCGCCTCCTGAATCTGCAGCGATTTGACGCGAATGAGACGCAGATCGGCCGGCACTTTGTCTCCGGACTGCACGAAGACGATATCGCCGGGAACGAGGGAGTCCGCGTCCACGACCTGCCGCCGCCCGTCACGGATGACGGTTGCATGCAGCGAGAGCATTTTGCGGACGGCGTCCATCGCCTCTTCCGCCTTGCCCTCCTGAATGAACCCGATGACGGCGTTGATCATGACCACGGCGACGATGACGCCGGTGTCGACCCAGTGGCCAAGGAAGGCGGTAACGACGCTCGCGGCGATCAGCACGTAGATAAGAACATTGTGGAACTGCAGAAGAAAACGG
The DNA here is from genome assembly GCA_016869595.1 of Alphaproteobacteria bacterium. Classification (GTDB taxonomy): domain Bacteria; phylum Pseudomonadota; class Alphaproteobacteria; order Rhizobiales; family Beijerinckiaceae; genus Methylocystis. The sequence goes on from VGDT01000086.1 coordinate 1,098, forward strand.
AGCAGCGGACTTTTCCGCCGCGCGCCCGGAAGCCGATTGCGGCCATATTGCGTAAGGCGCCGCGCGGCTTCGGCGTCGCTCAATCCTTCGTTCGACGACTGGAAACGCTGAAGAACGGTTTCGAACCGAGCGCTTGACCAGTTGTCTTGACGGATGGCGGTATTGTCGTTCATTCGCAGCAGTCTCTTTCTGGCTGAGTAGTCGCGAAAGCGCTCGCTTCGTTGAGCGGGATTCTCTCACGACCATCGACCGGGGTAGGCGGCGGAACTGGATCGCATGAAGGCAAGAAACCAACATTAAAATCTAGAACGGGCAACATCAGAAAGCTGCTAAACAAAATGCCGTTATAGATTGACAAGCCGGAATTCGAATGCGTCACGATGTGAATGCGTCAAGATGACGCAACGAAATCGCCCCCGGGACATCCGGAGACATCTGGAAAAGCGAGCGCTTGCGCCCAAGCTAAAAAGGGAGCCCGTTTTTGGCGGGCGCTCATTTAAAGCGCCGTGCGTCGAACGCGGGACAAACGAGACTCGATGGGAGGAGTAAACGGAAATGATGACGCGGAGATTGATAATCGCCCTTGCGGCGTGCGCCTTCACGGCGGCGATGACGCCGCGCATGGCAATGGCAAGCGGACGCCACTTGGAGCAAGCGATCGAGGAGACGAAGGAAGCGATCCATGAAGGAAGGCGCGACGAGCCAGCATCGCTGGTTGAACATGCCGTCAATGCGATCGATCATGCGCATGCCGCGCAAATGGCAAAGCCGAGCGATCACGTCAAGAGCGGCATCGCCCACTTGAAGAAGGCCGTAAAATGGGCAAAGCATACCCATTCAAGCCGGCGTGTCGCTAAGGCGACGAAAGAGGCCGAGACGGCTTTGACTCATCTCGAAGCCGCGAAATAGTTCCGGACGAAGGACGGACGATGAACGAGACGCTTCGCAATTCGTCCGTCCCTCATTCGGAAGATTGATAAGAATATCTTTGTGAATGGACGTCGACGCTTTGCAGCTATAACTTTATATTTTTTTAGCTCGTGGACTTCGTGCGGCGACTATATAAAAACGACAGCCTCGCTGTTCTCGTCGCTATGCGATCAAGAGTAAAGCCTTGGGCCAAAATGAGCGATGAGGTAGGGAGCCAGAGCCCGCTTTGCCTCGTGAGGACCGAAGCGAATGAACGCGTCACAACGCGACAGTAATATGGACAGACCGCCTGTCGAGCGGGATTGGCGATTCAATGTCGGCTATCTGCTTTTCGCGCTGATCGCGGTTCTGTTTCTGCATCGACTGTGGGAAGTCCAGCAACAGACGGAAGTTATTCCCTATAGCGAATTCGCGAATCTCTTGCGTGAAGACAAGATCGCCGAGGTCATGGTTGGCCAGGAAGTCGTTCGCGCGACTTTGAAGGAGCCGATGGCCGACGGCAGAAAGCAGGTGCTCGCGGTCCGCGTCGAGCCCAACTTCGCCCAGGAGCTCGAAACCGCAAACGTCAAATACACCGGGCTCATCGAGCAAACATGGATTACCACGCTGCTCTCTTGGATCGTGCCGGTCGCGATTTTCTTTTTCTTCTGGAGCCTGTTGACGCGTCGTTTGCAACAGGGCCTAGGGCCAATGATGGCGGTCGGCCAGAGCAAGGCCAAGGTTTTCGTCGAAAAAGACATCAAGATCGGTTTTGCTGACGTGGCGGGCGTCGACGAGGCCAAGGAAGAATTGCAGGAGATCGTTTCTTTCCTGAGAGACCCGGCGACGCACGGTCGCCTTGGCGCCCGCATCCCGAAAGGCATTCTGCTCGTGGGACCGCCTGGAACCGGCAAGACGCTTTTGGCGCGCGCGGTCGCGGGCGAGGCTGGCGTGCCGTTCTTTTCGATCACAGGTTCGGAATTCGTCGAAATGTTCGTCGGCGTCGGCGCGGCGCGCGTGCGGGATCTCTTCGCTCAGGCGCGGGCCAGCGCGCCGAGCATCATCTTCATCGACGAACTTGACGCGCTGGGGCGCGCCCGCGGCATTTCGGCGTTGGGCGGCGGACATGACGAAAAGGAGCAAACCCTCAACCAGCTCCTGAGCGAACTCGACGGCTTCGACCCGTCCAGCGGCGTGGTGCTGCTCGCCGCGACCAATCGTCCGGAAGTGCTCGATCCGGCGCTGTTGCGCGCGGGCCGGTTCGATCGGCAAATTTCGGTCGATCGACCGGACAAAAATGGGCGTGTCGCCATTCTCAATGTTCACTTGAAGAAAATCAAACTCGAAGAAGGTCTCGACCCAACACAGATTGCCGCGTTGACGCCGGGCTTCACGGGCGCCGATCTCGCCAATCTCGTCAATGAGGCGGCGGTGCTTGCGACGCGCCGTCATGCGCAAGCGGTATCGCTCGACGATTTCGTCGCTGCGGTCGAGCGCATCATCGCTGGCCCGGAAAAGCGCAAGCGTCTGCTCAATCCACGTGAACGCCGGATCGTCGCGTATCACGAGATGGGGCACGCGATCGTCGCCATGGCGCTGCCGGAGACCGACCCCATCAAGAAAGTATCGATCATCCCGCGAGGGATGGGCGCGCTCGGCTATACGATGCAGATGCCGACCGAAGACCGTTATCTGATGACCCGCACCGAACTCTTGAATCGGATCACTGTGCTGCTCGGCGGTCGCGCCGCGGAAATGGCGATTTTCGGCGAAGCGACGACGGGCGCCGCTGACGATCTTCAGCGGGCGACCGAGATGGCGCGCGCCATGGTCGCGCGTTACGGCATGGCGCCGGAAATCGGGCAAGCCACCTTCGCCTCTGAACGGCCGCGGTATCTCGATCTGCCGGGCATAAGTCCGGCGCAGTCCGAAGCCAGCGATGAGACCAATGCGAAAATCGACGCCGCCATTCGCAAGCTCGTCGACGCCGCCTTTGACCGTGCGACCGCAATTTTGGTGAGTTGCTCGGCAATCCACAAGGACTCATCGCAGCGGTTACTCGAAAAGGAAACCTTCGGCGAAGACGATCTTGTTCCGATACGGAACGCGGTGAATGCGTGCGTCGGCGGCCGGGGTCTGGCGCCGGCGGACGCCGGCGCGCGTCTCGTTGTGGGCGCCGGGTCCTAAAATCAGTCGCACATGGCCGACATCGTCACTTTCACGATCAATCCTTCGATTGACATCTCGACGTCGCTTGATCGCGTTGCGCCTATTCACAAGCTCCGCTGTGCGGCGCGACGGGCGAACCGCGCTCCGAAATGCGCGCGGCGTTTCGCGCTCAGCAAATCCGGGGCAGCTGCTCGCCGCTCAGCATGTCAACGGCGCGCCGGACGCCGAGCGGACCGCGGCACGTCACGCGGCCGCGCGGCGATTCCTCGACGGCGCCGATGATTGCCGCGTTTTTGCCGACCGGCCATCGCCGCAGGATCTCGACAGTGCGCGCGGCGTCTTCTTGGGGAACGAAGGCGATGAAGCGGCCTTCATTGGCGACGTGAAGCGGATCGAAACCAAAAAGTTCGCAGGCTGATTTGACTTCTGCGCAGATGGGGATCGCTTGCTCCTCAAGCGCGATCGCCAGTCCTGAACTTTCGGCTATTTCGACCGCCGCGCTGGCGAGCCCGCCGCGCGTCAGATCGCGCAGGCAGTGCGTCGCAATTCCTTCGTTTATGAGCGCCAACACGGGCGCGGCGAGCGGCGCGCAGTCGCTGGCGATGGGCGTTTCGAACCCAAACCCCTCGCGTGCGGCCATGACCGCAATTCCGTGGCGGCCGATGTCGCCGCTAACGATCACAACGTCGCCCAGGCGCACGCTTTCCGGGCCGATTTTCGATGGCGCGACGATTTTTCCGACGCCGGCGGTGTTGATGAACATCCCGTCCATTTTTCCGCGATCGACGACTTTCGTGTCGCCGGTGACGAGCCGAACGCCTGTTGCGACCGCGGCACCGCGCGTCGACGCGAGGACGCGGCGCAGCGTGTCGATTGACAAGCCCTCTTCGAGGATCAAGCCAACGCTGAGGTAAAGGGGACGCGCGCCGCACATCGCAAGATCGTTGACGGTTCCATTGACCGCAAGCGAACCAATGTCGCCACCGGGAAAGAACAGCGGGCGCACCACGTAAGAGTCGCTTGTAAAGGCCAGCGGGCCGTTCACATCGAGCAGCGCGCCGTCATGGCCTCGATCGAGTTCGGGATCCTGGAAGGCGGGACGCACGATTTCGTCAATCAGTTGCTTCATTGCGCGCCCGCCGCCGCCATGCGCGAGCTGCACCGTCTCGCGATCAGGGACGGGAGAGGGACAGGACAAATCGAAAAAGTTCGTTCGCGTCATTGCGCAGCGTCCATCGTCTCCAGCGAACGATAGCGGTAATAGGCCGCGCAGGCGCCCTCATTTGAGACCATGGTGACGCCGAGCGGCCGTTCGGGCGTGCAGCTTTTGCCGAAGGCGGGGCAGTCAGTCGGCTTGCGGTCGCCGCGCAGGACTTGGCCGGCGATGCAGAGGTCGGCCGCATCGTCGCGTGTCATGACCGCGCCGAAGCGCCGCTCGGCGTCGAAATCGGCGTAGGCTTCGGTGAAGCTCAAACCGCTCTCAGGGATATCGCCGACGCCGCGCCAGCGCCTCGGCGCGACTTGAAACACTTCGCGCATGACGCGGCGCGCCGCTTCATTGCCGTCGCGCCGCACCGCGCGGCTGTATTGGTTTTCGACGACGGCGCGTCCGTCCTCGAGCTGGCGCAGGCACATGTAAACGCCCTGCAGAATGTCGAGCGGCTCGAAGCCCGTGACGACGATCGGAACGCCGAAGCGCTCTGCGATCGGCTCATATTCGCGATAGCCCATCACCGTGCAGACATGCCCTGCGGCGAGAAATCCTTGCACGCGCGCGCCGGGGGCCTCAAGCAGCGAACGGATCGCCGGCGGCACGAGCGCGTGCGACGACAGCATGGAGAAATTATTTACGCCGCTTTGTTTCGCGTGAATAGCGGCCATAGCGTTCGCCGGCGCCGTGGTCTCGAAGCCGA
>VGDT01000087.1 GCA_016869595.1 Alphaproteobacteria bacterium
CCTAAATTCCTCGGTTGCTTCAAGGCAGATTTGCTGTCGTGCAATCGTCGCCGTTAGAAGCGTGGTCTTGACGATCACCTTGATATATTCCGGCTCTAAGCCGGAAATGGCGGGCACGTATAGATCGCCTTCAAGACTGGCGCTATCCCCGGTCTTGTTATTCGTTGACACGAGAGTGCAGCGGCTAACTGGCGTTGGATGGATTTGAAATGTATGCCATCGCACCTCCTCCTTTTGACTGCCAGCAGCGATCGAAACATCCATGCCAAATCGTCGCTCAAGCACATCAAACTGTTTAACTGGCAAGTTCCTTAGCCCAAGCAACCCGTCAACTAAGTCTGGGACTTTCACTGCACCGAAACTAACCTTTCCCTGAATACGTTGTTCGTCATAGCCTAACTCGGAAAGCTGCCGCGCCTTCTTGACCGCGTATGCGTGCATTCCGTCTGCAATTTCTGCTTGGAGTACGTCGCGAAGCGACTGCGGATTCAATTCGACCGCTCTCCCGAACGCAATCGAAAAGCTAATCTCCAACTGGTTTAAGTGAGTTGAGCCATTTAGGTGCTCCTTGCGCAACCGCTTGAGGATCGTCGCCAACATTGATTCATACACGTGAAGCAAATGCATATCGACGAACTCGCGTTGATCATTCATCCGAAGAACGCAAATGAAGGCTGGTTTTGTCTCTCGGGCAAGGCGTTCGGCGACAGATAAACGCATCTTGAAACGCGTGTTCTTGTCTTTCAGCGTCTTCACCTGGACATAACACGCTAGCGGTGAAGGCCGGGTATCAAGGCTTAAGTAGGCAGTCGGTTCAACGAACGGAAATTCGACATGTCGATCTCTACCTGTCATGTCAGGATGGAGAGAGCTTACGATCAGACCCGCAAGCTCACAGAGATCATCGAACTTCCGTTCCCCTTGCCGTCCAATTTGGTCCCCTGTGGGGTTGATCATGCCACGTGCCTCAAAGTGTCCATGCGTATGAGCGTCGCAAGCAAGCGCCGACGCTGTGGCAATTCTTGAAGCGCGGCGCGCCTATAAGGCCGACCAGATGACCATGAGAGTTCCTGTCGCACATGCGAAGAGCACAGGCCTGCCGCGCGAATTGCGGCCCAAGGCAGGCCTCGCGGCGATGCGCGCATGGCTTGCGACTGAGCCGCGTTCGTCATTGCGGATTTTCCCGATCTCCTTCGAGGAAATAGTCGCAGATACAGGCGCGTTGGTGCGGCTTCAGGTCGGCATAAAAGCATCCCCCACGCCGTCCCCGCAAATCTCAAACCGGAAATGGGGCCTAGAGTGGGTGCAGATCAGCTCGAATGCGGCCTGCGCGGCCCAGCGTCCCGCGAGCGTCGATTTACCGCGAGTTTCCACCTTTTGCTTATCGAGCGCTTACCGGAAATTATGGCTTATCCACTTGCCAGGTTTTTCTTATTACAAATATTTGATTTTAATGGCAGGAGTGGAGGGGCTCGAACCCCCAACCCCCGGTTTTGGAGACCGGTGCTCTACCAGTTGAGCTACACTCCTGCAGGCGCCTTAAAGGCGCGCGCCTTCAATGCCGCAACGGCGCCCAGGACGCAAGGGGCGCGGCGCGCCTTATAATCAGGAATTGCCGCCGGAAAGCACGGTGACCACGCGACGGTTCTGCGACCAGCAGGAGATGTCGTCGCAGACGGCGACCGGGCGCTCCTTGCCGTAGCTTACCGTGCGGATGCGCGCCCCCGAGACGCCGCGCGAGATGAGATAATTCTTGGCCACTTCGGCGCGCCGAGCGCCGAGCGCGAAATTATATTCGCGCGTGCCGCGCTCGTCGGCGTGGCCTTCCATGGTGAAGCTGTAGCGCGAATAGCGGTTGAGCCATTCCGCCTGCTTATCGAGCGTCGCTTGCGCCGTCGGGGTCAGCTCGGTCGAATCGGTTTCGAAGAAGATGCGGTCGCCGACATTGACCACGAAGTCTTGTTGGCTGCCGGGACTAGCGACGCCGCCGCGCCCGCCCGCGTAGCCGCCGCCTGCGAGATCGCCTGCAGCCTCATCCGCCGTGTTCTTGGCGCAAGCCGAAAGCGCCAGGACCGCCGTCAGCGCGACGACGAATTTGACGCTCGAGGCGCGTTGCGAAAGCAGCATGAGGAACTCCTGTTACGACCACCGAATGGCGGTAGTCCTAGTCTTCCACGGTTAAGCGAAGGTTCCGTCAACCTTGATCGCAGGTATCTCGGACCTGTAGCATTTGAGCAAAGTTGCGCCTTCGTTAATAAGCAGTTAATTGGTTAACGGAAGCTTAACGCTCTGTTTCGGCAGGAATTTGACGACCTCGGCTCAGCCGCCGGGTCAGATGTGCGAAGCATGCTCCCAATTTCCGGAATGGCGCGGCCAGGGGAGGATTTCGGCCATGCCCGCGGAAAGAACATCCCGGACGCCGAGGCGAGGCCTGGTTGCTTTGGTGAAAGCCTCGCTCTTAATATTAATCAATCAATCGCGCGAAGCGGCGGCGGGCGCGATCAGGAGCGTGGCATGAACGAAGGTATTGCGCCCTTCCTGTCGCCGTTGACGCTGCTGCTTGGCGGCGGGCTTTTGGCGATCGGATTTCTATCGCTACTCGATCTGCACTTCTTCAAGACCAAGTGGCAGGGCAAGGTGGCCCTGGCGTTAGGCTTGCTTTTTATCCTCGCGACCGAGGCGATGTTCGTCACGAGCGGCGCGAGCGGGCGCTATTTCGAAGGCCAGAAACTCGACGTCACCGACTGCGAATTTCAGGCGGAACGAGATTTCCCGGCGGAGCGCCGCTCCAACCCGAAGATCATCCACGACAAGATCGTCGCCTGCATGGGCACGCTTGGCTACGACTGGAGCGACGATCACTATCACTGCGCCGAAGCGCCGATCTCCACGAATGTCTTCTGCTATCTGCCGCGCGCGCCCATGCAGCGCAGCATCGTCGCTTGGCAAATGAGATTCGAGTAGGTCAAAACAGAGATCCCTGATCGTCGCTATCGATCCTTCTGATGCGCCGGCGGGGGCGCGGCGGCGCAGGCGGCTCGGGGATGGCGATTCCGGCGCGGGCCGCGATTCTGCCGTCGGCGATCTCGATGTCGAGACCTGTTCCGGGCGAAGCCTGCGCCACGCTGCGCACCAGCGCGCCGTTCTCGTCGCGCACGAGCGCAAAGCCGCGCGCAAGCACTGAACGATGGCTGAGGGATTCCTGCAGGCGGGCGAGCCTGTCGAGCCGATCCTGGCTGCGGCCGATCAGACCGGAAATTGCGCGATCGAGTCTCTGCGCGGCGACGGCGAGGCGTTGCCTCGCGGTTGTGTTCTCCTGACGGGCGAGAACGCCCCGAGCGCGATACCCCTGATGTAGCCGCGCGCCAAGACCGCGCAGTTTCTCCCGCACACGGGCCAGTTCCGCTTGTGGAGAGTGACGCGCGAGCAGCGTTGAGGCGCGTGACAGCCGCAGCCGCCGTCCGTCTCTGGCGGCGCGCGCGCCGGCGCGCAGCCGCTCAGCCGACCGGTCGAGGCGCTGGCGAGGATTGGCGAGCAGCGCGTCGCCGGCGGGCAGCAGGCGCACGAAGGTTGAAAGCTGCGTGCGGCGAAGATCCATCGCGCGTCGGCGCGCGCCTTCGAGCCGGCTTGCGCGTATCGCGAGATGCTCAAAAAGCTCGACGCGGACGGGAACGGCTTTCTCCGCGGCGCCAGTCGGGGTCGGTGCGCGCAGGTCGGCGACAAAGTCGATGAGCGTCGTGTCGGTCTCATGGCCAATCGCCGAAATGAGCGGAATGGCGCTCTCCGCCGCCGCACGAACGACAAGCTCCTCGTTGAAGCCCCAAAGGTCCTCGAGCGAGCCGCCGCCGCGCGCGACGATCAGTACGTCCGGGCGCGGAATGGCGCCGCCGACAGGCAGCGCGTTGAAGCCGCGAATGCCCGCGGCGACTTCTTCCGCGCAGCTCTCGCCCTGCACCCGCACGGGCCATAACAGCACGCGTCGCGGGAAGCGGTCGTTCAGTCGGTGCAGGATGTCTCGGATCACGGCGCCGGTCGGCGAGGTCACGACGCCAATGACGCGCGGCAGGAAGGGCAGGGGGCGTTTGCGCGCTTCATCGAACAGGCCCTCGGCCGCGAGCGCCTTACGGCGCGCGTCGAGCAGCGCCATCAGCGCGCCGAGCCCGGCCGGCTCCAGCGACTCGATGACGATCTGATAGGAGGATTTTCCGGGAAATGTCGTGACGCGGCCGGTCGCGACGACCTCCAGCCCCTCCTGCGGCCGGGTGCGCAGGCGCAGCAACGTCGATCGCCAGATCACCGCGTCGAGGCGCGCGTTCTGATCCTTAAGGCAGAAATAGGCGTGGCCGGAAGCGTGCGGGCCGCGATAGTTGGAAATTTCGCCGCGCACGCGCACGCGCCCGAAGCGATCCTCGATCGTCCGCTTCAGCGCGTTCGCGAGTTCGGAGACGGTAATCTCCGGCGTATTGGTCTGAGGAGTCTCTCCTCCGATCTCGGTCAGGTCGGACATGACCGAGAGATATGGTTCAATCCAGCCCCCGGGGCGAGGAAAAAGAAAAAGGGCCGGGTCCGCCCCCTACTACAGCTTCGACATAAGGACGGAACTCATGCAAATCAGGGAGTTTGGAGTCGAGCGCTGGATGTATCTCTACGAGAATGTTTGCGAGCTGAACCTCGCCGAAACATGCGTCGAATCGCTGTCAGTCGGCGAGTTGTTGAAGATCGCCGGCAAGGAAGATGCGTTGCTCGGCGAGATTCTGCCGATGAAGCTGACGTACGGCGAGATTGACGGCACGGAGCGCCTGCGCAGCAATGTCGCGTCATTATACGAGAACCAACGCGCGCCAAATGTGCTGATTACACATGGCGCGATCAGCGCGAATGCTCTCGTCTATGAGACGCTGATCGAGCCACGCGATCACATGATATCTGTGCTGCCGACGTATCAGCAGCACTACTCTATTCCCGAGAGCTACGGCGCAAGAGTCGACGTTTTGCGCTTACGTGAGGAAAACGCCTTCCTGCCCGACCTCGACGAACTAAAACGAATGGTCACGCCGTCGACGCGCATGATCGCCTTCAGCAATCCGAACAACCCAACCGGGTCACTAATGGAACCTGCCTTTCTCGAGCAGGTCGTCCGGATTGCGCGTTCATGTGGAGCCTATGTGTTGAGCGACGAAGTATATCGTGGCACCGATCAGCAAGGCGCCGGCTTCACCACGTCGGTCGCAGACCTCTACGAGAAAGGCATCAGCACAGGCAGCATGTCGAAGACATGGTCGCTCGCAGGCTTGCGAGTAGGTTGGATCGTTGCGCCTGTCGAGGTGATTCATCGCGTGCAGATCCATCGTGACTACAATACGATCAGCGTCGGCATGCTGAATGATTTGCTCGCGTCCATTGCGCTCGAAAACCGGGATGCAATCCTGGACCGCAACCACGGCATCTTGCGAACAAACCTCTCCCTGCTCGACGCCTGGATCGCCAAAGAGCCACGCTTGTCTTATGTGAAGCCGAAATCGGGCACGACGGCGTGGGTGCGGGTCGACACCCGCATGACGTCTCGTGATTTTTGCGTCGCGTTACTCGAAAAGACGGGCGTGATGTTCACGCCGGGCAGCGCCCTGGATGGCGAAGGTTATGTGCGGATTGGCTATGCCAACAACCGTGATGTGCTCGTCGCGGGTCTCGCGAGAGCGTCGGACTTTCTGCGCCGCGCCGACGCCTAGAAGGTCGGTGCGGCTAGAGGCAGAAAAAACGTGAATGGAACCTCGTACACCGTGCCGCGGAGTCCGCTTCTGGCGCATTGCAGATGCAAACATCGGCCCGCTTAAGGAGTAAGGCAGGACACCAAGCGTTAGGTGGGCGTAGAAGATTCGAAGGGGATGTCCCGCTCGCTGTTGAAAAGCGAGCAGCGGGCGTCGTTGGTTGAAAGACTATGCTGCCCTCGCGGCATCGGCAAGATTCGAGCTGGCTGAAGTGATTTTCAGCTTTCGCCCGGCGAGCGC
>VGDT01000088.1 GCA_016869595.1 Alphaproteobacteria bacterium
AGGAGTTCGACGCTGCCGTGCATTACCCGCCGGCCCGTCGACGCCACGGTTTTCCCCGCTAAAGGATGGAAGGCATAGTGAATAGTCTCTTCACTCGCCAGAAATCCGGCGCCATGTCTCTGCCTCGACAGGATCAGGAATTTCCCATTTCGCGCGCTTCGGCCTTCGGACCGGCGTTCTCCAGACATAGGAGATCGGCGGTAGTTCAAGGTCGCGGTCGCCGCTCATCAACGGCCCTGCCAATAATCGGCGTTTCGCCTGAGCGCGACGCGTAGTTCGTCGAGAGCGGCCTCGATTCGCGCCGAAGCCTCTCGGATCGCTTCCGCCTCGATCTTCACCGATTGCCCAATCAGCCGATTCAGATTGGCGGCATGGGCAATCTGGTTGATGTTGCCGCCAATGCGGTTCAGCTCGCGCGCCACGGCTCGTAGCGCCTGACGTTCGTCATGTGTCTGCTGCACCGGAAAACCGAGCCGCGCCCGCACCAGCGATGCGATCCATTGCGTGCGGTTCATGCCGCGCCGTGCGGCGATGGTCGCGAGCAATTGCAGCTCGCTGTCGCTCAGTCTGATCGTCACCTTGCGCGACGCGCTTGTCGCTATCGTCGCACGCGCCGGTGTTCTTCCGTCGCCGACCGCTCGCTCGACGAGACGCCGCATCAAGGCGGATTTGCCGCCTTCACTCGCCGCCATCGCTGCGAATTTTTCGGCGAGCGCGTCGTCGAGCTGAAATCCCAGAAACGCCATGCGTTCGCTTCGTCCTCTCAAATGATGACGCGTTTAAAAACGGCTGGCGGCAAGCCTATCCTGCACTAGCCTTCGAAAAACACGATGCGCTGGATTTTCAAGTTTCAGGGCTCGATTCCGATTGGTGCTTTCGCCTCACGGCGGGTCCTTCAGCTGACTCGGATCGTTCGCGGCGGGTGAAGATTGAGACGACGGCCGCAGCCCCCTTCCCTTTTCCGCGCGCCTTTCCCACACCCTCCGGCCTCGCTACGGCGCTATTTGATGAGCGCGTTCGGCCTCCGGGCGCTCCGCTTCGCTTCGTCCCTGCGGGATGGAAAAGCCGCTCTTTTGACTCGGGGCTCGCCAAATCCTTACGGGAGAGATGCCTCCATTCGCATCTCGATAAGGGCGAGTTCGGAGAGCAACACATCGGCTTCGTCGTCACGCTCGTCGAATACGACGAGCGCAAAGTGCGACCCTCTTTTCGAAACCCGCCCAAGAACTAAGCGACCGCCGCCCCTTTGCTCATGGCGGACTCGTACGACGACCTCAGATGAAGATTTTCGTGGCGCCGTTGGAGCGATCTCGCCCGTATGCAGCCCTCGTGCGTTCTTGTTCGAGGCCTCCTCTACCGGCTGAGGTGCAAGATGCTCCGGGCGGGAACCCCAATCTGTCGACAAATCTGCTTTGTCACTGTCGTTTGACTTCGCAGATGCTTCCTCGATGAATGCTTCGGCTTGTGGGCGCGTAAAGGATTCATGCCGCGCGCAAAATTTCTCGACTCTTGCCGCGTCTCGCTTCCACAGCTGATAGAGTTCATAGACCGCCCGAAGCGGCGATGTTGAAAGCTTGTCTGGGAGAACCTTCGGCATCTGCCCGACCGATGCATGCATCGCGACGAAGCCCTTACTCTTGGCGAGGCGTCTGGCGATATCCTTTTGCTTCTCCCCAGTCTTCAGCTGCATTTCGATGAAGGCGGCAATCTCGGTTGCTGAAAGATCGGCACGCTGAATGTTTTCGACCATCTGATCGTATGGATCATCGCCGGCCTGCCCTGGCTGAATGATCGCCTTGATGGTCGTCAGACCCGCTATATTCGCCGCACGAAATCGGCGCGCCCCGAAGACGATACGATGCTTGCCGTTTTTTTGCTTGTCGCTGACGCCGATCGGCTGCAGCAGGCCTCGCTCGCGGATCGAACCGGCCAACTCCTCCAGAGCAGCCTGGTCGAAACTGCGCCGCGGCTGTCCAGGGTCTTCCTCAATCAGACTCAGGGCGATCTCGAGAGGCGCGCCACCGGAGCCCATGGGCGGCTCAAGGCCCTCGAGATGATCAAGGAGCGCTGCGACGTCGTCGAGCTTTTGTGCGTAGCTCATGTAAGCTCCATTTTGGCCGCGAGTTTGTCGAAGACGGTCCGCATTTCCCGACCAGCCTCCCGAGCGGCCGTCTTGGGCAGGCTCCAGACCGGCTTCTTCTCTGCCAGAGCCTCACCGATCGACGAGCGCTGCGGGATCACGCCGTTGAAGAGATATTTCGTGCCGAATTTCCGAACGAGGCCCTTCAGATTGTCGCGCTGGCGCGGCGAGGTCGTCTGCAGGCGGTTCGGGATCAACCCAAGAAAAGTAAGATCGGGATTGTACTTCTCCTTGACGCCGACGATATGCTTCAAGAGCGTCTCAATGCCGTCGATCGCGTAATCGTCGAGGTCGATCGGCGCCAACACGAAATGGCCGGCGATCAGCGCGGCAAGATTGCGCGCGCCGAAAGTCGGCGGCGTATCGATGATCGCCATGTCGAAGACCCGCGACGCATCCATGAGATTCGAACGAAACTGCTGAATGAGCTTTCTGTCGACCGTGAGAATACCGCGCAAGGCCGGAGTGGCGGCCGCGACGCGGATGCCGGGCGCCGACAGCGGCGGAACAGCGACCGGCCGGGCAAAAAAGGCGGCGGCCTCGGGCTCGCCGATCTGAGCCGAGAGCGTCGTCGTGGCATTGCTTTGCGGGTCCAGATCGAGAAAGAGGACGCGCTTGCGATGTTCGGCGAAATACCAGGCGAGGTGAACGGCGATCGTGCTCTTGCCGACACCGCCCTTTTCGTTGTTCACGACGATCACTTTCACGAGACGGCTCCAGTCGAGGTAATGGGACGCATGCTGAGCCCCTCTCCAATTCAAGGTATTTGATGTTCGACGAATCAGTCGCCCAATCACTGCGGCGAACAAAAAGCAAATTCGACCGGCCTCGCGCGACTGTGAGATTTCACAGGAGTAGGATTAGGTTTGCCTGACAAACTTCAGGGCAAGGATTGTCGGTTGCGCGCTGAGCTGCAGAGCGAAAGGAAGGTCTCACCTCGAAGGTTTACCAGACAAACTTCTGCACATGCTTCAAAGAGGACGAGCAGAAATGGCGTGCCAGGCGGGGCTTATCGCGCCCGATGGGAGTTGCTGCGCGCGTCGGCGAGACATCGTGAGCGAAGGAATAACGTCTCGCGCGTGCGAAATTTGACGGCGCCCGCCGCAACGCGAAGAGGAGCCGAGCGTTTTCAGCCCGAGCAGGTTTGTCCGACAAACTTGGATGAGCGATCAACGCACGCAGGATGCACAGCAACCAAAGTCGCGGAGTTTCCTGCTCAGAAGTTTGCCAGGCAAACTTCTGAGCAACCGTCTCGTGAAACAGGAGCAAGCGCGTGCGTCGCGGCACACGAGGACCAGTCACAACCCGCCGTGCTCTGGGTCGAGCGCGATCGAAGCGAAGAAATCGGGCCAGTCATCCGCTGGCCCGTCGCAAATCCAAGAAAGCTCGCGTCGGCGGGGCGGCGCGCGGCCGCCCCGCTCTTCGCGTCACTTGCGCTTCGCGGATTTCTTCGCCGTCTCGGGCGCGGCGTCGGCCTCGTCGGTGTCGGACTGGTCCGTCTTGGCGGAGGCGAGGATCGAGAAGTCGTCGCAGTTCAGATCGACAGTGTAAACTTTCTCGCCGTCCTTATCGAAGCTGCCTTGCTTCAGCGTGCCACGCGCTGACACGAGGTCGCCGGGCTTCGCATAGTCGCGGATATATTTGCGGGCGCTCTCGCTCCAGATCGTGACCTCATTCCAATATGGCCGGTCCTTGGTCTCGCCATTGCGGTCCTTGAAGGCGTAGTTGGCGCAGACCGAAACGCGCGTCGTCTGCCCGACTTCACGAACCTTGCCGATGCGGCCGAGGATCTGGAATTCCGCGAAAGTCTTCATCTTGCTCTCCATCTTTGAGGCGATTGCCCCGGTTGCGATGGCTGTCCGTAATGGCCGCGAAGGCGACGCCATAACCGAAGCGCTTAAGCGGCGCGAGGCCGAAGCAAAGCGGAGGACCCGAAGGCCGCGGCGATTTTGTTCCGCGCGGAATTGGCGCTTGAGCGCCAAGGGGAAAATTGTTGCGGACGCAGGGTTTTGGGCGGCGACTGCGGCCATAGGACGAAACGCCATGCAACCGGAGGCGGGCGTAGGTAACGGAGAGCAATGCCAAAAGACGTAGCGAATTCGGATCTTCGGAATGGCAGGCCCTCTGAAGGTCGGCGAGCCAGTGCTTCGATGTCAGCGGAGGCGCTGTCCCGAGACCGTCGGGCGAAGAGAACGACAGCCCCTCTGAGGGAACGAAATCATCTGGACGACGCGGAACGCATATAAGGTCGCGCGTTCAGACCCGCCCCATCACGATGGAGCGACGCCTATGCTGCGGGCCGAAGCGAGACGGCGAGGTGACGCCCCCGTCGACGGGAAGCGGCGCTCGCTCGCGCTCGAAGCGATAACGCCTGAACAAAACCAATGACAGGGCGTTCGGTGCATAAGCGGAAAACCCAAGGAGTTTAGGGAGAGCGGGATCGCGTCGGCGCCGCCAGCTGCTCATCGAGATCCGACTCGGTCGCCGTCCGTTGCAGACGTCGATTTCGGTTTCAAGATGAGACTGGTGCTCCTTTTTGAATCAAAAAGTTAGGCGAATTCGGTCTCAGCACGATTTCGGTTTGATTTGAAACTGGCGCTAGGATTTTTTCGGCTTCAACCGAGATTCATCTACCGGTCGATCGACCATACCATGCCAACGTGACTGACGGCTCAATTACGTCAGGCGGCCGACAAACAGCGAGGGAACTCCGAGCCTTTGTGAAAGGTCCTCAACGTCTGACTTCGTCAACATTTCGGTTTCATTTGAGACTGGGATCGCAGCAGAGTCTCAAATGAAACGTAAGCATTAGGCCGAATAGCCTTCGATCTCACATTGGACTGTAAATCGACAGCACGCGATTCCATAGCCACGCGCCGGCATAGCCGATCACATAACCGAAGACCGTGGTCATCACGATGAGCGTCGTCGACGCGGCGAGCCTGAAGGGACCGATCGTGATGTTGAGATGGATCATATGCGCCCAGAGGATGAAATCATACAGCGTCTGACCGACCCCGGTCGCAACAAGGATCGACCACACGAGATGCCATCCGCCGAGAAGCGCCGCGCCTACGAGGCCGACTTTGTTCTTGTCCGCCATTTTGTGCGCCCCTTCCAAATCAAAGTGTGCGGTTCATCGAACGCTAAGCCTAAGGGCGATCATTTCTTCCTAACATAGATCCAGATACAGCCTGGCCGTGCAGTGGTCGATGCGCGCAGGGAGTCTCTCCCCTCGCCCGCCACTGTAACGAATGAATGTCCGATACCGAGGCGCATCAACTCTCTCCGGACGGTCTTGGCGCGCTGCGCGGACAGCCGCGCGATTTGGTTGGCGCCGCCACCAGCATCGTTGTGCACGCCTATCACAGCGTGCGTCCCTGGATGTTCCCTCAATATCCCTGCAAGTCGTTGCAGCTCTTCGTGCGCCGTCGCTGTAAGCGTCGCAGCGCCCAGATCGAAAGCAACCCAACCGAAATCGAACGGGGCTTCCTTCCCAGGCCCATGTTCTAGGAACGAACGTAGTTTGGTCTCGAAATCTGGCGCCGCAACACTCTCTGGCTCTGCATTGGCAGGTCCCGTCGCGAATCGTGTTGGAATTTGCTGACGCAGTTCCGAGCGGGATGATGCTATCCGATCAAGCGGCGAGGTCAATGAGCTGATCGGAAGGCTTTTCGGCGAGGCTCTCCCAGCCGTCCACC
>VGDT01000089.1 GCA_016869595.1 Alphaproteobacteria bacterium
TGACGCATGTCGGCGGTTAAGGAGTCGGAAGCGTTTGAAAAGGAAGGTTCTACGCGGCGTCCCGCCAGTAGCAGAACAAAGCGTTCTCCATAGTGGGTCTTGCGATGTATCGGACCTCCGCTACCATCTTACCCTACACTCCACGGACCCGGTTGGGGTAGGCTTGCTCGCCGAGCAGCGCTGTCAAGCGGCCAGATATCTCAACCTGAACGCCGCCGGCGCGGGCGCCATCCCGGAACACGGTCACTGTCTCGACCAAGTCCCGGATGGCCTCCGCACACTCCGTATCGCCGTCTCTGATTCCGCCTGCCAAGGCGGCTTGAAGACGTGTCAGCTGCTCCTCGTAGCGGGCGAGCATGGCTGGATGCAGGGCGACGACCTCGGTGGTCGGCGCTGATTCCGCGAGTTCGGCGGTGACCTTTTTGCGTTCGCCGTCCAAACGCGTCGACTTGGGACCAAGAACGGCCGGGTCTCCCTGACCCTTCGCGATGGCGTCGACCAGACGGTCAATCGCACGGTTAAGTTCGCCGAGCCGTCGCTCGAGCCGCAGACGCTTGCGATCCGCTTCGGCGGCAAGCCGTTTGCGTTCGGCGTGATAAGTTCGAACGTATTCGGCGATGACTTCGGGGTGGCGGAGTTCGGCGGTCAGTCCACCAAGTACAGCTGCCTCAACGGTGTCGAGATAGAAGGTCTTCGGCTCAGGGCAGATTCCACTCTCAGTCGCGGCCGAGCACCGGATGCGAATGCGTCCAGATGGGTCCTTACCGTTGCTCGCCATTCCGGCGCCGCATGCCCCGCATTTCAACAACCCTGACAGGATATGACGTGGCCGACGTTGCTGATTTGGATGCGTGACGCTGCGCGCTTTCTTTCGCTTCTGGACGCCTTCAAAGAGCTCTCGGCTGACAATTGCTAGGTCAGGAACATCGGTCGCTTGCCAGTCAGTCTCGGCGTTTGGGCGAGAGATTCGCTTTCCGGTGTCCGGATCCTTCACCATGCGGACCTTGTTCCAAACGAGCTGGCCCGCGTAAAGTTCGTTGTTCAGAATCCCATTTCCGCGCTGCATGTTACCGTTGATCGTAGAAGCGTTCCACGCCCTACCACGAGGTGGCGTAATGCGTTCCGCATTTAGATCGTGAGCTATGTCGCGCGGCGTGCGTCCATCGACATAGTCGCGAAAAATTCGACGCACGACTTCGGCTTCGGCCTCGACGATTGAGCGCTTCCCTGGATCGCCGGCCACGGGCTCATAACCATAGGTGAGACCACCGGCATTGAGGCCTTTGCCGACGCGTCCCGCCTGCCCTCTTCGCACCTTGTGCGCATTGTCCTCGCGGTAGAGCTGTCCAACCAAGCCGCGAAGGCCAACCAAAACGGTGTTGACGACGCCCTCATGAACCGCGCGAATTTCGATACCCAAGAACGACAGACGCTTGTGGATGCCGGCGAGGTCTTCCATGTCGCGAGAGAGACGGTCAAGCGCTTCGACGACAATCACTTCGAACGAGCGTTCGCGCGCTTTGTCCATGAGCGCGAGCAAACCATCGCGGCCGAGGATTGATCCGCCAGAGCGTGCGCGATCATCGAAGACCGCGACAACATCGAGGGTCTCGCGCTCGGCGTACTTTCGGCAAAGACAGACCTGATCTTCGATCGATCGTTCATCCTGAAGATCGGTCGAGAAGCGGGCGTAGATCGCGGCACGTTTCATTTTCTTGGGCCTTGTCAGCGCATTCGCGCGCATGATCGTCGCGCGCGGCTTGGCGAGCAAGGACGCGCGCAAGGCGAAGAATCGCGCTATCCGGTTCGACTTGCAAGGCCTGTCTTTCTGATTGATTCGCGCAAATTTGCTGAAGATGCGGATGAGGAAAATTTAGCCGCGAATCCTTGTCCCCCGCAGGACATGATCGCTTGCTCGCGCTGCTCCTAAGGGCGGCAACAGCGCCACGGGCTCTCTTCGGCCGCGAGATCCTTCCGGCGTTGTCCATAATCTGATCATGGTTGCGCAACCCCGTTGTTGAAAGTCGATCGCGCTGCGTGTCGAAGAAAAGGATATCCTCTCGCGCAAATCGGATGCCGGCGGTTCCAATTTGTCTGTAAGACTCAGAGAGATGGTAACGGGGAGATAGAAGAAAACTGGGGAGCGCTACCGCCATTCCCCCGACGAAGTGTGGCTTTGTTTTCCGTTGAACTTCCTCTCAACAGGGGCTCTGAGCTTCCGAGGCTTGCTCTCACAACGGCGTTGCCGGTTAGTCCCTAAAGGGTTGCCGGCACCTCGACTCTTCCCGCTTTCTTGAACGACAGCTTGAACGTCGCGCCGCCCCCGGGCGTTTCTTCCACTTAGATGCGGCCGCCGTGGGCGTCCATGATCTCCTTCGCGATCGCGAGACCAAGTCCCGCACCGGGCGTAGAGTCGGACTTTCGCCAAAACGGCTCGAAAATGCGTTCGCGATCTTCTGCGGCTACGCCCGCGCCGTGATCAATCACCGACGCCGTCGCTCCTTCGACGCTCACTTCCACGACGCCATTTTCCGGCTCGGCTCGCAGCGCATTGTCGACCAGATTGACGATTATGCATTCGATCGCCTGGGGGTTGCCTTGTACGACGACTTTCCTGCCGCCAGGGAGAAAGGCGCGTCTATAGTTTCAACGCCAGTTACGCCTTCGATTCGGGCGCCTTCAAAGGCCTGGAGCTCGGCGTCAGCTATTATTACGCCAGCCGCCTCGAGGCGACGCTGCCCAATACCTATGGCTTTACGCTGGCGCCCCAGCAGATGCTCGGCGCGTCGCTCGCCTACAGCTTCAACGACAATCTCAGATTCGAACTCAACGCCGCAAATCTCACCAACCAATCCAACTGGACGTCAAACGGCGCCGTCTATCACGGCGAACCAAGGACCGTCGCCGCAAGCCTCTCGTATAAATATTGACGCAACGCTATGGCTCGACATTCGAATCCCCCGCGGCGCATCCGCCAACCGAGTGAAACATCGGGTCGATCGACACGAGAGAACAAGGCGATTGATTTCGTCTCGATTTCGCAGGCGCTTCTCGTCGCCGACCATGCAAGCGTCAGTCACGCCGCCCGGGCGCTTGGGGTGCGCCAATCCGCTGTCAGTCGTCGCGTTCAGGCGCTCGAAGATGAACTCGGAGTTTCCCTCTTCGAACGACAGTTGAATGGCGTCCGACTGACGGTCGCCGGCAAGCGATTCTTCGATCGGACGCGGGCCGCGTTCGCCGAAATCGATCGTGCGGTGGCGAACGCTTTGGCGGCAGGACGCGGCGCGGAGGGCATGATCCGCGTCGGAGTTCTCCCTTCCACTATCAACGGTCGCCTGAGCAAGCTGCTGTACGATTATCGGGCGGCGCATCCCGCCGTCGCCATGGAATTCTACGAAGGTCCGGCTCCGGATCAGATCGCGCGAATTATGGAGCGTCGTCTCGACGTCGCTTTTCTGGTCGATGGAACGCCAACGCCTGGCTGCGATATCGAAAGATATTGGAATGCCGGCGTGTGCGTCGCCTTGCCTGACCAACATCCGCTCACGGGTTGCGACATCGTCGATTGGGACTTGCTGAAGGACGAGCATTTTATTCTGGGCCGCGAGGCGATTGACGCGGGGCTGGACAGAATTGCAGCCGATCGCATTGGGGGGTTCGGCGGCCGGATGTCGCTCGAAACCCATGACATTTCACAAGATGCCGCGATGAAATTCGTTGGGATGGGATTTGGCCTCGGTCTTGTGAACGATTCAAATGTTTCGATTTGCTATCCCGGCGTCGCTTTTCGACAGCTCCCGCGCGACGACAGCCAACTCGGCTTTTGCGCCGTCTGGCTGCCGGGCAACGACAATCCGGCGTTGCGTCGCTTTCTCAGCCTTGCGCGGAGGATGGCGAAGAAAGGCTGAAGGGCGATTTTGGCGGCGTCGGCGCGGCGGGCTTCTTCGTGGAATTGCGGGATTGCGCAAAGCCTCGATCGCTCGCGATAAATTTTTCAACCATTGGCGCAATAAGCTTTGCCGGGTCGACGGACTTGCCCGTTTCCTTGGAGAGAATCTCCGCGTAGGCGACCAGATTTCGATGAAGCGCGGCTGACAGCGTGACGGTGAGCTTCACCGGTTTGTCGTCATTGATCCCGGCGAGTTTCAGTTTGCTCATGGGTCGTCTCGCTTCTCGGCGATTGCCGTATGCTCGTGGTATGGCGCGAGCACAAGATCGCGCGTGATGATGACGCGCACGGGAAAACCCGGCCTGATGGTCAGCGTCGGCTGAATATTGAGATTGCGTCCGACGATTTGTTGGCCGGTTTGATTGAGGCTCTGGGCGCCGCCGCGGCGCAGGGCCTGGATGAGCGCGTTTTCATTGCCTGTCGTTCCGAGCTGGGTTCCGACGCCGAGAATGGTGGAGAGCGCGGCGGCGCCGGCGAGGCGCAGCCAATGATGATCGAGTTCATCTTCGAGGCCGGAGTAGCCACCGGCGTCGGCGCCTGGCTGACGCTCCAGCACGATCGATTGGCCATTGGGAAGAATGAGCCGGTTCCAAACGAGAAACACGGCGCCGCGAGCCTCTCTCGCGATCTCTACCCGTCGCGGAAATCTGAACCGAACTCTCACTCTGTCGATAAAGACCGGCATGCTTATGCACTGCAGCAATTCCTAAAGGAAGGCCTTGAACTTCAACGATTGAAGACCCAAGAGGGGTCCGTCGTCGGCGGCGGCAAGCTTGACGTGTTCGTTGAGGACGCGGTTCTGGTTGGAAACAAGTTCCACGACCTCGCGAAGCATCCAGAACGCATTGCGAACGCCGCCGGGATGTAGGGACGTCGCTATGCGATCGCGCTGAATTCGCAACTCGTTTTCGTCATTGCCGCCTACAAATCGGCTGCAGGCCGCTTTCCTGACAAGTGGCAAACGGTGGAAGTCATAGAAGTCTGCGCGTCAGACCCAAATCGCGCGGAGATCCGCTTCATGCTTCCATATGTCGCGGTTCTCCCTTCGTCGGAAAAAGCAAAATAGGTTGGCGCGCGTGATAAACTGCGAAGAGTCGCTCGACCCCGGTGATTTCTCCCGATTCTCCGGCCTCCTCCAGCCTTTCGGTGCGCTTTTTGAAAGTGGTCGATGTCGCGCAGAAGCAAAGCGAATTGTGGTTCGCGATGAAGCAAGCACAATCGCATCGATCGATGGTTCGACGGTCGCAAGGCGCGCTGGCGATGGCGATGGCGATGGCGATTGTCGCGGCCGACGCGAACGCCGCGCCCCGCAAGCCCGCGGCTGCGGAAGCGCCTTCGATAAAGACTCAGCCCGCGACGGCGCAACCCGCGCCTCCGCCTCCGCCGCCGGCGCCCATGGGCATATTCGGCGCCGACATGCCGGCCGCCGGCAAACTCGTTCTCTCCATTACGCCGGTCTTCGCCAATCTGTCGGGCATCAAGATGGGAACGCGCACGGTCTCGAACGAATATATCGTCACGAACGTGCCGTTCTTTCTCAATCCCCGGCAGACGGTGCGCATCATCCCGCAAAATATCGCGGTTGCGACGCAAATTGTCGGCCTGAATTACGGCGTCACGAAAGATCTCTCGGTGATTCTCACGGCCGGCATGGTCGAGAAAAATCTCAACGCCCTAACTTTCAGGGGCGCGTCCGGAATTATGCCGCTGGGCAGGAGTCTGCCGGGAACGACGAGCCTTGCCGACGTCACCTTGTCGAGCGTCTATCGGCTCTATCAGGACGATGTCCACCGCATCCAGCTCTCTCTTGGCTTCTCCTTCCCCGCCGGCAGCTACACGTCGACGTTCAGCGACTTTCTCCTGCCCGACGGGACCCGCCGCAACG
>VGDT01000090.1 GCA_016869595.1 Alphaproteobacteria bacterium
CCGGAGCTCTCCGAAATGATGCGCGCTGCGGCTTTGTGCAATGACGCGGTCTTGCATGAGAAAGACAATGTCTGGAGCGTCGACGGCGACCCGACAGAAGGCGCGCTGCTGACCGCCGCCGTCAAAGCCGGCGTCGACCTGCGCTTGCAGGCGCAGGCGCTCCCAAGAACGGATGAGATTCCCTTCGAGTCCCAGCATCGCTTCATGGCGACGCTGCATCACGACCATGTTGGGAACGGCTATATTTTCGTGAAGGGCGCGCCGGAACGCCTGCTCGAAATGTGTTTCTGGCAGCGCGACGGCGACGAGGTGCAGCGACCGCTCGATGGCGGCTATTGGCTGGCGAAGATTGATGAAATTGCCGCGAAGGGACAGCGCGTTCTCGGCGTCGCCGCGAAACAAACGACGGCAGACCATTGCGAACTGACCTTTGGCGACGTTGAGACCGGCCTCACCTTCCTCGGGCTCGTCGGACTGATCGACCCGCCTCGGGAAGAAACGCTCGACGCCGTCCGTCAATGCGCCGAGGCAGGAATCGGCGTGAAGATGATCACCGGCGATCATGCGGCGACGGCGGTCGCGATTGGCCGGGAGTTGGGACTGAAGAATCCCGACGCCGCTTTAACCGGCCGTGATCTCGACGCGCTGTCCGACGAAGAATTAAGCAAAGCGGTCCTGAACACGAACATTTTCGCCCGCACGAGCCCCGAACACAAGCTCCGCCTCGTAAAAGCGTTGCAAAGCCACGACCAGATCGTCGCGATGACCGGGGACGGCGTCAACGACGCGCCGGCGCTCAAACGCGCCGATATCGGCATCGCCATGGGCGTGAAGGGAACCGAGGCCGCGAAAGAAGCCGCCGAAATGGTGCTCGCCGACGACAATTTCGCGTCCATCGTGCACGCCGTCCATGAAGGCCGGGTGGTTTACGAAAATCTGAAGAAGACGATCCTTTACATTCTGCCGACGAATGGCGGCGAGGGGCTGACCGTCGTCGCGGCGATTGCGCTAGGCGAAGTTCTGCCCGTAACGCCGGTGCAGATACTCTGGATCAACCTTGTCACTGCGGTGACGCTCGGCCTGGCGCTGGCGTTTGAACCGCCATCGGCCGGCATCATGACGCGTCCGCCACGGGCGGCAAAAGAGCCCATTCTCTCTGGATATTTTGTGTGGCGGATCGTCTTTGTCTCCTTCCTGATGCTTATCGCCACTTTCGGCCTTTATGAATTCGAAAAGGCGGAGGGCATGGGCCTCGCCAGCGCGCGCACGGTCGCGGTCAACACGCTCGTCGCATGCGAAGTCACCTATCTCTTCAATGCGCGGTTCCTGTCAGAATCGTCAATTTCCTGGAGAGGGCTCTTTGGCAGCCGCGCGGCGCTGAGCGCCATCGGTCTTGTCGCCATTCTGCAGGCTCTCTTCACTTATACGCCCTGGATGCAGCATTGGTTCGGCACGGTAGCGCTCGACATGGAGACCTGGGTCCACATCGTCGCGGCCAGCGTCGCGCTATTTTTCTTCGTGGAGATCGAGAAGGCGTTTTTCCGCTCCAGAGCGACGCAAGATTTCTTCCACCGGGCGTCTTCACAATTGCTTCCGCTTCGCTCGAACGGGCGTCGCTGGGCTTGGCCGCTCGGCGCCGCCTTGGTCATTTTCCTCGTTCTTGGCGGCGGATGGGTATACCGTTCGATCTATCTCGGAGAAGAACGTTACAAGACCCACAAGATCGCGCGAGTCGTGAGCGTGGGCGGCGTGGTCGCTCCCGCCTCCGTCACGCCGATCGTCTCGCTGGCCTCGGGCGTCGTCCAGGCGGTCTATTGCGAACGCGGGACAAAAGTAGCGAAGAACCAGCTCTGCGCGAAACTCGACCCGCGTCCTTTTGAGGATGTCATCGAAAGCGCGAAAGGCGCGCTGATGACGGCCGAGGCGCAATTCGCGCAAGCTAAGGCGAGACTCGCCGCCGCGCAGGCGGATTTCGATCGCAAGACAACACGCTCTGATCGCCGCGCGGTTTCGCGCAAGGCGCTTGACGCTTCAAAGAAGCGATTGGAGGGCGCGCGGGCGCGTGTCGCTCAAATCGAATCGGCATTACTCGCGCGTCGAGAGGCGCTGGCGAGCGCCGAAATGTCGCTCCGCAAGACGGACATCCTTGCGCCGTCGGAAGGAATTGTGGTCGCCAGAAACGTCGAGATCGGAACAAACATCAGCGCCGGCGCTGAGGCGCCGCTCTTTCTCCTAGCGACCGATTTGACGAAAGTGCAAGTCGAGGTCGAGATCGGCGAAAAGCTTGCCGGCGAGATCAAGGTTGGCGCCGCCGCCGTCGTCACGGCGCCGACGCGCCCCGGCAAGACGTTCTCCGGCGTGGTGCGCAGCGTGCGACGTATGGATACGCCAAGCGAAAATGGCGCGATTTACAAGGTCTCGATCGACGCCGCCAATCCTGATTTGCTGCTAGAGCCAGGCATGACGGCGATCGCGAGCATCGATGTTGACAGGCGCGACGTTTCAACGCCGTGATCGCGCGTCGGCGCGACATCGAAACCGCGAAACGCAGCCTGAACCGTAAGGGAGTTGCATCCAGCGGCGGACGGCCGTGGACGAATATCCGTAGGAGCGCCTGTTTGAGGCGGAGAAGGCATATACGCCTTCGGTGCAGCAATAGGCGCTCTCGACCGTCGTTGTCTTCGTGATCGCTGTCGAATAATTTGATGGCGGCCGCGATCGCCAGAAAGTTCGGCACGGCGCATCCCGCTGTTCGCGTAAGGCTCGCCCTTGTTTAGGAAATGAAAATGCCGCCGCCCGACGCTGCCCGATACGCGACGATCCACAAGGCGCGGTCGACCTTCGCCGTTGCGCCGAATCTTTTAGATTACGGCGCCGCCTGCGCCGCGTTCAGTTGGGATCGAGCGCGCAAGGATTTGAGCGATCTGCCGTCCGGCGGCCTCAACATCGCCTATGAAGCGGTCGATCGGCATGCGCGGGGGCCTCGCGCAGAACGAGTCGCGTTACGGTGGATCGGCAAGGCGGGCGAACGGCGCGACATCACTTATAGAGAGCTGGCCGCTTCGACCAATCGTTTCGCCAACGCCTTACAATCAATGGGCGCGAAGGCGGGCGACGGCGTCTTCGTGTTGCTCGGCCGCGTTCCGGAGCTTTACGTCGCCATGCTGGGCGCGTTGAAAGCGAAATGCGTCGTTTCGCCGCTCTTTTCCGCTTTCGGGCCCGAACCCATCGCGACTCGCATGGAGATCGGCGAAGCACGCGTTCTGGTCACGACCGAAGCGCTCTATCGGCGCAAGGTCGAGGCGTTGCGCGAACGCTTGCCCAAGCTCGATTGCGTTATTCTCGTCGACGCTGACCAAGATGGCGAAGGAACGCTTTCCTGGCGCAAGCTGACGCAGGCGTCGTCGGAAACGTTCGAGATACAAGCCACCGATCCGCAAGAGACGGCGTTGCTGCATTTCACCAGCGGCACGACGGGCCGCCCGAAGGGCGTCATTCACGTGCACGAAGCTGTGGTGACGCATTACATGACGGGCCTTTACGCGCTCGATTTGCACGAAAATGACCGCTTCTGGTGTACGGCCGACCCGGGTTGGGTCACCGGCACGAGCTATGGCGTCATCGCGCCGCTTGTCCATGGCGTAACCAATATTGTCGTCGAGGCGGAATTCGACGCGCCAACGTGGTACGGCGTGCTCGCGCAGGACAAAGTCAGCGTCTGGTACACTGCGCCCACCGCCATCCGCATGATGATGAAGCTCGGCGCCGCCGCCGTGAAGGACTACGATCTTTCCGCGTTGCGCTTCGCCGCCAGCGTCGGCGAACCCCTAAACGCGGAGGCGGTGGTATGGGGAATGGAGGCGTTCGGAATGCCGTTCCACGACAATTGGTGGCAGACCGAGACAGGCGGCATCATGATCGCGAATTTCGCGTCCATGGACATCAAGCCTGGGTCGATGGGCCGGCCGCTGCCGGGCATCGAGGCGGCAATTGTCAGGCGGAATTCCGACGGCGGAGTTGAAACGGTCAGCGCCGGCGAAGAGGGAGAACTCGCTTTGAGAAGCGGCTGGCCTTCAATGATGCGCGGGTATCTTCACGAGGAAGCGCGCTACAAGAAATGCTTCCTCGGCGAGTGGTATCTCACCGGCGATCTCGCGCGTTGCGACCAGGACGGCTATTTTTGGTTCGTCGGCCGCGCCGACGATGTGATCAAATCTTCAGGCCATCTCATCGGACCGTTTGAAGTCGAAAGCGCGCTCATGGAGCATCCCGCTGTTGCCGAGGCCGCGGTTATCGGCAAGCCAGACCCGATCGCCGGCGAAATCGTCAAAGCCTTTGTCGCCTTAAGGCTCGGGTTTGACGCGGACGAAGCTATGCGCAAGGAGCTGCTCGGCCACGCGCGTAAGAGACTCGGCGCCGCCGTGGCGCCGAAGGAAATCGAATTTCGCGTCAATTTGCCGAAAACGCGCAGCGGCAAGATCATGCGTCGCCTGCTCAAGGCGCGTGAACTCGGAATGCCGGAAGGCGATCTGTCGACGCTGGAGAGCGACGAGCGATGACCAAAAAGGTCCATCTCGATCACGCACATCTGGTTCATCTCCTGAAGGAGATGATCCGCATAAGGCGTTTCGAGGCCAAATGCGTCGAGTTGTATCAGGCGCAAAAAATTCTCGGCTTTCTTCACCTCTATGACGGCGAGGAAGCGGTTTCGGTCGGCGTCATGGAAGCGCTGACGCGGGAAGACGCCGTCATCGCGACCTATCGTGAACACGGACAGGCGCTCGCCCGCGGCGTCGGCATGAAGTGCCTGATGGCGGAGATGTTGGGCAAGCTCAACGGATGTTGCCGTGGGCGCGGCGGCTCTATGCATTTCTTCGATCGCGCGCGTCGCTTTTACGGCGGCAACGCCATTGTCGGCGGCGGTCTGCCGCTGGCGCTCGGCGTTGCGCTCGCGGATAAGATGCAGGGGCGATCCGCCGTGACCGCCTGTTTCTTCGGCGAAGGCGCGGTGGATGAGGGCGAATTCCATGAGTCGCTTAATCTCGCAAAGCTCTGGCGGCTTCCGATTCTCTTCGTTTGCGAAAACAATCTCTATTCCATGGGCATGGCGGTCGAACGCGCGGAAGCCGATGTCGACTTTGTGCACAAGGCGTCGAGTTACAGAGTCGCCGGCGAGAAGGTTGACGGCATGGACGTCGTCGCCGTCGAGAGCGCGGCGAGAAACGCTGTCGATCGCATCCGCTGCGAAGGCGAGCCTTACTTTCTCGAATGCCGCACCTATCGCTTCCGCGCGCATTCCATGTTCGACGCGCAACTCTACCGCTCGAAGGAAGAGATTGATGCCTGGCGCAAGAAGGGGCCAATCCTGCGCTTTCAGACGTGGTTGGAAGCCAACAAATTGATCAGACCGGAGGAGTTCTCTGCGATTGAAGGCGAAGTAGACGCGGAGATTGCCGCGGCGGTCGCTTTCGCGGAAGCCGGCCCGCTCGAACCGGTCTCGGAAGTCGAGCGCTTCGTGACGATGGAGGCAATTCCCTCGTGAACGCGCCGCAATCGACCGCCGTAGTGACGCGCATGACCTATCGCGAGGCGTGCAAGCAGGCGCTTCGCCAGGCGCTTATCGCCGATCCGCGCGTCTTTCTCATGGGGGAGGACATCGGCCGCTACGGCGGGTGTTACGCTGTGACGAAGG
>VGDT01000091.1 GCA_016869595.1 Alphaproteobacteria bacterium
GCCTCGGCGATCTGCAAAATCTCAAGTCGGTTGGCGCTGACGGCCATCGTCACTCTCCCCTCGAACGGCCCGGCGGCTTTTGTTTGCCGCCGGCCTTCTTGAACTGAGTTTGAACGCCGGCCGGAGCCAGCGGTTTGGGTTTCGGCGCGGGGCCGCGAAAGCGTCCCGGTCCGCGGCGCGGACGCTCCTCCGCCTCGGCGGCATCTTGCTTCTCTTCAGCCTGCTGGAGCTTGCCGGCGCGAAGCGACTCGCGGATCAGCGCCTCGGTCAGCACCAAGCGGGCTTCGTCGAGATCGGCGAGCGGCAGCGACACGCTTTTTTCTTCGTCTGAACGCGCGTCGGTGCGCTCGAGCGTAAGCACAGCGCCATGGCCCTCGCCTTCGACGCCGCGAATGATCCCGCGAAAGCGCTTGCGCCCGCCTTCGAGCGGATGGGTCAATTCGATCTTCGCCTCATGGCCCAGGGCGCGAAGAAAATCAGACAGGCGCACCAGCGGACGGTCGACGCCCGGCGACGAAATCTCCAGGCGATATTCATTGGCGATGAGATCGGCGACGTCGAGCTCCGGCGACAGCGCCTGGCTTACCGCCTCGCAATCGTCGACGGTCATCGTTCCGTCCGGACGCTCCGCCATGAGCTGCAGAGTCTGTCCGTTCTGCTGCAAGAGCCGCACGCGCACGATGCGATAGCCCAGTTGCGCCAGCACCGGCTCTGCAAGATGCGCCACGCGTGCGGCGACGCCCGTGTCCGTGACGAGACGCGGTTCATCGAGGGTCGCGATGGCGGCGGCGTTTTGCGTCAAGCTTTGTCCTTGAAGCTCTCGGCCGATCAAAACAAAAAGAGCGGGTCCCCGGGGGGCCCCACTCTCAATCGGCGATCACCCGAGAATGATCGTTATGAGATGAAGTTAGGCCCTATATGGCAGGAGAAGCGCGGAAAATCAAGAAAAACAGTTGATACGCCTCGTTCCCGCCGGCGACCGACGCGCCCGCTCCCGCAGCAGTCTGATTCCCATAGCTTTCGACAGACCTTCGGCCGCCGCTATTTCGCTTCGATCAAGCGCCGGACGCAGGGATCGAGAGACTGCCGCCATTGCGGCAGCGTAATCCCGTAGGTGGCTTGCAGCTTGGCGTTGTCCAGCCTTGAATTGGCGGGTCGGCGCGCCGGCGTGGGATAGTCCTTGGTCCCGATGCGCTTGACGCGCACGGGCTTGCGGCCCCGCGCCTCAGCAGAAGCAAAGACCGCTTCCGCCATGTCGGCCCAGCTCGCTTCGCCCTGCCCGGTCAGATGGAAGACGCCGCGCAAGCGTGGATCGGAATCGTCGACCAGTCTTTCGGCGATGGCGAGCAGCGCGTCGGCGATATCGAGCGCGCTCGTCGGATTGCCGATCTGGTCGGCGACGACGCCGATTTCGTCGCGCGTCTCGCCGAGATCGAGCATCGTCTTGACGAAATTCGTCCCGAACGGACTGTATACCCACCCCGTGCGCAAGATGACGCAATTCTCGCAGCGCGCCGCGATCTGCCTTTCCCCCTCGAGTTTCGAACGTCCATAGGCGCAGGCCGGGCTTGGCGCGTCATTTTCCCGATAGGGGCGATCAAGCGTCCCGTCGAAGACGTAGTCGCTCGACAGATGCAGAAGCGGCGTCTTCAGTTCGGCCGCTGTTTCAGCGACGAAGCCCGCGCCAACGCCGTTGATGCGCATCGCCACCTCAGGCTCGCTTTCGGCCTTGTCCACCTGCGTGTAGGCGGCGGCGTTGATGATGGCGTCGCAGCGGACGTTGCGCAGCGACGCCAAAACCATGTCGCGCGAGGAGAGATCGAAGCGGGGTCGGCCAAGCGCGAGCATTTCGACGCCGGTCGGCGAGCGCTCGATGAGTGAGCTGACAACTTGGCCGGTGAGGCCGGTGACGGCGATGCGCTTCATCTTGCCCAATTACGTAAGACCCTCTAGCAAATCGCTTCGCCGTCCGCCGCGTCGGCCGCGACCGACGAGAACATGCGTGAATCCCGTGGCAATGAAAAGCCGCGCCTTTCGCCATCTTCTCGCCTGCATTGCGCGACGGCTCCGGCCGCGGATATGCTTGCGCCGACTTCAGCTTCGCATGGCGGCGGCGGCCATGCTCACCCTCGGGCCCGGCCGCCATGTGGAGAGAGCAGTTCGACTATTTCTGGGACGGCAGGCGCCGGTTGGCGATCGGCTGGTTCGATGGCGCCGAGCGCGTCCCCGCCGCCGCGACGCGGCCCGAGCTCACGGTCGTCTCGGCGCTGGATGAAGGCTTTACGAACGCGCCCACGCTCGCAGACGTTATCGATGCGACCCGCTGGCGCGCGCGCATCATTCTCATCGATCTGCCGCCCGAGCATCGGTTCGTCCGGCTGACCGCCGCCGACGGCGCCGAACTTGTCCTGGTTCTCGCCGCGGAGCGCGACCTGCCGCAAGGCGGCGACTGGCGTTTGCTCTTAACGATGCTGCCAGACGCCGGCGGCGCCGACCCCGTCGCCTTTCGGCTGGCCGCCTTCCCGGCGCGCGGCGATGTCGAACGGCTCTCGCGCGAACAGACCGCCGCGGCCGGCGCACGGCTGGTCTGGGCGATCGGCCAGCGCCGCGTCGTCGAGCGCTCCAATGGCGCGGTTGTCATGCGAATCGCGCCAACGCAGCGCGTCTTCCCTTCACATCAAAACCGAATCGTTCTCGAGGCGGCGCCTTTCGAAACCTCCGCGACGAGCGACGCGCGCGAAGCGCCTTTCGCCATTATGGAGCATTGGTTGCGCGAATCCGGCGCGCCGCGCGTCATTCTTCGCCTGCGCATTCCAGATTCAATCGAAGAGAGCGCCGCGCTGCTCGGGCGATGCAGCGTCGCGCTGGCGATGAACCAGCGCCGCCGGCTGAAAGGCTGGACGCTGGAACAGCGCGGAGCGGGCGAGCCGGCCGTCGATCCGCTCACTTTTGACGATCTACGACAGGCGACTGGCGAGCCGCTCGAACATCCCGACGCCGCTGAAACGGCTGAGCCGGTCGTCGTCGGCAATCTTCTGGCGCTGCTCGTCGATCCTGACGAGGCGGCGGCCGACGGAATCGCCTTGCGCCGCAGCCGCGAGAAAGCGGCGCCCGGCACGGGTGAGACCATCGAAATCGAATTTTATGCGGCGGCGCTCGGCGACGACGTCGGCGTCGTCTGCCCTGCGGCGGGACCCGGCGATCTCGGCGTCGCGCCGGTCGACCCAGGCGGGCCGCCTTTCGCGCGGCTCTTTCGCGTCGAAGGCGATGGGCTCGCGCCTCGACGCGCGACGGACGACGAGGGCGTGCTCGACGAGCTGATGCGCCGCGCCGCCGACGCCGCGCGCGCCGCGACAGGGGCCGCCGCCCGCACCGTCGCCGAGCGCGCCGCCGGACTCAAAGGCCGGCGCGACAAGCTGGTGGCGTCTCTGAACGGCGCGCTCGCCCGCGCGGAAGTCGCTGCGCGCTTCGAGCCGCCAGGCTTGTGGGATGCGCTCGAGCCTTTGGCGCAAGCAAGTTTCGCCGCGCTCGTCGTCAGCGCGCCGACGTCGATCCGGGCGCGTCTCCAGCAATTTGGCGGCTATGGCGCTTTTTGCGCCGACCCGGCGCTTGCGGCGGCCGTCGCGCAAGGCGGCGAATTTGCGCAATCCGCGCGCCCCTTTGCCGAGTTCGCCATCGCGCGCGGCGCGCCTTCCCTGCTTACGCGCTATCTCGACGTCTGCGGCGCGCAGGGCATGGCCCCGGCGGGTCTCGACGCCGTTCAGGAAGCGCGGCTCATGCGAGCGCTTCTTAAGGAGCCGGAAATCGCGGCTTTACGCGAAGCCCGCATCGCTCTGGCGATCGGCGAGAGCGTAAGGCGCGAAGCTGCGAATGCGTCGCGCCTGCTCGCTGACATTGCGGCCGTCGAGAGGGCGCAAGCGCACTTCGACGAGGCGGACGAGACCGATGCCGCCGACATGCTCGGCGCCTATCTCGAATTGCGCCGCGCCGGCGGCTGGGCGCCGCCAGATGAAGCGCCGACTCTTGCCGCGCTTGTGGCGCGCGCCGGCGCCGAACTCGACGCCGCGCGGTTAGACGCCGAAAGCCTCGCGCAAGCGCCGCCCCTTCAGGAGCGGCCTAAGGGATTATTCGCTGCGATGCGCGGCTTCTTTGGCGGCTGATTGCGTCGAGTCTGACCGTCGAATTACGCGCTCAAGTCCGCTCTCTCAAGCCGCCGTCAGGCTGCGAGAACGAAATTGCGTCCCTCGCTGGCTTGCCAAGCCGTCACTTCTAACGAATTTGACATGGAGCCGGAATATTCTGCTGCGGAGCGCATGGCAAGCAACGCTGAAGACTTCGGCGCCATATGCCCTTCTCTGGTGCCATATGCCCTTCTCTAAATTAAGTCGCGAGCAAAAGCGTACGGCGCTGAATGAGCTCCGGCAGGCGCTTTTTCAGCACGAACTTTGGCACGAGAGTTTCAATAGAACTATTATATGCGACCAAGTTCCGGACGAACGCGACCTCCAGGAAGATGCGAACCGCGGGTGGCCATTTGGACAATGGCTACATAGCGCCGGTTTGGATCGGCTTGGCTCCCATCCGAGTTTTCCCCAAATCGTGGCCGCGCACGAGGTCATGCATCGCTATGCGGCGATCATGCTTCGAACTTCATTAGAACACCGGCCCATTGCGCTAGACGACTATGAATTGTTCTTGTCGGCTCTCAAACAGGTGCGCGCACAATTAGTGACCATTAAGCACGAGCTCGAGGAAACGCTTCGTAATCGCGATCCTTTGACCGGCGCGGGGAATCATATCGCCATGTTAACGACGTTGCGCGAGCGGCAGGCTCTCGCGCCGAGATTCACATGCCTCGCGATGATGGACTTGGATCACTTTAAGGAGGTGAACGACACCTACGGCCACGCGCTTGGCGATGAATTTCTCGTCCAATACGCAGAATTCGTGATGTCCCATTTGCGGCCGTATGACGAGTTTTTCCGATTTGGAGGCGAAAAATTCCTCTACTGCGCAGCAGATGCGGACCTGGACCAAGGTCGCGCAATAGCAGAAGAGTTGCGCGAGGGTCTGTCGAGGAGGGAATTCTTCGTCGAAGGCTATTTGCCGCTGACGGTCACGGCTTCCTTCGGCCTTACGCTCCTCGACCCGTCCGTCCCGGTCGAGCAATCGATCGAGCGCGCCGACCAAGCGTTGCGCGCCGCCAAAGACGCCGGTCGGGATCGGATCGCGATCTGGCAGGCGCCAAACTGAAGGGACGAAGCTGCGGTTCCTACGATTTATGACGTCGCGATTCCGCTGCGGACGGCGAAAACCTTCGCGCGTGACCAGGGCGCCGGCGCTAACTTGGCTCAAACCGTCGTTTCCACGCGGCGGAAGCACTGGTTCGAGAATAGCGCTACGCGCAGTTACAAGATTGATATAAATTCGTCACATGAACGAGATCGAACTCAAATTTCTGCTGGACAAAAAGAAGGCGAGCCAGATTTGGGCGCGCGCGAAAGCGTCCAAACTGATCCAGGGCCTCCCTGTGGCCAGAACGCTCAGAGTCCGTTTGAGAATGTCGTTCAATGAGCGATCCTTCGCAAGATGAGGCCGCCCATTGCGACGTGGATCATGGCTTTTGAGACGTCGATGCGCTTTTCATAGTCTCGCACGAGGCGC
This sequence comes from Alphaproteobacteria bacterium, assembly GCA_016869595.1. GTDB lineage: Bacteria > Pseudomonadota > Alphaproteobacteria > Rhizobiales > Beijerinckiaceae > Methylocystis. The sequence goes on from VGDT01000091.1 coordinate 5,665, forward strand.
CGCCAGCG
>VGDT01000092.1 GCA_016869595.1 Alphaproteobacteria bacterium
GGCGCTCGCAAAGCGCATGGCGAACGCCGTCCCATCGAACGAGCATCTTGCTCAAACCGCGAAAGCCGCATAGCATTCAGGCCAGCAACGCCGATTTCCGCTTTTCAACATCAAGCGGGACATCCCCCAAGAAAGGAGGATGGACCTAGTATTACGCATGTGAGTTGACTCCCAAGCTGGGCATTGCGCGACGATGCGAATTAGCCGGTGAACCCGGCATGAATGCGGAGCTCGCTTCCAGCATCATTCGGCGAGCGCACGAGCGATGGGCTCGGGGAATGGGTTTGTCGCTGACACACTGAGCAATGATGCTGCGACCGCTTTCTTCGCGGTAGTTTACGCGGCGAAAGAAATGCCGCGAAACGCCCCGCTGTGGATATGCCGCGGGGCGTTTCTCTTAGGCAAAGCTTCGCTTCACGTGAAATCGCCGCCCGGCGCGGACCCCTTTAATTCGCCCCCAGACGCCATAGCTCTCCGTCAGAAGAATAGGGAGGACCCTATGCGCAAAATTCTAACTTCTGGCGCTGTTCTAGCAGCTGCAATGTTGTGGGCGTCATTGGCGCAAGCCGGCACAACGCACCACGGTCGGTATCTGCCGGACTACGGAGGGCACGGTCGCCACATGCACCGCGATTGGAGCGGCGGCGGCTACGGCTACTACGGTGGAGGCGGCGGCCACGTCCACGGTCCCTGCTGGGTATGGGATCAAGGCCATTGGGTTTGGGTTTGCCAGTGACGCCAAGGCTATTCGCATTAAAGACGCCCGCCAAGTTTGGCGGGCGTTGTCGTTCGGGTCGCCGCCTCACATCTGCGACGCAGTTCCGCCTCGTTGCGTCGATCGCCGAAAGGCGGCTTGCGGAGTTATTCCCCGCCAAGGGTCGGGGTTGAAGCCCGACCCTTTTCATCGTCGTCTAACTTCGCAACGGCGTCGCTTACATCGGAGAGCCCCAACGCCTCGCAGACGTCCTTGGCGACGCTAATGCGCGGTCGTTTGCTTGCCGGCTAGGTAAGCCGCGCGCTGTTTTGCGCGCCCGGGCAAGAATAGCCGCGGCTCTGTCGTATGGCCGATTTGTTTTTTGTCGCGTTCGGAAGAAGTGTTGGAGCCTACGGAACAACAAAATAGCGCGCGCGTTGGACGGGGTGGCCGGGGGCTTTCACATGGACCTGGAGGTTCGCCATGAAGAACCTACGCAAGCTGCTTACCGGCGCGCTCGCTGCGACGATGCTCGTCGGCGCAGTATCAGTTTCGACCCCGGCCGCCGCGTGGCACCGTTGGGGCTGGGGTCCCGGTAGTTACTGGGGCTACGGCGGCGCGTGGCGGCGCCCCGGTTATTGGGGATATGGCGCGGGCCTTGCCATTGGCATGGCGCTCGGCGCCTCATCCTACCCATATGGCTACGGCTATTGGGGCTCCGCGAATCCGGGCTATTATGGCTATGGCGGCTATAGCGGCTGCGGTTGCGGCTGGTAGCCCAAACTGTCGCGGACCGGCCTAGGTTCGGTCGATCAAACAGAGGCGCAACCGCGACGACGTGGTTGCGCCTTAAGTTTGGGCCAAGCGTCTATTTCCCGCGCCCCGCGTCCATCGGCCGCCACGTCAGCGTCAGCGAATTTTCGCAGTTGCGGTATAGTCCTCCGCGATATCACCACCGACGAGGTAATGATGTTGAATGCGTTGATTGCGGATGCGCAGGCGCGGCTGGATCAGGCGCGGCGCGAATTGAAATCCGCCGTTCTTGATTTCGACGTCTCAGACGACAAGCTTCTGGAAATGCGCGCCACCGCGCGCCGAGTCTACGAAGAACTCAGCGAACTTGACCGCAAGAAGCTGAAGAGAGGCTTCTTCGGTTTTTTGAAATTCCGCTGACTTCGAAGCGGCGCGTTCGGCTCTTTCGCCGGCGGCCGCGCGCTCCATAATGATTGAGGAGCGCGCGTTCATCGCGCTGCAGAACGAGGTCGCCGATGATTAGTCCTGAAACGCCTCCTGGCGCCGAGGTTGTCTGCGTTGACGCGACTGCGGGGCCCTATGGACGTTGCAACGGCTTGGCCCGCGGCGCGATTTACACGGTGGCGCGGATCGCCCGCGGCATCGACGGCGGTCATGTCGTGATTCTAGCGGAAGTCTCGCCCTGGCGGACCTATGCGCCGCCCTGGGGCGTGATCGAAGTTGGTTTTGAACTTCGCCGCTTCCGCTATCTCGACATCCCCGACGAGTTGACCAGGCTGTTGCACGAAACGCAGCTTGAGGAGGTCTAGCAATCCTCGATCATTGCCGCGGCGCGCTGCGATCAGCCGGCGCGCCTTGTGGCGTCAGCAGCGGCGCGGCGGCGTCCGAGCGTCGGATGAAGGCTTGCGTATCCAACCCTAGCGACAAGTCGTCCCAGCGGCCGACCACATCGAAGGCGATGCTGGGCGCCGATGGGTCTGTCTTGCCGGCGCTGGCCGCCTTACGCGCGATGGCTTTGAGAGCGAGACGGCGATCCGCCAGCGGCGCATAGCCGCCGAAGGCGACCGAGAAATCTGGGCCACGCGCGTCTCCTTCGGAAATCTCGGCGAGGCCATTCTCAATTTTGATTGCGGCGCTCGCGGCGTCGAGCGTCGAGCGGCCCGAGCGAATGTCAAAGGCGCTCGATAATGGGCGCTTCTCCAATCCCTGCAACGCCTTCTCCAAATCGATGCCGGAAATCTCTCCGTCGACGAGAGTGAGGTTCGCGCGGCCGTTCAGGCTTTGCATGAGCGTCGACATTCGATCGCCAAAGCCGTCGAGCGCAAGAGTGGCGTTAAGGGCGCCGGCAAGCGCTGGTTTGCCGTAGGCGTCCCAAAATAGCGGGCCTGCCTCCACCGCCGTCGCTTGCGCATTGGCCCGCAACGCGAGTCCGTCTGCTCCTGGCGTGATCGATGCCCGAACTTTAAGGCCGCCGCGATAGGCTCGCGCCTGGGTTATTGCAAATTCCGCAGCGCCGTCGCGTAGCGTGACTGCGATCGCCGCGTCTTCAATTTTGAGGCGGCCAAGTCGGGCGTGGCCAACCGCGATGTTAAGATCGACGTCGGCGCCAGCGAGATCGGGTAACTCGAAGGGCTGCGCGCTCCACTGTCCGTCAGAGTCGACAAGCGGCGGCGCGTCGGCGAGAAGCGGCCTGAGCGAAAGAAAATCGCTCTGGAGCGCCGCCGTCACCGTCGGTCGGCCGCCAACTTTCCGAAAGTCGAGATCGCCGCGGAACTCGTTTCCGTCGACAAAAACGCGCGCGCCGCTAAAGTGCGCTTCATCAGTTGCGAGCGTCGCCTGCGCGGAGAATTGCGCGTCATTGAAAGGGCCAGGCAATGGCGCCGCGACGCCGAACAACTTAAGCGCTTGTCGTGCAGATTCTGCTGCGGCGGCGGCGCGCCCCTCGAAGCGCGCGTTGGCGCCGAGTTGGGCCAACCCTTGCGCCTCGAAATGGAAGACCGAGCCGTCAAGCCGCGAGGTGACGACGGATTGTTCGCCGCGCAGCAGCGCGCCGGGACGCGCGACCCACAGGATGCTCTCGAGCCGTTCTCCATTGAGATCGAAGGCGGCTGTCAGAGCCGCCGCCTCGCCAATGCGACGCCAGTCGAAGTTCGCGTTGACTTTCTCCAGCCTGTATAGCCGGCCGCGATAGGCGATTTTCACGTCGCCGTCGACGATCGACACGGCTCCAAATCGCACATTGTCTGCAGCCGCGGCTTCGAGCGTCGCCGGTTTTGCGGCGGCCGCCCGGGCAGCCGCCGCCGGCGGGCCGACCGGCGTCTTGTCAAAATCGATGAGCGCTCGCGGCCGGACCAGCTTTACCGCCGCAACCTTGAGCCGTCCCGCAAGCAGCGGCAAGACGTCGACGTCGCCGTGGAGCTCGTTCGATTCGATCAGCAGCGCGCCGTTGCGATCCGCGAAGACAACGCCTTCAACAGCGATGCTGGGGCGCGGCAAGAGCGAAAAGCTCGTGCGTCCGCGGGCGGCGACATAAAGCCCAGAGGAGCGTTGAAGCTGATCGGCGACGGCGTCGATCAGGGCCGCGGGCGAGAACAGCCAAGGCGCTATCGCGGCGGAGATCGCCACAAAAGCCACGGCGGTCGCCAACGCCGCTCCTAGCGCGCGCGCCGCTGCGCTCGACGGCCGGCGAAGCTTAGCTGACGATGTCTTGTCGCTTACGGCGGACGGCTGCAACCCGCGATGCTCCTGAGCGAGTCTTTGGACTTCGCTTGTCGCGGGCAAGCGCGGCGATAAAGTGGCGAAAATCCGAGAGTCTAAGGCTCTTCTACGCGCGCGAGCTCGGCGCGTAGCGCAGCCAGGATCTCCTCGACGTAAAATGGCTTTTCGACCATGGCGCGCTCGAGATGCGCCTCGGGCAATCCGGCCCGCCCACAGCCCGTTGTAAAGATGAAGGGGCAGCCACGGGCGGCGAGCGCGTCGGCCACGGGATCGATCTTTTCGTGACCGATGTTGACGTCGAGTAGGGCGAGATCGACGCCATCCCCGCGCGAAAGTCGAACCGCCTCTTCGAGGCTGCGCGCCATCCCCGCGATAATCAAGCCGAATTCAGAAAGGGTCTCTTCCAGGGCGAGCGCAATGTAAGGATCGTCTTCGACAATGAGCAGCCTGCGCCCGAGCAATGGATCGCTCGCGCGTTGGGAATCGTCGCTCGGAGCGGCCGAGGACGAAAGGTCGGAGTTGGAAACCGACATAAATGAATGGTGGGGCGCTTTGCCACAGATGTCTAGCTTTCGGGCGGGGTCTGCAGTGAATTTGCGCGCAACATGGCGAACGCCGCCCATAGGGCCAGAGCGCACCAGCTTACGATCGTCAGCACGCCGCCGATCGGCGCGGCGAAGGGGAAAAGTTTCCCGGTCAAAACGACGCGCGCCGTAAGGTCGCCCGCGAAAAGCGTAACCCCTGCCTGAAGCGCCAAGGCGATTACGGCGAGCCAATGCGCCTCTTGCCGCGGCGTCGTGCGCACGAGCGCGGCGAGGCCGAGGCCCGCTGCGGCGTGGACCGTCAGGAACTGGCTTGCCGTTGAGAGGAGAGGATTCGAATCGACATGCGCTGCTGCGGCGGCGAGCGTAACGCCGGCCGCGCCTTGCAAAGCGGCGACGCCGGCGATCAAGAACGCTAATTTCGACGATGAAATTCGCATCTCAGCCTCTACTCAACAGGCGTCGCCAGTTTAGGAGCGCACAACCCAAATGTCGAAAAGGATCGGTCAGTTGGCGATCGAGATCACTTCCACGATTCTCTTTTGACCGCGAATGCGGCGCTTCATAAGGCGCCTTGAAGAGCAGTAATCGTGTCTCCGGGCCGCACTGGGAAATCGAGCGTCACGCAAGCGGTCACAGGGTGGCGGTCGATCAAGCGCGTCAAGTCGGCGCCGCCCTCATAGGCGCCAGGCGTGAAGCCGCCGGCGGCGGCGATTGCGCTTCGCACCGTCATGTTCTCAACAGTGGGATATTGGCCTGCCTTCGTAACTTCGCCGAGAACCAAGAAGAGCTGAGTGACCGTTTGAGAATGGTTGCGACGGAGTGAGGGTCGTGATTCAAGCTCGGGATGTGGACCCGAGCGAATCGCGCCAAGATGGCCGCCATTGAGAAAAAAACCAAACGTTACCCGACGGATTTGA
>VGDT01000093.1 GCA_016869595.1 Alphaproteobacteria bacterium
AGACCCGGCTCAGCGTGCCGCAACAATTCCAATAACCCAATGTCCACACAATACCCCTTGGTATAGAGCTCAACAATCTATCAGATAGCAAATACAACCATAGAGGATGGGTCATAACCTACCCGAGCGAAGATTCACGCGGCGGAATGGCGCGCCGCAGTGATTATTTATCTATCTGAAATTACGATCAATATTCCATCATAACCGCCGTCCGTCGCCATGCCGCGGCTTGTTTTGCTGCGGTGCAAACGGTAACAACCATCAGGGGTAGGCGGCTATTCCTCGGACCATGGACGCACGCACGCTGCATCCGCGCCGGCGAGCGCCTCTCGCATCGAAACGCCATCCAGTTCGAGGTCCGGCGCAATTTCGGCGAGCGGCGCCAGAACGAAGCCGCGGCGGAAAAGCTCCTTATGCGGCAAGGTCAGCTCGGGATCGTCGATCGCATGGTCGCCGAGGAAGAGAATATCGACATCGATCAGCCGCGGCCCCCAGCGCCGCGTCGGCGCGCGGCCCATGTCGGCTTCGATTTTCTTCACCGCCGCGAGCAGTTCATATGGCGCGAGCGCCGTGTCGCCGATGGCGCAGGCGTTGGCGAAGTCGCCCTGGTCGAGATCGCCCCAGGGCGGGGTGCGATAGATTCGCGAAACCGCATCGAGCCGCGCCAGTCCGCGCGCCTCGATGAGATGGAGCGCCTCGCGAATGTTTTGCGGCTTGTCGCCGAGATTGCTGCCAAGCCCGAATCCGACCCGCATTTTTAAGCTCTCCGACGGGAGGCAAGGATGCGCAGCACTTCGAAAGCGGCGCGATGCTCGGCTGCGTCATGCACGCGAAAGACCTGCGCGCCGCCCTGCGCCGCGAGAAGATTGGCCGCGAGCGTGCCGACAAGGCGTCCCTCGGCGACGCCGTCGCCCAGCCCCTTGAACAGCGATTTGCGCGACACGCCGACGAGCAGCGGAAAGCCGAGCGCCAGAAGCTCCGGGATCGCGCGCAGCGCCTCGTAATTCTGCTCGCGGCTCTTGCCGAAGCCGATGCCGGGATCGAGCAGAATATGACGTTCCGGCACGCCCGCGCGGCGGGCGATCTCGAGCGAGCGCGCGAAAAACCGCTTGATGTCAGCGACGATATCGACCTCGGGGTCGGTCGTCTCGCGATTGTGCATGATCACGACCGCGGCGCCGGCGTCGGCGATCGTTTGCGCCATCAAAGGATCGCGCTGCAAGCCCCAGACGTCATTGACGAGACAGACCCCGAGCCCGAGCGCGCGCCGCGCCGTCTCGGCCTTGTAGGTGTCGATCGACACCGGACCGCCCGCCTCCGCGACCAGCGCGGCGAGCAGCGGCGCGAGGCGCGCCCACTCCTCTTCCGCGGTCAGCGGCCTATGGCCGGGGCGGGTCGACTCGGCGCCCACATCAACGATGTCGGCGCCCTCGCTAACAAGCTTCTGCGCCTGCGCCAGCGCCCTCTCGCGCGTCGCGAACAGCCCGCCGTCCGAGAAGGAGTCGGGCGTGACATTGACGATTCCCATGATGACCGGGCGCGTCCCGATCAGCGAAAGAAAGCGATCGCGCGCGGTTGCGATCGCCTCGATGTCGAAGGCCAAGCGCCAAGTCCCGTCAGTCGTCGTATTTCACATAGGCGAAGCGCTGGTCGGTCTCCGGCGTGCCTTCAAGCGCGCCGCCGGCCTTGCCCGGGCGCCAGGAGACGACTTCCTCGATCTTTTTGGCGAGTTCGAAATCCTTGTCGGTGATCCCCTTGGCCGTATGGGTCTGAAGCTTCACCTCGACCCAGGCGTAGGATGCCGCGATGTCGGGATGGTGCCAGGCGGCTTCCGCGAGATGGCCGACCGTATTGACGACCATCAGCGTGCCCTTCCAGCTGTGGGTCTTGAACCTGCGCCTGATCCAGCCGTTCTCATAGCGCCAGTGCGGCAGTTCGCTCTTGAGCCGTGCGGCGATCTCCTCTTCGGCATAGACGCGCTCTTCCTTGGCCATGATCGGCTCCCTCTCCGCTTCGCGACGCAACATTCTTTCGTTGAGACGCGTTATAGCCTAAACCGATCTCAAGTTTCAGTCCCACCAAAGAGGCGCTATGCCGGCTAGTGTGAGCATCGCGGCGAGCGCGCGGCTGCATCTTGGTTTTCTCGACATGAATGGCGGCTTGGGGCGCAAGTTCGGCGGCGTCGGCATGGCGCTCGACGCGCCGGCGACGCGGCTGACGCTGACGCCTGCCGACGAAAATTCGGTCGAAGGTCCCGAAAGCGCGCGCGCCGCCGCTCTGCTGGAGCGCGCGCAGGACGCGCTGGGCGTCTCCCGCCGCCACAGGCTGACGATCGAGGATGCGATTCCCGCCCATGCGGGCCTGGGCTCCGGCACCCAGCTCGCGCTCGCGGTGAGCGCGGCGCTGCGCCGTCTCGAGGGCCTGCCGCATGATCCCGCCGCCGATGCGGCGCTGATGGCGCGCGGCGCGCGCTCGGGGCTCGGCGCCGGGCTGTTTCAGTCCGGCGGGGTCGTGGTCGACGGCGGGCGCGGCCCGCATACGTCGACGCCGCCGGTCGTCGCCCGCGCCGAATTTCCCAACGCATGGCGCGTGCTGCTGATCTGCGATCCGGACGCCGTCGGGCTGCACGGCGCCGATGAGCGCGACGCCTTCGCCGAACTACCGCCTTTCGACGCGGCGACGAGCGGCGAGGTCTGCCGGCTGGTGCTGATGCAAATCCTCCCCGCCCTGGCCGAAGAGGACCTCGCCCCCTTCGGCGCAGCGGTGACGCGCATTCAGCAGCTGGTCGGCGATCACTTCGCGCCGGCGCAGGGCGGGCGCCGCTTCACCAGCGCCAAGGTCGAGGCGACGGTCGCGCGGCTGCTCGGCGACGGCGCGACCGGCGGCGGCCAGACCTCCTGGGGCCCGACCGGCTTCGTCTTCGTCGACAGCGACGCGGCGGCCAGCCGCCTCATCGGGCGCCACGGCGCGCAGGCGCGCAACGAGGGGCTCGACATCACCATCCATCGCGGGCGCAACCGCGGCGCGAAGATCGACGCGGTCTACGCGCGGATCGCGTGATCCCCAGCCGCCGACCTACTGGCGCCGCAATTTTATGGCCTGCTCGCCGCCATGACTCTCGCACGCATCGCCATCGCTCTGCCCTTCGCCCTCGCCGCCCAAGCCGCCCTGGCGCAGGAGGCGCCCGCGAGCGGCGGCGAATTCATCGGACGGCTGTTCGACGCCAGCGGCTTGCGCGCCCCGGCGCCGCAGGCCGCCGATTTCGTGCGCGACTCTCGGCCCGCGCATATGGAATACCGCGCCTTCGATCCGGCGCCGCCAAAAGACCCCAAGCGCAAGACCGCCGCCGATCTGCGCGCCATGGGCGCGGGGCTCGAAGCCGCGGCCGCCGAAAACCGCCGCAAGGCGGCAAGCGTCGCCAGGCCCGACGTGCCGGCGAAGCCCGCCCGCTAGGAAGCCCGCCCACTAGAGAGACGGCGGTAGAAGGCGGGCGGCAAGGCCTTTGCATGGCGCGCCGGACCTTACGACGACGGCTTGCGCCATGGCCTACCGACCCGATTCAGAGTTCAACTACGGACAGACCGATCCCGGCCTCGCCGTGCTGCGCATGGCGGCGCTGCTTGCCGAGGCCGGCGGCGAGCCGGATGAGGACACGCTCGACCTCCTCTTCGAACAGGTCGAGGCCGGCCATCTCGTCGACGCCGACCCGGCGCTGATATGGCCGGAGGTCCTGCGCGGGCTGATGAGCCCCGCCCCGTCGCAATGGATCAAGACGCTGCGCGGCTGCGGCGCGCTCGATGAAATCCTGCCCGAGGTCGCGGCGCTCTTCGGCGTGCCGGATATTTCCGACGGCGAGGCCGAGGTCGATCTCGGCGAACATCTGATGACATCGCTCGACGCGGCGGCGAAACGCGGCGCGACTCTGCCTGTGCGTTTCGCGCTGCTCGTCATGAATGTCGGCAAGTCGGATTCGCCGCGCGAACATCTGCCCGTTCATTACCGGCATGTCGAGCGCGGGCGCCCGCGCATCGAGGAGATGTGCGCGCGTTTTCTCGCGCCGGCGGAATGCCGGGAGTTGGCGCTGCTGGCGCTTTCCGAATGCGAACGCGTGCATCGGGTGACGAAAATGCGCGCCGGGCCTGTGGCTTTGATGCTCGAACGCCTGGGCGCGTTCGACGCGCCGGAGCGTTTTCGCGAACTGATGTTGGTCTGCGCCAGCGATTTTGGCGCGCATGAGGGGCGCGAGGGTCAGACCTATCCGAAGGCGGCGCTGCTGGAGATGGCGCTCAAGGCCTGCGCCGACGTTGCGGAGACCGGCTCGACTGAAGCGCGCCAGAGCGCCCGCGCAGAGGCGATCGCAAAGGCCTTTCGCTCGGAGCGGTGGTCGAGCGAGGTGGGGTAGATTTTTGGAGGGGTTTGCGCCTGAATCGAACGCTGTATTTGCCTCAGAAGCCAATAGTTGGATGAAAGTCGTACGGAACAAACACCTTGCAACAGTTAGCAGGGAATGGGCTATCCCGCTGGCAACGCCTTGCCTAAGGAAAAAAAATTCAGTCAAATCCCCCGCGGAGTAGAAAAAATGCAGCTTGCGGGGATCATGCTCGGCGCGGTGATAGGCCTGCTGTTCTTCGGCCAGCATTCTTGGGGATTCTATGCGTCCATCTTGTTAGGTGCCTTCGTTAGCGCAGCTTCTGGAAAAAATGCTGGCTCTTCCCGAGTGCCGCCTGCTTCTTCCCGAATACCCCCGAAGAATGAAGCAGACCCGGCGCAAGCAAAACCTCCGAAACCTCGATACCTGGTTTCCCCGAACGACTCCGCCGCTTGCTCCAGAGGAGCGAAAGGCCACAAGGGCATCTTCTTCGGCACGATCCTCTTAGCTGTTGGCGCCTGGGTTTTTGTTGTTTACGCAATACTCGTTCCACCGGCTCCAGTGAAAAAGTCGGAAATTGCAGTTCTTGTTAAGAGGCGCTCCACAATCGATGCTGAAATTTGGGATTATCGTCAGTGCTTGCAGACGAAGTTCCCCGCGTCGAAAACTATGAACGTTCCGCCGGAAATAGACATGTTCTGCGCCCATCCGTGGGACCAAACAACAATGAAAAAGCTCCGCGAAGCATTGCATCAAGCTGACATCGGCTTTGCAGATCTGTTGCCTAAGCACCCAGAAATCGTGGGGATGATGGAATCTATTCCGAATAAGGAATTGGTCGACTTCGCACTCATCGAACGCATTCTGCCGCTGGCCAAGGCCAATGAAGCCGTAGTCAAGGGCCTACTGTCACCTGCGCTACTCGAAAAACTGCAAATATTCAAAGCCAACGTGCCATGGCAGGACGATCCGACCAAAAACGGTCTGAGGCGCTACTATCTGGGTGACATCACCCTAGGCTCCGGACCCATAAAGGTTCTCAACGGCTGGCGTTCGTGATTCATTGCTTCCGACAGGAGGCGGCTCATGATTCGCGATTTGTTTTGGCTGACCGATGCTCAGTTCGCACGGCTGGAAGCGCT
>VGDT01000094.1 GCA_016869595.1 Alphaproteobacteria bacterium
TGACGACCGAGCCACGAAATTGCACCATCAGGCGGCGGTCAAAATCAACCCTGAGAACATCGCCAGTCGTTTCACCCGCCGGGTTCGCCATGGCCGCCTCGCTAAATGAAGCATAACAGTATGAAAAATATGACATAAACTACAAATTTGTACAGCAAAATCAGTGATTATCCGGTGAATACGGGCTAAACACTTTCTACGTGTGATCATCGCCATGCTCCATCTTTCAGTTTCGGCCGCGCCTCGTCAGGCCGAGGCGGCGCCAGGCGCGAGCCCAAGCCAGCGCGCGACGCCCGGCATGAAGCGACGGGTGGCGGCTTCGAAGCACAAGACGACGATGAGCGATGCGCCGAGCGTCGGCAGGAAAACGCCCAACAGCACGATCAGCAACACGAGCGCCGGCGCGAGACTGGGTTTTTCAGCGAGCGCCGGCGGCGCTCCAAGCGCGCCCGGCTGTCGGCGACGAAGCCACATCAAGAGCGATGTGACGACGAGCGTCAGAAATGACAGCGCCGTCAGAAGGCCGAGCAATTGATTTGCGACGCCAAAAAGGTGGCCTTCATGCGCCGCGACGCCGACGCCGACAACCTTGTCGATGAACGCCTTGCCAGAAAAATCTTCGTGCTTGATCAATTCGAAGCTGGTCGGATCGAAGCTCAGCGTCTCGCGCAGCGGTCGATTTTGCGTCTCCGAGCGCGCCTGCCAGTTCGGATTTTTCGGCGACGGCGCAACAAGCGTCACCGGTTCCGCGAGACGATAGTTGCGCGCGATCGCCGCAAGCCTTTCGAAACCTTCGATGCGCGTCGGCGCGCCGCTATGGTTCATGCCCGCATGGCTTTCATGGCCCTCATGCTCGCCCGACGCCGCTTCGCCGCGCGCTGGCGGCGCTTCGCGATAGGCCGCCATGCGCTGCGCCCTCGCCGAGGCGGGCCCCGTCGTCCAATCCATCTTCACCTGCTGCGCCGGCGTTATGCCGCGCGACATGCGAAAGGCCTCTCCCCAGACTTTCGTCCACGGCAATCCTGATATGAGCAGGAACAGCGCGAAGAAAGACACATAGAGTCCAGTCACCGCATGCAGATCACGCAAAAACGCCCGACCGCCACGCGGATAGAGCACGCCGGCGAAGCCCGTGGCGTTGCGCGGCCACCAAAGATAAAGCCCCGTAACGATCATTACGATGGCCCATGCCCCGGCAAGCTCCAGTATGATCGCGCCCGCATCGTCGAGCAGCATTGAGCCGTGAATGTCATGCATCAGCGTCGACAGACGCCATTTCTCCGCCTCGACTTTTAGGATTTCGAGCGTATCGGGCCGCACAAGCACGCGCTGTTCGCGTCCCTGCGCGTCCACGACTTGCACGCGCGCCGCGTCGCTCGCATCGTTGTGCAGCGCCACGCCTTTGAGGCGCGACTGCGGCAGGGCGGCGAGCGCCGCTTCGACCTGATCGTCGAGACTGCGCGCCGGTCCCGACAGCGTCATAAGATTATAAGGTCGGTCGAAGAAGGCGTCGATCTGCGGCTTGAACAGATAAACGGAGCCCGACAGCGCGAGTATCGTCACGAAGGGCAGGCAAAAGAGCCCCGCATAAAAATGCCAGCGCCAAATGGTGCGATAAAAAGCGGCGTAATCGGCGAGCGTCGTGTCACGCGCGGTCTTGGCGATTGCGGTCATCTTGGCCTCCTTATCGAGCGTGACGCGCGTCAGCCTGCGCGCGAAGCGTATATGAGCGCGGACTATGCGCGACTTGCCTTTCGACCTTCTCGAAAAGCCATTCGTCACGATGCTCTGACTTCACCACGATGCTCCCCATTCTGTCTTGTCGCCGAAACCATCAATTTCTGGTCTCAGGGTGGCCCTTTACAGACAGAGTCAGGCCTCCATCAGTGGAAGTTGAATTCCTGGACAGCGAAGAAGGACCCGCCGGGCGGCGGCGGCGCTTGCACCGCCGCAAGGATTTGGCCGACACTCGCCGCGAGCGCTGGGTCTGACGCATATTGAATCTTATGCGAGACCACGCGGCCACTGGCGCCGACTGTGAATGCGACCTTTACCTTGCCGGCTCGGCGGGCCGACTTTGGCGCATGTTTCCGGAGGGACACAGCCAATAAGCGAAGATATTCCTTCTTCGATATTGCCGGCGCTTGCTTCCTCTCGGCCATGTTCGACTTGTCGTTCGCAGCCGGCTTGTCCATCGCGTGCGCTTTGTCTGGGGAAGGCGGAGCGGCCTGCTCATCGTCCTTTGCCACTGCGGCGCCGACCGCGAGGCAGGCGGCGAATATGAGGCTAATACGCTTCATCTTGTGATCCTTTCGTTAGCGAGATATTTGCGAGAACGCGAACCTGTTCGCTTCGTATGGAGCCGAGCCATTCGCGACACCACGCGGCGGGAGAGCGTCGACTCGCGACAAAACATCCGATCTGGCGACATCGCTCGCCGACGCGGAATCGATCGTGGGATGGCGTGAATGCCATTGTCGGCCGCCGGCGAGCACACGGCTCCGCGCCGCCTCGCGCAACCCCGCGACGGCGCAGATCGTGACAATTTCAGCTCGCGACATTGACAGATGAGACGCCCGATCTCGGCCGGCCGCCGCCACTGACCAGCCGAAATGGCCCGCCGCCAATGCCGCGATGAGCGACAACACTCGAATATACATGATGGTCGTCCTGAGAACGGCGCGAGCGGCCGTTGAGACCCGGAGCAGATGCGAGCAGCCCGGAAGGCCGCGAGGGGTCGATCAGGAAAAAGCGGGAGGCGCGCGAGACGACCAGGAAGTAGTCCAGCCGAGCGGGGGCGGCGCCAATTCGTCATGAATGAACCACGTCGGCGCGGCGTCGGATCGCGGCGTGAGAACGATAATGACCTTCGCCAGATCGGCGACCGCATCCACCGTGTCGTCGTAATTCCCGATGGAGCAAAGAGCGCAATGATGATGGTTCGGTTGCGCGGGCTGCCTATTGCCGTCGTCGGTCTTGCCGCCGCAAATTTCTCCGGCCATGGCGATCGAGACGCCGCCGTCGCCGCTGGAAAAAGCGACGCGCCCATTCGATGAAACGACAAAAGCCAAAACTTGCACGAGAAAGAGGCCCGCGACGACGCTCGAAAGGAGCGCGCGCCATATCCCATGCGGTTTTGGCGAAAGTCTCATGATTTTCCATTGTCCACATGAGAGGACGCGTCGTCAACGGAAAGGATCGATACGGAAAGGATCGACATGGAAATGATCCGCAGGGGAACGGCCCGATCCTGTCAGCCGATCCTTTCCTCCCCTTTCCTCCCGAGAATCGCTTGCGGCGGCGTCCGATTTGAGGCAATTGTGAGGACACAGGCTCTGCGTTTTCTGGCAGGCCGCGAAGCGGCAAGGTTTCGCTCCATGCGTCGCAACTGGTTGAGCGTTTTCGTCTTCGTGCTGGCTTTGACCATTCAGGTCGTCGCGCCGGCCGGAGCGAACGTCGCCATGGCGCGAGCCTCCGGCGAACCCCAGCAGTCCGCTTCAATCTGTTTATCGATCGGTGGTGATCCCGCCGATAATTCTCAACAATTACCGGGCCATAACGATCGACATCACAGCTCCTGCCTCTTGTGTCAGGTCTGTTGTGGTGGGATCGCGCCTATCGGGGCGAGGCCCCATCAAGTCGGCAAGGCGCCCGTTCAGTGGATCGCGCTTGCCTGGACGGCGGCGGACCGCGTCCTGCCGACGCCTCCTCACGAATTCTCGCGCCAGGCCCGGGCGCCTCCTGCATTCTCCTGAGCCATACGCCCAAGCAGGCTTCGTAGCGTCGCCTCCCTATCGCAAGGGCCGCGTGGCGCGCGAAGAGCCGTGGACAAATTACGCCGTGAAAAAGCGGCGACCGGGAGAAACCACAATGTTCCATCAACTTCCGGCGAGCGGCCCTGGCGCCGCCTCGTCAAAACATGACGTCAATTCGTCATTCGCTGGGTTGAAGCGCGGGATCGCAAGACCGGCGTATGGCTGCGCAGGCGAAGACTCCCGAAACATTGCCGAATCAACGGCCAAGGCACGGACTGGGCCGCGTTTTTCGCCAAATGATTGCGATCACGGCAGTCGGGAGTTGCGAAAGACGTTGACGCGGCAAGACATTGTTCAGGTTATCGTCAATCGATGCAAGGGAATAGCTCGAGGAAAGGCGAAATCGTTAGTCGACGATTTCATCGAAGAGATCATCGCGACCCTGGCTCTCGGCCAGACCATCAAATTACGCAATTTCGGCTCCTTCAACGTCCGCGCCAAGAAATCTCGTCCCGGACGCAATCCTCGTACGGGAGCCGCCGCGCTTGTTTTGGCTCGAAAGATCGTGACCTTCAGGGCCGCGCCAAGTCTCAGGGCGGCGGTGAACGGCGAGGCGCTCGCCAAATTGTCGGAGAAGCGCGCCAACATGAGCGTTCGTCTAATCGATCTTGAGCGCCGCGCGCGGTTCGGGCGGTTCGACTCCGGCGCGCCGCAGCACGCCATCCCAATGCGAGAATTCACGGATCAGCGATCAACGAGGCGTCGCACGCTCTCAACGCAACGTCAGCACTCTGACGGCGGCCATCCAACATTTAGCGGCGGGGCATAGGCTTACGCGCTGTAGGAGAGCCGCGCCGAACTCAGCGCGAGTTCAACATCGGCGCTCAAACACTGCGAGTCGTGTTTCTCGATCTCCTCCTTGGGAGTTGCCTCCCCAACTCCCGCGCAGTCCCCTGAGGTTGCGCGGGCTTTTTTAGAGCGTTCGACGTTTTGATATGACGCATATGGCGCCCCAATCTGGATGGGAGGCGCTTCGATTTGATTGTCGCGGCGCGACAGTCAGGATGAGTTTCTGATCGTCGCGCGATGCGGGGCGTCCGACGCCGCAGGTTTATCGCAATTCTTCGTGGACGAAAGATAGCTGGTCGCGTAGGCGCCGGGTGATCGCCATCCTTCGACAGGCTCAGGATAGAGGCGGAATGGACCCGGCGGCCAAGCGAACCCGCGCTTCATCGTCACCTCGCTGAAGGCGGAACGCTACGCCGCGCGCCCGCTCTATGAAGTTTCTTATTGCACGCGCGGCGAGATGGAGAACCGCATCAAGGAGGCGCAAGGCTACTTATTCGCCGATCGCACGTCGACGGCGAGATGTGCGCGAACCAGTTGCGGCTGTGGTTCTCCTCAATGGCCTATGTGTCAACGGCGGAGAGAATCCCTGCCACCGGGGCGGCGTAAAGCCAGGCCAGTTGGGAGGGAGCGCCGACATGCAAAGGGGCCCGATCGGGCCCCTTTGCATGTCCGCGATCGCGACCAACTGGCCTGGTTTTACTCCGCCCCAATGGCAGGAAATCTCTCCGCCGTTGACACCCGCGCACACAAGACGCGCGCGCGGCACTAAAATCCGCGTCTTGCCAAAGGTTCCCGTCAGCGTCCGTTGGCGATGGCCGTGCCGGCAGCCGACGACCGCCGGCTCT
>VGDT01000095.1 GCA_016869595.1 Alphaproteobacteria bacterium
AGCGCTTCCAGCCGTGCGAACTGAGCATCGGTCAGCCAAAACAAATCGCGAATCATGAGCCGCCTCCTGTCGGAAGCAATGAATCACGAACGCCAGCCGTTGAGAACCTTTATGGGTCCGGAGCCTAAGAAGGACTTGGGCGTCAGCCGCGCGACCGCCTACCGCATGATGAAAACCTTTCGTACCTGCGGCGCCGTCACAGCTCCGGGAACGCGACCGGTGGGACGCCCCAAGGGCGCGCGCTGTCTCGATCCTCGCCGCGAGCAAATCATTCAGGAGGCGATCAAAGCCCACCATTCGCGTTCGCTCAGGCCCCGATTCAGAGCGCTGGTGCAGGAAATTCACAGGCGCTGCGCGCAAGAATTGTTGGCGCCGCCTAACTGGCGCACCATTCGGAAGCGTCTTCTCGATGTCGAGTGCCGCATTCGGGACGCACCAAGCGACTGATCGGGACTGATCGGGACTTGGCTCATGGGACTTGGCTCAAATGCGGTTGAGCGACATTCCGGAACGGCCGTTGCAGTTGGTTCACTTCGATCACGTGAAGATCGAAGACTTTGTCGTTGACGCGCGGACCGGCGAAACCGGATATCCGTGGCTGACGCTGGCGATTGACGCCCATACGCGCATGGTCGCCGGCTTTCATCTTTCGCTCGCGCCGCCCTCGCGCGTCTCGCTCAGCCTGTGTCTGCTGCATGCCGTTTGCGACAAATCACGCTGGATGAACGCTCGCGGACTCTGTGGCGATTGGCCCGCCGCCGGGCTTCCCGAAACAATCGTCATCGATCCGCAAAGCATTTTCGGATTTCGCTACTTGGCGCGCGCCTGGCGCGATCAAGGAATTGCAACTGAGTCCGAAGCAAGCAATTCAACTGTTTTTGGGGCGCGCGCCACGCAAATCTCCGGCGGTCGCTTTGGCAAAGTCGCGATCGCTAAAGCGAACGGCGTCAGCTGGACGCCCAGAGCGCCGCATCATCCGCGCCGCGCGCTGGCGCAAGACATTCGCGAGCTGGAATTCGCCATAGGCGACGGGCTCGTGAATGATTATCACCACCGCACGCACAAGGACACGGGACGCACGCCGCTCGACGGCTGGCGGGAGGCTGAAGCGGCGGCGCCGTTGCGGGCGCCGCAAGATTGCATGCGCTTTCGACTGTCCCTTCTGCCCGAGGCCCTCTGTGACCTCGGTTCAGACGGCGTCAGCGTGCTCGGAGAGACCTTCTGGTCGCCAACTCTTGCACGACTGCATCGAGAAGGGCGTGACCGCGTGGCGGTCAAATTCGATCCACGCGATCTTTCGCGGATATTCGTTCACGCCGCCGCCGAGCCTTGCGCGGAGGCGAAGAACGTCGCGGCGACGGACGGCGACGCGTCGGACGAGATCTGCCGCCGCAATTGTAAGCTGCTTGTCGCTTCGCGCCGGCTTCACGAAGAAATTGCCGTCGAACCGGAGCGCGGCTGCGCGCGCTTGGGAGCAGACGGGCCGCCACCTTGTTGCGGCGCGGGCGATCGGCGCGCAAACGCGTGAGCGTCGGGCCGCTTGCCTAGAGTGCTTCCCGATCACATGGAATCATGTGATCGATAAGGAATCGCTCAAAATCAAAACCTTGGAGCAGGTTCTCTTCGAAAAAGTCTGTCAACTTTTTCGGAACCTGCTCTAGGCTTTGTGCGGCGAGGACGCGCCGCAAAAGGCGAGAATCAGGTCGCGCAACTCGGCCTCCTCCACGAGACCCGAGGCGACGGCGCAGTCGAACCAGCGGGTGGCGCGCTGCTTCTTCTCCGCCCATTTCTTGCGTTGCTTCTGCACGCGCAGCGAAAACACCTCGACGCGGCAATCGACCGCCGCGCCGCTGCCGAGGCGTTTTTCATAGTTGAAGTCGCCAAGCTTCACCTTGTCCATTCTGCCGACGAGACCCGCCTCCTGCACCGCCTCGATCGCCGCGACGATGTGCGGTTTGCGGCCTTTCATCGGCCAGCCTTTCGGAATGACCCAGCGCTTGGTGTCGCGCGAGGTGACCAGCATGATCTCCACGCGCCCGTCCTTGATTCGCCATGGCAGCGCCGCGTATTGCGTGCGTGGGACGAGGCTTGCGCCCTCGCGCTTCTTTTTGGGTTTCGGCGTCTTCATGCCGCGAACCTCGCGAGCGCATAGAAGGCCGCAGCAAAAAACGCCGCCATGGGCATGGTGACGACCCAGGCGACAACAATGTCTTTGGCGACATTCCAGCGTACCGCAGCGACCCGCCGCGCCGCGCCAACGCCAATGATCGCTCCGGTGATCGTATGCGTCGTGGATACCGGGATTCCCAACCCCGTCGCGAGGAACAATGTAATGGCTCCTCCGGTCTCGGCGCAGAACCCCTGCATGGGAGTCAACCGCGTGATTCGCGACCCCATTGTGCGCACGATTCGCCACCCGCCGAACAGGGTTCCAAGGCCCATGGCCGTCTGACAGCTGATAACGACCCAGAAAGGCACGTAAAATTCGCCGTCGAGCGCCCCGTGCGCGTAAAGGAGGACGGCGATCACGCCCATGGTTTTCTGTGCGTCATTGCCGCCGTGACCCAGCGAGTAGAGGGAGGCGGAGGCGAATTGCAGAATGCGAAACAGATCGTCGACGGCCCCAGGCGTCCGCCGCACGAACATCCAAGAAACGAGCAGAACCAGGGCCAGCGCCAGCACGAAGCCCAGCGCCGGCGACAAGAAGATTGCGGCTGTCGTCTTGAGCAGTCCGTTCCAAACGATCGCCGACGCGCCGACCTTGGCGACGCCGGCCCCCACCAGCCCGCCGACAAGCGCATGCGAGCTCGATGACGGAATGCCCAGTCCCCAGGTGATCAAATTCCAGACGATCGCCCCCATCAGCGCGCCGAAGATGACGAAATCGTCGACAATTGCCGGCGAAACGATGCCGGCGCCGACGGTTTGCGCCACGTGGAGCCCGAAAAACAGGAAGGCGATGAAGTTGAAGAAGGCGGCCCAGAAGACGGCGAATTGCGGACGCAGAACGCGCGTCGAGACGATGGTCGCGATGGAATTGGCGGCGTCGTGCAGACCGTTCAGGAAATCGAAGATCAATGCGACCGCGATGAGCACGAGGAGAAAAAACGAGAAGTTCTGCACCGCCGTCCCTAGGTGTGCTCAATGACGATGCCGGCGACGCGATCGGCGACATCCTCGAAGCCGTCGACGACTCTTTCGAGATGACCGTAAATCTCTGCGCCGACAATGAACGCCATCACGTCCTTGTGGCGATGCGCCTGAAACAGCTCCTTCAATCCCTGATCATGGATGGCGTCGGCTTCGTCCTCGATGCGGGTAATCTCCTCGCTGAAGGCGTTGAGCCTGCCGGCGTTTTGACGCATCGACCGCAGCAAGGGTACGGCGCCGCGCGTGAGTTCCGCCGACTGGACGATGATATCGCCCATGCGGCGCATCGCGGGTTCGAACTCGCGGGTCTCATAGAGCAGCGTCGCCTTGGCCGTCTGATGCATCTGGTCGATGGCGTCGTCCATCGCCGAGATCAGGTCGCGGATGTCGCTGCGATCGAAGGGCGTGATGAATGTGCGGCGAACCGCTAGATGCGCTTCGCGGGTGATGTCGTCTGCCTCATGCTCCTTGCGACGGATTTCCTGAGCGCAGATGAGCATGCGTTCGCCGCCGTTCAGCAGGTCCCGCAAGGCGTGCGATCCGGCGACAAGCGTCTCCGCATGTCGCTCGAACAGATCGAAGAAGCGCTCCTCTCTCGGCATGAGCGCCTGAAACCAAGACAGCATGGCGCTCCCGCCCTCCGAATCCCAGTCATAAAACTGTCATAAATTGGCTCGCGGCACATAACCGGGAGAACCCCGGCTGTAAAGCGCCGAGATGTGGCGGCGGCGACTATTTTGGATGCCGCTGCGTCCTGTTCATAGCGACCGCGCTATTCTCCGAGGCGCTCCCAAATCCTCGTGCAATTTTGTGGGGCAGCAGATTTTTGACTTGCGCCCTGACCGAACTCGGCGCGTGACTGAGGGTCACCAGATCGGAGCCGCTGTAAACGAACGCTTGGTTTTCTCCAACGACGACGTCGCCGGCCCGCAACGTCGGGTCTTTTCTAGACAGTTGCCGGAAATAGTCATGAGAGGCGGCTGGGTCGTTGCAGGAGCATGCCGCCGTCAGCTTGTCGCGAAAGCTGAACGCCGCCGGCAGCGCCGAATAGCGCTCGCCTTTAGCATTGCGCGCCTCTTCGATGTTTTCGCCTTCGTAGAGTTGGACGCGCGCCGATGGACAGGCGAATTCGCACGACTGCTGGCCCGATATCGACGAAGACTTGATCAAGGGAAAATAATAGCCGTCGCAAGCGCGCACGCAGTAGCCACCGCCCGACATTGAATCCGTTTGGGCGTGATCGGACGGAGGCTTGTCATGACGAACCAGGGCTTTCGCCGCATGTGGCCTCGGGCGCGGACGGTTCACGCGCCAGGCGCGGCGCGACGGGTATGCCGAAGGCGGATCCGGTCCGAAGAGGAAATCGAAGAAATCGCCTTGCGCCAAAGTGTCGGGCGGCGAAAACAACGCGGCGGCCAAAGCCAGAGCTCCGGCAATTCTTAACGCGACCAGGCGGTTGAGCCGCATTCGCCCATCCCCGTCTACTCAACTTCGACTGGCGACCCCGGCAGGATTCGAACCTGCGACCTACTGCTTCGAAGGCAGTTGCTCTATCCAGCTGAGCTACGGAGCCGTCGACGGCGCAGCTTACGCCGCACAACCGTATCACCACGGCAAATGCGGCGCCAGACAACGCTCGACAGGGGAGTCATATATGGCGACCCCGGCAGGATTCGAACTTTGAATTAGCCGCCTAGTAAGGGAAATTCTGAATGGGGTCAGTATCGCCAGCAAGGGCTGCCCAATCAAAATCATATCTTTCATCGTCAGGCCAATTAACCGGATATTTAACTTGGAAGTAGTCGCCAACTGCGTTCTCAAAGCCGTCAGGCGAATCGTCCACAAAACCGTAAACATAGGGAGGAGTAAATTTTACGCTGCTGAACTGCGAGGACAAAAGCGCCACCAAACCCGCGAATGAGTCGACCAAGTTTTCAAATTTCGCCAATTCGAAGTTCCCGTGTCTATCGTGTTTTGCACAGTTGTAATCCTGAAACCAAGGCAATTTAGGGGGATGTCCCGATCATTGTTGAAAAAGGAGGAGCGGCGTTGCTCGCCTTGAGCCGTTAGGCTCGGGGTGCTGATTCCACGAAAGGAAGCAACGCCATGCAGGAACATACCACATCGACCGCGATTC
>VGDT01000096.1 GCA_016869595.1 Alphaproteobacteria bacterium
CGCTGGCGACGGCTCGTGCGCGATTACGAAAAGCGCATCGACGTCTCAAAAGCAATGATCCACGTCGCCATGGGCGGGCTTCTCTTGCGACGCATCGCTCATTGAGCCCCTTTCTCAAACGGACTCTAAGCCCTTTTTGACATTCTCGCGTCCAATCGGCTCCCAATGCAGCCAGCGTATCTGCGAATAGGCTTTCCGAAGCGCTTCGAGCTGCGCGGCGAGCGTCGGCGACGTCGAAGCGCCCGTCAGAATGGCGAAGCCGGCGCCGCCGGTGGCGGCGAGTTGGGCGCGCTGCTCGGCGAGCGCCTGTTCCAGCGCGGCCCGGCTGCGCGGCAGTTTCGCCCGCGTTACGCCCCAGGAACGCCGAGGATCATAGAAGTTCAGCAGTTCCGCCTGCGCGATCGGGCTCGTGGCGCCAAGGCTCGCGGGATGAAAGGGATTGCCTTCGACCTTGATCGGCCGTCCCATGAAATGTTTGACCACGGTTCCGGCGGCGTAGCCGCCTTCAACATGTGCGTTGCTGTAGTAATCGGACATGCCTGGAACGATGCCGGGCGGCTGTCGAACGGCGGGAATCAGATGACCTTCCGGGGCGCCGTCACAACCCTCGAGTCCTGCGCCCGCGAGCGCCAGCGCGGCGGCCATCAGCGTTAGCGTCTCGCGACGATCGCGCGGCGCCGAAAGCGCGGCGGCGAGTCCTGGAAATTCCTGCTCGACGCGCAACAAAAATTGCGAATCCTGCGCCAATTCCTCCAGACTGCGCCATTGCGCCTTCACCTGTGGCATATCGAGCAGTCCGTCAGGTTTCTCTGCGGGACGCCGTATTCGGCGAGCAGGAGCTCCGGCGCTGGGGTCGTCGCGTCGCGTGTCCAGCGGGTGTTGTAAATCTTGTCTTTTGGCCGCAGGCGCGGGCCGGGATTGCGGTGGCAATCGAGACAAAACTGCATGGTGAGCGACATGGCCTTGTAGGTCAGCGCCATGCTGGCCACGTCGCCGTGACAGCTCGAACAGCCGACCCCTTTGGCGATGTGAATGCTGTGATCGAAGTAGACGTAATCGGGAACGTCGGCGATACGGCGCCAGACCAGAGGCCGATCGTCCTTCAGGCTGTCGCGCACCGGCGCGAGCAGGGCGGCGTCGGTCCAGATCTGCGAATGGCAGGTCATGCAGGCGTAGGTGGGCGGCATGCCCGCGTTGGAAGAAACTTCGACGGAGGCGTGGCAGTAGCGACAGTCGATTCCCAATCCGCTCACATGGTGTTGGTGGCTGAACGGGACGGGCTGCGCCGGCGCCGAGTTCACGCGCCGCGCATAATCGCTGTGCGGCCAAAGCCAAACCACAAGCGAAAACGCGACGGCGGCGAGCGCCAGCATCAGGAGCGTGAGCGAAGCCCAGAAATTGGCGGCGGGTCGAAAGACCGAGCCCATCTACCGCTCCGCTTCCCGTCATCGCGCCTCGGCGGCGCGGCTAAGGCCTAATCCAAGCCTACAGTTGGTACGGCGCGGGTCCGCGACAAGCGCCGTGCGAAGCGTCGGCGTCTCGGCGGCGAGTTCGACGGAATGCGCAAGGGCGATGACTGGGTGGGTTTATGGCGCTGGAGCGGTCTACTTCGTTCGGCGCGCTTTCCTGAAACCGGCGCGCGCCCATCCGCATATTGCGCGGGTTATCGAAACTTTTCCCTCTCCGCGGAAGGGCGCATGAGCCTGTGCGTCGGCGCACAGCGCCAAAGCGCGCCTCTCCTTAAGTTTTGATCATCGCAGAGAGGAGAAGCCCATGAAACCGGTGATCGCGACAGGAATTTTCGGAATCGTCGCCATTGCATTGGCCGCCGAGGCGCTCAACATCGCCATGTCTCTTAGCGAATTCAGCCATGTCGTCGCCTTGAATGCGGGAGTCTTCTGACAGCCCTCCCGCTTCGCTTACGGGGCGCATCGACAGGCCGCGCAGAGAATTTCTATCCCTCGCGACCGAGGGCGGGGAAAAAGC
Organism: Alphaproteobacteria bacterium; assembly: GCA_016869595.1. Lineage (GTDB taxonomy): Bacteria > Pseudomonadota > Alphaproteobacteria > Rhizobiales > Beijerinckiaceae > Methylocystis. Next base: position 1,987 of record VGDT01000096.1, read on the forward strand.
CCCTTCCAATATGTCGCGCGGCGACATCGCCGAGAATGTCGCGCCACATACGATAAGGATTGCCAAAAACGCTTTCGCCGAGTTCCCGATCAGCAAGAGCCGCAGCCAGGCAGTTCATGGCCTGAGGCAGGTCATGGGCGTTTTCGAGATAGAGAAGGCGCGTTCCGACTTCATCCTCGCCCATCACCGATATCGCGGCTGCGATCTCGACATTGTCGCGGCGTGCGAAGGCGACGCCGCAGACGCAGAAGAGACAGTCTTGCCAAACAGCCGGATCGGTCTCGGCGATGAAGTCGCGCAAACCCCTGACGATCGACGCGTAGACCTCCTCGCCGACGGCGGTAATGATTTTTTCAAGTTCGACGTGAACCTGTCGGAGCGCCTCAGGAAACTCTGCGGGCGACGCCATCCGGCCGGCCGACCAGTTGACCGAGAGTTGCAGCAAGCGATCGAGCACGATGTTGACTGGCGTAACAAGTTCAGAAGGCGCCTCTGACGAAAGACTCGAGACAGCGAGCTCCAGCGCCTTGTTCAAGCGGACTGCTGCAAGCCGAGCCGATTCGACTTCTTTTCCTCGCACGAGGCGCGCTGCGGTGGACTGTGCGCCGATGACGGCGTGCATCAGCGATTTGATGCGGGAGAGCCACGGCGCCGGCGGATAGGACTTTACGACTTGGCCATGCTCGATGCGCCAGATTTCGCCGGTGCCGATCAGCGTAATCGCGGCGAGCGGGGTCGAGGCGAACACCTCATCGCGATTTGCGCCGTAAAGGGCCCGAAAGGTCGCATTGATCTCGCTGAAGGGATCGCTCTGCATAGACTTCGGCCCTCTCGCCCGCGCCTTTCGAGGTCGATCTCAAGCGAGGAGACAGGCGTTGCCGTGAAGGTGGCCAAGCACGCGGTCGACGTGCTCGGCGGCGCAGGCGGCGATATCCGCCGGCTCGACCACTGGCTGGCCGGCGCGCTGGAAGGTGACGCGGCCGACGTCCGCCGCGGCGATCGTCGCGGCGATCAGCGCCTCGCGGTCATTGCTTCCGTCGAGCAGCGGCGTCACCACCTGGGCGACGATGTCGAGCCGAATCGGCTCGTGCCGCAGATTGGCCGAGTGCAAGACGCCGGCGGCGGCGTCGCCCCGCAGCATCGGGCAGGCGACCGGCTTCGCCGAGAGGGCGCGGGCGATACGCATGGGCTCGGTCGAGGGCGTCAAAAGTCCGACAAGCGCCATGCGCAGCAGCGCGTCGGCGATCTTGGACCGCACTGCCTCGTCGACAGAAGCGCCGCGCACTTCCATCGCCGCGACGATCTCTTCGATCGAGCTCGACTCAGGCGCCCGCGCGGCAAGCGCTTCGATGGCCTTGCGCACGTCGGCGTCCGGCGTGGAGAACCAGGCGCCGGAGCCGTCGGCGAAAATGGCCTTTCCGTCTTCCTCGCGGAGAAAGGCGAAATCGGGCCGCGGGACGAAATGCAGCCCTTCAAGCGCGTCCGGCATGATCTTGCGCATGCATTTGCCTTCCCGCTCCTTGTGAATGAGCAAGGTCTGGCGGAAGGTCCGGCCGGTGAAAATGTCCATATGCTGTTCGAGCGAGACCTGATTGTCGCCCGCGAGCGCGCGCAGCAGGGGCGCCGCCGCCGGATTCATATTCTCGGGCATCATTGTCGAGAGCGCGGCTTCGCCCAGATAGGCCAATCCGCGGCCCGCCGCGTTCCCCATGAATTCCGCGAAGCTGCAGGGTTCATTGCAGTCCTCGAGGAATTCATGGCCGATGTACGAATCGTCCGCCGTTCGCAAATGTTGGGCCTCGGCGCGGAAAATCGCGCCCCAGGTCGTCTCCGCCGGCGTGTTCTGTTCAAGGAACGACAGCATTTCGCGGGCGCGGGCGACGCGCTCGCGCAGCGGCCCCTGCGGCCCGACGTGAAGCGCCAGGGCGTCGCGCAGAGTCTGGCGCAGCCGCCATCCCGGCAGCACATTATAGCTGATGAAGGCGACGCCGTTCGGCGCGAGGTTCTCGCGGGCGATTCGCAAAATCGCGTCGCGCACCTGTTCGGGCACCCAGCTATAGACGCCGTGACATATAATGTAGTCGAAGCCGCCGTCCTTGGAGCGCAGGTCGGTCAGACTCTGGCGGCGCAGATTGACGTTGGAGAGTCCGAGCGCCGTGACCCGCCGCTGACCTTCGTCGATCTGCCGCTGCGACAGGTCGACGCCGAGAAAATAGGCGTCGGGGTGACGGGCGGCGAGCGGAATAAGATTGCCGCCTGCCGCGCATCCGAGTTCTAAAACGCGCGCGCGAGAGAGGTCCGGGGCCGCCAGTTTGAAGATGCGGGCGACGGCGCCAAGCCGCGCCGGATGCGTCTGCGGGAATGGATGCGAGACATAAGGAAGATCGTCGTAGGAAGCGGCGTTGCGCGCAATCGCGGCTTGCACGGCCGTCCCGAAGTGAGTGGTCATCAGCAAGTTTCCGTAGCCTCAAGGAGATTCATTCTCCACTTGGGCCGGCGAATTTGCAATCTGGCCAGATTCGCCTCGCCGCGATCCTCGAAGAATCGCTTGTTAACGATATCCGAGCGCGCAAGTCGCCCGTTAACGATATTCGAAGAAACGATCGCACCTTGAGTAAGCGACGTGCGCAGCCTTACGGAGTCAATATCAAGGCGCCGCCCGTTCCCGACTTCACTTCAATGATTTGCGATTAAACGGCGCATTCATTGCGCTTTTCGGCGGTCCTCGGCATTGTCTCCTTTTTATCACAGCTGCCGGAAATGTGGCCAAAGCGAGCGCCAAACCAGGCATTCGTCGTTGACTGTGCATGGGCGTCTAAATTTTATTCATCGAGACCACTGCTCCGGCGGCTCGGCAAACTCGCGGATTGGTGCTCTTCGCAGTCCAAGGAATGGGAAACTGATCATGACCAAACTCATCAAGCCCAAAAATGGTTCCATCGCACTACGGCGCGCTTTGATGGGCGGCTCCGCCGCCGTGGCGATGGGCGTCGCCTTTGCCCCGACCTCGGCGAGCGCCTTTGAATGCCTTTCGCCGACTGGCATCGCGTTACCCCCGATCGACACATTCGGCGCGAGTGACGGCGCCGCCGGCAGCTCTCCCGACAGAATCGCGTGCGGTCCCTTCGCGACAGCCGGGGCCTTCGGCGCCGCCGCATTCGGCGCTGGACCGGCGGCTGGCCAAGGCCCGGCGGCGACTGGCTCGTTCTCGACGGCCATCGGCGCAGGCGGCGCGATCGACATCGGCCCCCAGGCGACTGGCGAGGGCTCCGTC
>VGDT01000097.1 GCA_016869595.1 Alphaproteobacteria bacterium
AGCGCTTCCAGCCGTGCGAACTGAGCATCGGTCAGCCAAAACAAATCGCGAATCATGAGCCGCCTCCTGTCGGAAGCAATGAATCACGAACGCCAGCCGTTGAGAACCTTTATGGGTCCGGAGCCTAGATTAGCCCGCCGCTTTGGGTCGTCAGCCGAAATGCAAACCGAGATACGACCGGCATTCGCACGGACTCGACCAAACGCAGACGCGCTCAATCTCAAAACCGTAAAGCGCGCTTTGCGCAAAAAAAATCTCCGCTATTTCACGAGCCGCGCTCCATGGCGAAGTGGCGAAACAAGTGAATCGTTCGAACGCGCGTGCCCTCGCCCCGCTTGCGGGGAGAGCGGAAACGCGTGCTAAGGCAGGCGGCGCAGCGCCTCGACGAGATGGCCGACCTGCGTGGTCGTCGAGACGCCGGCTTCATTTTCTTCGAGCAGGATGAAATCGGCGCCGGCGAGATTTTCATCGAGTTCCTCGGGAATGGCTTTCAACCGCTCGCCGTTCGACGCGTCGCCCGGCGCGCGGCGGTAATGACCGAGTTCGATTTTGTTGTCCTCGGTCCGCATATAGAACCAATAATCGATTTGCGGCGGACAGGGCGCGAGCGTCGCCGCCGCCAGCGCCTGATGCAGAAAGCTGCCGCCAAGCGCAAGCAGGCGCGGCGCTCGCGCGCAATCGCCCTTTTCCCCTGCCCTGCCGATCGCCGCCGTCGGATAAGATGCGTCGGGCCACAGGAGATTCAAAAGGTCGAGCAGGTCGCGGTCGGTGCCGACGGCTTCCGGCGCCGGCGCTGAGGTAAAGTCGAGCACGCCGACCGGAGACGCCGGCTGCGCGCGCGTCACGTCGCGCATCGCGAGCGCGCCGCCGACGCTGTTCCAATGCGAACCGCCGCGCGGAAAGAGCGCAATCGGTTGTTTGGATTTTTCCGCCGTCATGAGCGCCGCGCCGTCGACATAGCGCACATGCGATTCATCGAGCGCCGCGCGATATGGCGCAAGCTTGTCCGGCATCGCCGTCGCATGCGCCGCGCATGGCGCGGACTTCGGCAGATCTTCCGCATAGCGCGCCGCTTTGGACGGAGAAATCAGATAGACGAAGCTCTTCCCGCGCGCCTGCGCCATGTCCTGAATGTCGCGCAGCGCCGAAGACCATGCGGCAAGGCGCGCAGGATCGAAGCGGCCATCTCTGGCGCAAAATTCGTTGATATAGATGTCCTCATAGAGTTGGCCGTTGCGGCCGATCAACACGCCGGGCGCCGCCGAGCCGCCAAAAAGCGAGAAGACAAGCTGATTTTTCGCGCGCACGGAAATCGGAAAAACCGGCGACATTCGGCCGAGATTCGCAGACACCGCCTTTTGCGTTTCCCCTGAAAGAAAGGCGTCGAGCGTCCACGGCGCGGGCTTTGGCTTCGCGACGCCGGCGAGCGGCCAGGCGCTGCGGATGCGCAGCTTCGGCCAATCGCGTTCGACAGCGAAGTTCCACAAATTGGCGAGAAAAAGAAAGGCGATGAATCCCGCGCATCCAAAGATCGGCAGCCGCGAGAAAGTGAGCGACTTCAAAAAGGCGCGCACGACAGGAACTGACGCGGACGACGACGCCCCAAAATCCGCTTGATCCTTCTCGACGCGTTTATCCATCTCAGCTCGATCGCCCGTCCGCTTCAAAAGCGGAAGTAGATGAACGGCTTGAAGGGATCGGCAAGACCCTTCGCCAATGCCGCAAGAAAAAGAACGGACAGCGCGCTGTTCGACGCCATGGCGTAACGCTGCGCCGCGCTGGCCCAATCGAAGTCCTTGACATAAAGCGACAGCCGCTGCGCGACGCAGATCGCCGCGGCGATCAGCGCCACGACGACATATTCTTCGGGAATGACGATCTCCGCGCCGGATTGCGCCCATGGATTCGCCATCAACGCCAGCAGCGCGCCCGCTTGCTTGAGAGACGTCGCGCGAAAGAATGTCCAGCCGACGATCACGACGATCATCGTGACGATATTGGCGCACCAATCCGGCAAACGTTGCAGGCTTTTCACCAGAAACAGCCGGTCGAGCACGAGGAACACGCCATTATAAGCTCCCCAGGCGATATAGGTCCAAGCGGCGCCGTGCCAAACGCCTGAGGCGAAAAAACAGATCCACAGATTGAGATAGGTCCGCGCTTCGCCGCGCCGATTGCCGCCGAGCGGAAAATACAGATATTCGCGAATCCAGCTCGTCAGCGAAATATGCCAGCGGCGCCAGAAATCGGTGATGCTCGTCGCGACATAGGGCATGTTGAAATTTTCAAGAAGCCGGAAACCGAACATGCGCGCGAGCCCGATCGCCATGTCCGAATAGCCGGAGAAATCGAAATAGATCTGGAAGGTGAAGAAGAGCACGCCCGCCCAGGCTTGCGTGAAGCCGAGAGAACCGATGTCGCGCGAAAAAATAAGGTCTGCCCCGCTCGCCAGCGTATCGGCGAAGAGCAGCTTCTTCACGACGCCGAGCATGAAGCGCGAGAAGCCGATGACGAAATCATCGACGTCTGCGTGCGGCATCGCCTCAAATTGCCGCGCGACGTCGTGATATTTGATGATCGGTCCGGCGAGAAGCTTCGGGAAGAAAAAGACATAGAGGCTATAGAGCAGCGGCCCGCGCGCCGGCGCGGTGACGCCGCGGTAGACATCGACGAGGTAGGTGATCTTTTCGAAGACGATGAAGCTGACGCCGATCGGCAGCGCGATCTGGGGAATATTGATCCCCGGCAGCGTCAACGCCTTTAAGAGCGCATCGAGATTGAGCGCGAGAAATCCGGTATATTTGTAGTAGACGAGGATCGCGAGATTGGCGACGACGCCAAGCGCAAGCCAGAGCTTGCGCTGTTTTTGCTCCGACGACGCGACGATCATTCGCGCCGCATAAAGATCGAGCGCGACCGACGCGAAGACGAGAAAAATGAAGACCGGCTCGCTCCAGGCGTAGAAGATCACGCTGGCCGCAAACAGGATGATCGCCCGCCTCAGGCGGACTTCTCCGAAAAACAGATAGATGAGGTAAACCGCCGGGCCAAACAGGAACAGGAACAGCGGCTCGTAGAAAAGCATGATTGTCCTGCGTTCGTCGGCGCGCCGGCGCGAGCGCTAAGGCCTGCGGCTTCTATCAAAAGCCCGGCAAAGGGGCAAGAAAGCGCTCGGCAAACGAAAGTTGCGACTTCGCGTCGTCAAGTCTAACATATCTTTATTGAAATGATTTTCTAAGGAGCGGCACATGCGCCTGATTTTCTTCATGGCAACGCTCATCCTTGGGATTGACCTATCGTTCACATTTGGCGCCAGCGCCCAATCGCGATTTTTCACCTTCGAACGTGGCGTCGATCGGCCCGGGCGCGATTACAAAAATATCGCTTCGCCGGGAGCCGCGCAGTGCAGCTTCTCCTGCCAAGCGGAAAACCAATGCCGTGCATGGACCTATGTTCGCCCAGGCATACAGGGGCCGTCCGGCCGATGCTGGCTGAAAACGGCGGTTCCGCAGGCGACCCGCAACGGTTGTTGCACATCCGGCAAAAGAACGTCTGGCACCGTCCCGATCGATTAGTCGTGGCGGACCGAAAATAGACTGGGCGTCACCCGACCGCGACTCGCCATCGGCGCGGCCTTGCGTGCGGGTGGCCTTGCGCCTATCAACCCGTCATGGCCGACGATTTTTCGCCGAAGTCCGACTTCCTACGGGCGCTCATCGAGCGCGGCTTCGTTCATCAATGCTCCGATTTCGAGGGCCTCGACGAGAAGGCGCGATCGGGGACGCTTGCCGCCTATATCGGTTTCGACTGCACGGCGCCGTCGCTCCATGTCGGGTCGCTGCTGCCGATCATGATGCTCGCCTGGCTGCAGCGCACTGGTGGCAGGCCTTTGCCGCTGATGGGCGGCGGCACCACGCGGGTCGGCGATCCGTCCGGCAAGGACGAGAGCCGCAAGCTGCTCACCGTCGAACAGATCGACGCGAACAAGACGTCGATCAGGATCGTCTTCGAGCGCTTCCTCAAATTCGGCGATCGCGCGACTGACGCGCTGATGCTCGACAACGCCGATTGGCTGGCGGGCCTGAATTATATCGATTTCCTGCGCGACGTCGGCCGCCATTTCTCCGTCAACCGCATGCTGACCATGGATTCGGTGAAGCTGCGGCTCGAACGCGAGCATGAGCTCTCCTTCATCGAGTTCAACTACATGTGCCTGCAGGCCTATGATTTCGTCGAGATCAACAGACGCTATGGCGCGCTGCTGCAGATGGGCGGCTCCGATCAATGGGGCAATATCGTCACCGGCCTCGATCTCGGACGGCGCATGGGCTGTCCGCAGCTCTATGCGCTCACTTCACCGCTGCTCACGACATCGTCGGGCGCCAAGATGGGCAAGACCGCGGCGGGCGCGGTCTGGCTCAACGCCGACATGCTGTCGCCCTATGACTATTGGCAGTATTGGCGCAATACGGAAGACGCCGACGTCGCCCGTTTCCTGAAGCTCTTCACCTTCCTGCCGATGGAAGAGATCGCTCGCCTCGCGACGCTGCAAGGCGCCGAGATCAACGACGCGAAGAAGACGCTCGCGACCGAAGCGACGGCGCTGATTCATGGCCGCGCGGCTGCGGATCAAGCGGCGGAAACGGCGCGCGCGACCTTCGAGGAAGGCGCGCTGGCGTTGTCGCTTCCAAAGGTCGCCGTGTCGGCGGAGGAGATCGCCGTCGGGCTCGGCGTGCTGACCGCCTTCGTCAAGGCGGGACTTGTCGCCTCGACCGGCGAGGCGCGCCGTCAGATCAAGGCCGGCGGCTTGCGCGTCAATGACGCGCCGGTGACGGACGAACGCGGAATCATCGGCGAAGCTGAGTTTGCAAGCGAGGGCGTCGTCAAACTCTCGCTCGGCAAGAAGAAGCACGTGCTGCTTGAAAAGCAATAGCTGCGCGGACTCGTTAACGCCGCCAACCGGCTCCAATTATATCATTTCGATAAACTTCGTTGGGTCGCATCGGTTAGAGTCTTGTCGGTAGAGGACAATATGTTCGGCACCAATCGTTCGGAGAACCCGGCAAGGAAGCTCCATACGATAAGCAAGGCGAGAGATTCATTGGGCAGAACATATTTCCAAGCCAAGCCTTCTACTGTCGACGCATTTTTATCCTCGGGATTGGGCTGGACTGACTGATGCCACTTTACCTCGCGAAATCCCAGCTCTTCAAACTTCGGGA
>VGDT01000098.1 GCA_016869595.1 Alphaproteobacteria bacterium
AAGAGCCCGCCGGCGGCGACCGGCAGGCCGACAGCCTTGCCGAGAAAAGCGGTGCTGGCCAGGAGATGGCCACGGCTTCGCGTGAACCGCCTAACCGGGCGCTGGCGGGACGGTGCGACGGGCGCGGAAGGCGCCGGTCTCGAATCGCTCCTTAACTACTTATGGGCAACGGGGAGAACAGGCGCGCGGCGGACGGAGCCCGCCCGGTGATGTCGGCCGAGCGTCGCCAACTCATCTCTGCGCGCACGAAGGCGGCAATGGCTTCGCCCGAAGTGCGAAAGCGAATTAGCGAGAGGACCAAGCTCGGCATGGCTGCGCGGTCGCAGTGGGCGCCGGAGTTTCACGCGCTCGAGAAAGCATGGCGCGACGCCGGCCCTCGGGCGCGCCGGCGCTTCTTGGAAGAAATATTTGAGGCGCTTTGCGGCGATGGCTGACGAATTCGCGCGGCTGAAATTCGACTGGATCGAATGCGTCGCCAGTGACGCAGAAATGCCGGCGAACGCCTCGCGGCTGGCGATCATGATCTGCATGCACCTGAATAGGCGAACGGGCTCCTCTCGCGTCGGTCTTGATTTGCTTGCGATGGAACTCGGCATGTCTAAGCGCGGCATTCAAAAGCTTGTGGAGGCGCTCGAGAGGCACGGTCATATTGAAATCTCGCGCGGCGGGGGCGGCCGCGCCGTCAGCGAATATCGGCCAAAGCTTCCGATCGGTTATCGTCCACTGCTTGAGCGCATCAGAGTCGCTCGCGAGAAAGCGTTCACGGAAGCTTCGAGAGGTGAACACGCGTTCACCTCTAATAAGACCGAGAGAGGTGAACGGGCGTTCACCTCTAAAGGGGAGAGAGGTGAACGGGCGTTCACCTCTAAAGGGGAGAGAGGTGAACCGGCGTTCACCTCTCCAGATGCAACAGAGGTGAACGGGTGTTCCGAGAGAGGTGAACGGGCGTTCACCCAAACCCTTATTAGAACCCTTCTACCCCTAAAATCCCCTAAAGACGCGAATGACGACGACGCGAACTTCGAATGGTCTGCGTTCGAAGCAGTCTGGCAGTTCGAAATGAACGATCGACGCTGTGCGGCGAAGAAGTCTTTCGAGGGGTTATCGGAATCGGATAGGCGACTGGCGATCGAACGGGCGCCCGCCTATCTGCGAAAATGCGCCGAGCGCGGATCGAAGCGTCGACACGCAAGCCGATGGCTTCGCGACAAGGGATTTCTCGACGCAGCACTCTCACGACCGTCGCCAGCCGCGCAGCGCCTTGCCTCGGAACCGATCACAACCGAGCGCGGCGTTTTCATTCGCATCTCAACGGATCAGTGGAGGGCCTGGAGCCGAGCTGACGGCAACATTCCACCACTCAACACGAAGTTCGGCGTGGGCTGCTATCGGCCAAGCGAATGGCCGCCCGGCGAGCACGGATTGACCTCTCCCGCGCCAAAAGCCGTCGAAGCCGCGGAGCATCAGCCATGACGCCCGTCGACGCTCTGCTCGCCGAAGCGGCCGAGTTGCGCGCTCGCGCCGAATCCGCAGAGGCCGAAGCGCGCCGCATGCAAGCTCAAGAGCGCGAGAACGCGATCGTCGCTGCGCTGGAGATTTACGAGGGCCCGTTGACGAGACGCGCGGCCTCTCTCGCGCGGGACCTCAGTCGCTATCTGGGCACGGCCTGGGCTCGCGAAAGGTGCGGGCGCATGGCTGATGGCTCACCGCAACGCCACGCGCTCCACCGAATCGCGCAGTCGCGCAACGGCGAAGGCATCAAGGCGCGCCGAATTATCGACGTCGCCAAAAAATGCAATCCGGCGCGCTTGCGATTGCATAAACCTCCGGACGAAGCTTCTCCTGAAAATGGAATCGGAGAGGCGCAATGAGCGTTCTGGATTTTCTGAAAGTGAAGAAGGCGGCTCCCGCGTCGCAAATCGCAGAAATGGAGGCGAGCCTCGCTCGACTGCGCGCCGAGCGTAAGGAGTTCGAAACCGTCGTCGAGAGCCATGGGGCCCGCCGCGCGGACGCGCTGCTCAGCGACATGGCCGATGCAGACATTGCGAAATTGGACGCCGACGCCTCGCTCGCGCAAATTCGCCTGGAGCGGCTCGAGCTCGCCGACCTTGAATTAGTCGAGCGCATCGAGCGCGCACGCGACACTCAACAGCGCGAGATAGAAGCGCTAAGATGCGATGATATAGCTGCGAAGGTCGAACAGATCGCCTCGCGTCTCGAAAAGGCCATCGATCAACTTGCGATCGCCGCGGACGAGATGACTGAGGCGATCCCCGCCGACCTCGTAAAGATGCGCGATTACGAACCGACGATGGGCATCATTGATCAGCCGAACCCACAGCGACTTGTAGCAGCCATCGTTGCAGAAGCCATATATAAGCGATCGCCCGAACTCTTCCGCGTAAGCAACGATTATTTGGGCGGGGTGGATATTGCGCTTCAACTCTACACTCACAATCCAAATAGATCATTGAGTCGTATCGTCCCTGCGAATGCCGACGGCAGGAAGTTCATGCTGGCCTCTGGCGCGGCGGACATCCATGTTGTTCAGCCTCTGCGTCGCGACGCCGCGGACCTGCGCGCGGGCCGCTCTGCTGTGTAGCGTCGTAGGAAAGCCGAGAAATGATCCACGACAGCTGCCCGATCTGCGGTAATGACGAGAGTTTTGCCGTTTTGTCGCGGGAAGATCGCAGGATTATGGCGACGCGCGATCAACCCTTCCTTTGTGAAGCAACTGGTCAGCGGGACTTGACCACGGCGCATCATGAAGCTGGCCATGTCATTGCAGCTAGGGCATTCGCAGCCGGGGTTCATTACGTCACCATCTGTGATCATCCACATGCAGCCATTGATCCCACTGGGCAAGGAACTGCATATCTCTCGCGCCTCGTTATCAGCGCAGCGGGCGACGTGGCTGCGGCTGTTTGCGCCGGCGAGCAATTCCTTCCGCTCTGGCGCGATCTACGACGCTGCGTCGCAAGGGCGAGAGAGTCGAAACCAGGTTCGTGCGATCGGTGTATAGAGGCGCGCGTGCTCGTCAGCGCCGCGCCACAACTGTCTGACTTAGAAGTCGTCGACGCTTGGTATGGCATACTCGAGGTGACAACCGATCTATTCGAGACCGCCAGCTGGCGCGGCGCCTTGGAAGCGCTTGCCGCAGAATTGAACGACAAGACGTTGCTTGAGTGGGAAGCGATCGGACAACTCCTCGAGCCTTATGACCTCGCTGGCGCGAGAGAGGAAGTGCTGTCCAATTACAAAGTCTAGTTCGCTTGATTGAGCGTCGTTTCAACGGGTCCTTCCTGGGCCGACGCATTACGGAAAAGGCGGGGGTCCGGGGGTGGGAACCTGAACGCTATTTTCGACAGGGTTGCGAATAGTCGGTTGCGAATACTCTGTCGGTTGCGAACGCGGTTGCGTGACTGAGAATGAAGGTTGCGGATTTGAGCGAAGCAGCGGCGAGAAATGACGGCGGAGACTGGATTTCAGTCACCGAACTCGCCAAAGAGCGCGGCGTCAGCCATCAGGCGATATCGAAGCGCATCGCTGAAATCGAGGCGAGCGGGGCCGGCCGCGCATGACGAGCGGCGGCGCCAAAGGCCATAACGCCAACCTTGCGTTTCATCAGCTCGCGAATATTTTTCCGCTGATCGACGGCGCGGATTTTGCCGCTCTCGTTGAGGATATTCGCGCGAACGGATTGCGCGAGAGGATCAAACTTTATGAAGGCGCGATCCTAGACGGACGCAATCGATATCGCGCGTCTATAGAAGCCGGCGTCAATCCGACGTTTGAGATTTACGACGGCGCCGATCCGGTCGCTTATGTCGTCTCGCTCAATCTGCGGCGCCGGCAGATGGATGAATCGCAGCGCGCCATGGTCGCGGCGCGGCTCGCGAATATCGCGCATGGCGGCGCGCGCAGATCGGATCAAGCGGCAAATTTGCCGCTTGAAACGCCGACTCAACAAGTCTCGCAAGCGCGCGCCGCGCAGCTGACCAATGTCAGCGAGCGCAGCGTGCGCAGCGCGCGCAAGGTTGTCGAAAGCGGCGACGAAAATCTTGCGGACGCCGTCGATCAAGGACGGGTCGCTGTGTCGGTCGCGGCGAAAATCGCCGACTTGCCGGCCGAGCAGCGCGAGAAGGTGCTGGCCGCGCCGGCGCCGGAACATGCGATAAAGAAAGTCGCGCGACAAAAGAAAGAGAAAACGCTCGCCGACAAGCAGCGCGCCATGCCTGACAAAAAATATGGCGTGATCTACGCGGACCCGGAATGGCGCTTCGAAGTCTATTCCCGGGAATCCGGCATGGATCGCGCCGCCGACAATCATTATCCGACGACCGACACGGCCGGCATCTGCGCGCGCGACGTGGCGTCGATCGCCGCCGATGACTGCGCGCTGTTTCTATGGTCGACGCAGCCCATGCTGCCGGACGCGCTGGCGGTGATGGCGGCCTGGGGATTTGCTTACAAATCGCGTTGCGTCTGGGCGAAGGACAGGCTCGGCACAGGCTATTGGTTTCGCGATAAATGCGAAATTTTGCTCGTCGGGACGCGCGGCGATGTGCCGGCGCCGGCAATGGGCGATCAATGGCCGTCGCTGATCGAAGCGCCGGTGGGCGAGCATTCGGCGAAGCCGGAAATTTTCGCTGAGATGATCGAAGCCTATTTTCCGCGCCTGCCGAAGATCGAATTGAATCGCCGCGGCCCGCCGCGGCCGGGATGGGACGCCTGGGGAAATCAGGCGCTTTAGAAGCGCGCGCCCGGCGCGGTCGCGGCCGTCCGCACTCAAAAAGACATCGCCGCGCCAACATGCCTTCGCATGATCGCGTATAGCAGCTCGCGCGCGGCGGGGCTCTTTCTTTTCGGCCTGGCGCTCCGCTCGCGGACCCTCCGCCGCATGCAGGGCCTCTTTCGTCGCGCTGGCGATGCGCGCCCCGATCGCGCGCGGCGGCGCCCGCCTGCAGGCGCGACGACGCGTCGTTTCGATCATCGCCAAGGCCGCCACGCGGCGCGGCGATTGCGTCGCCGATCGGCCGCAGCCGAGCGGATCGTCTCGCGTATGGCTGCGTCGCCGCGCTCGCCTCTCGCGCCGCCTCGACCAACATCTCACGCGTATGGCTGCGTCGCCGCGTCTCTCGCATCTGCAGCTCGCCCGCGCGGCCGGCGTCGCC
>VGDT01000099.1 GCA_016869595.1 Alphaproteobacteria bacterium
AAAGTGCAGACCCACCCAGCGCCAAAAACGCAAAGCGGACTCGCGCCCGCAATCATGTCGCGGAAAAAATCACAATCGCGCGGCGGTGGGATGAATAAGACGGGCTAAGGAAAATTTGCGTAGCATGTTTTTCTCCGGATTGATCAGATGAGCGCGTTGAGCGGCGCCTCGTTCGTTGGCTCCAGCAGCAGACTAATTAGGTGGCTCGGCCTTGACGGCAATGATGGCGCGTTTCTTTATTTCCATAGGGGTCAGTTTACCCTGTGCGACTAATCGCAAAATCTCACGGAAAACGCTTGCCTTGAGGCGGCGGAGTTTGGCGCTGGCCGGAAGCGCTGCGGCGATAAAGCGCGTGACGTTAGAGCAAGTTCCGAGAACGTTGACAGACTTTTTCGATTAGAACTTGCTCCAGCCTGATAACTTGGCGCGATTTCTGGTGATAGAGCCGATACGCAGCAGCGTGTCTCCGTCCGGCGCGCGGTTCGCTCCGTCCTTCACCGAGCCGAAGCCTGCAACCGCAGCCTTTCCATTGCGCGTGACGCCGATGATAAGGCCTGGAACCTTCAGCGCATGGAACAGCACGACGCCGTGGAATTCCACCGTCTCCTTCAATAGCTGATCTTCGCCCTTCGCCGGCGCCAGCGCGACAAGCATGAAAATCACAAGGCTGCTGACCAGGCGCATTTGGTGAACTCCTCCGAACTGAAATGCATAACAGTCCCCTCGGGGTCTGTCGCTCACTCGCACGTGGGCCGCGCCGGATCGGCGACTTTGAGAGAGGGTTCGACGCGATCGTCATCGAAAAGCCAAAGTCATTTGGCGGTATATTGACGTATTTTCGTGGCCTTATCTCGATAGGCGATTAATGTTGTCTCCCGAGTTGTCGCGTGGCGCGCGCGCCTTGCTGTGTTGGTCTCAAAGTGAGTTGGCGCAAAATGCCAATCTCAACCTTACGACCATTCGTGACTTTGAGACGGGCGTTGGGCCACTTCTGAAAAACAATTTGCTCGCCATCCAAAATGCATTGGAAAACGCGGGAATCGTTTTCGAAAACGATCACCTGAGCGACGCGGCGTCAATTCGCCGAGTTCCTCCATGGACGAACTGCGTGACTGTGGCGGACCCTCGCTGGCCTGCCGGCGCGCGCCGGGTTTGCCTGCGAGTCGAATCTCATGAGGATTTATTTTTCATTGGCGAAGCCGATGCAAACAAGCGGCCGTCAAACGAAATTGCACGGATTGTATGATTTGCCTCTCATTGATCTGCAGCGCCAACCGGCGCGCCTGCAGATTGCGTGGCTGGCCGATCGAGTCGGCGAGGCGCTTGAGCCTTTCCCACGGCAGATGCTGCGTGATGCTACCGTCGCGTGGAGAATTTGAGGATGAGCACGCCGGAACGCATCCACACCTACACCGGACTCGTTTATGACAGCGCGCGTTGGAACAAGCTCACGCTGCGCGCCGGCGACATCATTGTCTGCACGCCGGCAAAATGCGGCACGACATGGACGCAGATGATCTGCGCGCTTCTTGTGCATCAGAGCGCGATTCTGCCGCAACCTTTGACACGTCTTTCGCGCTGGCTGGACAGATTGGCGCAGCCTATCGAGGAGGTTGTCGCCCACTTCGACGCCCAGTGTTTCCGCCGCGTGATCAAAACGCATACGCCGCTTGACGGGATTCCTTTCGACGCGCGCGTATCCTACGTCGTTTGCGGTCGCGATCCACGCGATGCGTTCCTTTCGATGATGGACCATGTCGGCAACCTGTCAGACGATGCTCTGGCCGAGATCATTTGCCGGTTGGGGGTGCCGGGCCAGAGTTTGCCGTTTCCGAACGACCCCAACCTGTTGTTTCCGATCTGGATGACGACGCCCGAAATGCCTTGGATAGAGGATGGTTTTCCCTGGGGCTCGGTGTTCTACCACATGCGAAGCTTCTGGAAGTTCCGAGAGCTGGATAACATTTTCTTCGTTCATTATGCCGATCTGACCGACAATCTCGACGCGGAAATGCGACGGCTCAGCGCGTTTCTTGAGATTCCCGTTGACGAGACAAAATTGCCGTCGCTCGTCGCGGCGGCTCGTTTCGACGCCATGAAGGCGATCGGCGAAGAAGCCGCGCCGGGCGCGCATCTCGGCGAATGGCGTGACGCACGGTCATTTTTTAAGATGGCGCGCCGAGGTCAATGGCGCGACGCGCTGTCGCCTGCGAACCAAGCGCTCTATGACAAACTGTCCGCCGAGCGGCTCGATCCCGGGCTGAAGGCTTGGCTCGAGGGCGGCCGCCGCGCGAATATTTCCGGTTCATGCACATTGTAGCGGGGCTGGAGATTGCCCGGCGTGCCGATCAGATCGGCGAGGCGCTGCAACTCTTCCCAAGAGAGGCGCTGTATGAAGTGTCCCTGCACCGGAGGAGTATATCAGCGCCGGAGCAAGGCCGTGTATTTAACCCGAAGCCGCAACTTGCGATCCTAGTTGTGGCGCCGCTGCAACACTCGGGCAAAAAGCACATGCCTGTGGCCAAAGAACTCTCATTCTCCTTTGACTGTGCGCCAAATTTCTTTCTACAAACTGGTTCAGGCAAATGGCTCCACCTTCAAACATTATACCTTTAGGAGAAGGTCCATGAATAAGTTTATTAAGGCAACGCTTGCAGCCTCGGCCTTAGCGCTGTTGGCCGGATCGGCCGTGGCCGCCGACCTTCCCTCCCACAAGGCGCCTCCGCCCTATATTCCCCCGCCGCCGATCATGACCTGGACCGGGTTCTACGCCGGTCTTAACCTGGGCGGCGGCTTCCTTGCCTCCAACTCTTCCAACCAGGGCTGGAACGGCGGCTGGAACAACGGCAATGGCAACAGCGGCGGCGTCGTCGGCGGTGGCCAGGTCGGCTATAACTTCCAGGTCACGCCGATGTTCGTCGTTGGCGCCGAGACCGACTTCCAGGGCACGAGCATCGGCTCGGGCGGCGGCGGCAACAACAACTGGTGGTTGTTGGGCGGCTTCGGCGGCAACGCCGGTTCGGCCCGCATCAACTGGTTCGGAACCGTTCGCGGCCGCGTCGGCATCACCCTGCTGAGCCCGCAACTGCTGCTCTACGGCACGGGCGGCTTCGCCTATGGCGAGGTTCAGCGCAACGGCTGGTGGAACCAGAACAGCGCCATCCAGACGGGCTGGACCGCCGGCGGCGGCGCCGAGTGGATGTTCTTCCCGAACTGGTCCGCCAAGGTCGAGTATCTGTATACGCAGATCAGCGGCACCGGGAACAACAACAACAACTGGCTCTGGGCGTTCAACCCGGGCTGGGGCCTCAACAGCACCAACAACCGCACGCGCTTCCACACGATCCGCGCCGGCATCAACTACCACTTCAACTTCGCCGCTCCGGCGCCGGTGCTTGCCAAATATTGATCGATCGTTTTCGAGCCCGATTGATCTCAAGGAAGCCCAGCCCTCGTGGCTGGGCTTTTCTTTCGTCCGCAGCGAAGCCCTGAGCGCGAAGAGACGCGAGCGTCGGCGGCTTGAGGTGGCAGGGAAACGCTGAGCCGACAAAGCGTCGTCTGACGCCCTATTGGGCTCGATTCGGGTCTCCAAACTTCCGGAGACGCGCCGCCTGCAACGCAAGGCCTTTAATTTTGCGGTAGGTCTCGCAAAAAATTACTGTAAAAACAGGTGAGTGCGTGGTGGGCCGGGCAGGACTCGAACCTGCAACCAGACCGTTATGAGCGGCCGGCTCTAACCATTGAGCTACCGGCCCCGAAAGGGGACGCTCCTCCTATACCGCAACCCGGAAGCGCGCAATATTGCCTCCTCGGCTCCGCGCTTGTCACGCCGAGCGGCGTTCCAAGCCGCGAACTCTCGCCCGCGCTGATCGCGCGCATGCCGCTCACGGGCGATGGCGACTTCGAAGGTCCGCTGCCGCCGCCGTCGAGCGAGTGGCGCTTCCATCTCGACATTTATCGCGCGCGGCCGGACGTGAACGCCGTCGCGCATATGCACTCGCCCTATGCGACGACGATCGCGACATTGCGGCGTTCGACGAACGCGGCAAGGCGACGACGAGTCCCGCCTTTGCGCAGTTCATTGCAGACGAAAGAGATCAGGGCCGCAAGGCGCTCTGGTTCGCCATCGGCGGGGCCGAAGGGCTCGATGAGAGCGTGCGCGCAAGGGCGACCGCGATCTTCTCCTTCGGCGCGATGACTCTGCCGCATCAATTGGCGCGCATTCTCGCTGCCGAACAGATTTATCGCGCGATGACGATTCTGTCCGGTCATCCCTACCACAGGGCGTGATCTATTCGGTCACAAGGCGGATAGCGCTCGGGTAGGGGGCTCGAGCTTGGTCGAGGAGGCAGGTTCGTCGAACCGGATACAACAGGAAATTGCGCTGCAAGCCGCGAAAAACACTTAGTCCAGGTCTGGATGGCTCGGCGAGCCGGACTAGTTGCGTATTCAGTCCTGGCGAGAAGAAAAAAATTCGACCGTAAACTTCACGGTTTTTCCCTCGCGAGTTGTAGGAGGTACAGATGTCGCTTTTCGCAAAAACCGCCGCGGCCAGTGCGATTTGCGCAGCAATGGCCATCGTGGCGCTTCCGGCCAGCGCCGGTGTGATGACGGTCGTCGACAAGGCTAGTCTGGGCGTGACCTCGCCCACGGACCAGGTCGATTGGCGACCTTATTGCCATCGCCATTATCGCCGCTTGGGCTATTATGGCTACTCCGCGCCTACGTTTTACGGTTATTCCGCGCCTGTTGTGAGTGGGGGAACCGTGGCGGCTGACGGAAATTATTGCGCAACCTCCGTCAGGACATGCCTGCTCTATGAGCCGGGATGGCTTGGAACTGGCTGTTCCTGCAGGGTTCCCGGCGGCTACGCGCGCGGGACGGTTATTCAGTAGAGTTTCACAACGTCGAACGATACGAGTGCGGATACCGACGAAGCCGGCCATGCATTCCAAAATGAAGCCGGCCACCTATTCCAATCCGAAGCCGGCCGGCGTTCCGATTTGATGTCGGCCACCGGCGTCGCTGCGCCGCAGATCAGTTAGGATGATGT
>VGDT01000100.1 GCA_016869595.1 Alphaproteobacteria bacterium
AATCGCTCGGTGGTTTTCCGTGCTTGAGGTTGATCACCGCGACGTGATCGGCCCTGTCGCCGATCAAGCTCAACCAGCGAGCGACGGACTGAGCGGCGCCGACGTCCGGCGAAATGACGTGAAATAGCGTCAGCCTGTAGCCATGAGCTTCGAATGCGTCCAGAAGGCCGTCGAGTCCTTCGCCGCCGTCGACGATCCGCGTGAGATCGGCCAAGAGGCCGCCGGCGAGATCGTGAACGTAGAGCTTTTCACCCGACTCGATCGAGTCGAGCAGAATGTTGCGTTCATCATCCGCGCGACCATTGTAATAGCCGACGCCTTCGACCGGATTCTGCACGCGTTCGACGGCGCCGCTGGCGTCGCGGCTGCCGAGAACGCGCGCGGTCGCGCCGACGCTGCCGTCGGCGTCATAGGCCGCGACGCGCTTGCCGCTGGTGCGGAGATGATCGACGAGCGTGCGCGTAAACACGGATTTGCCCACGCCGCCTTTCTCATTGGCGACGAGGGCCACGCGCTTGACGGCGGCGGGTAAGGCTGCCGCGCGAGGACGAGGTTTGACGGCGGCGGCAGTAGCAGTAGCCATGTCCAAATGTCCTTTGCTGTCGGGGTTAAGCGTTGCGACCTGGCGCGACGCTAAGTCTTGCTCGTTACACATCGTCATCGAAGCGATGCCCAAGAATGTCCTTCGCAGCTCTTCGAGCTTGCGCCGGAGGCTTCGTCGCCAACAGCGAAGGAGGCGTCGCCATCGTTTTCGCCGCATCGGCTGTCCTTGAGCCAGATTTAACTGTCGTCTTTGATTCGGCGGCGGCGACGGGCGCGATTTTCTTTTTGCGTCGATTGGCGGGTCGAGCGCGCGCCTCGTTGATGTATTTGTTCAATGTGCGGGCGGCGATGACAAAGCCATTGCTGCGCATGATCTCGGCGAGTTCCACGCTCGTATATCCTTTCGCGCGGAAAGCGAGCAGATCCGGCAGCAACTGCGCGACCGCGGCTTTGAGAGGGCTGCGGGAGCGTGCGCATTTTTTAGGCGGCGCCGAGCGTAACGCCGATCGCAAGGCTGACACATTATCGGAGGTCGCCAGGCTCGCTTCAACCGCGTTTTTGTCCACAGCATCGCCATCCTTCAACCTTTGCGCGATCGTCATGTGTTTTGCTCTATGTTCAGTTGAAGATCGCGCGAAATACCGGCTCGGGGTGGCGCGACGATCACGAATCGAATCAAGTTGGCGTGTGAGAAAAAATATCGCGCCATTTGCGACGAGATCGCGGCGTGAATCATGAAATCTTCAAATATCGACGCGGCTCCCGCAGCGGCCTGCGTGACGGGCGTTATCGATTCCTATAGGCGCGCTCTGTGCGATCGGCATCTTTGGTTCTTCCAGCGGACTTCTTTGCCGACTCCCGCGACTGCTTGGTTTTTCCCTCGACGATTTCCGCCCGATCGAAGCGAGCGCCACGACGGCGATGATTCGCCATGCGGTCGCGCGCCGCGTCGAGAATGCGCTTGCGCGCTTCGGCGTCTTTGGGGAAGGCCGCAAGCGCGATGCGCTCGATTAGGGCAAGATGCGAGCGAGCGTTGCGGTCGTTCGCTCCGCCATTCGAATTCCGCTCAGTTGCCGGCGACCGCCGATCCGACGCCCCTGCGCTTCTCCCGTCACGGCCGAAGGAATGCTTTTGGTCATGTTCAAATCGTCCTTGCATCTTGGCGAACGCGGCGCGATCGAGCTCTGACGCCTCATAGCCTTTCGTCTCAATCCCGTGACGGGACGCAGCGAGCCAGGCCTCCCGCCGAAATTCTAACGAGCCCGTCAACTCGATTCTTTCCCAGCCGCGATGCGCGGCGATGGCGACAAGGTCACGGACGATTTCGACGTTGGCGACGAGCGTCACTAAGCGGTCGCGGCCGGCCTTCGCCAAAAGATATTCACCGTCGCGATCGGCGTAGATTCTCGCCTCCGTCGCATCGATCTCAACGACATAATATTTGCGGCGCAGATGCGTGGGTAGAAAATCGAATTCGGCCGCGCCGCTCGATCCCGAAGCCGAGAGCCGATCGATTGTGTGTTCCCGCCGATCGTCGTTGCCTTCTCCCGGTGTCGATTGGCAGTTCAATCCGGGACTCGGGGCGATTGGTCCGAATTGCGGCATTTCATGTGAGACTATTTTGGACTGAGTTTCATTTGAAATGCCTTTTTTGGCTCGGGCGTCACGCGAACATGGTTTCCTTCTCAAGGGCAGGTTTCCAAGACTCGATGTCCTCATCGGTAATGCGCTCCGTGACCGCTCGGATAGCTTCGATCGCCAATTCGTTGAGTATGGAGAAAACGCGTGCAGTGACCCCGTCGCTGATGCGCGCGAGATGACGCAAGCCCTGGCTCGATAGGGCCGACGGTTGTTTGATCGGCAAACTGCGCAGAACCGCGCCGACGAATTCGTGAAATTCTTCGTCTACTTTCCATCGCGGCAGCACGATCTGATCGAGACGCCGCGAGAGTTGAGTATCGCCCGCGATAGCGTCGCGTGCGTCCATCACGCCGAGGCATACGAGCGATGCTTTGAGTTCGTTGCTGAGATATCGCATCAGTTGGAGAATTACGCGTTGCTCTCTGGGGTTGCCGGCGAGCAGGTTATGGACCTCATCGAAGACCAAGACACGAACATTGCAATTCTTCAGCAGAAGCATGGTCCTGATTTCTAGGTCCATGAGGGTGGCGCGCTCATTGACGCTGGCGCCAAGAGCCATGAGCAGCTGACCGTATATCCGACGCTCGGTCGGGCGCGAGGTCAGTGTGATAGCAAGTATCGGCACGGTCTCGCAGCCAGTGTTACGATCTACGACCGGCGGGTGGTCACGTCGAAACTTTTCGACAAGCATCGTCTTGCCCATCCCGCTATGACCGTAAATCGCAAGTCCCGGTGGCCGCGTTGATGGCGGATGATCACACAGCGCATCAAGATATTGAAGAACGCGTCGGGCGCGACCGAATCCGACCCAGCGGTCTGATCGGATGGCGCGAATACGCACATGGTCTGGCGCATTAATGAGGGCGGCCGCGCCGGGCGCCAAATGAGAGGGTTCGATCATTGGTCCCAAAATTCCATATCATCGTTAGAATATCCCGGTTTCGCTAAATCGATGCCGGTGATTTTTCCGCTCTCTTGGTCTCTCGGCTGGTTGGGCCGGCGCGTCACATTCCGGCGCGCTGTTGCGCTCGCCCGCGCGGCGTAATCTTCAATCTGTCGTTGCTGCGCAATCGAAGCAAAAATGGTTTCCTCGTCCAACTCTCGTTTCCCCTGTTCGCGTAACCTCTTCTTTGCATGCTTCCACTCCCACCATGAAACGGGAGGGTAGGCGAGATTGCGATAACGAGCCTCGACAAAATGACCGTCCGGTTGGCGAACGAAGATGCGCGATAGATCGCGCGGATCATATTTGATTTTCACTTCAGCCCCACGGCCAACATCGCGGGATAAGGCGTCAGACCAATATCGGATTTTTTCGAGATGGATGCCGTCCTTCAGGAGGCGCCGTCGTTCCTCTGGCAAGAAACTCGTCCAGAAAGCCATTCGGTCGGGTGGAATGTCGAAATCAACATCACCCTGAAGATCGCGCCAGACCGCCACTGGGGGCCGCAGGAGCGTGGAATGAATGCGGTGATGGTATTTGCCTGCGATCTCTATCGCGATCCACCTTTCCAGTTCGCGCAATGTGAAAGTCGCGCGGCCTTCGGCGTCGTATTCGCCTTTGATTTTGACGTTGCTGAATGTTGTGCCCGGCAGCACATGCACGGCGCCCATCATCGTCCCGATGAGACGTTCAATATGCCCGCCGAAACGCGGGGTCGCTGGCGGTCTGAACTGAAGTTTGATTCCGTATTCGCGACAAGCGCCAGCAAGAGCGCGCGATCGAAACTCGGCGCCATTGTCGCAATGAAGCACCTCGGGCAATCCGGCGACAGGCCAGGGAGCATCTATCTGGCGCTCGTTGAGCCACACGGTCTTGTCATAGACGGCGTGAAGCAAGCAAAGCCCGACGGACACGCTGGAGGGAGCCTCAAGAGACAAATGAAAGCCCGCCACCATCCGCGTGCAAACATCAATGGCAATGGTCAGAACCGGCCGCCCAATCGGACGGCGAAGCTGTTCGTCGACGACGATGACGTCAACGAGGGTGTGATCAATCTGCCAAATGGCGTTGGGTCGATTAGCGACGAATTGTCCAGGGCTTGGAGTCGCGGCAGTTTCGATGTCCCGCTCCCCGCGCTTGTGGGCGGCGGATACCGGGGTCAAATCCATCACCCGTCGCCGCACCGTTCTGTAGTGTGGCGGGTGTAAGCCTTCGGCAAGGCAGGTTCCGCGGATGCGCTCCATCAACCTGCTGAATTTCGGCTTCTCCCTCTTGAGCCAGAAATGCTCGATCTGCTCGGCGATAACACGCTCAATTTCCGGCGCGAGACGAAATACGCCGTCCGGCGTTCCACGCTGTTGTTGTGCAAGACTCGAAGTAAGGCGCGTGCTCCGAAAACGTGACGCCATCCGAAAAAGGGTTGACCTTGGAATACCGAGCTGCGTCCGCGCGACGCTTACGAGTTCGGCGGTCACTTTCCAATTGGATCGACGAAGAAGCTGCCGGAGAAAATCCTCTCGCGCTTCCGGGTCTTCCTGTGGCGCGTCTTGTGGCTCAATGCGGTCGGAATCCATGCCCCAACGCTACGGTCGATCGACCGGTCGATCAATCCCATTTTGACTGCCAAATTTTCTTGCCGCAGTCCCAAATGCAGTGCCGTTCACGGCACTTCAGTCTCACCCATCTCATTGAAATCATTCAATGGGTGAATCCCGTCTTGAAATGGAAATCGACACATGGGACGGGGCTAATATCCGAAAGCCATCGCCCCGCTTGTAGCACGCGCGCGCCCCGATTGCGGCAAGGGTCGCGTTGACGGCGCTCGGGACGGCGCGCATAAGCGGAATCAATGATCGATCGTTTTGAAGCCTATCTTTTAAAACTGCGCGAAACGCCGCTCGCCGAGCACACCGAGCATACCGGT
>VGDT01000101.1 GCA_016869595.1 Alphaproteobacteria bacterium
GCGTGCTCGCCGCGATTGCTGGCCTGTCGATGGCGCTCGGCGCCTTTGTCGCGGGGCTGCTGCTCGCCGAAACCGAATATCGCAAGGCGCTTGAGGCGATCGTCGAGCCGTTCAAAGGCCTGCTTCTCGGCCTGTTCTTCTTTACCGTCGGCATGAGCATTGATTTGCGGGAAGTTGCGCGCGATCCGCTTGCGATCTTGGCGCTGGTTTTCGGACTGATTGCACTGAAGTTTTCCATCATCATCGTTCTGGCGCGCCTATTTGGCCAGCCTTGGCGCGTTGCAATTGAAACTGGCCTGTTGCTCGGGCCCGGTAGCGAATTCGCTTTTGTGGCCATCGGACTCGCGACAAGCCTAAACTTGATCCACATCGATCTCGCGAGCTTCATTCTCGTCGTGACGTCCCTGTCGATGGCGCTGATCCCGGTGCTCGCGCATGCCGCGGACCGGGTCATGCCAATGGTCGAGCCGCACAAGCCGACGCATCAGCTCCCTCAACCGGCGCAGGACGAAGAAAGAAGGCGGGCTATAATTGTTGGACATGGCCGCGTCGGCAAAGTCCTCGCCAGTCTCTTCGAGGAGCACGAAATTCCTTACGTCGCGACCGACATCGATCCAGCGCTTGTTGCGGAAGCGCGCCGGATCGGGCGCGAAGTCTATTTCGGCGATGCAACCCATCCCGCATTTCTCAAAGCTTGTGGATTGATGAATGCTCCAGCGCTCATCGTCACGATCGGCGCACAGGCGACCGTCGACGCGATCCTCACTAGCGTCAGACCGCTGCGGCCCGACCTTGTGATCGTGGCGCGCGCCAAAGACACCGAACATGCGCGTCATCTGTACGAGTTTGGCGTTACTGAAGCCGTTCCGGAAACGGTCGAGGCGAGCCTCCAGCTCGGCGAAGCCGCGCTCGTCAGCCTTGGGATGCCGGTCGGGAAAGTGATTGCGTCGATCCACCAAATGCGAGACACTTTTCGCGTCGAGTTGCAGGAAGCAGCGAAGAAAAGCGTGCGCGGCGCGCCAGAGCCGGCGCGCAGGGTCGAAGCAGGATCCGCTCGGCTGTCGTCGGAAATCACCGGCAACCTTAAAGACGCGATCACAACATCCCCGGAGTCAAATGCCGAAGCTGCTAATTCTGATCTCGATCTTCTCGGCTCTGTCACTTCCGGTGGTGGCCGCTGAACGAAAGTCTGCGGAACGCGACCCGATCATTGTCGCCCCGGAGGCGCTAACGCCGACGCCGACGCTAACTCCCGCCAACATCGGCCGTACGTTCGTTGTGCTGCATTCGACGCTCGTCGGGCAGGGCGGGATGAAATATCTTAATTTCTCTGGCGCGCTGTCGATTCACAACACGTCCGCCTCCAATCCGCTGGTCATCGAGAAAATTGACTATCGGGATGGCGGGGGCCGCATTGTCGAGAGTTATTTGACGAAGCCGCTAGCGCTGCAGCCCTTCGCCTCGCTCCAGGTGCTTATAGCGCAAGATGACGTCCGCGGCGGAACAGGCGCGAGCTTCACCGTCGACTGGGCGATCGCCGATAACGCCGAAGAACCAGTGATCGAGGCGCTTATGACCGCAACCGCCGGCACGCAGGGTTTCAGCTTTTTGTCGCAGGGACGACGCCTCGCGCGACGCTGAAGCAGCATGAAACGAAAGGGATATGAGAAACGTTGCACGAAGCGCTTAGCTTATGCAACATATTGGGGTCAGCGTGACTTTACGTGACGCAGACCGTAACGAATGCATTGCTAAAGTTTGAACCAAATCCAAAACGTGAAGAAGAGCGGAGAAAGTTAGTCATTTCGGCATCCAAGCGTTAAACGTAGGGGAAGCGCCTCGGAAAACAAATTGTGTTTCGTCCCGTAAACCTCACGGACGATCGGGCCGAGTTCATAGACCGCATGTCCTTCTGCGGTTTCGGGGGAGCGGGTTCCGGATCCGCGCACGATTTGGTTATTTTGCGAGAAGCTCACCAAGGGCAGCGCCGTCGGGCAGATCGTCGACGCCACGTGGTCTCAGCTCCAACGCGCAACACCGAAGACGAGAAGAAAGCGATCAAGGACCGCTCATCGCAATGGAATCCGGGTGAAGTGAACGAGCAGAAGGTCCGCTTTGGATCCTCGTTCCAGAATGAACCTTATGCGCCGGCACACATGTAGAACCCCGTTAGATAGGTCATATCACAGCACAGCATCGAGATCCCTGCTCGACGCCCGACCAATCGCTCGCGAAGTTGCCCACTGCACGGCAACCGCCGCCGCTGTTCGTCCTTCTTTGCGCTTTCAGTTTCATAGCGCGCGCGCCGATTTCGTGGTCGTGCGTCCGATCGCGCCTCATGCCTGGGCGAATGTCGTTTCCGGTTGCCGAGGACGATCACCTGGCCGTTTTGCTTCGGGGCCCGCGTCATCGCTGCCGCGCAACCGATCAGGGGGTCTTCGATTTTAGCCGCGACCTTATTGTTTTCGTCGTCGCTGCAGACGCATTTGTTCTGCGTAGACCATCTTTTCTTCGTCGGTGATACCGGGCGCGGGTTGTGACGAAATCAAAACGGCGATATGCCGCGTTCACGAGACCTGCCGCTCCAAGATCTGAGTTTGTCGCATCTCTTCTCATCGCTCTCCTCTGAGAGCCTGCTTCCGGTTGCATGGCGTTTCGTCTTATGGCCGCAGTCGCCGCCCAAAACCCTGCGACCGCGACAATTTTCCCCTTGGCGCTAAAGCGCCAATTCCTCGCGCACCAAAATTGCCTCGGCCTTCGGGTCCTTCACTGCGTTTCGGCCTCGCGCCTGTCGGCGCTTCGGTTATGGCGTCGCCTTTGCGGCCATCACGGACAGCCATCGCAACCGGGGCAGTCCCCAACGATGGAGAGCAAGATGAAGACTTTCGCTGAATTCCAGATCCTCGGCCGCATTGGCAAAGTGCGTGAAGTCGGACAGACGACGCGCGTTTCGATCTGCGCCAACTACGCCTTCAAGGATCGTAACGGCGAGACGAAGGACAAACCTTACTGGAACGAAATCACGATCTGGAGCGACAGCGCCCGCAAATATGTTCGCGATTACGCAAAGTCCGGCGATCTCGTGATTGCGCGCGGCACGCTGAAGCAGGGCAGCTTCGAGAAGGACGGCGAGAAGGTCTACACCGTCGACCTCAACTGCGACGACTTCTCAATCCTCGCCTCGAAAGTGGAAAAGTCCGACGAAGAGACCGAGGCGGCGCCCGAAACGGAGAAGAAGACCGCCAAGCGCAAGTGATGCGAAGAACGGGGGCGGCCGCGCGCCGCCCCGGCTCTTGTGCCTGGTTCTACTGTCGACATGGCCGGCGGATCGCTGGCGGCTATCTTGTTTTGTAAAGAGCGCCATCGAGGCCGAAAACATGGCGTCCAATGTCTCATGCATTGGTCGTCGCTTTCCATTTCGAGCGCGCGCGCCGCTTGAGGCCGCTACGACTGTCATGCGGATGCAGCATAGGTCGGGCAGATCGGGGATTGGGGAGCAACACTGTGGTTTAAACCACCGCTTCCTCCCCGGCGGCAGCGTCGCGCATCATTTCAACTGTCATGAAGCAGCAATGTCATTCCGTGGTTTGAACCACGCGTCAAAGAGTTGTTCGTAAAAATTGTCGCGCGGCGTAGACGCGCGCGCCGATCGCTATCTGCGGATCAATTGCTCACCTCCCTGAATTGCCGGGTTCGTCGCTCCAGGATCTCATCCTGCAAACGAGGCGTGTTCGGCCCTCGCTCCGTCCCCCTGTCTGTTGTGACAGGGCGACTCGAATCGTTCGTCGCGCCATTGGTCACATCAGTCAGCGCGCCGTGGTTTAAACCACGGTTCCGGCCGCCGCCCCTGGCGGCGTTTCATTCTGAAGGCGCCCCGGATGAAGACGATTGTGATCAACAACCAGAAGGGCGGCGTCGGCAAGACGACGCTCGCGGTGCATCTCGCCTGGTATCTGACGGAAGTCGGTCGCCGCGTCCTGATCCTCGACCTCGACGCCCAGGCGAACGCGACCGACACGCTCGCGCGCCATGCGGGGAACGCCACCGCTGCAGAGCTGTTTAAACCGGCGGCGCGGATTGCACCCGGGGGCATTGATGGCCTCACGCTCGCTGCGGCCGATACTTCCTTAACAGACGTCGATCGTGGTGACGCGGCCTCGATCCTGACGCTGCGCGAAAATCTCGCGGCGGTGAGCGGGGATTTCGACGCCTGCGTCATCGACACGCCGCCGTCGCTCGGGCTGCGCAGCGTGGCGGCGCTCGTCGCCGCCTCGCATGTGCTCTCGCCCATCTATCTTGAAGACTACTCAGTGAAGGGGGTGAAAGGATTGCTGCAAACGTTTCTTGGCGTCCAAAAGCGATACGGACGGTCTGACGCCACCTTTCTCGGCCTGTTGCCGTCGCTCTTTAACACCAAGTCGCCGCGTCAGCGCGAGCACCTCGAGCAATTGCTTCGGGACGCCGGCAAATACGTCTTTCCCGGTCACGTCGTCGCGCGCGACGGTTATGCGGAGGCGGTCGCCGAACGCGCGCCGGTGTGGAAATTAAAGCGGCGTTCAGCCCAGGAAGCCGGTCGCGAAGTCCGGGCCGTTTTGGCCAATATTGTTGAACGCGTCGGCTGAGGGAGGATCGAATGGCTTTAGACCTCAGCTTCAAAGACCTTGCCGACGTCGCGGCGCGGAACGGGGACGCGGAGGGCCGCCCTCGGCTTATTCCGCTATGCCAGATCGACGAAGATCATGAGCAGCCGCGGCGCTTCTTCAGTGAAGACGAGCTCGCCCAGCTCGCGGACTCGATCCGACTCGTGGGCATATTGCAACCCATTACGGTTCGGCCTGGCGAGATTTTGGGGCGTTACATCATCGTCATGGGCGCACGCCGGTATCGCGCGGCGCAACTCGCCGGCCTCGACGCGGCGCCCGCCATTGTCCACGAGGGCGGCGCGCCGGATCGCTACGCGCAGATTATCGAGAACATTCAGCGTGACGATCTCGCCGCCGCCGAGATCGCTGACTTTATCCTGG
>VGDT01000102.1 GCA_016869595.1 Alphaproteobacteria bacterium
GAGCATCTCAAATCGCACCTCGAATACATCACCCGCAAGGGCGAGCTCACAGGCGAAACGGAGCAGGGCGCGCTGTTGGTGGGGCGCGGAGGGTTAAAAGATTTGCAAAATAGATGGGCAGACGACGCCGCTCTCGATGATCGGCGCCGCCGTGACGGTTCGCTTTCGGTAAACATTATTCTCTCGATGCCGGCGGGTACCGACGCGGCCGCCGTCAAGGACGCGGCCCGGGCTTTCGCCATCGAGACCTTCGGACACAACCACGACTACGTCTTCGTCCAGCATCTCGAGGACAAGCACCCGCACGTTCATTTGACGGTTCGTTCGCTCGGCCATGACGGGAAGCGCCTCAATCCTCGCAAGGCCGACCTGCAGGTTTGGCGCGAGCGGTTCGCCGCGGAGCTGAGACTGCGGGGGATCGCGGCGGAGGCGACGCCACGGCGCACGCGGGGAAGAGTGCGGAAGGCGGATCGCGGCGCGGTGCTGGCTTTGCGCAAGCGGAACGTTATTCCTTATGTTGATCGGCGTGCGCGAGAAGAGGTCCTCTGGAGGGTGCAGAACGGAAAGAGCGGCGGGCGCCCTTGGGAGACACAAATTCAGGCGCGCCAGGAGGGGATCCGGCGGAGCTACCTGAATTACGCCGCGGAACTGGAGCGCTCGGGTTCATCCACAGACCACGCGCTTGCGCGCGAAATCCGTGAATTCGTACGCGACATGCCGTCGATCGAAACGAGATGGCAATTGCTTAAGAAGGAACTGGCCGAGTTTGCCGAGAGCCGTCGGCGGGATGCGGCGCGCGACACGGAATCTCCTCGACGTTCCGAGTCCGAGAAGGATGAGCGTGGGAAATAGCCGTTCCCCGCGGGCCAATCTCGGGGTTGCGAACAAAACAAGAAACAATGCAAGATGCGCTTCGCAACAAGAGAATGATTCGACGTGCCCGCCGCCCATCTCGAAACACTCAATTCGCAGCAGCGAAGGGCCGCCGAGCACGGCGTCGAGGGACAATCCGCGCTCCCCGGGCCGCCCCTCCTCGTCATCGCAGGCGCCGGATCTGGCAAAACTAACACGCTCGCCCATCGCGTCGCCCATCTCATCGTCAATGGCGTCGATCCGCGCCGTATCCTTCTCTTGACGTTTTCGCGGAGGGCCGCCGCGGAAATGACGAAACGCGTCGAGCGGATTTGCAGCAAGATCGGAGACAAGCGTGGGGGAGCGATCGCAGCAGCCCTCGCTTGGGCCGGGACATTCCACAGCGTCGGGGCGCGCCTCTTGCGAGAATACGCTCACCAGATCGGTGCCGACCCAGCCTTCACCATCCACGATCGCGAGGATTCGGCCGATCTGATGAATCTCGTTCGCCATGAACTCGGGTTCTCGAAGACCGAGTGCAGGTTTCCGACCAAGGGAA
This sequence comes from Alphaproteobacteria bacterium, assembly GCA_016869595.1. GTDB lineage: Bacteria > Pseudomonadota > Alphaproteobacteria > Rhizobiales > Beijerinckiaceae > Methylocystis. The sequence goes on from VGDT01000102.1 coordinate 1,412, forward strand.
CGTGCCTTGCAATTTATTCGCGGTGCGTGAACGCCGAGGAGCCGATCGAAGAGGTGTTGCAGACGTTCTTCCCCTGGTGCTGCGGATGGGCCGACGAGCTGAAGCGGCTGTTCGCCGCTTACGTCGAGGCGAAGCAAAGGCAGAACGTGGTCGATTTTGACGACTTGCTGCTCTATTGGGCGCAGATGGTGAGCGATCAGGTCCTGGCGGAGGAAATTGGCGGCCGCTTCGATCACATCCTCGTCGACGAATATCAGGATACGAACCGGCTTCAATCCTCGATCTTGCTCGCTATGAAGCGGGATGGCCGCGGCCTAACGGTGGTCGGCGACGACGCCCAGTCCATCTACTCGTTTCGCGCCGCCACAGTCCGCAACATTCTAGACTTCCCAAATCAGTTCAGCCCGCCGGCCGAGATGGTCACGCTCGATCGCAACTATCGGTCGACGCAGCCGATCCTGGCGGCGGCGAACGCCGTCATCGATCTGGCGAGCGAGCGCTTCACGAAGAATCTTTGGACGGATCGGACCTCGGAGGAGCGGCCGCATCTGGTCACGGTCACAGATGAGGCGGAGCAAGCCCGCTACGTCGCCGAACGGGTGCTGGAGAACCGTGAAGCGGGAAGTGCGCTGAAGCGGCAAGCGGTGCTCTTTCGGACCTCACACCACAGCGGTCCGCTGGAAATCGAACTTGCGCGCCGCAACATTCCCTTCGCAAAATTCGGCGGCCTGAAATTTCTCGACGCTGCGCATGTAAAGGACGTGCTGGCGCTGCTGCGGTTCGTCGAGAATCCGCGCGATCGCGTGGCCGGTTTCCGATCGATTCAGCTGCTGCCCGGCGTCGGGCCGAGCGGGTCGCAGCACGTCCTCGACCAAATGGCTGAGGCCGCTGATCCGCACCGCGCCTTTCTTGAAACGTCTCCTCCGCCGCGCGCCGGCGCCGATTGGCGCAACTTCGTGGAGACAATCGGCGCACTCCGGTCAGGCGCGCTTGGCTGGCCCGCCGAATTCGAATGCGCGCGGCTCTGGTACGAGCCACATCTCGTGCGCATTCACGAAGACGCCGCGGTGCGCCGCGCCGATCTCATGCAGCTTGAACAGATCGCCGGCGGTTATCCGTCCCGGCAGCGTTTCTTGACCGAACTCACGCTTGATCCTCCGGACGCCACGAGCGACGAGGCCGGCGCGCCGCTCCTCGACGAGGATTATCTCGTCCTCTCGACCATTCATTCCGCCAAGGGGCGGGAGTGGAAGTTTGTGTTTGTCCTCAATGTCGTCGACGGCTGCATGCCGTCCGACCTATCAACCGGATCCTCGGCCGAAATCGAAGAGGAGCGGCGGCTGCTCTACGTCGCCATGACCCGCGCCAAGGACGAACTACATCTCGTGACGCCCCAACGTTTCTTTACACATGGGCAAAGCGCCCAGGGCGACAGGCACGTTTATGCGTCGCGCACGCGGTTCATCCCAGACTCAATACCTTCGCTATTTACGAGAAGGGCTTGGCCGAAGATCGCGCCAGAGGCCGAGCTGGCGCCGACGGGGCTTCGAAGCGTCCGACTCGACGTCGGAGCGAGAATGCGAAATATGTGGCGATGAGCAATGATCGAACTTGCCGTTAGGGTCGAGCCAGTAGGCGCGCGCTTGAACGATCTTGCGCCTGACCGTTTGCGCAAGATCATCCATGTCGACATGGACGCCTTCTACGCCTCCGTCGAGCAGCGTGATCGCCCCGAACTGCGCGGCAAGCCAGTCGCGGTCGGTGGCGAGCGCGAGCGCGGCGTCGTGGCGGCTGCTAGCTATGAAGCGAGAAAATTCGGCGTGCGTTCGGCAATGCCTTCCGTGACCGCGCGCCGGAAATGTCCCGATCTGATTTTTGTGAAGCCTCGCTTCGACGTCTACAAAGAAATCTCGCTGCAGATCCGTGCGATCTTTGCCGAATATACGAGCATCATCGAGCCACTGTCGCTCGACGAAGCCTATCTCGACGTGACGAAGAATCTGAAAGGATTCGGAACGGCCACCGAGATCGCGCAGGAAATCACGAGAAAGATTCGCTGCGAAACCGGGCTGTCGGCTTCAGCCGGCGTCTCCTACAACAAGTTTCTCGCAAAACTCGCATCGGATCATCGCAAGCCCGACGGGCTATTCGTTATCACGCCAAAGATGGGAGCGGCCTTCGTCGAGGACATGTCGGTCGGGAAGTTTCATGGAGTCGGACCGGCGACGAGCGCCAAGATGAACCGGCACGGCATTTACACGGGCCGCGACCTTCGCGCGCAAACCCTTCCGTTTCTGGTCAAGCACTTTGGCACGGTGGGCCAGCACTTCTATTGGATTGCGCGCGGCGTCGATCACCGGCCGGTGCGAGCCGATCGCCTTCGTAAATCGATCGGCGTTGAGAACACATTTCCTCAGGACTTGTTCGAATTCGACACGATGCGCGAGGCGCTGCGGCCCATGATCGACAAGATCTGGCGCTTTTGCGAAGGCGCTGGCGTGCGCGGGCGGACTGTGACATTGAAAGTAAAATTCGCCGATTTCGAACTGATCACTCGTCGCCGCTCCCTCTCAGAACATTTCTTTGATCGACGGGACGTCGAGCACATCTGCCTTGATCTCTTGGCGCCCTTGTTCCCGCTTCAAAAAGGCGTGAGGCTGCTCGGCGTCTCACTATCATCGCTCGGTCAATTGCAAGCCGGCGATGCCAGGCAATTGACGCTCGGTGTTTGAAAGAACTGTGAGACATCCGCCGCGTGAGCGACCGACTATCACGCGACGCTGATCGAGATAGCCTCCTATCAACGGACGTCTTCCTTCATGGCTCCCTTCTCCAGTCTAGGCTCGCGCTTAGCTGTCCGAGGGTCGCGGCAGGCATCATATTCGGCGCCGGTGCAGGATTAGCAGGGTAAGACGCTAGTCTTCCGGATCTTTAACTTCCACGGTGGGCTCTTCCGCCACTGCGTCATCATCAACAAAATAAATTCGCAGGCCCCATCCCGCATAGGTCGTGAGCATCCTACCGAATTGTTGAAGGTCCAACTTTTGATCGTCGACGTAGACGACGAGCTTACCCTCCTCGTCATCCTCAACGTGGCATCGTAACACTTGCGCGCGAGGGACCCACTGATCGCCCTCTTCAAAATACTTGATCTGCGGCCGCCCAAGCGGAACTTCGATCACTCGATTCTCGGACTGGGCTGAAATTTCGTCCCGAGCGTCCACGGTCAGGTTGAGCAGAGCGAGAATCGCTGCGTCTGTCATCTTCTCGTTCTCGGAACCGAGCCGCAAACGGACCGATGAGATAGCGGGGTCAGCATATTCAATAATCGCCCATTCCCCTTCGCGAGATATTCGAACCTCCTCCGGTGAGGCATGTCGTGGTCGTTTCAGGCGCATAAGATGAAATCCCTCAGAAAGTGTCAGTGTTTGACAGTTATACCAAAGGCTCTGTCATCTGACTCACATGGGATTCCGCTGAGGCGATTTTTCTGACTCATTTGGCACGAAGGAGATTCGCGCCATGCCAGCAGCGGTGAAATTGCGAGAGGATTTTTCGGCAAAA
>VGDT01000103.1 GCA_016869595.1 Alphaproteobacteria bacterium
AGTCATGCTCGCCCATGACGCAGCGGAGCTTGCCCTTGAGATGCGAAAGCATCTCTCCGCCATGGTCGAGCTCCTCCTTCTTTCCAAGCTGGGCAAGATCGCCGCCGAACATGACGAAATCGGCTTCAGGCGTGATGAGATTGGCTTCAGCGACGGCGCGCTTCAGACCCATGTCCCAATTGCGCACGAAGCTCGCGCCCTTGATCTGCTGAATGTGCGCGTCCGAGATGTATGTGAAGCTGAAATCCTCGCGCGTTCCCCCGAATGCGAGGCGCACCATGGAGATCGGCAGCGTCGTGAGCGTCCCGGCCGTGGCGCCGGCGGCGATCACGCTGCGCCGGGTGATCAGTCTGGTCATTTCCTCTCCTCCCTCGCGGCTTCGCGCTTGCGCGGCGCCGCCGCTTGTTTCTTGCGTTCTATTTCGTCTGCGCCGCTACATAAGCGGGACTCGTCAGCGTCTCCAGGAAGGCGACGAGATCGTCGATCTGCTGATCTTTCAAATCCAACGGACGAATGCCGCCGGAAAGATAGGGGTTGACCGGCCAGGGATCGGCCGGGCTCTTGCCGCCCTCATTGTAGTGCTTGACGACGTCTTTGAGCGTCTTGAGCGAGCCGTCGTGCATGTAAGGCGCGGTCATCGCGATATTTCGCAGCGTCGTGGTTTTGAAGGCGCCGATTTCATCGAAAGAATCCGTCACGGCGAAGCGGCCGAGTTCTGAGACCTTCGGATCGGCAAGCACGGTCTTGTCGACGGAAGCGCCCGCGGCTTTGGCCTTCAGGAATGCGGCGGCGAGTCGCGGCACATCGTCTTGGATGCGGTTGATGCCGACCCCGATGTTGTGGAATCGGTTGTCGGTGAAGAGCGCCTGCGTTTGTTCGATGACATGGCAGGAGACGCAGCGCGCCTGACCCACATAGAGATCGAAGCCGCGCTTCGCCTGATCGCTGATCGCGTTGCGATCGCCGCCGAAATACCATTTGTCGAAAGGCGAGTCGCCCGAGATGACCGTGCGCTCGAAACTCGCGATCGCCTTTTTGACCTCATCCATCGTCACGTCGCGGCCGCTCTTGCCGAACGCTTTCTTGAAACCGTCGACATAGGCCGGATCTTCGCGAACGATCTTGAGCACGGGCTCGTGATCCGGCAGTCCCATTTCCACCGGATTGACCATCGGGTGCTGCGACTGGTCCTCGAGCGAGGGCGAGCGCCCGTCCCAGAACTGCGACGTGTAATAGGCGGCGTTGACCACGGTGGGGGCGTTGCGGGTGCCGGTGAGCTTATGGTGCCCTTCGGAAACGCGTAACGGGCTGTCTGTGAACGCCTTCTTGTCGTTGTGACAGGTCGCGCAGCTCACCGTGCCGTCGATTGAGAAGCGTGCGTCGTGAAAGAGTTTGTCGCCGAGAGCGACCTTTTCCGGCGACTGCGGATTGTCGGCCGGAACCGGAACTTTTGGCAGGCCGAGCGGCTCGGCCGTCGCCCATCCGCAGACCCCTAGTAGCGCCGCAAGCTGAAGCGCCAGAAGCGTCGATCCAACGGATTTTTGGACATTCGGAATGCGCGCCATGAGCTCCCTCCGCTGACGCTCGGCTTTTTGCCGGCTCTTGTTTTCACATTAAGTTTGCTCTGCTTTTAGCAGCAGGGCAAGTCGTCGAGGCGACGTTCGCACGGACTTTAAAGAGCTCGCCGGACGAATATTGCGTCGCGCGAGTAATGATTGTGCGACGCGCTAACATTTGCATGACACACATCATCGGCCGCGCGTGAATATGCAATTGGGCGCTCGTCCCGCCTCCTCGCTCTTCAGGTCATGTTCATGCTACATTGGATTGTTTTTTAACTGGGTTGCTCCCCGCGCGCTTTCGCCGTCAGCTCGGCTATGATAGCTGACCGCCCCAAGACCCCCTTCTTTGGCGCCGCAAAAAAGCGCGCTCCCAAACATCGACTTCAGGAGGAACGCATGCATCTGTCCCGGTTCGTCGCACTCGCGGCCGCTCTGGCGGCGCCGAGCTTGGCTGCGGCGGGCGATCTGCGCGTCGACGCCAACGCCGTCTTCAAGCCGATCGACGCCGCCAGCGTCGCGGCGGTGGTCAAGAACAATGAGATCACGCCCGCTAAAATTGAACTCGGCAGCAAGCTCTTTTTCGATCCGCGGCTATCGAAGAGTCAGATCATCAGCTGCAATTCCTGCCACAATCTCGGAACTGGCGGCGCCGACGCCGGACCGACCTCGATCGGCCATGGGTGGGCGAAGGGGCCGCGCCGCGCGCCGACCGTGCTCAACGCCGTGTTCAATGTCGCGCAATTCTGGGACGGCCGCGCCGTCGACCTCAAGGCGCAGGCCAAAGGTCCGGTGCAGGCGGACGTGGAAATGAACAATACGCCGGCGCAGGTCGAAAAGACGCTCGCCAGCATCCCCGCCTATGTCGCGGCGTTCAAGGCGGCCTTTCCCGCGGATCCCAATCCCGTGAGCTTCGACAATATGGCGAAGGCTATCGAGGCTTTCGAGGCGACGCTGACGACGCCCAACTCGCGCTTCGATAAGTTCCTGAAAGGCGACGCAACCGCTCTAAACGATGTGGAGAAGACGGGCCTGCGTCTTTTCCTGGACAAGGGTTGCGCCGGCTGTCATGGCGGCGTCAATATCGGCGGCAACGGCTATTTCCCCTTCGGCGTCGCTCAAAAGCCGAGCGTCGAAATTCTGCCTGTTGCGGACAAAGGCCGCGCCAAGGTGACGAATGACGCGGCGGACGAATTTGTCTTCCGCTCGGCGCCGCTGCGCAATGTCGCCCTTCGTGCGCCTTACTTCCATACCGGCTCTGTCTGGACCCTCGAAGAGGCGGTTGACCTCATGGCGAAAGATCAGCTTGGCGAAAATCTCCCGGCTCAGGACGTCAAGGCGATCGTCGCCTTCCTGGAGACTCTGAACGGCGACCAGCCGAAAATTGTCTATCCCATGCTGCCGCAACGCTCTCAAAGCACGCCTTTGCCGCAGTAGTCCGAAAATTCTTCCAAGCGAGCGCCGACGTCGATCGATTGGCGCTCGCTTGAGCTTGTCACACTATTGGGGTGGGCGGTTCGTTAGATTGCGCGCTGGAAAGCAGCGTCAAAGGAACCCCAGTCAATTGAGACTCTTTCAGGGCTCTATAATTTTGCTGGCGCTATGTGCGACGGCTCTCTGCGCGCCCGGCGCGGCGCAAGAGCAGGCCAATCCCTTCGGTCGCATCGGCCATATCGTCGTTATCTTCAACGAGAACCGCAGCTTCGATCATATGTTCGGGCTGTTTCCTGGCGCCGAGGGCGTCAACTCCGCTCAGCATCCGCCGCAAGTGGACTTCGACGGACGGCCGCTCGCCGCGCTGCCGCGCCCGCGCGCCGACGATCGTTTTCCGAGGCGCCTGCCCAATGCGCCGTTCCGGCTCGAGTCTTTCGTCGACATTGATGGTCACACCATGGATCCGGTGCACGACTTTTATCTTGAGCAGGAGCAGATCGACGGCGGGAAAATGGACCGCTTTGTCGAAGCCTCGAACGCCGGCGCGCTCGTCATGGGCTATTACGACGGCTCTGAGCTGAAGCAGTGGGCTTTGGCCAAAGAGTTTGTGCTCGCCGACCATTTTTTCCATGCGGCCTTCGGCGGCTCGATGCTCAATCACTTCTTCCTCATCTGCGGCTGCGCGCCTGTTTTCGACAATCCGGTCGAGTCGACTCGAAAAAAATTTCTCCCAAAGCTCGTGGCGATCAAAGACGTGCAAGGCGCGGAGCTTACAATTCGAGCGCGCGAAGAGGATTCGCCGCAAAGCGCGCTCGACGGTCCGCCGCGACACAAGCGATTCGGCCGACTGACGATGGACCTGGAGGCGATCGGCACGCTGCAGCCGGGAAATCCGATCTCGAAACATGACAAGACGGAAGCTCAGGAACGACTGCCGCCGCAGCATCTGCCGACGATCGGCGATCGCTTGAGCGAAAAAAATGTGAGCTGGGCTTGGTACGCCGGCGGCTGGCGCGACGTGGTCGAAGGCCGTTTAAAGCCATATGAAGACAGGCCGGACGCCTTTCAGACTCACCATCAGCCCTTTGTCTACTTCGCCAATTACGCCGAGGGTCGAGAGGGACGCGCGCATCTCAAGGACGCCGACGACTTCTTTCGGGCCGTGGACAGGGGAGAACTGCCACAGGTGAGCTTCTACAAGCCGCTCGGCGCGTTCAACGGACATCCGGACTATTCCGATCTCGCGGCCGGCGACGCTCATGTCGGGGACGTCGTCGCGCGACTGCGCAGGAGCCCGAATTGGGCCGACATGCTGATCATTGTCACGGCGGATGAAAACGGCGGCTTTTGGGACCATGTCACGCCGCCGAAGAGAGATCGGTTCGGCCCGGGGACCCGCGTTCCGACGGTCATCATCTCGCCTTTCGCCAAGAAGGGCTTCGTCGATAAGACCGTCTATGACACGATGTCGATTCTGCGTACGATCGAAGCGCGCTTCGGCGTCGCCCCGCTTTGCGAACGCGACGCCAATGCGACGGACTTGCGGAATGCGTTGAGCCAGCCGTAATCCAAACGAACGGCGCCGAAAGGCGATCTGTCCGTCGGGCGGGGTTAAGTCCTAATCAGCCACGTTTACCCTAAAAAAACGCCGCGCATGGCGCCACGTCTAAGTAAGCAGTTGCTTTATTATGAGATTCTATTGTCGCGGCAGGGTCGCACCCGTGTCACAGACACCCCTCTCGGGTAGGTTATGACCCATCCTCTATGGTTGTATTTGCTATCTGATAGATTGTTGAGCTCTATACCAAGGGGTATTGTGTGGACATTGGGTTATTGGAATTGTTGCGGCACGCTGAGCCGGGTCT
>VGDT01000104.1 GCA_016869595.1 Alphaproteobacteria bacterium
TCGGCGCGGCATTCGCCGACCCCCAGCCCCGCTCACTTGGCCGGCTGGGGCTATGGGCTTGCCGAAAACCGTCAGTCGGGTGAAGATAGGCTCACAATCGCTGGCCATCTGGCGAATGTGGGCTCAAGTCCGTCTCGAAACCCCAGACCCACGGCCCTTTCTGCCAATTATATCCAGCCTGCAGGCCGATTGTGACGCCTGGACGCGTCACGCCTGGAGGATAGAGATCGAAGACCGGCGAACCGAAACCGCTCGTCGCTTGAAGCCGCTCGCCTCTATGCAGCGGAAAGCCGCCGCCGAGACTCGCGCCAACGTAGAGCCCCGCCCAGTTGAAGACCGGCGGCGGCGCATCCTCGGCCCACGCGCTCGAATTCACCGCGTAGAAGGCGAAGCCAAAAAAGACGCCAAAAAAAGCGCGCGCCACGGCGATCGCCGTCGCCCTATGTAGCATGGCGTGAGCGCTCGAATATGGGCAGGATCGCGACCTATGCATGCGCGCTCTCAGAAACCTTGCCGGCTGCGTTTCCCTTGGATAGCGATAAGGCTGCGTCAGAACATCTCACGCGCCGAGCGCGAATCATCTTTCGGCCAATAGTAAAACTCTGTGACAGATTTTCGCAGCGCTATTGGCGCAGTCCTTGCTACGAATTGTAAAAAAGGGCCGGCAGCAGCTGAAAACAAAGCTTAACGCCGCCAAAAGGGAGTTCCCGCAATGGACTCGCGCCTGACGCAGTTCGATGAACTGGCTGGAGCGGACGGCCGCATCCGCGCCCCTTATCGCAAGCTGTCACGGTGGCTCGCCGAAACGCCGCCTGAGCTCTTGGCCTCGCGACGCGAGCAGGCGGAGCTCCTATTTCGGCGCATCGGCATTACTTTCGCCGTCTATGGCGCGCAGGAAGCGACCGAACGGCTCATCCCCTTCGACATCCTGCCGCGCATACTCGCGCGCAGCGAATGGACGACGCTGGAAAAGGGTCTCATTCAGCGCGTCGCCGCGCTCAACGCCTTTCTTGCCGACATCTATGGCGCCGGCGAGATTTTAAAGGCCGGAGTCGTTCCTGCCGATCTCGTCTATCGCAACCCCGCCTATTGTCCCGAAATGGCGGGCCGTCGCGTGCCCTATGACATCTTCGTGCATATCGCCGGCGTTGACATCGTGCGCACCGACGATCAGGGTTTCTTTGTTTTAGAAGACAATGCGCGTACGCCCTCGGGCGTCTCCTACATGCTCGAGAACCGCGAAGTGATGATGCGGCTTTTTCCGGAGCTTTTCGCGCTGCATCGCGTCGCGCCGATCGAGAATTATCCCGACGAACTGCTCGCGACCCTGCGCTCGGTCGCGCCGCCGAGCGTCAATAGCGATCCGACGATCGTGTTGATGACTCCGGGCCAATATAATTCGGCCTTCTATGAACACTCGTTTCTCGCCGACAAGCTCGGAGTCGAGCTTGTCGAGGGTCGAGATCTCTTCGTTCGCGACGATGTGGTTTACATGCGCACGACCGAAGGGCCGCGCCGCGTCGACGTGATCTATCGGCGCATCGACGACGACTTCCTCGATCCGCTATGTTTCCGCCCGGATTCGGCGCTGGGCGTCGCGGGGCTGATGGGCGCCTATCACGCAGGCAATGTGACGCTGGCGAATGCAGTAGGAGCGGGGGCCGCCGACGATAAGGCGATGTATACCTACATGCCTGACATTATTAAGTTTTACCTCGGAGAAGCGCCGCTGTTGCAGAATGTTCCGACCTTCCGCTGCCGCGAAGACGAAGCGCTGGCTTACGTCCTCGACCACCTCGAAGAGCTCGTCGTCAAGGAAGTGAACGGCTCCGGGGGCTACGGCATGCTCGTTGGGCCGCATGCGTCGAAGGCGCAAATCGAAGAATTCCGCGCAAAGCTTAAGGCGCATCCGCAGAATTTCATCGCGCAGCCGACGCTGGCGCTCTCCACATGCCCCATCGCTTTGGCGAGCGGCGTCGCGCCGCGTCACGTCGATCTGCGGCCCTTCGTCCTGCAAGGCGCAAATGGCGCGCGGGTCGTGCCGGGCGGCTTGACCCGCGTCGCCATGACGGAGAAATCGCTCGTCGTGAATTCGAGCCAGGGCGGCGGGACCAAAGACACTTGGGTGATCGACGACGCCTGGGTCGACGAGGAGGCGATGGGCCAAGCGTGACAGAACGCTCGCATTCTTCGTAATGATTATTGATGATCGCTAGAGCGACTCATAACCGGACGAGTTGATGCTTTCCCGCACCGCCGACAATCTGTATTGGCTCGCTCGCTACATGGAGCGCGCCGACTTTCTGGCGCGCGCCATTCAGGCGTCGCGTCGGCTCGCGGCGCTGCCGAAGGCCTATGGCGGCGACGAAACTGAATGGGAAAGCGTATTGCTGTCGTCGGGGGCGGCGCTGGCGTTCGAAAGCTCCGGACGTCCTGTTAATGAAGCGAACGTCGTCGAGTTTCTCACCTTCGCTCCGGAAAATCCGGGATCGATCCGAAATTGCCTTGAGCACGCCCGCTCCAACGCGCGCGCCGTGCGCACGGCGCTGACGATCGAAATGTGGGAGTCGATCAACGACGCCTATCTCGAAATGCGCGCGCTTGAGTCGCGTGACGGCGTTCCTTGCGCCGAGGAGCTTGCGCGCTTTCTCGAAGTCATCAAGCTGACCTCGCTGACCTATGACGGCGGCGCTTATCGCACCATGCTGCGCAACGACGCTTATTGGTTCTCGCGCGTCGGGCTTTTTATCGAGCGCGCCGACAACACGGCGCGTCTGCTGGACGTGAAATACCATGTGCTGCTGCCCCAGAAGGAAGTCGTCGGCGGTTCGCTCGACTATTTCCAATGGTCGGCCATTTTGCGCGCCGTGTCGGCGCACACCGCCTATCACTGGGTCTATCGCACCAGCATGAAGCCGTGGCTCGTCGCCGATCTCCTCATCCTAAGGCCTGAAATGCCGCGCTCCCTCATTTCCTGTTACGAATCCATCGTGCGTAACCTCGACGATCTCGCGCGCGCCCATGGCCGCCAGGGCGCGGCGCAGCGCCACGCCCGCGGCGTCTATGGCAAGCTTGAGAAACTCACCATGGAGAGCGTCTTTCAAGGCGGCTTGCATGAATTTGTGCAAAGCTTCATCGCCGAGAACAACCGGCTGGGCGCGCTGATTTCCGAGCAATACCTCTTCTAAGCGAAGACCGATGCGCATTCGCATACGCCACGAGACGACCTATCGTTATGCAGAGCCGCCGCGGATGGCGGTGCAGCACCTACGCCTGACGCCACGTAACTATGACGGGCAGCATGTCGTCGACTGGCGCATCGACGTTGATCGCGATTGCAGACTGGTGCAGTCGGAGGACGCTTTCGGCAATATGCTCCACCGCTTTTCCGTGGATGGACCGCTCGAGTCGATCTCCACCGTCGTCGAGGGCGAGGTGACGACCTTCGACACGGCCGGAGTCGCATCCGGCGCGGTCGAACGCTTTCCGCCGATCGTTTACATGCGAGAGACGCCGCTGACGGCGCCAAGCGCCGGGATCTCCGAATTCGCGCGCAAAACTGCGTCGAAGGAAAGCGGAGCGCTCGGCAAGCTCCATGCGCTGCTTGGCGCGCTCCATGAATCATTCACATTCGACGCTGACGTCACCCATGCGGCGACGACCGCTGCGGAATGTTTCGAGCATCGCATGGGCGTCTGCCAGGACTTCGCGCATCTCTTCATCGCCTGTGCGCGTGAGATCGGCGCGCCGGCGCGTTATGTGAGCGGCTATTTCCTTCGCGCCGATGCTGAGGATCAGGTCGCCGGCCACGCATGGGCCGAGGCCTATGTCGAGGATCTTGGCTGGGTGGGCTTCGATCCCGCGCATGGCGTTTCGCCGCACGAAAATCATGTGCGCGTCGCTGTGGCGCTCGACTATCTCGGCGCCGCGCCAATCCGCGGCGCGCGATCCGGCGGAGCCGAGGAGACGATGGACGTCAAGGTGCGTGTGGCGCAGATGCCCGTCTTCAGCCAGTCCCAATCACAGTCGCAGTAGCGGGACTTAAGGGAGAGATCGCCGGGCCAAGCGCCGCGCTTTCCGGCGGCTCGATGTCTTGTCGCGAATGCGTGCGCGTTCCGATGTCATGACAGGGCGCGAAGCGCAGACCATATTCGTTGTATTGAAGATCGCACGCGCCGTTCTGACTTAGCGTTGCGACGACGCGGGGCCAAACCCCCTTCCTCTGCCACCGATGGAAGCGGGTGTAGGCCGTGTACCATTTGCCGAACTGCGGCGGCAGGGTGCGCCATGCCGAGCCGGTGCGAAGGATCCAGAACACCGCTTCAAGAAAAAGCCGGTTGTCGCGTCCCCTGCAGCCGGGATCGCCTGCTTTTCCAGGAAGGACGGGAGAGACGGCATGCCAAAGCTCTTCGGAAAGGTAATTTTCAATCAATTGATCCTCCGCCGCGGCATGAGCGACGTCGACCCGGTTGGGCCCCCAGGCCCGCCGGACGCCATAATGGTTAACTCTACCGTAAGTTGTATAAATCTATAATACAACCTTAGCCTGATGAGCGGCGTCGAGGGTTGTGGTCTTCGGATCCGCCGTCGGGGGATTAGTGCGCGCGCTTGCGACTCATGCGCCCCTGTGGCACACAGTCGCCGAAATCCTCGAGGCCGTTTCAGTCGTTTCGAGCGATCAAAACGCTGCAGTAGCTCAGTGGTAGAGCACTCCCTTGGTAAGGGAGAGGTCGAGAGTTCAATCCTCTCTTGCAGCACCA
>VGDT01000105.1 GCA_016869595.1 Alphaproteobacteria bacterium
ATGCTCGACGAAATGAACAGAGCCATGAAGTCGGGCGATATGGCGCGGGCGCAAAGGCTCTTGGATGAACTCCAGGACATCCTCGAAAACGTGCAGACGGCGCAAGGCGCGGGTCAGCGGCATGCGCGCAGCCGTGAAATGAACCGCGCGCTCAGCGAGCTCGATCAACTCTCGCGCGAAGAGCAGCAATTGCGCGATGAAACGTTCCAGGGGATGAACTCCCCCGACGACGAGATGGAGCCGCGCGCCTCGCGCGGTCGTCGACAAAACGGCCAGTCGCAGAGAGAGGATTCCGGCGCTGAACGCAAACGTCAGCAGGCGCTTCGCGAAAGGCTGGAGCGCCAGCAGGATGCGCTCCGCAAGGACGGCGTCGAGGCCGGCGAAGAACTCGACGACGCGCGCCGTGCGATGAAGGAGGCGGAAGAAGCGCTCGGCAAAGCGGGAGAAGGACGCGGCAGGGCCGTCGACGCGCAAGGCAGAGCCGTGCAGGCGTTGCGCAAGGGCGCCGACAGGCTGGCGCAGCAGATGCGCGGCGAGGGCGACGAAGAAAATGCCGAAGAAGAGGGCGGAAGCCCCGGTAGGCGAGGCCGCCGCGGCAAGGGCCGCGATCCGCTTGGACGTGCGTCAGGCGACGGCAATCGTCCCGACCTTCAAGGAAAATATGATCCGCTTGGCCTGCCGCCGGCGCAGCGCGCGCATCGCGTGCAGGAAGAGTTGCGCCGCAGGCTCGGCCAGCCTGAGCGCCCACAGGAAGAGCTCGACTATCTGCAGCGCCTGCTGCGGCGATAAACGCCTTGCGGGGCGGCGCGCGCTTCTCTACAGCGCAGCGGATAGGGAGAAGCGCCGCTCATGCCAAGTTCTTCAAATCTGTTGGTCGTGGTCGCCGTCGCAGCGGTCGCTCTCGTCGTCGTCGCCGGCTTCATCAATATGTTTCGTGGCGGCCAAGGCGCGCCGCAGAGATCGCAAAAGCTTATGCGCTGGCGCATCGGCCTGCAATTGCTCGCGCTCCTCATCGTTCTTGGCGTGCTTTACGCGAGAGGCCGCTGGTAAACGCCAATAGGCGCGTTCGCTTGCGAGCGGTTACTTGCCGGCGCGCTTCTCTAGCCATTCGACGATCAGCGGGTCGTCGACCGCGCCGGTCACCGTCACAACTGCTCCATCCGGGGCGACCAGCGCTGTGAAGGGTAGCTCTCCCCGCCACGTGCTGTCCGCTTCGAAATAGAGCTTTTCAACGAAATCGTCGGCGAAGCCGTAATGATCGGCGCTCGAGAGTCCAACCTTCTCGATGCGCGCCTGCGCGCGGGCGCGATCCTCGTCGCTATCCGTGTTGACGAAAATGATGTCGATCCTTTTTTTCTCGCCGGCGATTTTCGCCCACTGCGGCAATTCAGCGAGGCAGGCCGGACAGGTGACCGACCAGAAATGCACGATCAGCGGCTTGCCGGCGTGCGTCTTGGTCAATTGGGAGAAGGCGCCGCGGCCATAGGGCTTGAAGTCGAAGGCGGCCGCGCCGCTCGCTACGAGCGTGATGGCGAGAGCGAGAGAGAACAGGCGCATGACGCGAATTCCGAGCCGAATTTTTGGACCTTGTCATTCCCGACGCGCGCGTTGCGCGCGATCGGGAATCCAGGGTCACGACGTGAGTCTATAGGACTTGCTCTGGATTCCCGGTCAGGCCTGTGGCCTGCCGGGAATGACAAAGCGCGGTCCGCATTATCGTGACGCCGCGGCGCTTTTCTCGTCTCGCGGCAGAGGCAAAAGGCGATAGCCTTCCTTGTGCGTGAGCCACGACAGATAGGCCGCGCCCTTATGGGCGATGAGTTCGGGATGGTCTGAGGCGTCCGACGTTTGGGCGATCACGCGCGGCGCGCTCCAGTCCTTGCCATTGTCATGCGACATTTGCATCGCGATCGTCGTCGTCGTTCCGTCGAATTCTTTCCAGACACGATAGAGTCGGCCCTTCGCCGCGAGCAGCGTCGGATGTCCCGGCGCGCGCGCGTCATCGCCGAATTTCTCGGGCTCTGAGAAGCTTTTTCCTTCGTCGACGCTGCGTGCGTAGAACAGTCCTTGGCGTTTCTTGCCTTTGGTGAACCAGACGACATGCCATGCGCCGGAGGCGTCGATCGCAATCGACGGTCCGTGATGCGGACAGCTATTGATTGACCAATCGTCGTCGGAAACGCGCGCCGCCGTCGCTTGCGTCGCGTCAGCGGAAAGTTTCGCGACCATATGGTCGCGGATATTGCCGTCGAGCACCTGGCGCCAGGCGAAGACAGGCGTTCCGTCCTTGTCGAGCGCGCCTGACATGCGGCAGCATTCGCAAGCGTGATCGATCAAGATCGATTTACCCTTGAAGGTCTTGCCGCCGTCGTCGGAATAGGCGAAGGCGACGCCGCTTCCCAAGAACTCCTTGCCCTCTGCCTTGGCTTTGAGCGCATGCGTCTTGTCGAGCCAGCCCGCATAGATCCGGCCCTTTCGATTAGTGACGATGGTGTCGAAGCGCTGGCCGCCTTCGGTCAGCAGCGGCTGCGGAGTCGAGAACGTCTTGCCGCCGTCGGTCGAACGCGCGGTGAAGATCGTGCCGATCATCTGCTTGTCGGGACGAGTCGTGTAAGTCGCGAGCAGCGATCCATCGTTCAGCGCCATGATTTTCGGTCTCGCGTCGCCATGCGCATCGATGACGCCGTCGGCGACCGCGGCGATCGCCGTTGGCGCGGAGAAGGTCTTGCCATTGTCTGACGAGGCGACGGCGTAAACGGTCTTGCCGACGGAGAAGGCGACCCACAATCTTCCGTCTTTGGCGAAGGCGGGAACTGCCGTCGCCGCACAGTCGACCTTCGCCTCAGCGCAGGCGGGGGGAGGATGGTGGCCCATTGCGGCGTGGGACACAGGCGGCGCTCCGGATTTTTCCGAGCCTGAAGGCGCCGGCGCCGGCGATTCTTCCGCGGCGAGCCCGGCGGGCGCGCAAACGGTGAGCAAGGCAAAGGCGATGCGCTTCATTCTTCTCTCCTGTTTACGGCGTCCGACGCCGGGGTAAGGCCGCGCAAGGCGCGGTCTTTAGTGGAATCTAAAACTCTGCACGCCGTCATAGGAGCCGCCGGGCGGCGGCGGCGCACGCAGACCCGATATGATTGAGCGCGCCAATTCGCCATGCTTGGGCGTCGAAGCGGAAACGACGGTGACGCCGCTCGGCGCGCCAGAGGCGCCGAGGCGAAAGCGTACGACGGCGCTTCCCTCGCCGAGATTCGAGGCGCCCGGCGCGCGCGCTCGGATCAGTTGACCGAGCTTGCGCAGATAAGCGGCGCTGTCGGCCTTGTTCTTTTTCTCGGCGGCTTTCTCGGCGGACTTTTCATCGCTTGCCGCCTTCGGCTTTTGTTCGCTCTGCGCGCCGGTCTTGTCCTCGCGCTTCTCTGTTTTGTCCTCTCGCTTCGTGTCCTTGCTCTCTTCGCGTTTCGGCTCGGCGCTTTCCTCAGTTTTCGGCTTAGTCGCCTCGTCGAGCGCGCGCGCCGGTCCGCTTGCGCCGAGCGCACAGGCGAGCGCTATTGCAGAAAGGCTTAACGTCAGTCGAGAAATATGCCGCATCTTTTCCTCCTCTATAAAATGCGCTGGCCTCATGCGCATAGATCACCGGCGACGGACCGAATTAGAGCGACTCATTTCGGCGTCCCGCGAAACTTGAAAGTTTGCCCCACGTCCATTGATCCGCCGGGCGGCGACGGCGCTTCGACGCTCGACAGAATCTTTTTCACCGTCTCCGCGAGCGCGGGACTTGTCGTCTTGTCGATCGTCACTTTGTCGATCTTGCCTTGCGCATTGACGTGAAAGCTCGCCGTAACTTCGCCTTCGCCCGCGGGACTCTCCGCAGGCGTTTTCTTGGCGATTGCAGTGTAGAGCGCGCCGAGGAACTTGCTCTCCGACATCACGGGAGCGCCGGTTGGCGCGGTCGCCTGTGGCGCCGGAGCGACCGGCTTTGGCGCCGCGGCGCGCGCTGGCGCAGGAGTTTGCGTTGGAGTCGGCGCCGGCTTGGCGTCCTCCGCGTGCGCTGCGCATACGGCAAGCGCCGCAGCGAGTGGAACGAGTTGCGCGAGCTTCATTGTGCCCTCGAATGATCCGGAACAATCAAGCATGGCGGGCGCGAGCGTCCGCCATGTTTCGCGTCAGTGGAAGGCGAACGCCTGGGTGAGGAAGGCCGAGCCGCACATGTTGGGGCCGCGCGCAGACGAAACGATCCGTCGCGCCAGCGCCGCATGCGCCGGACTCGATCCAGAGGCCGAAACGCCCGACAGACCGCCGCCCGGATTGACGTGGAACGTCACAGTCGCATGGCCGGGTCCAAGGCTTGTTGAACCCGGCGTATGCCGACGAAGCGCCGCCGCAATATGGGCAAGACACGTCGCCTGAGATGCGCCGGAATTCCCCGACTGCCCTTCAGGCGCGCCGGCGCGCCGACGCGCCTGCGCCTCCTGGCGTTGTTGCGCGCGCTGAACCTGTTGTTGCTCCTCCACCTTCTTCTTGATCTTGTCGAGCTCTTCCTGTTTGGCGGGCAAAGGTATTGCGTCGGGCGCCATCACCACGGGGGGCGGCAATGCGACCTCGGGCTCCTCGATCGCTTCAGGCGGGGGCGTGTCATTCGCCTCAGCGACTTCCTCCTGTTCGACGAAATCGCCTTCAGGCAC
>VGDT01000106.1 GCA_016869595.1 Alphaproteobacteria bacterium
ATCGCGGTCGATGTGGTATGTTCCTGCATGGCGTTGCTTCCTTTCGTGGAATCAGCACCCCGAGCCTAACGGCTCAAGGCGAGCAACGCCGCTCCTCCTTTTTCAACAATGATCGGGACATCCCCGTGATTCGCAGTGTGGCGTATTGCGAAAGGTCTCGCCGCTTTGGACCCTTAGCCGGTCCAAAGAAGATGCTGGAAAGAAATCAATGACTATCCGATTGGTGAAGCGCCGGCAGCACCGACGCCGAACGCGTTCCGGGCAGGTCTATACCGTTCGCGAGCATTTAGTGGTCTATGACCGACAGGATGAAACAAAAAGGCAAAGCTATAGACACCCTTGCCCCAAATGCGGAGCTGAGATCATAAGCACGAAAATGCGAAATGGTGGTTGGCTTCATTGCGAAGGCGGCAAAGGACTCTGGCATGTGAAGCACTCTTGCTTGCATATGGGGGAACATTTGTCGCGCCGGCGCGATGATGGCACTGGCGACCTATTCGAAACGGTCGCTAAACCAAAGTAAGTGTCCCCCTGTTTGTTTCCGCCCGCCGAACGCCGGGCATCGGAAGCGAAGGAGGAATTCAATTTTTCGGCCTACGCCCATTCAGAGTATCGATCAGAAGTCTGGCGGCCGGTCCCGACGAGGCCGGATTTTGGCCGGTGATCAGCTGACCATCGGCAACCGTGTGAACGCCCCAGTTCTTGACGTTGGAAAAGGCAGCGCCGAGGCGCATCAATTCGTCTTCGACAAGGAAGGGAACTACCTTCGTTAATCCAACGTCTTCTTCTTCGCCATTAGTGAAGCCAGTCACGGTCTTGCCGTCGACGAGCGGCTTCCCGTCCGGGGTCTTGGCGTGCCGCACCGTGCCGAAAGAGTGGCAAACCACCGCGAAGGTCTTGCCGGCGGCCAGGAAGGATTCAAGCAGCTTGATCGAATTCTTATCTTCCGCGAGGTCCCACATCGGCCCATGACCGCCTGGATAGAAGACAGTTTCATAGTCTTCCTGCCGGACGCTATCGAGTCGCACCGTCGTGTCGAGTTGAGCGTTGGCGGCAGCGTCTTTCTCAAATCGGCGGGTGATATCGGTCTGAAAGCTCGGCTCGCTGCTCTTTGGATCAAGCGGCGGGCGGCCGCCCTTGGGCGATGCGAGGGTGATCTGGGCGCCGGCGTCCTTAAGAACATAGTAAGGCGCAGCCAGTTCCTCCAGCCAGAAACCGGTCTTGCGCCCCGTGTCGCCAAGCTGGTCATGCGAGGTAAGAACCAACAAGACCTTCATGGCGCGTTCCTTCTTTCGCTTTTGCAGCGTTCAACCAGCGAGGGCGGGCGTCGGCGTGACCCAGCCTACCTATCGTGTCTGGGAGGAGCCCTTCGCCGCTTGTTGCTTCGAGCCCATAGGGAGGCCGCGAGTTACCTGGAGCGTCGAACCGCTGCGTCAATGGTCGCGATCGGTGCGGAATCGTCAGTCGGCTCTTTGGCGCCGAGGTTGTAGGCGTTTAGGTGGATCTTCGCTCATCTGGGCTGTGGACCACCATTTTGCATTTTGAACAGATGATGCGCGTTTTATCGGAATGCTTTTCGCCAGGAACCACTTCAAAACCGGGGGTGCAAAAAATACTATTCGCCCGGTATCGCCTGTCTCATAGGGGTGGTCTTCCTCTGAAAACGCAGCCATTCCTGTAGCCCCACATCCAAGGCATTGAATATCAGATATCCATCGTTCGCGATGCATAATGCCTCAATATGCGCGAGCCGGAACAAGAACGCCAGAGCGCTCATGCGCGCCACGATCCGCTACCCAAAACAGTTGAGCCTTACTGCCGAACCCGGCCCGACAGCAGGTAGAAAAGGTGCGACGTCACGAACACTTCGGGATTGGACAGGTGACGCTCAACCGCGGCGATGTCGCTCTCAAGCTCGGCGCGAAAGGCAAAGCCCTGCTCGATCATTTTCTCGCGAACATTATTGACGAAGTCGAGCAGGATCAGCCGCCCGGGATTGGGCGCCGAGGAGACATAAGCGACCGCCTCGACGTGGATATCCGTGACGCCGGCCGCGCGAAAAAGCGCATGCGTGCGTCGACCGATGCAAAGGTCGATCCCTTGTGCGTCCGAATAGGCCTTATAGGCGTCGAGAAGACGGGTCCATTCCGCGCTTGGCGGGTCGCAATTGAAAGACAGCAGGTCGGCCTCGAAGCTCGCGATCCAGCCGCCGGGGCGCACGAGCGACGCCATTTCGCGCACGATGCGCTGAGGGTCCGGCACGTTGACAAGAACAAGCCGCATATGAGCGCCATCGAACGACGCGCGCGGCTGCCTTGTGTCGAATGCGTCCCCCTCGATGACCTCGACCTGCGATAGAGAGCGCTCGGCGACATAGCGGCGCGCCAAATCGGCGAAACGCGCGTCGCGCTCGAGGCCGATCACCGATCCCCCTCGCCCGACGCGCTCGGCCAACAGACTCAACACATAGCCGGGGCCACACCCCAGATCGATGACTCGTTCGCCGGGCTTTATTCTCAGCCGGTCCAATTGAGCTTCTGTCGCGGGCGCGAGAACGGCGCTCTGGCTGTCGAGACGCGCCCGTTCGGCTTCGCTACAACCGAGAAGGTAACAGCCGCTGTCAGTCACGCATGCCCCGCCCCGCCGGTTCGCCGATATCGCCAACTATGCTCTGGAGCGGCGCGCGAAATCAATTATCCCGCGTCAGCGATCCATGTCCTGAATCGCCATCAGCGACTCGGGCAGCACCTGCCCGCCGTCGATTACCAGCGTTTGGCCGGTGATGTAGCCGGCTTCGTCGCTGGCGAAAAACAGCGCCGCATAGGCGATGTCCTCGACGCTCCCCAGCCGGGCTTGTGGAATCGAGGCCGTCATCTTCGCCGCATACGCCTCGCCGAGTTCGTCGAGTCCCTCGGTGCGCACATTGCCGGGCAGAACGGCGTTGATGGTGACGCCAAGCGGGGTCAGTTCCAGCGCCGCCGTGCGCATGAAGCCGAGCTGCCCCGCCTTGCTCGCCGCATAATGCGTCCAGCCGGGATAGCCGGTGATCGGGCCGGTGATCGATGAAGTCAGCACGATCCGTCCGCGGCCGCAGCTCGCCAGCGCGGGAACGCAGGCGCGCACGCTCAGAAAGGCGCCGGCTAGATTGGTGGACAGCACCTCGTTCCACTGCGCCAGCGTCATCTCCATCATGCGAGCGGCTGGAAAGACGCCCGCGTTGGCGCAGAGAATGTCGATGCCGCCATGCCGCTCGAGCGCAGCGGCGGCCATGCGTTCGACGTCTTCAGCATCGCCGACATCGGCGGCGAAGCTGCTGGCGTGTCCGCCCTCGGCCCGGATCGCGGCCGCCGTCGCCTCGGCCTGCGCAAGATCGCGGCCGACCACCAGAACCTGTGCGCCCTTGGCCGCGAAGACGCGGGCCATGCCGCGTCCGATGCCGCGGCTGCCACCGGTGACGATAACCGACCGGCCGGCGATTGAGGTCAGCATTTGGCGATCTCTCTGCTCGTTTCCTATGACAGACGCCGATTGAACGGTCGCCTATCGATTGGAGCTTAGCAGGTCGTGGACCGCCTATCATCGCGGCAAAGACGAGCCTTCAACGCGCTCATTCATTCCAATGGCGATCGGGTTCGCGTCAGCGAGAATCGCGTCTTGATCAGGAAACCCTTCGCGGAAAGGTGATGACGTTGCCGCCCCGCCTTGATGCGGCAATCACCGTCGCTTTTATGTCCACCGCCGCTTCCTGTACCGAACGCCGCAAGAAGGAGCTGGCGGAGCCGTCGTAATTCATGCTCAACAAATCATGCGCGCATTGCTCCGCGCGCACGAGCGATGCTTCCGCCAGCGCCGGAACAGGGTCGGCGCCCGACAAAAAGGACAATGCGTTCAATTCGCTTTCCAGCTCCCGGCGTGCGAATTCCGGCAGCGCGGCAAGCACTTCCCGCTCGAAGTAGGTTCGAAACCTGTTCGCGGCCTCTTCAAACAACGCCACAGTTTGGTTATCAGTCGAAAGCTTTGCGTTATTTGATTTCATTACTGCCCCCTCCCGCTAACCTGCAACTCAGCTTTGCCAGAAAGCAACGCATGAATTTTTCCCTTCCGCTCCGTACGTCAATTACAGAATTACGGCAAACAAAAGGAGGAAGCGGAATTATAGCCGCTCCGCCGCCGCTGGCGATCCACTTGCGCGCGTCCTGGTCGGTCGAGGCGCTCCCTCCGCGACCGCCTTCAGCCCGGCTTCTCGATTCAAAATGTCGCGGCTTAGAGCAGGTTCCGAAAAAGTTGACAGACTTTTTCGATGAGAACCTGCTCCAACGTTTTGATTTTGAGCGATTCCTTATCGATCACATGATTCCATGTGATCGGGAAGCGCTCTAGCAGCTTGTCGGACTTAAACACGGCGCGATGGTTCGGTTTAGAATCGGCTCGTTGATTCCCACCGGACCACGAGCGACTGTGGATGTCCAACTTCCGAACGATAGACCGGCAGACCGGATTTTT
>VGDT01000107.1 GCA_016869595.1 Alphaproteobacteria bacterium
CGTTGGAATTCCTCCCTCGTGTTCGCAATGTACACGGCGTCGATGAACTCATGGAATGCTCTTTCAGCCTTTTTCATTTGGCCTCCAACCGCATAAAACTGCTAGATTTTTTACCCCTCGAGAGACGAGCGAGACAGATGCCTGGCCGTCTATTGTCCTGATGGGGCGACTTTTGGGCAGGACCCGAATTTTACCCACAGCCGCCCTGTCTAAAGTGGCAGGTTCCATACCGAGACCTCCTGCTGCATTGCTCGCGAGCCTCAACTCCCGCAGCTGGAGACGATTCGGAAATGAAACTGATCGCGCCCGCGTCTCTTGTCGATCTTCACGCTCACAGGCGAACGCATGTGATGCCCGCCCTCAAAGATCGCGAAGTCGCGAAATGGCGACTCGTCGCCTGAGTTGAAGAGGCCAAAGGCTCGTCAATCTCGACTGACGCTTTGAAGAGGACTCCCTGACATGGATCCTGCCGCTTTCGCTGCTCTCCTTGAACGTTGTGCGCCAGGAGCGGCCATCAAGCCGCTGACGGCGATCGTGCGCCAAACGAGCGCCTTCGAGCCGCTCTTGATCACGATCGACGGAAGAAAACCAATTTCCGTTCAGGCGACCAGTCTCGAGGAAGGCGTTCAACTGGCGAGCGAAGCGACCGTCGCCGGACAAAACGTGCGAATTGGTCTCGCTCAACTCGGTCCCGAAGAAAGGAAACAGGCTGGACTGACGATTTCTGCAAGCTTCGACGCTTGCAAGCATGTCGCCGGCCTTCACGCATTGTACCAAGCGCGACTCCAGGCAGCGCGCACAAGGGTGAGCGATCCCGAAAAGGCCGAGGCATCCGTCGTCGGAAACCTTGTCGAAAAAGAATCACGCACGGCCCCTGAGATTGCGGTGCGTTCACAGGCAGGCCCGCACGTAGGCGGATCCGCAGCGGAACGTTCCTCGGCGAACATTTCGCCCGTCGAGCAGCGTCCAACAACCCTCGACGTGTATCGCTCCGGCCGCGGCGCATCGCTTTTTGTCTATGAGCGCTGAATGAGCGCGCTCTCGTTTCGTTCGGTTTAACAACACGCGACCCATTCGCCGCGAGCCCAATCGGGAGTCTCTGATGTCTTCTTTTCGCAAATCCTCCGCGCTTCTCTGCATGGGCCTCATTATCAGCATCGGCCTCGTCGAGCCGGCATTCGCGCAATCAGCAAACATCGAGGGCGTGCTGCAAAACATCGTTACCCTGCTGACCGGCAATGTCGCGCGTCTCTTGGCGACTCTTGCCGTGATCATTGTCGGCGTCGCCTGGATGTTCGGCCATCTCGATCTGCGCAAGGCTGCTTACGTGGTGCTCGGCGTCGCCATCGTCTTCGGCGCCTCAGAAGTGGTGTCGACGCTGACTGGCGGTCATTGATAATGGAGCCGCTCCGCCTGACCGAGGACACGTTGTTTCTTGCCTGCACGCGCCCGGCGATGATCGCCGGGGTCACCATGGAGGCTATGGCCTTCAATATGATTTTCTCCTGCATCCTTTTCCTCGTCGCCGGGAGCATCCTTTACGGCCTCGTCGCGCTCCCGATTCACGGCGTTAATCGGATCATCTGCCGGCATGATCCCAACATGTTCCGCATTCTTCTTGCCTGGCTCGAGACGTATGGGCGGATGCGCAATGTTTCGTTCTGGGGCGGCTCATCCTGCACGCCACTGCGGCTCGTGAAGCGCTATCGAGCGAAAGACTTCGCTCATGCGTAAGGCGATGATCAAAGCGCGCGAGCTCGAACCCGACGTCTATCTGCCGTTTGTGCGGCACGTGAACCAGACGGTTATCAGCCTTTCGACGCGCGCATTGATCACGGTTATCCGCCTCGACGGGGTTTCTTTCGAGACCGCCGCGACCGCCGATCTCAACGATCTCCACACGAAGCTCAATCTGACGCTGCGCAATCTCGCCAACGAGCAGCTGGCGCTGTGGACGCACCTCGTGCGCCGACGCTCGATGGATTACCCCGAAGGACAATTCCGTTCGCCCTTCGCCGCGGCGCTCGACGCCCGTTATCGCGACCGGCTGCAAAGCGAACGGCTCTTTCGCAACGATCTTTACCTCACGCTCGTCTGGCATCCAGGACGCGCTGCGACCGACGCCGCCGCCGACTTCTTCAAACGGCTCGGCCGCGCGGACCGCATCGCAGCCGAAGTCGACACGGAGGCCTTGAAGCGGCTCGGCGACGCCACGCGCGACATCGTGGCGGCGCTCGAGCGGTATGGCGCCCGTCCGTTGGGGCTCATCGAGCATAAGGCGCTCGTCTTTTCCGAGCCGATGGAGCTCCTGCATGCGCTCATCTCCGGCGAATGGTTGCCGATGCCCTTGCCGCAGGGGCAGATCGGGGCGGCGCTCTATACGAACCGGGTCATTTTCGGGCGCGAAGCCCTCGAAATCCGCCGCAGCGGCGATTCGCGCTTCGCCGGCATGTTCGGAATCAAGGAATATCCGGCTTCGACCAAGCCCGGACTCCTGAATGGCCTGCTCTCCTTGCCGTTCGAGCTCGTCCTGACGCAATCCTTCGCCTTCCTCTCGAAGGCCGACGCCAAGACGGTGCTGACGCGCAAGCAGAACCAGCTGGTTTCGGCGCGCGATCCTGCGGCCTCGCAAATCGAGGAATTGAGCGACGCTCTCGATGATCTCGAATCGAACCGCTTCGCGCTCGGCGATCACCATCTTTCGGCGCTCGTCTACGCGGAGACGCCGAGGCAGCTTGCGGAGCACATGAGCCTCGCGCGGCGGGCTCTCGCCGACGCCGGCGCGGTCGCAGCGCGCGAAGATTTAGGATTAGAGGCGGCTTATTGGGCGCAGCTCCCCGGCCTCTTCAAATACCGCGCCCGTTCCGGCGCCATCACCTCACGCAATTTCACCGCGTTGTCCCCCTTCCACACCTATCCGACCGGCAAGCCGGACCGAAACCATTGGGGACCGGCGGTCGCCATGCTCGAGACCGCCTCCGGCTCGCCTTACTATTTTTCCTTCCATCACGGCGACCTCGGCAACACTTTCATCTGTGGCCCTTCGGGGTCTGGCAAGACGGTGGTGCAGAATTTTCTGCTGTCGCAGGCCGAGCGGCTGGGGGCTTCTTACGTCTTCTTCGACAAGGATCGTGGCGCCGAGATTTTCGTGCGCGCGGCCGGCGGAGCGTATCTGACGCTGCGCAACGGCGTTCCAACGGGCTGCGCGCCGCTCAAGGCCTTGGAGCTGACGCCGGCCAATCTTTCTTTCCTCGGCCAGTTGATCCGCAAGCTCGTCACGCCCGAAAGCCGGCCGCTGACGGTCGCCGAAGAAGAGCGGATCGATTCGGGGCTGCGGGCGCTCACCCGGCTTCGAGCGCGGGAACGCTCGCTCGGCGCGTTGCGGGCGTTTCTGGGCCAGCAGGACCCGGAAGGCGTCGGCGCGAGGTTGGAGCGCTGGCAGCAGGGTGGCGCGCTCGGCTGGGTGCTCGACGGCGATGAGGACGAGATCGGCCTCGATTCCCGTGTCGTTGGCTTCGACATGACCGAGCTTCTCGATCATCCGACCGTGCGGACGCCGCTGATGATGTATCTCTTCCACCGCGTCGAGAAGCTCATCGACGGCCGCCGTCTCATCATCGACATCGACGAGTTTTGGAAAGCGCTCGGCGACGAGGCCTTTCGCGATCTCGCCAATAACAAGCTGAAAACCATCCGCAAGCAGAACGGCGTGATGGTGTTCGGCACGCAGTCGCCGCGCGACGCCCTTGCTTCGCCCATCGCCCACACCATCGTCGAGCAATGCCCGACGCAAATTTTTCTCCCCAATTCGCGCGGAACGAGAGCCGACTATGTCGATGGTTTCCATCTCACCGACGCCGAGTTTCGCCTGATCAAGGAGGAGCTCGCCCCCGAGAGTCGGCGCTTCCTCGTCAAGCAGGGACACAATTCCGTGGTGGCGAAGCTTGATTTGACCGGCTTCGACGATGAACTCGCCGTGCTCTCTGGCCGCACCGAAACCGTCGAACTCCTCGATCGCATCCGCGGCGAGGTCGGCGATGACCCGGCTCGCTGGCTGCCGATCTTCCACGCTGAGCGAAAGAAGACCCAATGAAGTTTACTCCCCCTCGGATCAGCGCGGCCATTCTGGCCGCCCTGCTCTCTTCCTTGCCCGCCACGGCGCAGGTCGTGTTCGACCCGAGCGTGTTTGCGCGCCAGCTCGACCAACTGATCGAAATGAAGAAACAAGTCGACACGCTGACTTCGCAGCTCCGGGTCGCGCGTGATCAGTTGAGCGAAGCCAAACGGCTCTATGACAGCGTCAACAAGCTCACGAACGCCAACGACATCGGGGCGCTGCTCAACACCCCGCAGTTTCGCAAAGTTCTGCCGCAACAATTCTCGGAGATCG
>VGDT01000108.1 GCA_016869595.1 Alphaproteobacteria bacterium
GACAAATAACTCGAACGTAAAAAAATCCACTTGCCTTATTGTCGCGCCGCGACAATCATCTCGATGCCGCGACCGAAAACTCTCATCCTGTTTGTCGCGCGCTCCTCATCCAGATCGTCGCGCTATACGTCATAGCGTTCCACGTCGGCGCGCGGTTCCTGGCTCAAGGTCAGCGCCTGCGGCGCCTCCACCGTCGATGTGATCGGGGATTTGCCGTCGACCAGTCGATGCAGCAGGTTCAAAATATGCGTTTTTGTTGGCGCGCCCGCGTTCAGGGCCAACTCGACGGCGCACAAAACGGCTTCCTCGTCGTGGTGGAGAACCAGGGACAGAATCTCCACCATTTCCCGGTCGCCGCCGGCATGTTTGAGGAGATGATGCTGGAGCTCCTTGAAGGCTTCCGGCAGATCGGCGAAGGGCGCGCCATTGCGCAGGGCGCCGGGCTTGCGCTGGATCACCGCTAGATAATGGCGCCAATCATAGACCGTCCGCCCCAAGCGATCTTGCGAGCGATCAATCAGCCGCTTATGTTCGCATAGCACTTGCCCTTCTGCGACGACGACAATGCGATCGGGATAGACGCGCAGGCTGACAGGGCGATTGGCGAACGATGCCGGAACGCTGTAGCGATTGCGCTCCAGATGAACGAGGCACATCGGCGATACGCGCTTGCTATATTCGACAAAGCCGTCGAAGGGCCGAGACAGCGGCGTCAGACTCGCCCGCTTCGTATTCCCAGGCGTCGGCAATCGCTCCCGGGTGGCCGCCATGAGACGTCTCGCGCCAAAGCTCAACGCAACGTTGTTCCAGCCAGTCATTCAAGGCGTCCAGCGTCGGAAAACGCGGCATTGTTTGCCAGAGCCGATGGCGGATGTCCTGGACGTTCTTCTCGACTTGGCCCTTTTCCCAGCCGGAGGCCGGATTGCAAAACTCCACGTCGAAGAGATAGTGGCTGGCCATGGCTGAGAAGCGGGCGTTGACTTGGCGTTCCTTGCCGCGGCCAACACGATCCACCGCGGTGCGCATGTTGTCATAAATCCCACGCCGTGGAACGCCGCCAAATGCCCGAAACGCGTGGTAATGAGCGTCAAACAGCATCTCGTGCGTTTGCAGAAGATAGGCGCGAACAAGAAACGCCCGGCTATACGACAACTTCGCATGAGCGACTTGCAGTTTGATCCGCTCGTTGCCGATGATCGCCCAATCTTCACTCCAGTCGAACTGGAACGCTTCGCCTGGCTGGAACGCCAACGGCACAAAGACGCCGCGGCCACTCGTCTGCTGTTCTCTTTGTCGATCCGCTTTCCAGTCGCGGACAAAGGCGGCCACGCGGCCATAAGAGCCGTCGAAGCCAAGAGCCGTCAGATCAGCATGCAGTGTAAGCGCTGTTTTCAGGCCACGTCTTTGAGTGCGACCGGCTGCGCGTAGGCCCAGGGCATGAGTTCGTCGAGTTTGCTGGCGAGATGGCCGTCGACGATCTTCGTGAGGAGGTCGGACATATAGGCTTGCGGATTGACGCCATTGATCTTGCAGGTCTCGATAAGCGAGGCAACGATCGCCCAGTTCTCAGCCCCGCCATCGGAACCCGCGAAGAGAGCGTTCTTCCTATTGAGGGCCATCACCCGTTCATTCTGCCCATGTCGGTCAGGAATTGGAAGTCCACTACCGATGGCATCCATATTGCGGCAGCAAGGTTTTGATTCGTCGGGTTGAGCAGCGCGCAACTGGCCCATTCCTTCAAGTGCAAGGGCCGGCCGGCGTCGTGATTTCGATCGCCGGCTGGATGCTCGATCCCGTGGTTTGCGCCGGCATGGCGATCGGCGCGCCGCGCGTTGACGTGGCCGCGCTCGTTGAGTTGCAGCGTCGGTTGAAAGGCGCGGTCAAGGCCGCAGACTCCCGGAGCGATGTCGCAATCGTTCCGGAGGAAAACAATGCAGTCTCTCGAGACGCCGTCGGCGGCGACGGGCCGGCAGATGAGTTTGTCGTTGGAAGACAACCGGTTGGACGGCCTGCAATGTCCCGAGCGGGACAAAGTCGTCACGACACTCGCACAAATCCTCATGCAGGCCGCGGGCCTCAGCGTCGCGGAGCTTGAAGATGACGAGCGCTGAGCTGATTCCGGCAGCCGTCCTCAAGAAGAAGGCCGTCGTCTATGTGCGTCAGTCGACGCAATCTCAGGTCATGAGCAACCTGGAGGGCAAGCGGCGCCAGTATGATCTGGTCGATGTCGCTCGCGAGCGCGGCTTCGTCGATGTCGAAATTATCGACGATGATCTCGGCCGATCGGCGAGTGGGACAGTGGCGCGTCCCGGATTCGACCGCCTGGTCGCATGGCTGTGTGCGGGCAAGGTCGGCGCCGTTCTGTGCTTCGATGCGTCGCGGCTCGCGCGAAACGGTCGCGACTGGCATCATCTGCTCGAACTTTGCGGACTTGTGGAAGCTCGTGTCATCGATCTCGACGGCGTCTACAACCCGTGTCGGCCCAATGATCGCCTGCTTCTTGGCATGAAAGGCAGCATCAGCGAGTTTGAACTCGGCGTCCTACGCGCAAGGATGGTGGACGCTGCACGGTCCAAGGCCAGCCGTGGCGAGCTGCGGATATCGGTCCCGTTTGGCTATACTTGGCATCGTGACGCCGGGCTTGGGCTCGATCCCGATCGACGCCTCCAGGAGGTAATCCGACTCATCTTCGTCCGGTTCCGCGAACTCGGCAGCGCACGTCAGGTGCTGCTCTCGATGAAGGCGGATCAGATTCATTTTCCACGGCCTTCCGACGAAGGCCGCATGACGAGCTTCGACTGGTTGCCAATCCGCTACCGCAACGTGATCGCCGTTCTCAAGAATCCGTTTTACGCGGGAGTTTACGTGTACGGGAAGAGCGAGAAGCGCACTTCGATCGTCGACGGCAGAGCTCGGCGCAGTTACGGGCACGGAAAGCCGATCGGAACATGGGAGGTGATGCTCAAGGACCATCACGAGGGCTATATCGATTGGGCGGAATATGAGCGCAATCAAAAGCAACTCGCGCTCAACAATTACGGTCGCGCTGGCGGCGTAAAGTCTGGCCGGGGAGGAAGGGCGCTTCTGTCAGGCGTGCTAACCTGTAGGCGTTGCGGCCGAAGACTTTCGGTCGCCTACACCGGTAATCCGCAAAGCCGACCGGTATATCGCTGCGACAAGCCAAACCTTATGATGGGCCAGCCCCGGTGCATGACCTTCGGCGGCCCGCGGGTAGACGCTGCGGTTGCCCGGGAGATTTTGAGGGCGGTCGAGCCAGTGGCGATCGAAGCCGCATTCAAGGCGGAGCGGATGCACCGGGAACAGCAAGAAGATCAGCAGCGCATCTTGGACATGGAGTTGCAGCAAGCCCGCTACGAGGCCGGCTTGGCGGAGCGTCGTTACGCTGCTTGCGATCCGGACAATCGCCTCATCGCCGCGCAACTGGAAAAGAATTGGGAGGCCGCGCTCCGACGTGTCCGAGCTCTGGAGGCGCGACAACCTGCAGAAAGGCGCCCGGATATCAAGGTCGACCCCAATGCCTTCGTCAACTTGGCAGATAATCTGTCGGCGGCTTGGAATGCGGCCGGCGTGACGATGCGCGCTCGCCAGCAATTGCTCCGGTCACTGATCGCCGACATTGTCGTCGATGTTGACGATGAAGCGCGCGATGTCGTGCTCACGATCCATTGGCGTGGAGGTCAGCACTCCGAATTGCGCGTGCGCAAACCTCGAACAGGAGAACATGGCTGCGCGACAGCCGAAGACGCGTTGGCGGTCATGAGAAGCATGGCCGGTCGCTGGTCTGACGAACACATCGCCGCGTCGCTGAATCGAATGGGCCTGCCCACTGGCCAGGGCAAGACGTGGACGGCGCATCGCGTCGGTTCCGTTCGACGCGTCCGAGGCATCCACGCGTATCGATCCGCGGAAAAGGATGGCGAATGGCTCACCATGGCAGAGGCGGCGAAGACTTTAGGCGTCACACACCACGCGATACGACGCCTGATCAAATCCGGCGCGCTTCCAGCAATACAGGTGGTTCCGGGCGCGCCGCATCAAATCCGCGCCGAAGATCTGACGCTGGAGCCGGTTAAAGCGGCGGTTGCCCGTAAAGGTCGCCCGTGTCGCGTCGTCGACGAACACACGCTTCCAATGTTTACAGATACTTGACGAGGGAATGCACAATGACTCACGCATCGTAATGGGGCGGATGGCGCGCTCGACGATGTTGGAGTCGATCTCGATGCGCCCGTCGTCGACGAAGCGCGTCAGGCCGTCCCAGCGCGAGAGCGCGTAGCGGATCGCCTCGGCGAGCTTGGTCTTCTGGCTGATCAGCGCGAGCTTTTCACGCAGCC
>VGDT01000109.1 GCA_016869595.1 Alphaproteobacteria bacterium
GATTCAAATAACCGCCTGCGCGCACAACAAACTAAAGGGGCGTTAAGCGATGACCGACTCTACGCAACAATTGCTTGAGAAGGCGCAGGCGGCGGCCGAGGCCGCCCGCCATCTCGCCGAACAGGCGCAGCAATATTCGGACGAACTCGCGCATACCGCCGCAGCAGCAGCCGCACATGGGCTTGCCGGCGGCGCGATCGATCCTTTCGTCTTCCGCGTGGCGATTTTCGCCATGGCGGTGTTCGTCGGCTATTACGTCGTCTGGTCGGTGACGCCGGCGCTGCATACGCCGCTGATGTCGGTGACGAACGCGATTTCTTCCGTGATCATCGTCGGCGCGCTGCTCGCCGCCGGCGTCGAAGGCATGAGCGCCGCCGAGGCTTCGGGCTCATGGTGGGCGAACGCCTTCGGCTTCGTCGCGGTCATTCTCGCCAGCGTGAACATTTTCGGCGGCTTCCTGGTCACCGAGCGCATGCTCGCCATGTATAAAAAGAAGGGCTGACGCCATGAGCGCCAATATCGCAGCCCTCCTCTATCTCGTCTCAGGCGTGTTGTTCATCCTCGCGCTGCGCGGACTCTCGTCGCCGGCGACCTCGCGGCAGGGCAACCGTTACGGCATGATCGGCATGGCGATCGCCGTGGCGACGACGCTGCTGACGCATTTCCCCTCTGTCGGCGGCCTGCTGATGATCGTCGTTGGCGTCGCCATCGGCGGCGGCGCCGGCGCGTTCATCGCCCAGCGCGTGCCGATGACGAAAATGCCCGAGCTTGTCGCGGGCTTCCACGCGCTGGTCGGCCTTGCCGCCGTGCTCGTGGCGGCCGGCGCGTTCTTTGCGCCGCGCGCCTTCGGCATCGGCGATTCGAACGAGATTCACGCCGGCAGCCTCGTCGAAATGTCGCTCGGCGCGGCGATCGGCGCGATCACCTTCACCGGATCGATCATCGCCTTCCTGAAGCTCTCCGAACGCATGACCGGCAAGCCGATTCTGCTGCCGGAGCGCCACACGATCAACATCATGCTCGGCGTCGCGATGATCGCGCTGACCGCACTGTTCGTCGGCACGCAGAGCGGCTTCTGGCTGTTCCTGCTGATCGTCGTCTCGTTCACGCTCGGCGTTACGCTCATCATTCCGATCGGCGGCGCTGACATGCCGGTCGTCGTCTCCATGCTCAACTCCTATTCGGGCTGGGCGGCTGCGGGCATCGGCTTCACGCTCGGCAATCTCGCGCTGATCATCACCGGCGCGCTCGTCGGTTCGTCGGGCGCGATCCTCTCCTACATCATGTGCAAGGGGATGAACCGCAGCTTCGTCTCGGTCATTCTCGGCGGCTTCGGCGGCGAGGTGGCGGGACCCGCTGGCGGCAAGGAGACCCGCAACGTCAAGCAGGGCTCGGCCGAGGACGCCGCCTATATCATGCAGAACGCCGGCAAGATCATCATCGTGCCGGGCTACGGCATGGCGGTGGCGCAGGCGCAGCACGCGCTGCGCGAAATGGCGGATCTGCTCAAGGCTGAAGGCGTCGACGTCAAATACGCCATCCATCCGGTCGCCGGCCGCATGCCGGGCCACATGAACGTGCTGCTGGCCGAGGCCAATGTGCCCTATGACGAAGTGTTCGAACTCGAAGACATCAATTCGGAATTCGGACAGGCGGATGTAGCCTTCGTCATCGGCGCCAATGACGTGACCAATCCCGCCGCCAAGACCGACAAAACCTCGGCGATCTACGGCATGCCGATCCTCGACGTCGAAAAGGCGAAGACGGTGCTGTTCCTGAAGCGCGGCATGGGCTCGGGCTACGCCGGCGTCGAGAACGAACTGTTCTTCAGGCCCAATACGATGATGCTGTTCGGCGACGCCAAGAAGACCGTCGAATCGATCGTCAAATCGCTGGCGCATTAAGCCGCCTTAGCGACGCCAAAACAGAACGCCCGGGAGTTTCCTCCCGGGCGTTTTTGCATCGTCGCCCCCGGCGATGCGCGCGGCGTGCGCGCGAAGCGAAACTTCCCGCTTCGCGCCGGAGACTATTCCCAGTTCCAGGCGACCGGCTGGAACCAGCCGCCGAATTCCGGCCAGGCTTCATCGCCGGTGTAGAAAATGCCCGGCACATTCTTGCCCGTGCCATATTCATACTTCGCCGAGAAGATGAAGGTGCGCTGCGGATAGGGGTGGAACAGCGCGAATTTGCAGTTGTTCACATTGTCGATGCCGGCGTCGAACGACCAGCGGTCGCTGTATTTGTAATGCGCGTGCAGATCGACCATGAAGAAGCGATCCGACGAGCCGAAGATGCCATGGACGAGATCGTTGTTGGCGAGGGTGCGCCATCTGCGATCCTGCCAGCGCATCGCCACCGTGAACGCCCAACTGTCAACCGGGCGATAGGTGACGCCGAAATCCCAGCGCCATTTCGGCACGCCCGGCGCGTTCTTGCCGGCGACCGACGTGGCCCAGGGAAACTCGAAACTCGTGCCGAATGGCGATGTCGCGGATGGCGCCGAAGGCTGCCAGCGGCTGAACGAGATCACGCGTGAATTGACGAATGTCACGCTGCCGAACACTTGGAGACCCTTGTAATAGACATTGTCCTTCTGCCAGGCGAGCTCCACGCCGGAGTTGCGGATGCGGTTGACGTTGATATTGGCGTTGGCCTGAAAGGCGGAGCCGGGAACAATTGTGGCGTTGCTGATGATCGCGTCGCGCGCTTCCTCGTCGAAGAGCGACAGTCGTCCCCAGCTGTCGGGACCAAGACTGCGCTGAAAGACGATCTCCTTAGTCAAAGCGGTCTCGGGACGCAGATTGGGATTGGGATTGGTGACGAATCCCGTCGCGCCCGGCGTCGCGGTGAGATTGTAGAGTTCGCGCACGGTCGGAAAGCGATTGGCCATGCCGACATTGCTGGTGACCGTCCAGTACGGGTCCGCCTCCCAACGCAGCGACGCCTTCGGCGAAACCCGCGTGGAATAGAGATTGGGCTGGAAGATCGGCAACATGGTCGCGACCGTCGCCGTAGAGCCGGTGGCGGCGGCGTTCAAACCGCCAAGGAGCTGATTGTAACCGTCGGACGCCTGCCAATGTTCGCCGCGAACGCCGAGCGTCAGCTTCAAGTCTGGACGCAAGCGGATCGCATCCTGCGCCCAGAGCGCCTGGGTGCGCGTCGTGCCGCTGCCGACTGACTGGACGACGCCATATGACGACGCCATGCCCGCCCCCCGATTCGTCGTGAGCCAGATCGGGTTGTTCGAGTGATATTGATCTCCGTGTATGCCGAAACTGACGTCGTGCATGCCTTCGGGGCCGTCGGGCCGATAAATTCCCTTTAGATCGAGAAGCGTCCAATAGGTGCCGGTGAAGATCGTGTCGCGTCCGGTGAGCGTATAGCCGCCGAAGGGATTGGCGGCGGTCGACGGCACGCCGCTCCAGGCCGAGCGCGATGAACTATAAGGATAGGTGAAGTGCGAAGCGGAAAGCTCGAAGTCGAAAACGCCCTGAGTATTCGACTTGAGCGCCAGGGAGTTGATCAGGATCGTCTCCTGGTAGCGCAGATTAGCGGCGCCGAAGCCTTGCAGCGTCGTCAAGGGAAGCGCCGCCGCTCCGCCGGGAGGTCCGAAAAGCTCGTTTTGCCCCCCCGAAACATAGTTCAGCGGCCATGACACGCGGTCGCTGTTGAAGACGCCGACCGTATAGACGCCGCGTATCGTCGGCGTGAAGTCATAGGCGACCTTCACCTTACCGTTGATGAAATTCTCCTGCGAGATCGAGCCCGAGCCGACGATCGACTGCGGCACGCCATAGACGTTCTGCGAGAAGATTGCGCCAGGATAGGGATAGAAGCGGCCGGCGTTGATGAACGAAATCGGCTGGTTGTTGTTCCAGGCGTAATTCAGCGCCACGAAGTAAGAGAGGTTGCCGATTTTGTCGCCGATGGTGAGCGCCGTCGTCGTCGTCGGCAAGCCGAGCTGGGCGCCCCACCAGGAAAAGTCCTGCACGGCGACCGTCTGCTTGGCGGTGACTTCGAGATGCTCCGGCATGCGCGTCGTGAATTTGATGACGCCGCCGATCGAATTGCCCGC
>VGDT01000110.1 GCA_016869595.1 Alphaproteobacteria bacterium
CTAGACAATCTTGCAGGGAATATCTGCATCTTCACTCAAAGCGTAGACGGCGCTTAACACTACTTTGGCAGATTTGATTTGGTTTGTTTGGCGATTAATTTACGACAATGCGGACAACGCGTTGGCGGTGGTCGCGCGAACAGGTCGAGGATAGCTTGCCGGATGGCGGGCATGCTTGGTTGTGGCGGCGGTTCCCCGTCTCTTTTTTTTTCTGCCCACAGCTTTGAGGCGACGGGATTGAAGAAAGGCGTAAGCGATCATTGTCATCAAGGCATGTCGATGCAAGCCGATCCAGGATCGGCCTTCGAAGTGATCAAGGCCAAGTTCTTCCTTGAGCTGCTGATGCGCCTGTTCGCAGACCCATCTGGCCTTGATTGCTGCAGCAAGCTTTTTAAGGCTCATATCTGGCGGCAAATTCGACACATAGTATTTTTGCTCCCCTGTCGACCGGCGTTCGCCAACAAGCCAAACCTCCTCGCCCGGCATACGCTGCATACGCTTGTCATGCATGCGATGTTTGTGGCCATCCGCAATGCGAACACGTCGAGCCGCGAAGAGACATGTGAGCCGACCTTTCGTTCCCCGCCGCCAACTGATCCTTTGCCATTTCTCCTCAGCCAATGCTGCTTCAGCTGAGACAGCCGGATGTTCGGCGATATGATATTTGCGAGGCCTTCCCGCCTTTGCGGCCGGAAACACAAGGGCAATATCGGCCGGGTAAACGGTCTGACGCCGCGACAGTCCCACCGCCCACAGGAGACCGCGGGCGCTCAGAGCCTGGCGGAAAGGCCCGCTGGAGCCGTAACCTGCATCCGCAAGGATGCAACCAAAGCGCGCGCCGGAGGCGATCACGCGGTCGATCTCCTCGATCGCGATCTCCGGTTTGCTCCGCGCAATCCGCCTGTCTTCAGGAACGCGCGCTTGCACCATGCGCCGGGGATCGCCGGTCCAGCTTTCGGGCAGAAACAGACGCAGCCCCACCATCACCGGGACTTCGTGCGAGGCCAGCGTGAGCGAGACCATCGACTGGCAATTGGCCGTCTTTCCAAGGGACGAAGCGTATTGCGGCGCAACGCCGACCGAGCATATGCCCTTTTTCGGCAAGGCCGTGTCATCGATGATCAGCCATGCGTCGGCGCCGCCAACCATCCTGTCAGCTTCGGCGATCAACGCTTCTTCGAGCGGCGCCGCATCCCATACCCCGCTGGCAATAAAGTGATGGAGCTGATCGTATCCAACGTCTTCATCGCGCGCCGCCATCGGCTGGACACTCTTGCGGTCCCCCGCGCCAATCAACCCCGCGATATAGGCCGGACACATCCGTGCACGTGTCTTGTGTCGAAGAGCGCAGACGAAAGGCGTCAGCCACCGCTCGAGATCGGACTTCCAGTTCTCGCCCATGGCCGGCACTCCAAATCGCCGACCACCCATGAATCACGCAAATTGATCCAAGGGAATCTGGAGGGTTATGTGAGGTCCGCGGCGCGATGCTGCGACTTGCGAGATGCGGACCTCACATAAGCCGGATTGAACGAAGGCGCGGGTCGTTAGCCACTATGGGGAAAGCGCGTCTCGTTGTCGTTGGTAGCAGGGCCGCGATGGGCGCCGGCGCTTGTGGCGTGAGACGAGAAGTCCGCGCATGGGCGGGAAGCGCTCGAGCGGGCCGGCATTCCTGGCCGTCTGTTGCGGTATCGGCGTCATGATGATGAAGATTTTCGCGCTCGCGGCACGAGGCGGCGCCGCGTCGGCGCATCGTGCGACGAGCGAAACGGGGAGTTGGGGCGGGTTCCGAGCGGAGATGATTGCCGGGCTCATGAGGTGTCACATTTGAACGGGCGAGGCCTCGCGGGGGGAACGACGCCGACGCGGCGCATGAGTCCGCCGCAGTCGGGGCATGGGAAGGCGGCGCCAAGTGCGATGGTCGACAAATCTTCGCAGGCGCCTACCTTCGGCTTGACCGGATTTTCGGCGGCGGCGGCGGCGAGCCGACGACAGAGCGCGAGCCGCTCCTCGCGGTCGCCCCTGGCCAGGAGGCCATAATGGCGGATGCGGTGAAAGCCGTCGGGGAGCACATGCAGCAGAAAGCGGCGAATGAACTCGTCGGGCGAGAGGCGCATGATCCGTCGGCGCCCCTGGCGGCGATAGTCCTTGTAAGAGAAGGCAACGTCGTCGTCGCTGGCTGCAACCAGCCTCGAATTGGCGATCGCGGCGCGGTGAGTGTAGCGCGCGAGATAGGCGAGCACCTGCTCGGGACCGCCGAACGGCGGCTTGGCGTAGACGATCCAATCCATCTTGCGCAACGCGACGATGCGCCTGGCGAAAGCGCGTGGTTCGCAGAGCGGCGCCAGCTCGCCGAAAAGGCACAGCTCGCCTTTGTCGAACGCCGTCTCCAGGGCGGCGAGGAACAAGCGGCGGAACAAGCGCGCCAGCGCCTTCACCGGCAGGAAGAAACCCGGCTTGCAAACGATCCAGCGCTCGCCGTCGAGCGAGACGCCGCCGCCGGGGACGACGCAATGGACATGGGGATGATGGGTGAGCGTCTGGCCCCAGGTGTGGAGAACCGCGAGCAGGCCGATCCTGGCGCCGAGGCGCTTCGGATTTGCGGCGAGGGTCATGGTCGCCTCGGCGGCGGCGCGCATCAGCGCGGCGTAGAGAAGCCTCTTGTTCTGGAAGGCGACCTCGGCCGCCGCCGGCGGCAGGGTGAAGACGAGATGGAAATAAGGCGCCGGCAGCAGCTCGGCCTTGCGCGCGTCGAGCCAGGCGGCGCGCGCCGCGCCCTGGCATTTTGGACAATGCCGGTTGCGGCAGGAGTTGTAGGCGATGCGTCTCGCGCCGCAATCATCGCATTGCTCGACATGGCCGCCGAGCGCCGCCGTCCGGCACGCCGCGATCGCGCTCATGACGCGTCGCTCGCCGCGGCCGAGACGCCCGGCGTGATCGCGAAGATAGGCGTCACCATGGCGGCGGAAGACGTCGGCGAGCTCGATCGCCGGCCTCTCCACGCCCGGTCACTCGGGCGGCGTCACCTCCAGGGAAAGGCGGTCCAGGGGGCTCTTCGTCCCGCTGATCAGATGCGTCGAGACCTGCGTGTAGCGCGCCGTCGTCGACAGATGCTCGTGGCCGAGCAGCACCTGGATGATGCGAATGTCGACGCCGCTCTCCAGGAGATGCGTCGCGAAGCTGTGCCGCAGGACATGGACGCTCACGCGCTTGTCGATGCCAGCCGCCGCACGCGCCGAACGACAGGCGGCGTGCAGGACGGTTTGCTCGATCGGCTTGTTTTTGTCGCGACCGGGGAACAGGAAACTCTCTGGCCGCGCGAGACGCCAATAGCTGCGCAGGATGCCGAGCAATTGCCCGGACAGCATGACGTAGCGCTCCTTGCCGCCCTTGCCGCGCTCGATCCGGATGACCATGCGGTCGCTGTCGATGTCGGCCACCCTCAGGCCGGTCACCTCCGACACGCGCAGTCCCGCGGCATAGGCGGTGGTGAGCGCGATGCGGGCTTTGAGACTGGAGACGGCTTCGAGAAAACGGACCACTTCGTCGGCGCTCAGCACGGACGGGAGCTTGCGCGGCTCGCGGGCATAGGCGATCCGCTCCGGGATCGTGTCGCAGCCGAGCGTCACCCCGTAGAAAAAGCGCAGCGCGCAGACGATCTGGTTGAGCGACGCCCAGGATATGCTCTTCGAGATCAAATGCACCTGGTAGGCGCGGACGTCCTCCAGCCCGAGACGATCGGGGGAACGCCCGAAATATTGGCTGAACCTCGCGACGGCGTGGATGTAGGATTGCTGGGTCGCCGGCGAAAGATTGCGGACCGTCATGTCTTCGATCATGCGACGACGCAGAGGGCTGATCTCGGCCATCTGGAAACCTCCTGTCTGAGGGCGGGTTGCAACGCCCAAATCCTCTCAGACAGGAGGCCAATCACGCGACCTCGCCCCTTCCGCCGCGATCAGCGGCTTCGTTCAATCCCAAAAATGCTTGATTGTTAGAAATTATGCCAAAGTAGTGTTAGCTGCATGCACAACTGCCGTCAGCAGATGACCTTGCGT
>VGDT01000111.1 GCA_016869595.1 Alphaproteobacteria bacterium
AAAAATCCGGTCTGCCGGTCTATCGTTCGGAAGTTGGACATCCACAGTCGCTCGTGGTCCGGTGGGAATCAACGAGCCGATTCTAAACCGAACCATCGCGCCGTGTTTAAGTCCGACAAGCTGCTAGCCGCCCTCTTTCGCAAACTTCCACACTGGAATTCCCATCTTGCGCGCCTTGTCCGCAAGGTTTTCGACGATACCGGAGCCGGGGAAGACGATCACGCCGATTGGCAATGTTTCGAGCATCACATCATTGCGCTTGAACGGCGCGGCGTTCTTGTGACGGCTCCAGTCCGGTTTGAAGGCGACCTGCGGAACCTTGCGATTGTCCGCCCAGCAGGACGCGATCCGTTCGGCGCCCTTGGAGCCGCCGCCATGGAGAAGGACCATGTCGGAATGCTTCGCATGGACTCTGTCGAGCGCATCCCAAATGCGCTGATGATCGTTGCAATCAACTCCGCCGGCGAAGGCGATCCGATGTCCGCGCGGCAAGAGCACTTGCGTCTCGGCCAGCTTCTTCGCGTTCAGAAAATCCCGGCTGTCGATCATCGCGGCCGTCAGCGCGCGGTGATTGACCTTTGAACCGGAGCGGGGACGCCATGCGGAACCGGTCTCGGTCGCAAAAAGCTCCGCAAGATGATCGCGGAAGAATTCGAAGGCGTTGCGCCGTTCGGTGAGCGTCAGTCCTTGCGCGATCAAACGCTCCAACTCGACGGAGCGGATTTCCGAGCCGTCCTGCTCGGCCTGCGAGCGCCGTTGCGCGGTTTCATTATCGTCGAGTTCGCGGTCGATACGGTCAGCCTTGCGATGAAAGAGATTGACAAAGGACCAGAGAAGGTCGGGAAGATCGGCTTCGAGCCGGCTATCGAGAAAGAGGCCGGACAGAGCTTCGACAGCGGTTTCGAGCGCTAGAGATGCGGCGTCCGAAGAGGGCAGGGGACGCGGATCCGGTTCGTCGTCGAGAGGGCGATAGCCGTGCAAAGCGAGTTCATCGAGAAGGTGCGAGGAAGGCGACTGGCCTTCGTGGTCCGGAGCATCGAAGGGTTGGGGGACGACTTCGTCGTTCATGACGTGGCGCTTTCGCTTGAGGCCGCGCCGATCGCGGCCTGACAGCGATCCCGAGCCACGGGCGGATCGCGTCGCACCCGAAGGGCCGAAACGAAGTGGAGGACGTTCCCCGACGACTTCTTTGTTCCGCGCGGAATGCCCGAAGCGCCAGCGCAGGGCAGGGGAAAGAAGTCGTCGGGGAGCGTTGCGGCAAGCGCGCCGCTTGTGGCGACATCGCTGCTCTTTCAGGCCGGCGCGCGGCCCTCTCAGCGAAAACGACGGCGACGAGACCAAGTCAGGCCCCCGGTACCGTTGCAACGGACGGGTCATTCGTAGCGCCCGCCCTGCATGGTGTCGGGCGTTCTAAACGAGGCTGTCCTCGACGCGACACGGTGAGCCGGTTGCCAGCTATACAATATTTTGTATATTGCGCGTGATGAGCACGCCGATCCCCGTCGAGTTTCGAGGCAGCGCCCTCGACGACTTGCGCGCCTTTCCGCTGCCGGCTCGGCGCGAAGCGGGTCACCAGCTCGATTTGGTGCAACGTGGCGGAGAACCGGACGATTGGAAGCCGATGCCTGCGATTGGGCGAGGCGTTCGAGAAATTCGCATCCGCGAGGCGGACGGCGCATTCCGCATCATCTATGTGGCGAGATTCGCCGACGCTGTTTACGTACTGCATTGCTTTCAAAAGAAGACGCAGAAGACGAGCAAGGCAGATCTGGACCTCGCAGAGAAACGGTATCGAGAGTTGACAAAGGAGTGGAGTCAATGAGCAACGAGCGCTTCGACAATGTGTGGGACGCCATCGAGAATACGCCAGAGGAAGCAGAAAACATGAAGCTTCGCTCGACCCTAATGCTGGCGCTGAAAGATCACATTTCTCGGATGGGCCTCAGTCAGTCGCAGGCAGCCAAGCTATTTGGCGTCACGCAGCCGCGCATCTCAGATCTCATGCGAGGCAAGATCAACCTGTTCGGCTTGGACGCCCTCGTCAACATGGCGGCCGCAGCGGGACTGCATATCGAAATGCATGTGCGCGACGCGGCATAAGGGCCACCAGCGTTGCAAATCGACACGCCGATTGACGTATGGTCGACTCGACAACTCTCGCCACGCTTGTTTAAGCGCCCTCCGATTTGCTTAAATAGCGAAGCTTGAAACACAAGCGGGTTTAAACAAGGACAGAGCTCGACAGAATTCGAGTTTCAGTTGCCAACTCAGCGGGTCAAAATTCATTATCGGTTTGCAATTGATTGCGGGGCCGCCCGCCTTCGGCGGACGCCACCCAAACGGAACGGCGCGCCATGCCATTCGAAGAATTGAATGCGGCTCAAATTCGGATCGAGATCGCAGGCATATCGCTGCCGATTTGGCGACGGCTCATCCCCGCGCGACAGGCGCCCGTCAGTCAGGCCGAAGGCCGCGATCACCGCGAAGACGAAGACGAAGCGGCCGCACGCCGGCGTAACGGACGCTTCATGGGTTGATAATGTCAGGCCAATGGCCGGACAAAGGATCAGCGCCAATTGAAGCGGGGTGGATTCTGCTTCAGGGGAGCGCGCAATGACGCGGCTTAAAGACCCACGCCAATGCGTGCGGATGAGTAACTGATCGCAAAATAATGCGATCCTCCGAGAGCGCCGACGCATTTCGAGCATTGGCAAAAAAGTTTAAGATGCGATGCCCTTCGAATTGTGGAACTCAGAAGCGTTCACGCCTCTTTGAGGCCGATCAGCCGTCCAACCCGGTCGCGCATGCTTTCACGCGAAGTCTTACGAAGTTCGCTGTTGAAATCGGCGCCAAGCGGTTCGATCGTGTTCACGTCGACGCGATGCTCACTCATTCGCTCGAATAGTCGCCGCGCAGCGTTTCGTCCGGGCTCATCATTGTCGGCGGCAATGACAAGCCGTCGCAAAGTCGATGGTGGCCGCCAAGCTCCAAGATGCGCGGCCGAGAGCGCTGCGACCATTGGGATGTCGGGGAAAGCGCTTTTCAGCGACAGCACGGTTTCGATTCCTTCGCCGATGATGGCGAATTCGTCGATTACACCGAAGCGAACTCCATTGCCGAGAATGGCGCCGAGCGCGCGACGAGGCGCCGTGACATTCGCCTTGTCATTCCTATCTGGATCGAGAAACGTTCGATGGATTCCCCTGATCTCGCCGCTGTTATCGGAGACGGCGGCGATAAGCGCGGGCAATTTTCGTGGCGCAGAGTCTGGATCTCGATAAATCAGCGCCGGGTGATAGCGCAGCGGCGACTCACGCAGATCAGCGGTGATTTTCCGCGCGCGCAGATAGGCTTCGGCCCTTGTTCCGACGATTGGCTGCGACGCCACCCAGATTTTGCGCGCGAGCGCGATCGTGTCGCATTCACTTGAGCTTCGATCACGACCCTCTGTCGGCGTTTCGCGCGGCGCCCGCAAAAAGCGGCGCGCCTCGTCGAGCGTGTCGCGAAAAGAAGTGAAGCCCTCTCTCGCCCGAATGAGATCAAGCAAATCGCCATGTTCATCCGTTGCGCCATCGGTCTTATGTGCAATTGCACATAAGGCTGATTATGTTGCGTTGCCGGTTATGTTGTGGCGCTCCTGACTGGGTGCTTTTCCACAGGCGGCTGATGGCTTCTACGCAACATAATTTTCTTCACGCCGCCCTGTAAGCAAGGTCGCGCCTCCATCAA
>VGDT01000112.1 GCA_016869595.1 Alphaproteobacteria bacterium
TCGTCGGACATCGTCGGTGAATCCAAGCCCGTGGCTGGCGACCGCGCGGGCGCCGCCATAGGCGAGGCCGCCCGTTCCATAGGCGAGCAGGGTCGGCATGACGAGATATCCGAGCCGGCCGCGCGCCGTGCCGATCCAGTCGACGGCCGCGACGACGACATTCGCGCCGACACCCGTATCAACAGAGGCGAAGAAATCGGGTCCGAACTGCGCAAAGCCGAGGCTGCCCGCCGATCCGCGGATCGCGGAGCCCTGAATGTCGGTTTCGAATCCGGCGACGAAGCCTGGGCTCCAGCGATAATTGAAGCCGAACTGCCCGCCGCCGACATAGCCGGACTGGTTGACGCTGGCGACGCCGGAATTGGCCAGCGCGGTGAAGCCCGGGGGCGTCCCCCATGCGCCAGCGATAATGTCGGCGACGGGTATGGCGCCGGTCGTGACATTCGTCGTCGCGCCCCAGCCATAGCCGGCGTTGAGGCCGGCATAAAAGCCGGTCCAGAGCGGCGGCGGGACCGGGATGGGGGCAGGCGCCTTGCGCGAGGGCAAATCCGCGGCGAAGGACGGCCCGCCGATGAGCGCCGCCGTCATTAACAAAGCTACGCGAAATCTTACGCTCATTTTCGGCCTCTCACGGTCCGGGGAGGATGGAGTTTGGGTCGGCCGAAGGTAGCGATTTTCACTCGTCATGATCAACGCCGTTCCGCACGGTTGCAGTAATGTTCGCCTCGTTTTTCTCGCCGCAGTGGCAAAATGGATACAGATTCGGCTACGCGTTAGCCTAACGATAAGACTGGATTTCCTATCCGCCGGGCGATCCGTCGATCTGAAGCCGCGCCAGCCAAAGCGCAGCCGATAGAAAAGCTATTCCGGGGCCAGAAAAACGGGACGCTCAAGTTTTAGCGAAACGTCGCCGTCACCCGCCGAAAACTGGGGGCGCCCCCGTTTCGCCTTCGACCGAATGACGGCCCGATAAGACCGGCTCATTGTCAGCTAGAAGCCCGGCGGCTATCGTTCCGCGTCTCTTTGCATCGGCGCCGGGCTCCGGGCCCAGCGTTTCGATGACGCGCCGGAGTCTGCTTTACTTGTCAAACGAGTTCTGGACGCGAGATGCGCTCAAAGGTTCGCTGAAGCGTGCGGCCGACCGATTCCTCGCTTGGCACCGGAGAGAATTCTTTTCCCTTTTTTCTCGCTCGACCGTCGCCTGGCTCACGGATCGCGACGATTGGGAATTGATCCTCCAAGCCGGGAGCTGCGATCTTTGGCGGCGCGATCGGCACGGCGCGGCGCTCTGGCGTCTGTCCGCCGACGAAATCGCGGACTCCTCTCTTGAAGAAGCCTTGGCCCGCCGCGGCGTCGCGCGCAATGCGACGAGGATCGGGCTGGAAATCGATGCGAGCGCCTTTTTCGTGCGCCGGTTCGACATACCTGCGGCCGCGTCGGACAATCTCGCAAAATTGCTGGCCATCGACGTCGAACGCAAGACGCCGTTC
Organism: Alphaproteobacteria bacterium; assembly: GCA_016869595.1. Lineage (GTDB taxonomy): Bacteria > Pseudomonadota > Alphaproteobacteria > Rhizobiales > Beijerinckiaceae > Methylocystis. The sequence goes on from VGDT01000112.1 coordinate 1,491, forward strand.
CGGTTGGAGGAGGTGGTCTATGGCCACACGGCCGTGAGACATGCCTCTGCGCCCGAGAAATTAAGCGTCACGCTGTGGATCCTGCGCCGCGATTTCATCGCGGGCGCAATCGAGAATGCCGCGATCGCCCTTTCCGATATTTCCTTCATCCGCCCATCGGGATTGATCGGGTCCGAGCAAGCGCCCTTGATCGAGCTCGAACGCGCGCAGCAGAGTTCGGATAGATTTCGTATCGCCGCCATCGGACTTTGCGCCGCGACTTTTCTCTTGATGGCGATCGGCGTCGGGGCGACGCTGTGGCGTCAATCCGCCTTGATTGCCGAACTCGACGCCAAGGCCGAGGAAATGTCGGCGCGCGCGGCGCATGTGCGTCGGGCCGTCGACCTTGCCTCCTCCGAAAGTCGCCTTCTCACCGTGCTCCGCGACGCGCGGCGCGACAGTCCTCGCTTCGCCGATTTGTGGGAAGAGGCGGCGCGCATTCTTCCCGATCGGGCCTTTGTGACCGCTTTCGCGCTCACCGAGCCCAAGCCAAAGGAAAAGGCGCTCGAAATGGAAGGCTTCGCGGATTCGGCCGTGGGTCTGCCGGCGCTTTTTAATAAATCGCCGCTTTTCACGGAGGCGGAATTGACCGCGCCGATCACGCCAGACCAGTTCGAGAAGCGGGAAAGATTTTCGCTGCGAGCGACAATCAAAGAGCAGAAGCGGACGGCGGCCCGATGAATTGGAAGGTCCTTCGACGTCTTCCCCTCGTGCGGCGGGGAATTTTCGTCGGCGCCAATCTGCTCGCCCTTGTGATTTTCTACTTCCTTTTCATCGAACCCGTACGGCGCATCATCGCGGAAGGCGCCGAAGCGGTCGCCGAGCGCCGCCAAACGCTTGCGCGCTATGAGGCGGTCGTTTCGCATGAGGAACAGATTCAGGATTACGCGCGGCAGGTGGCCAATATCAATGCGAGCGGCGAACTCATCGAAGGAGACAGCGAGGGAGTCATCAACGCCAATCTGCAGGCCCGCCTCAAATCAATCGCGGAGGCCTCGCGGGTTACGGTGAAATCCATTCAGATGCTGCCGGAAAAGGAATTCCGCGGCGTAACGCTTGTCGGCGCGCGCATCCAGGCGACCGGAAGCTACGAAAGCATCCACGAGCTGGCGCGCGCGATCGAAGGCGCGCCTCCCTTGTTGATCATCACGACGGCCGCTTTGCGCGTCCTGGATCCCTTTTGGGGAGGAGGGGGCAATCAAGCCGAACAGAACATTGATGTTGAGTTCGACGTATTCGGCGGCGCGCCGCTAAGAGGCCACCGATGACGCCGCCCATCGTGCAGAGGCGCGTCGCGGACGCGCTCGGCCAGGCCGCTCGGCTCGCCGCGCTGCTGAAGCAGGCGCGTCTGTCGCCCTTATCGGCGATGGTCCTGGCTTTTCTCTTCGCCACGACCTTGATCGCGGGACTATTCGCCCTCTCTGCGATTTTCGGATTGATTGGTTTAGGCGGCGAGGTCGCTGCGCCCGATTGGAAACCGCCGACGCTGACGATTGGCGAATTGGACCCCCCCAAGCCCGCGAGCGCGGATGTGGAGACGCTGTCCCGTCCGATTTTTTCGAGGAACCGGCGGCCGTCGCCGAAAGTCAAGCCAGTCGAAGCCGACCTTTCGCCGAATGCGATCGCGCCGGGAGGCCTGACGGTGAGCGCCATCGTCAAGAACAAGGACGCGCATCAGGCCTATGTCGTCTCTCAGGACGCGCCGGAAGGCGCGTGGAGGAAGGTTGGAGATACGGTCGATTCATGGATGATCTCTCGGATCGATCGCCACGAAGTTATTCTGCAGAGCGGCGAGCAGACCGCAAGCATAAAGCTCTATCCCGATCCGTCGCCGAGCGACAACGCTGGAGCCCCTCCGTAGACGCGCGCTTGCGATAGGTTGACCAGGCGGCGAGTTCGACTTGTTGAAAACGTCAAATTGGGATATCCTCCTATCTGAACGAGAAGGCGCCAAACCGGCGGGGATTCAGAAAAAACCCATTTGAGCGCCGGACCTGTCGAAGCGTTCCAAACCCGCATTCGCCGGATGAACTCTGATTTTGCTGTACAATTTCGGCATTTATGGCATCATTTTCAGAAGGTTAGGCTCGTTTGAGCGAGGCGGCGATGACGAACCCGGCGGGTGAATCGGCTAGCGAG
>VGDT01000113.1 GCA_016869595.1 Alphaproteobacteria bacterium
CTTGAATCTTCTCGGTAGGTGGGCATATCCCCAAAAACCCTCGCGATGGCGGTGAATGACGCCGATGGAAACCGAACGCCCGAGCCCTCGTTATTCCAACATCGACCTCTGGGAGCCGGCCGAGATTTTGGAGGCGATGATTGAAGGGCAGTTCGCCGCCGTCGCGGCCGTGCGCGCTGCGCACCCCGCCATTGAAAGCGCGGGGCTTGCGATAGAACGGCGGCTGAAGCGCGGTGGGAGGCTCATTTACATGGGGGCCGGAACGTCCGGCCGCTTGGCCGTCCAGGACGGCGCGGAACTCATGCCGACGTTCGGTTGGCCGCAGGAGCGACTTTTACTGCTCATGGCCGGGGGAAGAACGCCCTTCTTCAAGCCGTCGAGGGCGCCGAGGATCAGGAGGCGCAGGCAGTAGAGCTTGCGCGGCGCAATGCTGTCGGGCCGGCCGACGTCGCTATAGCGGTGGCGGCGAGCGGCACGACCCCCTTCACGGTCGCGTGTCTACGCGCGGCAAAAGAGGCGGGCGCACTTGCAATCGGCGTCGCCAACAATCGAGACACGCCGCTCCTTAAGGAAGCCGATCACGCAATATTCCTTGACACAGGCCCCGAGGCGATCGCCGGTTCGACTCGCATGAAAGCGGGGACGGCCCAGCGGATCACCTTGATGCTGTTGTCCTCCCTTGTCATGATCTCGCTCGGTCGCGTGTATGACGGCTTGATGGTGGATGTGCAGGCCTCAAACAAGAAACTGGTCCGGAGAAGCGAAAGGATATTGTCACGGCTGAGCGGCCGCTGTCACGAAGATGTGCAGGACGCTCTGCACAGGGCCGGGGGGAGCGTTAAGCTCGCCTTTCTACTTCTCCAGGGATACGGACGCGAAGAGGCGCAAGCGGCGCTCGATCGCGCCGATGGCCATCTGCGCCGCGCGATGAGCCTGATTGGCGAATTTCATGAGGACGCTTTCGAAGGAGCACAGCCTTCAAGCGAGCGGGCGAATCACGAGTGACCAGGCGTTTCATCTCGGAATTTGACGGCGCGCCGCAGTCGACGGACCCGAAGACAGTCGGCGCGCGCGTCCCTGCGGCAAATGGTCTCCTGCGCTCCCGCGGCCTGGTCTGTGGCGGCCACGCGCTGTGCGCTATGAACGCCAACATGCGCCGTTTTTGCGATGTCAGCCGTCAGGCTGCCTCGCCGGCACCGGCTGGATCCTCGTAGGATATATTCCTTCCACTATCCCGTCCGCAATCGCAGCTCGATAGACGGCCTCAGCGAAGCGCCGATCCTCGATTGCCTCGGCAAACGGCTTGCGCAGCAAGTGGGGCGACGATTCGATCGCGCTCATGAGTAGAGCGCCATCAACCGGCACGCCGACCCCGGCCGTCATGACAAAACGATCGGGCGCGTAATACCGGGTGGCAAACGCCGCTCCAACCGGCAGGGACATCTCAAGGCCCTCATCCATCAACCAGAGCTCGACCCCGCGAGACAGGTCGGTGACGATGAGCCCAGCGGATGGATGTCGGCGCTGCGCCAGCACGACCGCGAAGCGCGCATTGCACATGGCCTCGAGCATGAGCACCTCGTCGGAGCCAGACGCAAACCGTGTCGACTTGGCGTATCGACCGATCGCTCGGGAACGACTGGATGGGGCCGTGTAAATCGCAAGGTCGAAGGCCAGCGCCAACTCGTCCATGCTGTCGAGGACGAGGGTTTTGCCGTCAGCCAGCCCCAAGCGGCGCGCGTGGTGTAGAATGGCGCCCTGGGACAGAAGCTTTAGCGCGTCCGAATGATGTCGCTTGCAGATCTGGCGCAGATGCCGGTAGCGCGCGAGCACCTCGCCACGGCTCGACGATTCGTGCTGTTCGACGTACTTCCCTGTCCCGACCGCGACGGTCGTGATCATGATGACCTCGACGTTTCGATGACCGCAGCTGCGGAGTGCGCAACAGCGCCGCAGTGTCTCTCCTATCCCGGCCTGCTGATTCGGGGAACCACCAAAGGCCGACAATCCACGCATTTCGAGTTAGCAGTCTGCCAACGAACTGAATTCACTGAGAAGCGCGGGCCGTCGCCGTTTTGGCGACCGGCGCGCGCCTCAGGCCGCAGCATCATAGCGCCACGGCGAAGACATATTGCCCATCTTCATCGACCGTGGCGCGCCATTTGCGTATAAAACTGCGGCCTGCGGACGACCTCGTCGTCCGCCGCGATCGCGTCGACGATCGAACGCAAATAGTTTTGCGGAACGTCATTTCGCCCGTCGCTATCCGCTCGCGCATCAACGAGCCGAGTCGTTCGAACATTCTCCTGCGCACATCCCGGACCGTCTCAACTCATTCGACGACGGACAATCTCGCGCAAAGCGAATTTGGGAACCTCGACCTCATCGCGGCTCACCGACAGTAATATGACGGCATGACCCGTTGATAGCGGACCCACGCGCCTCCAGGGCTGCCGTTGATTTCGCTTGCGACGCATCTCGACCCCACTTTGACGAACGGAGTCGTGTAGCCCCACGGGTATTCCGCGGCGCTGGAAGGCGTGCCGGTTTCGGGATCATAGTTCCATGGCGCCGAAAAGGCCCAATCGCGGATCGCTGGGGCGCGGGACCAGTCCTCGCAGCACCATCCCTTCTCGATCCATGGTCCGAGGCGTGGAGGGCCTGGGGCGCGCCATACATGCCGCCTGTGCGCCGCCGCCGCGCTGAGCGAAGGCAGGGTGGCGCAGAGTATGAGAAGGCATACGGCGCATAAGGAACGCGAAAGCACGGCGACCTCCGACTTCGATCGAGGCGACAACTTAAGCGGCGTGGACGAATTTGATCAAGCAGGGAGCGGGCGCGAAGCTGGCGATCGCTGAAGTCGTCATCCCAAGGCGCTCGGCGGTCGTCGCCTTTGGGCGGGCGAAAGAATGCTTCGACATCCGCGAGCGTCGCCGGCCGGCTAACCTTTGGGCCGCAGAGGAACCGACAGGGGGCCCGGCGACCCGGAGCGGCGCGCATACGAGCTCTACCTTGCGATCGAGGACATCGATCGCTCGCGCGCCAAGACCAAGAGCCCGCAAACGAACGGAATTTGCGAGCGCTCCCTAAGACCGCGCTCAACGAGTTCTACCGTGTCGCGTTTCGCAAAAGAGTGTATCGTTCGATCGGCGAGCCGCAGGCTCGTCTCGACGTTTGGGTAAGCGACTATGACGAACAGCGCCCACATCAACGCCGCTGGTGTTTCGGCAAAACGCCGATGCAAACCTTTGTCGACGCAATGCCGATGACCAAGGAGAAAATGATCGCCGCCTAGCAGCTTGTCGGACTTAAACACGGCGCGATGGTTCGGTTTAGAATCGGCTCGTTGATTCCCACCGGACCACGAGCGACTGTGGATGTCCAACTTCCGAACGATAGACCGGCAGACCGGATTTTT
>VGDT01000114.1 GCA_016869595.1 Alphaproteobacteria bacterium
TTCAGGAACGCTATGTGGAGCTGTTCGATCGCTCCCGCTCCCTCTCGCTTCACATTTTTGAGCATGTGCACGGCGAGAGCCGGGACCGCGGCCAGGCGATGATCGACCTCAAGGCCTTATACGAGAATGAGGGCATGGAAATCGCGGCCAATGAATTGCCCGACTTCCTGCCGCTCTTTCTCGAATATTGCGCGACGCGGCCCTTGGCGTCCGCGCGCGAGCTTCTGAGCCAGCCCGCGCATGTCTTCGCCGCGCTCGCCGAGCGCCTGAGAAAACGCGGATCGCCTTACGAAGCGGTGATACGCGCGATCCTGGCGATCGCGGCCGCCGAGCCGCGCAAGGAAGATCTGGACGCGATACTTTCCGAAACCGAGCCGGACCCCACCGATCTCGCGGCGCTCGACGCCGCCTGGGAGGAGGAGGCCGTGACTTTTGGACCAAACGCGCAAACTTCCAACGGCGGCTGCGGTTCGGACGCGCTCGCCGCGCGCATGCGCCACGCCAAGCGGGCCGTTCCGACAACCGACAACCCGCTTCGCTCCGGAGGCCTGTCATGAGCGCGTTTCTCAATCACATCGCCTTCGGCTGGTATCCCTATCTCTGCCTGACTGTATTCCTGCTTGGCAGTCTCCTGCGCTTTGACCGCGAGCAATATACGTGGAAGACCGGATCGAGCCAGCTGCTGCGTCGCCGTCAGCTCATCTGGGGCTCGAATCTGTTCCATATCGGCATTCTGATTATCTTCGTTGGTCATTTCGTCGGGCTGCTGACGCCGATCTGGATGTTCGACATGATCGGCGTGACACACAGCTTCAAGCAAGGCCTGGCGATCGTTGTCGGCGGCGGCGCTGGTCTCGTGATGCTCGTCGGGATTTCGTTACTGACGCATCGCCGCTTGACGGACCCGCGTATTCGCAAAAACTCGTCTTTCGGCGACATCGCCGTCTTGATACTGCTCCTGGCGCAACTGCTTCTCGGTCTCGCGACGATCCCCGTTTCGTTGAACCATATGGACGGCGGCGAAATGTTGAAGTTCATGAGCTGGGCGCAGGGGATCGTGACGCTCCAGCCGGGCGTGTCGGACCTCGTCGCCGACGCTAGTTCCGTCTTCAAGGCGCATCTCCTGCTCGGGATGACGATCTTTCTCGTCTTTCCCTTCACGCGCCTCGTGCACGCTTGGAGTGCGCCGGTCTGGTACCTTGGACGACGCGGCTATCAGATCGTGCGCACCAACCGAATCGGCGCGCGGGCACCCACAACGCAACCGGCGGAGTGAACGGCATGAGTTGCGCCAGCGTTGCAGCCGCGATCGAGTCTTGGGTCAATGTCGTTAGCGTGAATGGCGTCGTCATTTCGCGCGAGGCAATCGCGCGCGAGACGCAGCATCATCCCGCCGCTACGCCCGCCGAGGCTTGGCGCCAGTCGGCGACGGCGCTGGTCATTCGTCAGCTTCTTCTCGACGAGGCGCTGCGGCTGGGCCTTGAGCCGGCGCCTGTCGCCGACTCGGAAGGCCGGAAAGAAACGAACGAGGAAGCGCTGGCGCGCCAGCTCGTTGAGGCGCGAGTAAAAACGCCGATGCCGGACGAAGCCTCGTGCCGCCGCTACTACGAGCAGAACCGGAAACGGATCCGCTCGGCTGATCTCTTCGAGGCGGACCATATATTGTTCGCGGCGGCGCCGTCCAACGCGGCCGCCCGCGAAAGCGCTAAATGCGACGCCGAGGCGACGATCGCCATGCTTCATGCGGAGCCGCATCGCTTCGGCGATCTGGCGAAGGCGCATTCGGCCTGCCCGTCAGGTCAGCATGGCGGCGATCTCGGGCAGATCACCCGCGGCGCGACGACGGCGGAATTCGACAAGGCTCTGGCGACGCTGGCGCCGGGCGAGACGACCGCGGCGCCCGTCGAGACCCGCTTTGGCTTTCATGTCATTCGACTGCGCCAGCGCATCGAGGGCCGCGAACTTCCGTTCGAAGCGGTCCATCAACGCATCGTCGATTATCTTGCCGAATCCGTCGAGCGGCGCGCGCTCGCCCAATATGTGTCAATCCTCGCGGGAGCGGCGAACATCACCGGAATCGAATTCGGCGCCTGCGAAACGCAACTCAATCGGAAGGGTTAACCGAACGCGAGCGCCCATCGGGCGATCGGAGCCCGGGCGCTCCGCGTCAACGCGTCAGCAAATAGATCAGCACGAGTTTGCTCGCCGCCAGGACGAGCGCCAGAAGGCCACTGGATTGCGTTCGAGCAAGGGGCGTGGACGGCCAAGCGCATAAGAAGGGTTTGGCCGGCGCAAGTCCTCCACCAAGGCCGAAAGCGCCGCGGTGCGCTTCGACGGCTCGCGATGCACGGCTTTCTCCAGCGCCGCGCCGACCCACGGCGGAATCGAATCGTCGAGCGCGACCGCCGGGACATAGCGCCGTCGGCTGACGTCGCGACGGTTCGCGAAATGGCGGCCGTACGGCAGTTTTCCCGTCAGCAATTCATAGGCGAGGGCGCTGAGCGAACAGATGTCGGAGAGGTTCCGTCGGCTTATCGCCAAGATGACGTTCCGGTGCAGTCAGGATTTGCGGCAGCCCCTCGGCCAAAACGCGCGCCTTCGATTTCAAGCAGGCGCGCCTTCGCGCTCGTGCCGCCATGAGCGGAAAATCCGCCGATTTTTCCGCCGGCGGCCAAGATGCGATGACAGGGTATGATGATCGCGATCGGATTTCTCGACAGAGCGTGTCCAACCGCGCGCGCGGCGCCTGGCGATCCGACGCCACGGGCAATCTCGCCGTAGGTCGCGACGGCGCCCCAGCCAATTGCGCGGGTCCCATCATAGACGGCCTTGTGAAACGGGCTGCAGGCGCGAAGGTCCAGCCGCAGGGTCGAGAAATCGACCTTCTCGCCGCGGAAATATCGCTCAAGGTCCGAGATCGCTTGCGCAATCGGCGAAGGCAAGGCGCCTGACCACCGATCAGCCTTCGCCATGCGTCGCGTCAAAGCTGCGTCGTCCCGTTCCGGCAATTGGAAACACGTCACGCCCTCTTCGCTCCATGCAATGCCGCAGGGACCGATAGCGGTTCGGAAAATATGAAAGCGCTGCATGACCGATTCCCGGCTCCGAGACGGGCTACGGGGGGGGGGCGGCGCGGACCTAGGAACGGCGCGGCGCGACAGGATAACGGAAAATCATCCGTAAGGGCGCAAATTTCCAAACTGACCCAATGCCAATCGTCGTCGGAACGATCCGCAATGTGTTC
>VGDT01000115.1 GCA_016869595.1 Alphaproteobacteria bacterium
GAAGCGGATTTTCGAACGCCTACGGGACGAGCATGGCTTCACGGGCGGCATTACCATCGTCAAGGACTATGTGGCGTTGCAGCGACAACGGTCGCAAGAAATGTTTGTGCCGCTGGCTCACCTGCGGATTCCGACGAAGCCGCCCGGGTGTAACGGGATAATGCCGCCCGGGATTCCTGAATGATGCTGCCCACCGTAACGGAATGATGCCGCCCGGCTGGCGAGCTTGCTGGCCGATGGATTTTGTCTCACCGGTGGCGAGGTTTGGTCAAGCCGTCTTGCTCCGTTTGCCGCGGGCGCGGCGCAGACTTTCGCCGGAAAGCTCGATGCGGTGGGCGTTGTGGACGAGGCGATCCAGGATCGCGTCGGCGTAAGTGGGGTCGCCTATGACTTCATGCCAGCGATTCACGGGGAGTTGCGACGTGACGACCGTCGAGCGGCGGCCGTATCGCTCCTCGAGGATTTCGAGGAGATCGTGGCGGGCGCTGGCGTCGAGGGGCTCCAACCCCCAGTCGTCGAGGATCAAGAGATCGGCGCGCCCGAGCGAGCGCAAAATCCGCGGATGGCGCCCGTCGCCGCGCGCTAGCGCGAGGTCTTCGCAGAGCTTGGGCCAACGGTGATAGAGCACCGAGCGATTATCGCGACAGGCCTTGTGGCCGAGCGCCGACGCCAACCAACTTTTCCCGACACCAGTCGGCCCGATGAGGGCGAGATTGTCGTGGGCGTCGATCCATTCGCCCTCGACGAGCTTTTGGAAGAGGGCGCGATCGAGACTCCGCGGGCTGCGATAATCCACGTCTTCGACACAAGCCTGTTGGCGCAATTTCGCGTAGCGCAGTCGGGTCGCGAACCGCTTGTCGCGCCGCCACGACGCTTCGCGGTCGAGCAAGAGCCCCAGCCATTCATGATGGCCGAGGCCGTTTGCTTCATCGGCGGCGGCGATCTCATTGAAGGCCTTGGCCATGCCGTGCAGGCCGAGGGCGTGGAGTTGATCGAGGGTTGGATGTTTGAGCAAGTTCGCTCCTCCTAATGGTAGTAGCGCGGGCCACGGATGTTGGCGTGTTGGATCGGCGCTCCGTCCGTGGCGCGCTTCGTCGCGGGACGCCGATCGAGCTTGTTGTCGAGGATGGATTTGACCGAGCCGTAGGTCTTGGCACCGATCTCGATGGCGCGTTCCGCCGCGGCCTCCAGGCGTTCGGCGCCGAAAGAGCCGGCGAGCCGCACGATGCCGAGGCAGGCGCGAAACCCCTGCTCGGGATGAGGCCTCGCCTCCAGGATTTGTTCGATGAGCGCCGCCGTCGCCGGCCCGATCAACCGCGCGTCAGCGCGGATGCGCTCGATCGTCCAGCCTTTGTAGCGCCGATGGCTGGAGGGCATGTGCTCGGGCAACGTCGTGTGCTTGCGGTTGCCGCTCATGCGCATATGCGCGGCGATCCGCTCGCCCTTGAGGAAAATCTCGACGGTGCGCGCCGTCAGCCGCACGTCGACCTCGGCGCGCAGGAAGCGATAGGGCACGCTGTAATAATGGAAGCCGGCGTCGACGTGATAATCGACGCCGACGCGGCAGGTGCGCCATTCGCTGAACTCATAGGGCTCGATCGGCAAATCCTTGAGCGCCGGGCGATCAATGTCCTCAAGCAATTGTCGGCGCGTCGCGCCAAGCCGGCGAATGGGCCGCTCTTCATTGAGATGAATCAACAGTTCGCCGATCGCCGCATTGACCTCGGCCAGGCTGTAAAACGTCCGATGGCGCAGCCGCCCCAAAAGCCATCGCTCGACAATGAGCACCGCCTGCTCGACTTTCGCCTTGTCCCTCGGCTTTCGTGGCCTTGCCGGCAGAACCGCGGTGCCGTAATGCGTCGCCATCTCGGCATAGGTGCGATTGACCTGCGGATCGTAATGGCAGGCCTTGATCACCGCGGTCTTCGTGTTGTCGGGGACGAGAAGCTGCGGGACGCCGCCGATCGCCTCGAAGGCGCGGACATGGGCGTCGATCCAATCGGGCAGCGTTTGCGTCCAGGTCGCTCGCGCGAATGTGAAGCTCGATGCGCCGAGCACGGCGACGAAGATTTGCGCCATGCGGATTTCGCCGGTGAGCCGGTCGATGACCACCGGCGCGCCGTCGCCGGCGTAATCGACGAACAGGCGCTCGCCGGCGACATGCGTCTGCCGCATGGTGGGCGAAAGCTTCGATTCGAAGGCGCGATAGAGTTCGCAAAACCGCGAATAGCTGTAACCGCCAGGATTCTCTGCGATATATTCGTCCCAGACGATCAGCAGGGTGACGTGCTTGCGCTTCAACTCCCGACGGATCGTCAGCCAATCCGGCTCGCTGTGAAGCCGATGGCCCCGCTTGCTGCGGCGATTGGCGTAGAGCGCGGCCTCCAGCTCGCCGTCGGTCATGGCGTCGGGCGGCGGCGAAGTGAGGCCGGCGCTCTCGAAACGCTTCAGCGTCTCGCGCACCGTCGACGGGGCGAGCCCGAGACGCCGCGCGATCTCGCGTGTCGCAAGACAAGCCGAAAACTTCAGGCGAATAATCTCGCGCGCCTGGCGCATCGCAACTCTCTCCGCTGGCATCGATCGCTCCCTTGGATTCCCAGAGGCGCGACCTAAACAGGCCAGCGGGGACCGCCATCACTGCACGAAATACCCCGGGCGGGATTATCTCGTTACGGTGGGCGGCTTCATCTCGTAATGACGGGCGGCATCATTCCGTTACGGCGGGCGCGATCATCTCGTTATGGTGGGCGGCTTCAATCGGAATCAGCAGGCAAGCACCTCAATCCGTCCTGCGTAGCCTTCCTTCGAGACGCCCATTTGGGCGTCCATTTTGACGTCTCTGGTCATACAGCCACCCTCAAAAAGAAGGAGCTTCTTCGCATGATCAGAAAATTTTCGGCAGAAGGGGATCGGCTAAGCGCTTACCTTCTTGCCCTTGCGCTTACGATTAAGCCGCACGAGGTCGTCGATCCTCCTCTGTGTCACGATGACGCATGGAACCTACGCCGCGACTTGCCGCATGACGCTTCCACGACGCTTCCACGGCGAGACGTCGGTGATGTGGTAGACACAAAAATGCCCCTGAAAGCGGAAAGCTTTCAAGGGCTTATGTTGGTTGCGGGGGCCAGATTTGAACTGACGACCTTCAGGTTATGAGCCTGACGAGCTACCGGGCTGCTCCACCCCGCGCCAAAGCGGACTCCGCGTCATACAAACGCGCCAAGACAAAAAAGCAGC
>VGDT01000116.1 GCA_016869595.1 Alphaproteobacteria bacterium
TCCGGATTCTTGTTCCCCATGGAGCCCTCTATTTTAATATGCATGATTTCTGGAGCCGCCGCGTTATAGTGCGCCGCAAGGACGATAGGCAAAACGCGCCGCTGAAGGATTGGTTCCCTAAAATGCCGAGCAGTTTTGACGCATTGTCCAAATGTGGAATCGGCTTAGCTCGCACGCGTCACCCTTCGGGAGGCTCGGTGCTGCTGGAGTTGTAAAGCATGTCGGCATCAAGAGAAATTTCTGCGCATATTCCCTATTTGAGACGCTTTGCGCGGGCATTGGTCGGGGATCGGGAAGGGGGCGACGCCTATGTGCTGGCCACTCTCGAAACCGTCGTCGCCGAACCGGGCCGCATCGCCGAATCCGAAGATCTGCGAGTCTCTGTTTACCGTTTGTTCCTAGACGTTTGGGCGGCGTCGCCGATTAACGCCCACATCGACCGCTCTGGCGCGCTCGAGGAAGACGGCCGCCGCAACCTCGAGGCGATCTCATTGAAGCCGAGGATCGCCTTTTTGTTGCAGGCGCTCGAAGGATTTGATCTCGATCAGATTGGTCAGACTCTGAAAGTTTCGGAGCGCGAGGCCGGCGCGTTGATCGAAGCCGCGAATGGAGAGATCGCCGACCAGATCGCCACCGACGTGCTGATCATCGAGGACGAGCCGCTGATCGCGCACGACCTAAGGAGCATTGTCGAGGAGCTCGGTCATCGCGTGATCGGCATGCCGCGCACCCACGCCGAGGCGGTCGCAGCCATCAAAAACAGCAATCCGGGACTAATTCTCGCCGATATCCAGCTCGCGGACGGCAGTTCCGGGCTCGACGCCGTAAACGAAATTCTCGGCTCCATGTCCACGCCGGTGATATTCGTCACCGCTTATCCCGAACGGTTTTTGACCGGCGAGCCGCCCGAGCCGGCCTTCCTGATCGCCAAGCCCTTTAATGTGGAGAGCCTCAAGGCCGTCATCAGCCAGGCGCTGTTTTTTGATCGCCGCGCCGGCCGACGCGAAGGGACGGCGCCCCGGGTCGGCATGTGAGTCATTGATCTGACTGCGATTGTTTTGCATTTGCGGGTCCTCGCCCCTCCCCAAGATCATTCCCGGCGCCGAGATAAATCGTGGCGGCCTATAGAAACAATGGCCGCGGAGACGAGTTATACGCGTAGGCGCTGGGGGAATTGTGAGGCGGCCCATGGAGGAGATGAAGAAATCCAGTCGCGGCTTCGCGTCTATGGATCCCGAAAAACAGCGCGCTATCGCCCGCAAAGGCGGTCAGAGCGTTCCTGACGAAAAGCGCAGTTTTTCGCAGAACCCCGATCTTGCGGCCCGCGCAGGGCGCAAGGGCGGACAGAGCGTAAATCCGGCAAAACGGAGCTTCTCGCGGGACCACGCGTTGGCTTCGGAGGCTGGACGCAAAGGCGGACACGCCTCCCACGGGGGTGGCGTCCAAAAACGTAGCGCGCCGCTCTAAGAGCGGCGCGGACCCTATGCCGCAAACGGCTTTGAGCGCTGCGCGATAAGCGAATAGAGCGCGTCGTCGTCGCGCGTTGCGCGCATGGTCGCCACGAGATGCGGATCACGCAACATTCTGGCGGCGCAGGCGAGCGCCTTCAAATGGTCGGCGCCTGAGCTTTCGGGCGTCAGGATCATAAAGACCAGATCGACTGGCGCGCCGTCGAGCGAGCCGAAGTCGACAGGCCGGTCCAGCCGGCCGAAGACCCCGTAAATCCCTTTCAATTTCGATAGCTTGCCGTGCGGAATGGCGATTCCGTCGCCGATCCCGGTCGAGCCCAGTCGTTCGCGGTGGAGAAGCGCATCGAAAATCTCGCGCGCCGGCAGCCCGCAGACCTTCCCGGCCCTCTCGCTGAGTTCCTGGAGAAGGTGCTTTTTCGTCGTCGCCTTCAGCGAGGCGCACACCGAATCCGGCGAAACCAAGTCCGTTGGCCGCATGCGACGATCATCCTGCTTCTCGTGGAGGTCTAGGGCCGTCAAAGCCCTCGACCATCCTTGAAATTTCTACGTCTCGCTACTTTCGCCAAAATCCGGAGGGACATGGGAAAAGGGCAAGATACATGCCGAGAAGGCCGTTATTATGGCCCCGCTACGACGATTTTCCGTAGGCGCGACTTCTTCCGTCAGCGCGCGCCGCCGCCTTCGGTTTCGGGCGTGTCGATCCAGCCGATATTTTGGTCGCCGCGCCGATAGACCACGTTCACGCGGCCGGTGTTGGCGTGCCGAAACACCACGACCGGCGCGCCGGTCAGATCGAGGTCGAGCACCGCTGCGGAAACTGAGAGTCGGCGCAAATGTGTGGTCGACTCGGCGATGATCGCGGGGCTGAACTCTGCAGGCGCTTCGTTTTCCTGGTCAGGAGCTTCGAGAACCTGATAGGCGACGACCTCTGATTGAGCGCCGTCGCCCGCGCCATGGCCATGTTCGTGATGGCTCTTGAGCCGGCTCTTATAGCGACGCAAGCGCTTCTCGATGCGCTCCGCAGCCTGATCAAAAGAGGCATAAGGCTCCTGCGCGCGGCCGTCGGCCTGCAGCACGATTCCTGAAGCGAGATGCACGCTGCAGTCGGCCCGATAGCCCGAGCCCTCAGGCGAGATGGTGACGTGGCCGCTGACGCGACCGTCGAAATACTTGGCTGCCGCCGTCTCCAGCCTTTGCGTCACATGGACGCGCAGGGCTTCGCCGATGTTGAGGTTTTTGCCAGAGACCCTGAGAGACATTTTCCAATTCGAACTTTCGTTGCGGGCCTAGAGCAGGTTCCGAAAAAGTTGACAGACTTTTTCGATGAGAACCTGCTCCAACGTTTTGATTTTGAGCGATTCCTTATCGATCACATGATTCCATGTGATCGGGAAGCGCTCTAGTTTCGGCCGCGAATGAACGGCCGCGCGCCTGCCGCGCCGACGTCGGACCACCCACGCAATGCGCCGCCCCGAGGCCTAAGACGTCGGCGAATCGCCGACGGTCTGGCCAAAGAGCGGAAATTGGGCGCAGCGTTAGAAGCCTCGGCGCATGAAGTCAATGGAGTCTTCCGTCTCGCGGCGCCTAGCTGTGAGCTTTCTATAGGTTGTCCATCCGGACGAGACCGAGGAAAGTGGAGTTGCGAAGCTTCACCTTTTCCCGGAGGTCCGGATGAACATCCATAAGAATGCCCGTTTGACGCCGAGCGGTCGAGCG
>VGDT01000117.1 GCA_016869595.1 Alphaproteobacteria bacterium
CATGGAGGAAGCGCGTCAAGCCTTCCCATCGCGAGAGCGCGTAGCGAATGGCTTCAGCAAGCGTGCTGCGCCCGGATATTTGGGAAAGCTGCGCTTCGAGCCATTCGCGAAGGGCTTCGATTATCGGCCTGGAGAAGGATCGCCGCTCGGCAAGACGGTGCGCGGAAGACAGCCCGCGCACGCGCGCTTCGATCGCATAAAGTTCGCCGATGCGACGCAGCGCTTCGCTGGCGATCGGCGAGCCCGTGGCTTCGGCGACTTCGTAGAACTTCCGCCGCGTATGCGCCCAACAGGCGGCGAGGATAATGTCGCCATTAGCGGTCAATCGCTCGAATCCGGCATAGCCGTCGACATGCAACACGCCTTTGAAGCTTCCAAGATGGGAAGCTGGACGTTCGGCCTTTCGGTCCGGGGCATAGAGATAAATAGCGGCAGGCGGCTCCGGTCCGCCCCAACCTCGCTGTTCGCGGGCATAAACCCACAACCGGCCTGTCTTTGTGCGGCCGCGCCCCGGATCGAGCACAGGAATGGGCGTATCGTCCGCAAACAGATGGTTGCTCGCGAACACGTTTTTGCACAGCCGACCGTGCAGCGCCTCAAGCCACCAACAGGCGCCCCCAACCCAGCCAGCCAGCGTCGAACGGCTGAGATCGACGCCGTGCCGTGCGAAGATTTGCGATTGGCGATAGAGCGGCGTGTGATCGCAATATTTGGAGATCAGCACCTGGGCGAGCAGCGCCGGCGTCGCCATACCGCCAGCGATCGGCCGCTCCGGCGCCGCCGCCTGGGCGATCGTCCCGCAGGCTCGACAAGCGTATTTCGGGCGCGCGATCCGCACGACGCGAAGCTCCGCTGGAACCCAGTCGAGCATCTCGCTAACGCTCTCGCCGATGGCGTGAAGCACGCCACCGCAACAGGCGCATGTAAGATCTTCGATATCGAGCCGAATATCGTCGCGCGGCAGATGATCGGGCAGCGCTTTGCGCCGCGACGGCGTCTCTTGCGACGGTTCCTCCGTTCTGCCTGTGATCGTCGGCGATCTTTCCCGAGCGCGTGCGACATCGCTGTCGAGGTCTTCCAAAGCGAGCGCCAGCTGGTCGGGATCAAGCCGTTCGGAACGGCGTCCGAACTGCGCGCGCTGGAGGTTCTTGATGATGAACTGGAGGCGTTCGATCTCGCTGTCACGGCTCTCGACAAGAGCCGCCATGTCGCGCACCAGATGCTGCAGGAGAGTCGGATCGACGGGAAGATTGTCGAGATCGATTCGCATGTTCAATGCTACTGCGGACGGCTCTCCGGTACCAGCATTTTCTCCCCGTTTTCCCTGCTATTCCGCGCAGTTTCAGCCGGCGATCGCCGGCTTCCAGACACGCTCGGGCGCGCGCCAGTCAATGCCTTCGATCAGCATGGCGAGTTGCGCCGGCGTCAGCGTGATCGAACCATCATAGCCCGCCATCGTCGGCCAGACGAAGCTGCCTTGATCGATCCTTTTCGTGAACAGGCAAAGCCCATTGCCGTCCCAAAAAAGGATCTTCAGCATCGTCGCCTTCTTTCCGCGGAAGGCGAACAAGTGGCCCGAGAAGGGATCCTTCTTGAGCGCTTCCTGGACGAGAACGGCAAGGCCGTCCATGCCCTTGCGCATGTCGGTGTAGCCCAGCGCCAAATGCACTTTGACGCCCGCCGGAACAATCATCATGGCGCAATCCCCCCGCTTTCGACATGCGTTCGAACGGCGTCGGGGTCGCTGCCAATAGGAGCGAAGACACGCCGTCCGTCGCGCAATTCGACAGTCGCCATCCCGTCTGGGGGCTGCACAAGGTTCTGCAGAAGACGCACCGCCGCTGTGTCGTCTGGCAGCACCACCGGCGCAAGCTGGGCGCGCTTCTTTGGCGCGAGGCCGAACTGCGAGCGCCAACGGAATAGCAGTCCGGTGACGATCCCGTGCTTTCGCGCGACAGCCGAGACGCTTACACCCGGCTGTTCGGTTTCCAGGGCGATCGCAAGCTTCTGTTCGTCACTAAAGAAGCGCCGGTTCGGTCGCGGCGGCGCCGACGGAACCTCCTTCCGGGCGTCTGTCAAGCTGCTTTCGGGAGGCGCATTCCTGGCACTAGTGCTAACAATCGCCCTGGCCGAGGGATGAAGATGCGCGCGCCAGTCGATTTCTTCCTCGACCTGCTCCAACCGATCGCGCCATTTGCGCAGCGCATAGGGCGAAAGTTGCAAGGAGGCGGCGTATTCACGCACGCCCATTCCGCTCCAGTTCATCGCTTCGACATGCATCGCCCAGAACGCCCGAAGGCCTCGACTGCGTTTATCAGTGCTCACAGCGTAACGCAGTCGGGCGCGTTTTTTCCCGCGCTTTTCTCGCTCTTCACGGCGCTTCTGCTGACGCAGTTCCGCCTGATACTCCACATGTTTGCGCGCAGACTCCTTGCCAGCCAGATATGTCAGCCAGCGATCGAACGTGCCCTTCGTCAGGCGATGCTGACGACAATATTCCGTCCGTGTCAGACCGCTGCGACGCCACCCTTCAATGTGAACCATCCAGAAGGATTGACGCGCCGTGTTCTCAAAATGTCTCAAATTCATCGGAGCTCCTCCATGCTACGAAGGAACCCGACATGCTGTGCAATTGCACTCCTCAATGTATGTGCAGAGATCGGACGCTTACATGCCCCCGATTAAGAGGGCAAGATTAAAGCAACCGTGCCGCTTGCGTGTATGCTTTTGTCTGCACATTGTTATTTCCGGGTAGAGCGATTTCTTGCGGTGTGAGCCCTACCGCATTTCGTTTCTTTTTCAGCGCCATGATGCGAGCTGTGCGGATTGTAGCTTGTTTTGCGGCTTCGCTGGCGCAAGCTGTTGCGCATGAGCAACGACGACGCTTCCGACCTTCGACTCCGCGCCGGGAAAATTCGTGATCGAGGCAGCGGATCGTCGCGGCGACCACGCTCGTTCGTCGCGCAGGTAATGAAGGCCGTGACGAAGGCGAAGGGCGCCGGTATCGGGCCAGCGCCGAAGCGCGGCGGCCGCTCCGATCGGCGACGCGATGGCGCGTCGGGTCGGCCCCGGAAAGGGAGAT
>VGDT01000118.1 GCA_016869595.1 Alphaproteobacteria bacterium
CGCTCGCCTTCCGCTTCCAGCACGACTCCTTCCGCGCTGTTGCGAACCCATCCGGCGAGACCCCGCGCCGTGGCCTCGCGATGAACGAAAGGTCGAAACCCGACGCCCTGCACAAGCCCGCGCACGCGCACGCGCATGCGCACCTTCGTTTGAAGATCGTCTTTTATCTGGCGGGCTGGCGCCGTCGTCACGGATCGGCCTCCAGTTCGATTGCTTCGAGAAGAATGTCCTGCGCGTTGACGTGATAAATATCCTGCGAAGCCGTTACGATGAGCCGTGCGCCCTCGGCGGCGCTCCCAGCCGCGGCGCGTTCGAAATGCTCCGCGAAATGTTCGGCCGACATATGGCTGAGCGCGCCGACCCACACAGAAAGACTGATGACCTTTTTGGCGCGCTCGGCTTTCGCTGCCTCGTCGATCCGGCGCATCAATCCGGCCATGACGGACGCTTCATGCATCTCGTTCTTCTCCCTGTTTTGCGACCGTGACGATCTCGGCGCGCAGTTTCTCGACGACGCCGGTTATGGCGGCCGCAACTTTTGGCGAAAGCGGCGCGCCCGTCTCGAACGATTCGCCTTCAATCGCATAGACGACGCAAACAGGGGGCAGTCGCCCCAGCGCGCGCGCCAATTCGATGGTTTCAGCAAGGCCCAGCCCGTGGCTCGAAAGCGCGAAAGCTTTGCTCGGTAGAGGCTGCGCCGCGACATCGAAGCGTCGCAGTGCGCCGGCTTCCACGCCGGAGGCGCATGCGTCGACGATAAACGCCGCTGATGCGGCCTCGAGCGCAGCAAGCAACTGCGTCGCCTCGCCACCTTTCTCGATAATCTCGACGTCGTCCAGCTGCGCCTCGCGCAGGCGGCGCGCGACAAAACGCCCGGCCGCGTCGTCACCCCGGTCAAGATTGCCGACGCCGAGAACGACGCGGCGACCATCCACGGCGTCAGGACGCATGTTCGACCTCGAGCCGCAAAAAATGCGTCGCGCAGGAAATGCAGGGGTCGTGATTGCGCACGGTCTGTTCACAGCGGTGACGCAAATCCGCTTCGGGCAGCTCGAGCCAGCCGCCGATGAAACGGCGCAAATCTTCCTCGATGCTCGGCTGGTTTTGTGAGGTCGGCGGCACGATGCGCGCGTCTTTGATCATTCCGTCTGTAGTGATCTCATAGCGATGATAAAGAAGACCGCGCGGCGCCTCGGTCGCGCCATAGCCGACGCCCGCTCGCGCCGTCACGTCTACAAAAGGCCGCTCGGGCTCCTCATAGGCGTCGATGAGCCGTAGCGCCTCATCGCAGGCGTAAAGCACTTCGACGGCGCGCACGATAATGCTGCGATAGGGATTGGCGCAGACCGGCCCGAGTCCCGCTTCGCGCGCCGCGTCCTTTGCAAGCCGCGAGAGGCGATCAAAGTTGAGATTGTAGCGCGCGAGCGGTCCGACAAGATAAGCGCCGCCATTCTTCATATGCGCGTGCAGCGCCGTCGAATGCTCGACCTGCGTCTCTTCAAAATGCGCGTCATATTCGGCAGGCGCGATATTTAGGCCGCTGGTCGAGACGATGCGTCCTTCATAGAAAGGATAATCGCGTTCATGCCGCAACGCGACGAATTCGTAATCGCGTTCGCGATCGGGGAAATCAAATCGGGCCGCCCAACGCACCGTCTCCAGCGCCGCGTCGCGCGCCCGTTTCAACTCTTCAACGAGCGGTTGAAGCTCGCACCGGCGCGGCGTGCGGTAGAATCCGCCGACTCGCACATTGATCGGGTGGATTTCGCGTCCGCCGAGAAGCGAGATGATGGCGTTTCCGGCTTTCTTCAACGCGAGGCCGCGCCGCACCGCGTCGCCATGATCGCGGGCCATTTCGACCGCGCCCTCGTAGCCAAGGAAGTCCGGCGCGTGCAGCATATAGACGTGCAGCGTGTGGCTTTCGATCCATTCGCCGCAATATATGAGCCGCCGCAACGCGCGCAGCGGCGCGCCGACATCGACGCCGAGCGCGTCCTCGATCGCCTGCACCGCGCTCATCTGATAGGCGACGGGACAAATGCCGCAAATGCGCGCGACAATGTCAGGCGCTTCGGAAAAAGCGCGTCCGCGCAGAAACGCCTCGAAAAAACGCGGCGGCTCAAAAATCTTGAGTTCGGCAGAAGCGACGCCCCCGTCGCGGATAACGACCCTGAGCGCGCCTTCGCCTTCGACGCGGGCGAGATAGTCGACCTTGATCGTCCTGACCGCCATCGGATTAGATCCCTTAACGCGCGCCGCTAGGACGCGCTTTCGTGGCGCTCACTTTCCAGACGAAACGCCGGAGCGTTGGCGTTGAAAGTGCGGTAGACGCGCTTTAGCGTCTCCGCGCTCAGGCCAAGCGCCTGCAACCAGACGCTCAGCGCCGGCGCATTCGGCGTCTCCATCGGTCCGTAGCAGCCGTAGCAACCGCGATTGTAGACCGGGCACAACGCGCCGCAACCAGCGTGCGTGACAGGACCGAGGCAGGGCGTCCCATGCGCCGTCATGACGCAGACATTTCCTGCGAGCTTGCACTCGACGCAGACGCTGTGCGCCGGAACGGTCGGTTGCCGTCCTGCAAGAAACGCCGACACGACTTCGAGCAGCTGATGCTTGTTGATCGGGCAGCCACGCAATTCAAAATCGACAGCGACATGCTCCGACAGGGCCGTCGAGCTCGCCAGCGTGCTGATATAGTCCGGCCTGGCGTAGACGATCGAAAGATATTCGCCGACATCCGCGAAATTGCGCAGCGCCTGGATGCCGCCGGCGGTGGCGCAGGCGCCGATCGCGACGAGGAAACGCGAGTTCTTTCGGATTTCGCGAATGCGCTCGGCGTCATGCGGCGTGGTGATTGAACCTTCGACGAGCGAAAGATCATAGGGACCTCTGACGCTCGCGCGCGTCGCTTCGGCGAATTGCGCGATCTCGAGCGCGTCCGCGACAGCAAGCAATTCGTCCTCGCAATCGAGGAGACTGAGTTGGCAGCCGTCGCAGGAAGCGAACTTCCAGACCGCGAGCTTGGGGCGGCGCTTGCGCATGTCAGAGCTCCCGTACTGCAAGAAAATCGCTGACG
>VGDT01000119.1 GCA_016869595.1 Alphaproteobacteria bacterium
GTCCGACAATGCTACCCGCTACGCAACGATTCGCAAGAATTCGGCCTCCTTTGCAGTTCCTCCAAACCTTGTGGACTATCACACCGCTTGCTCCGCGTTCAGTTGGGATCGAGCGCGCAAGGACTTGGGGTCAGCGCAGAATCTTCCCAAAATTGTACTCTAAGCCGCATCGAGTAGCTCAGAGCGGGGGTTTCTGAGGGGCCGGAAAGCGTTTTGGAGCGGCTCGGTCGGCCAAACATAGTCCCCGTTGAAGGTGATGTGCTCCCAGCCGAGCGGCGCGATATGAGCGAGCAAATCGTCACGGACGCGTTCTCCGCTGGAGCGAAGCTCGGCAACGGCGTGGCTGAGATAGACCGTATTCCAAAGGATGACGGCCGAGACGACGAGATTGAGCCCAGAGGCCCGGTAGCGCTGGTTTTCAAAGGTCCGGTCACGGATCTCGCCAAGACGATGAAAGAACACCGCCCTGGCGAGCGCGTTGCGGGCCTCACCCTTGTTGAGGCCTGCATTCGTTCGCCGCCTCAGAGCCGGGTCGCTGATCCAGTCGAGGGTGAAGAGCGTGCGTTCGAGCCGGCCTAGTTCCCGAAGCGTCTTCGCCAGCGCATTCTGTTTGGGGTAAGCCGCGAGCCGACGCATCAGAATCGACGGCGCAACCGTTCCTGCTTTGATTGAGGCCGCGAGGCACAACGTCTCATCCCAGTTTTCACCAATGATGCGGAAGTCGATGGCGCCGCCGATCATCGGATCGAGCGATTTATATGTCGCGCGGGCATCAGCGACATAGAGACGCCGATCGGCGAGATCACGAATGCGTGGCGCAAACCTAAATCCCGTTAGATGACAGAGACCGAACACGTGATCGACGGCGCCCGCCGTGTCCGTATAGTGCTCGCGGATGTCCAGCGAGCATTCGTGGTGAAGCAACCCGTCCAGAATATGCGCGGCCTCGCTGGCGTTGACGGCGATGACCTTGGTGTGAAACGGCGCATAGCGATCGGAGACATGCGTATAAAACTTAACGCCCGGCTCCGAGCCATATTTTGCGTTGTGGTCGGCGCGCGCCTCTCCATGGCCGCCTGCCTTGAAAAATTGTCCATCCGACGATGACGTGCCGCCGTCGCCCCAGACCCTCGTGAACGGCTGCGCGTGGATCGCTTCGATCAGACACGCGAGCGCCGCCTGATAGGTTTCATCGCGAACATGCCATTCGGCGATCCAAAGCAGTTTGGAATGACTGAAGATCTTGGAGCTCCGCGCCATTCTGGCGAGGC
Organism: Alphaproteobacteria bacterium; assembly: GCA_016869595.1. Taxonomy (GTDB): domain Bacteria; phylum Pseudomonadota; class Alphaproteobacteria; order Rhizobiales; family Beijerinckiaceae; genus Methylocystis. The sequence continues at coordinate 1,272 of VGDT01000119.1, forward strand.
CGAGATTGGTTGCGTCGGCGAGCAACGCCGTCATCAGCCCGATATTTTCATCTGGCGGCGCGCCCGTTCGAAGATGACCGAAGCGCTCGGCGAATCCTGTCCAACCATTGACTTCAGCGAGAAGCTCGGTGATCCGCAGGCGCGGCAACATGCCGTAGAGCCGCCGCGCGACATCGTCGGATTCATCGTTCTCGTCTTTACGAATGCGACTGATTGATAATCCTTCTGCGGTTATGGCCGCTTCGACAAGTTTGCCTGCCGACGCGAGCGCATCAATTTCACTGAGCCGCGATTCAAGCAAGGCCGTTCGCTCAGTGCGCCAATCCTCGAAGCGATCCGGGACGGCAAGCCCCAATTCGCCTTCTTGTCGTCGTGTGACAAAAGCCTCTGGCGGCAGAAGAAAATCACCGAAGGCGCGAAACGCGCGGCTGCCCTCGACCCAGATATCCCCGGACCGCAAACTGTCGCGTAACGTCATCATGACTGCGACCTCATAGGCCCGACGATCAAACGCAGATCCTCGTCCAACGAGCTTGCGCCACGTCGCTTTCAGAAACGCTGTGGGCGGGCGCTGCGGAAGTTGTCTCGGCCGCGCCGCATAAAGTCCGCGCAACAGATCGAGTGCGTCGAGCAACGAGTCGTTTGGCTTCCATGAGCGGAACACAAATGCGTTGAGCAGGACCGGTATCATCCGGCGCACCGTCGGATATCTTTCGACGATTTCGGTCAGATTATCTTCGCGCGTGTTGGTGACGACAATTTCTGTTTCCGCGACGAGCGCTTTCAAGCGTTCCCAGCCGAGCGAGCGTTCGACAGCCGCGTCCTGGTCCTCTCCCAATTCCTTCGCGGCCAACATGGCTTTCGCCATATGAAGAAGCGCTCGCGCCGAAGCATCGAGCGCTTTCGCTCGATGGACAACATTTTCTCTGTAGGCGCGTTCGGCGCGACGGTAGACACCGCCAAGCATCTTGTCGAACATGACCAGCGCCGCGTCCGTGAGGATCGCTTCCATCTCGCGGGCGAACACGACCAGAGTCGCCGTTCGGCGCGGCGTGTCGAACCGCGAAAGATGCTGAGCGCTGAGAATGGCCGTTTCCTTGGCGATCGCCCTGTAACGCGCGCGATGAATCCGTTGTTCGCGATCTGGACCGACGCCCAAGCTGCGGATGAATTGCAAGCGCTCGACGACGCCAACCAGGTTCTTCTGCGTCGGCGCCTCTGGCCAGTCACGCAACCAGGCAAGCTGCGTGCGGTCTCTATCGTTTCTGACTGCTATCAACGCCTGCAGTGCGGCGATCGTTTGTTGTTCCAATCCCTCTATAAGATTCGTGTGAGCCTGCTTTCGGGCGCGAGCGCGTGCCGCCAAGCCGATGCGCTCCAAAATTGTCGGCGCAGGCAACAAAATGCCACGGGATCTCAAAGCCTCGATCATGGCTGCAACGATCGCATGGCCACGATCCGTGCCAATCGCTTCGGTCGTCGCAATCTTTGCGACATAGCGGTAATCATCGCGGCTGAAAGGACGAACGCAAAGATATGACTGTATGTCGCCCAGATGCTCGCGACGGGTTTCGTCACGGTGCGCGTATTCGCTATAAACGTCCGATCCCACTCCGAGCTGTTGTGCCA
>VGDT01000120.1 GCA_016869595.1 Alphaproteobacteria bacterium
TGCAACAGCCTATGCGTCATCAAACCAACGCGCCGACGAGCTGCCCGTCTGGATGCACAGATACAACTGGCATCGCCCCCATGGCGGGATAAAATACCAAACGCCAATCAGTCGCCTCGGCCTCACCAAGCACAACCTGTTGAGGCTCCACAGCTAGGCCGCCCGCTTCTGATAGTCCTTCACGTCAGAGAATGTGATCGCCGGATTGCGTTCGGCGTCATAGTTGAGCTGGAACGCCGACGAACTCATGAAGACCGGCGCGCCGTCGAGATCGTCGGCGACGCTGGAAGCATTTGCGTCGATGAAGCTCTTCAGCTTCGCCGGCTCGTTAGAAGCGATCCAGCGGCAGATGGTGAAGCGCGGCTGCTCATAACGCGTCTGCAGACCATATTCGGCGTCGAGACGCGTCGCCAGCACGTCGAGCTGGAGCGCCCCGACGACGCCGACGATCGGACCCGACCCGTCATGCGGCGTAAACACCTGCACGACGCCCTCCTCCGCGAGCTGCTGTAACGCTTCGCGCAACTTCTTCGCCTTCATGGCGTCGCCGATGAGAATGCGACGTAGAATTTCCGGCGCGAAGCTCGGCACGCCGCGAAAGACGATTTCCTCGCCTTCGGTGAGCGTGTCGCCGATGCGCAGCTGTCCGTGATTGGGCAGGCCGACGACGTCGCCCGCATAGGCTTCGTCGGCGATCGAGCGGTCGCGCGCGAAGAAAAATTGCGGCGCATTAATCGGAATGTTCTTGCCGGTGCGAATGAGCTTCGCCTTCATGCCGCGCGAGAGCCTGCCCGAACAGACGCGCATGAAGGCGATGCGGTCGCGATGGTTCGGATCCATATTCGCCTGAATCTTGAAGACGAAGCCGGTCATTTTCGGCTCCTTCGCCTCGACGAGACGCTTGTCAGCCTCCTGGGCGCGCGGACTTGGCGCATATTCGGCCATCGCGTCGATGAGATCGCGAACGCCGAAATTGCGCAGCGCGCTGCCGAAGAAGACCGGCGTCAGATGGCCCTCACGGAAGGCCGCAAGATCGAAGGGCTTGTTGCCCTCTTCAGCGAGCATCGCCTCCTCGCGCCACGCATCTGCCCCGCCCGGCAGCAGCGTATCGAACAGCGGATCGTCGAGGCCGCTCGTCGCCGATTCGTCGCCGTCCTTGTCGAGCTGTCGGACGGTTTTCGTGGCGAAGCGGTAAGTGCCGGCGAAGCTCTTTCCCGATCCGATCGGCCAAGTGATCGGCGTCGCGTCGAGCGCCAGCGTCTTCTCGATTTCGTCGAGAAGCTCGAAAGGGTCGCGCGCTTCGCGATCGAGCTTGTTGATGAAAGTGACGATCGGAATGTCACGCAGACGGCAGACTTCGAAAAGCTTGCGCGTGCGCGCCTCGATGCCCTTGGCGGCGTCGATCACCATCACCGCGGCGTCGACGGCGGAGAGCGTGCGATAGGTGTCCTCGGAGAAGTCTTCATGGCCGGGCGTATCCAGGAGATTGAAGACGCAGCCGCCATATTCGAAGGTCATCACCGAGGTCACGACAGAGATCCCGCGCTCGCGCTCGATGCTCATCCAGTCCGAACGCGTCTGCTGGGCGTTGCGCTTGGCCTTGACCGCGCCGGCAAGCTGGATCGCGCCGCCGAACAGCAGCAGCTTTTCGGTCAGCGTGGTTTTGCCGGCGTCGGGGTGCGAGATGATCGCGAAGGTGCGACGCCGCGAGACGGGGTCGCGGGTGGAGGAAGCGGTCAAGAGGGCAAAATCCGTCACGATGGAGGTCAACGAACCTCGCCTTTAGAGTGCTTTCGTTGTTAGCGCCAGTCCAAACCAGACACTCGCTAGAGAAGCACGGCCCTGCTAACTTTGAGGCTTTTGTTTTTCCTGCGTTGCAGCTTGGTCGATATCTGACGCAGGTTGACCGAGGCTCAGCCTGGCAAGGAGTCCGGTGAAGATGGTCGGATCATAGCCGACGGCAAATCCGACAGCCGAAATTATGCCAGCTATCCGAATATACTGAGGCCCGTCGACCAAGAGCTCGCCCCCTTTTCCGCCTGATCCGGGAACAACAATAGAAATCCCAGCGATATACAGCAAATATACCGCGAAGCTACGTATAGCGCTGGCGATCGGCGGCTCCAATTGATAAGCTATGCTCCTTGAATTGGATCCTTTAAGAAGTTCTTCTAACGTTGTTTTTGTAGTTGTAATATAAGAATTCAAGCTTAAATTGCTGAGGAGACCGCCAAGCGATCCAGACAGTAGCGCGAGAAATGCTATATTTGAATAGGCGTATGTGATAGCAATTGCAGGCAGGTAAAATAGAAAATTATTCGGGCTCATATTCTCAATGATAGGTTGCGATTTAACTGTCGCACCCGCCGCAAACAGCCCAACCCAGGCAGCAAACAGTAAAATGCAAATAAGAGTTTCTCTTGGCTGCAACTCTCTGATGAAATTATATACGCGCTGAGCCGCGTTCCGGATTGCTTTAGCAACCGCGCCACCGGCCATCGATATGTAGCGAATTATTCTTCCTTGGCTCGTTTCGACGTCACTAGCGTTTCCTGCCATGATTCCAACTCCTAATATTTTCAATGGTGAATATTGATGAGGTACAAAAAATCGAACCGTCCATGACTCATATTAGGCTCCGGACTCATAACCAATAGCTGACGGTCGCGGCAAGGCAGACGGCTGCGAGGAAGTTTGCTGCGAGTCGATCATATCTCGTTGCAATGCGTCGGAAATCCTTCAGCCGCCCGAACATCGGGGATGTCCCGATCATTGTTGAAAAAGGAGGAGCGGCGTTGCTCGCCTTGAGCCGTTAGGCTCGGGGTGCTGATTCCACGAAAGGAAGCAACGCCATGCAGGAACATACCACATCGACCGCGATT
>VGDT01000121.1 GCA_016869595.1 Alphaproteobacteria bacterium
CCAATGGTGAGGGTAGGAGGAGCGCAAACTCGACAGTCGACGACTGCAGCTCACCCGGATTCTTAGCGCAGGAGCGCCACGGCTTCCTCCAACGACATGACTGTGGCGCCATGTGTCGCCGGATAGCTGTCTTGTCCGGAATAAACGACAAATCGCCGTTCGATCTGCAAATCGTCGCAGGCGAGAAAAAAGCCCCGTTCGATCCTAGGCGCGGTCGAGCGTTTCACCTCGAAGGCCATTTCGATTTTTCCGGCGCGTTCGAACAGAAGATCAATTTCGGCGCCGTCTTGCGTGCGATAGAACATAGGGACACGCTTGGGGCTCGCCGCGTCAATCAATGTTTCGATCACGAATCCCTCCCAACTCGGGCCGACGACGGGGTGACCGAGCAGTTGATCGAGGGTTTCGAGTTCGAGCAGCGCGTGAACGACGCCGCTGTCGCGAACATAAACCTTGGGCGAGCGCACCAGCCGCTTATTCAGATTGCCGCTCCAGGGCGGGAGCCGCCGCACGAGCATCAGGTCGGCGAGCAAATCGATATAGCGATTGATCATTGGAGCGGAAACGCCCAGCCCCTGCGCGAACCGAGCGCTATTGACCAAAGAGCCTTGGGCGTTGGCGAGCATCGTCCAAAGGCGTCCGATCGTGTTCGACGGCATGCGCGGCGCGAACATCGGCACGTCGCGCTCCAAATAGCTGCGGATGAAGTTTCTACGCCACTCGAGACTTTCCGCGTCGTCGAGAGCGATGAGACTTTCAGGAAATCCGCCGCGCAACCAGAGCGCATCGGCGCTCACGGCGGCTCCACGCGCCTCGTCGATCGTAATCGGCGCAAGTTCGAGATACACGACCCTGCCGGCGAGAGTTTCCGAGGCGTGCTGCACCAGGTCGAGCGAGGCGGAGCCGAGCAGCAGAAACTGACCCGTTCGCATACCCCCTTCCCGACGCTCGTCGATGATCCCGCGCAGCTCGGCGAAAAGGCTCGGGAGGCGATGAACTTCGTCGACAATGACCAGCCGCCCGGCCTGGCTTCGCAAAAAGGCGCCGGGATCCTCGAGGCGACGCAGATCGGCGGCCTTTTCGAGGTCGAGATAAAGCGCGGCCTTTTCGCTTTCGGCAATTTTTCTGGCGAGAGTTGTTTTTCCGATCTGGCGCGGGCCGAGCAGAACGACCGCAGGCGCTCGCGCCAAGCTCTGGCGGACGGCAGTTTCGGCACGGGGGCGAGGGATAATCATGCCGTAAATCGTAAATCACGATTTCGAATTACGGTCAATATGCCACGCTCGTCCGGTCTCTCAATTGGTAACGGTCTAGCTTCGGCGATCAGGCTCCGCTTAAGGAGCGCCCAGCCGCAGCCGCTCCGGAGGCTGGAGTGGTCGCAGCGTGTCAAAGGCGCCGGCCTCGCTGGTCGGTAGCAGCGATCGGCTGGTCGTCGCGTCATCCCGAGACAGCTCGCCATCGTCGCGGGCTTGTTTGTTTTTCGATCGGCGGACTCTTCCCCAGTGGGCCGCGCGCGGGCCTGAAAGAGCAGCGATGTCGCCACAAACGGCCTGCTGATCCGCAACGCGCGGCGGCGGCTTTTTTCCCTGCCCGCCGGCTTTGCGGCGGGCATTCCGCGCGGAGCAAAAAAGCCGCCGCCGCGCGTCCTCCGCTTCGCTGCGGCCCTTCGGGTGCGGCGCAGCCCGCCCGTGGCTCGGGATCGCTGTCAGGCCGCGAACGGCGCGGCCTCAAGCGAAGGAACAGCCGCCATGCGAAACACGTCTTCCGCCCATGACGATCAAGCTGAAGTCGGTCTCGGCGAGAATGCCCCCTCCTCGCAACTCCTCGATGAACTCGCTTTGCACGGCTATCGCCCCCTGGACGACGAGCCGGATCCGCGTCCCCTGCCCGCTTCAGACGCCGCATCCCGTGCGCTCGAATCCGCTGTCGATGCTCTGTCGGGCCTCTTTCTCGACACTCGCCTGGAGGCAGACCTTCCCGACCTTCTTTGGTCCTTCGTTAATCTCTTCCATCGCAAGGCGGAACGCATCGGCCGGGAACTCGACGACAATGAAACCACGCAACGGCGCTCGCAGACCGAACAGGACGGTTCCGAAATCCGCTCGGTCGAACTGGAGCGGCTGATCGCGCAGGGGCTTACGTTGGTTGAACGTCGCAACGCCTTCGAATTCTTCCGCGACCATCTCGCAGAGCTTTACGCGACCGAGACGGGCTCTTCCTGGCGTCCGCGCTCGGGATCGCAGGTCAATCACCGCGCTCTCACGGCGGCGATGATCGACAGCCGGGATTTCCTGAACGCTAAGAAGCTCATCGAGACGCAGGTGCTCTTGCCTCCTGGGCCTCGCATCGCCTTCGCCGGCGGCGCGGACTGCAACGATCATCGTCGGATCTGGGAGACGCTCGACAAGGTGCGCGCGAAGCATGCCGATATGATCTTGCTTCACGGAGCCGGGCCGAAAGGCGCCGAGCGCATCGCGGCGTGCTGGGCCGATAACCGCAAAATTCCTCAGGTCGCCTTCAAGCCCGAGTGGACGCGTCACAAGAACGCGGCGCCGTTTAAGCGCAATGACGCGATGCTCGAAGCGCTTCCCATCGGGGTCATCGTCTTTCCTGGATCGGGGATCGTTGAGAATCTCGCAGACAAGGCGCGGAAAATGGGAATTCCGGTGTGGCGGTTCACGAAGGACGAAGGACGGATTTTCTAACCAAAGGATGTATCCTGACAGCGGCTATTGCGGGCGAAGCGCGAGACC
>VGDT01000122.1 GCA_016869595.1 Alphaproteobacteria bacterium
AGGCAAAGAAGTTATCCCAGTAACTGTATGAAGGTTTGCCGTAGCCCTCGTGGCTGATGGAGGGAGCCAAGAGGCCGTGGAGCCAACTCTCCGGGCCGTGCAGCGCAATTGTTCTTGCGCAAAGTTCCTCGATGAACCTAGTTGCCCGGACTACAGGTTCGAAAACGGCCCGTAGAAAGTCGCGATCCCGGGTAACGCGATAAATGTCTGCGGCGATGCCGACGAACTGGCCTTGCGCATCAAATTCAATGTCGCTTCCGTATCCCCGGTTGACGCTCCCGTCCAAATTTAGGATCGGCGGCACCATGCCGTTCTCATAGATGCGTTCCGCATACCAGAGGACATAAGCTTTCGCCTCGTCTATCAAACCAGCCCAGAGCAGCGCGAGCGCCTGCGACGAACCATCGCGAATCCAGGTGCGGTCGTAATTGCGGGGTCCGGGCTTGAAGGCGTGTTGCGTCGCGTTGATCAGGATAAGCGCCGTCTGCGCCTCAACGGTGTCGCTGACCTCTCGATCACCCACTGTAATCTTCCGCGGGCCGAGCTTTTCCCGCCAAGCACGGGCGACTTCCTGGTGAATGGCCCAAAAATTTATGTCCGGGCGCGGCTTGACGCCGTCCCACATTGGCGACGAGAGGATTACGGCGACGCTCCGTCCGGGCTCCAGGGAAAAGTTGAACTCGCAGGCGGCGCTGAGCAGGCCGGAGAGCGAACAAAGGCTGCGATTAGTTTGTCGGCGTTCCTTCTCGATCAGTCTTATGACGTCTCCATTGTCGAAGTCCGCAACGGAGACAAATTCCGGTTCGCGCGAAAAAGCGGCGAACATCCGATTATTGACCCACACCTGCCGGCCATCGACGACGATGGCGTCGATGGCCGCGTGACCGCCATGTTGCCAGTAAGGATTGATTTGAACAGGCCGCACCGCGAGGACAAGCGCTCCATCGCCCCGCCGACCACTCCTGTTCGTGATGCAGTATTCAACCAGCGCTTCGCCGGCGTGCGCAATGGCCGTCGCCCTGAGTTCGACGCCCAGCCTGGACCAGGTGACGCATGGAAGGGGCAACGCGCCCTCAAGTAGCGATTGGCTGACGGATTCGCTTGCGGGTGCGCCGTGCAGGACGCCGCCCAGTCTGAGAAGGGGCGTAATCTGCGGGCCGTCGGCTTGCGGCTCGAGATTCCCATATTCATCAAACAGCGCTTCCGCCGGCCGCTCTCGCTCCCCTACGACCGTCCAATAGACCTGCCGGCCCAGGAGAGACTGCGGGTACAGTTCGCCGCGTCCGGCCCGAGCCGCCCGCTCGAATTGCCCGAACGGCATGCGATCTTTGTTCAAGAGGCGGAGTTTGAGCTCATTGACGACGGCGCCTTCGGGCGAACTCGCTTCATGCACCGTCAAACGAAGGAAGCGGCTCGTCGTGGAGCGCCACCAGAAGTTGTCTTTGTCGCCATCGCCGGTGGCGATCCGGCCGACTTCCCGGAAGGCTGCGCCGTCGTCGGAGAGATAAACCGAAAAAACGGTTCCGTAAGTCTCTCCCCATTTGATGAAGGCGCCGAGGGGAAACCTGACATAGCCGAAATCAACCGTGATGCTCTCGCCGGGAGGCAGGTTCACCGGGCCATAGCCCAGGGCTGCGATACGACCTTCCTCTATTACCGAAGTCGCGTTGGCCGGGCTGTAAAGATTGAGCTCGATGATTTCCGGCGTGCGCAGCGGTTCCGGGTTGGCGCAACGCCAGCGCACGAAGCGCGTTGCGACTGGCGGGAAGGCAAAAACCTCCTGTCCGCCTTCGCCATGGTCAGTGCGGCAAAGATGCGCCCAGGTCTTGCGGTCACGCGACGATTCGAACCCATAGTTTATTGGCGTTTGCTTGCCCCAATAGATTTCCAGTCCGCCGAGCGTCGCAACAACCCCAAGATCGATCTCCAGCCAAGGCGTCGTCGATGGATCGGATCGCCACGTCGTCGCGTAGTGGTCATCAATCGCAAGACCGGGGTCGCCGCTGTCGGCGGTTACCTTCCACTGGCTTTTGTGCGGCACGTCCACGGCGCGCTCCCTCGTGGCTTCGGTGATGAATACCACGCGTTGGCAGCGTCGCCATGCGCGACGAAGGAATGACGATGGTTGGGGCAGTGGAAACGAACGCAGCCGTTACCCCGCCAAGCGCGTGCGCGCCTCACCGCCCATAAAGCCGCGCACGTTGGCGACCGTGAAGCCCGCGAGATCCGCTCCGCAACTTAAATTTATGTGAGACTTGCCTGAACTTCAGCTCTAAGGAAAGTGTGGCGCCCGGAAATCGAGAAAACAAATATCTGGTATAGCTTGGGTCGGATTGCCAACCACCCCTTGTGTGCTTACCAGTTAGTCAAGAAGTCAATCGAGCTATCGGCTCGTTTGCGCTCCCGAACGAGATTCAGGCATTTCAGAAGGATTCCAGCCAGGGCGGCGCAGATGTCGTTCTCACCCCAATAGCTCGGCGCAAGGGTTGCCGTGGCTCAATCGACGGGAGACGCCGTTGGCTCGTTTGAACTACCAGCACCTCTACTACTTCTGGACGGTCGCAAAATCCGGCACGATCACGCGCGCCTCCGAACGGCTGGGATTGTCGCAACCGACCATCAGCAGCCAGATCGCGGCATTCGAAAAGGCGATCGACTCTCAGCTCTTCCACAAGGACGGCCGACGGTTGACGCTGACTGACGCCGGCAGGCAGATTTTCGAATATGCCGAACAGATATTCAGGCTCG
>VGDT01000123.1 GCA_016869595.1 Alphaproteobacteria bacterium
TGCTGGCACGCCAATCCGTCAGCCATCACCCGTTGGAAAGAACCGCTGGCCCAATCCTGGTATTCGCGAAGTAGATCTATTGGCGTCGTCGCCTCGCACATTCGCTCAGCGGCTTCCAGCGCCGCGCGGGCGCCCGCATGACGTCGTTCGAACCAGCCATTTGCAAAGCTTTGCATGCTGTCAATGACTTTGTCCTGGTTATGCCAAAACGTGCGCGCATTCGCTCGCACCGCCTCGGAGACCGCGGAAGTCGGCAGGAACAAGCTCTGCATGGCGCTCAATTCCTCTCTCACATCCAGGGTACTCATGTCGCATCTCCTCCCTTGACTTGCTTAACCGCGCCCCAGCCCAATTCGGCGAATTAACTCAGCGGTTGAAGATATAGACGCCGGGCGCGTCTTCCATCGGGGCAAACCCGGAATCGGGCGCGCCCATTTGCGGCGGCGGCGTCGGCGCTGAAGAATTTCGCTTCAACCAGTCCATCCAGGCCGGCCACCATGATCCCGCGACGGGGGCGTGCGTTTCGACCCAATGCTCTGGAGAAACGTAAGCGGCCGTGTGAGGATGCGTTCCGATTCGATATTCTCGGGTGGAGGCTTTGGGCGGGTTGACGATCCCGACATTGTGGCCGCCGGTCGTCAGCACAAATGTGATGTCAACGTCAGCCTGAAGATGAATCTTGTATACCGACTTCCAGGGCGCGACGTGGTCCCATGTTGTCGCGACCACAAACATCGGCGCGTCGATATTGCCGAGCCCTACCGGCCGGTCGCCGACAACGTAGCGGCCTGACGCCAGATCGTTGTTGAGAAACAACCGCCGCAGATATTCGCTATGCATGCGGTAGGGCATGTGGGTCGCATCAGCGCTCCACGCCATGAAGTCGGAAACGGGCGTTCGCTTGCCAAGCAAGTAGTCATGCACAAGACGCGACCAGATAAGATCGTTGGAACGCAGTAGGTGGAAGACGCCGGCCATCTGCCGCGCATCCAGCAGCCCGCGCGTCGCCATCAGGTCCTCCAAGAACGTCACCTCGCTCTCGTCGATGAACAAGGTCAGCTCGCCAGCGTCCGCGAAATCCGTCTGGGCCGCCAGCAAGGTCAATGTTTTCAGCGAATGTTCTTCGCGCCGACCGAGCGCGGCGGCGGCGATGGACAGCAGAGTGCCGCCCAGGCAATAGCCAACCGCATGGATGGCCTGACCGGGCGTCACGGCCTTCACGACCGAGAGCGCCTCGTGGATTCCATGCAAGAGATAATCATCCATGCCGAGGTCCGAATGTTCAGGCCGCGGGTTGCGCCACGAGATCATGAAGACCGTGTGCCCGCCTTCAACGAGGCGCCGCACCAGGGAATTTTCCGGCGATAGATCGAGGATGTAATATTTCATGATCCATGCGGGCACGATCAGGATCGGCTCGGGATAAACCTTGTCCGTCGCAGGCGCGTATTGAATGAGCTCGATCAGCTCGTTTCGGTAGACGACCTTTCCGGGCGTGCAGGCGACCGTCTCTCCGGCCCTGAAAGCCTCGGTCCCCGCAGGCGGTCGGCCTTCAACTACGCGCTGCAGGTCGTCAATGAAGTTGAGGGCGCCGTTCCAAAGATTGCGCCCGCCGCTGTCCAATGTTTTGCGCAGCGCAACCGGATTGGTCGCGATGAAATTGCTGGGAGAGAATTGATCGAGGATCTGACGCGCGAGGAATGACACCTCGCCGGCGTTGTGGGGAGATACGCCCGGCGCCGCGGTCGTCGCGCGCTCCCACCAGTCCTGAGTCATCAGAAAGCTCTGATGTATCAAGTTGAATGGCCATGTCGACCATTCCGGTTCCGCGAAGCGTTTGTCCTGCGGCGCCGGCATGACGCAACGCTCTCTTTCCCCTATGAACGCGCAATTGATCGCATATTCCCATAGCTGTGCGGTCTGCTCGAGCGCGAGACCGTACAGGCGCTGTTGGAGGCCCGGCGACAGCGCGAGATGACTGATCCAGTCAGTGCTGGCGTTCAGCAATGAGATCGGAGAGCGGCCGAGGGACAAACGCATGATCGACGACCGCACGAACCGATCAAGATCGGTGCGGATGGGTCCGGCGACGGGCGCGGGCGCGGTCGCAAGCTCCCTGCGCGCTGGTTTGAGGCGTTGAGGCGCGCGATCTGACTGGACTGCCACGGAACGATCACATTCTCGCGCCGCCTCTGGCGCGCGCGAAGGCTTATGTCGCGCCAACTCGACCATAGCCGCGCCTTTGTCGCGCTTCACGTCACTGGAGCGCTTCAAACTCTCCCCCTCTTCAGGTCGACTGCGCGACCGCGCGTTTCTGTGCATAGGTCGACACCCCGACCATCACGCCAACGAGAACGAGTCCCGCGATCGCCACTATGGTGAACAAGAAGGCGGAGCGGTGAATGAAAGCCATCGCGGGAACGCAAAGCGCAAGCGCCACGCCGACAATGGATATTTGCCATGCTTTCGCGTGCACGCCCGCGAGAAACGTCGCGAGCGCAAGTATCGTCATCAAGTTGAGGCCGGTGGCGTTATTGTCTACGACGCCGCGCACCAATTCCGAATGTACGATCCACATTGCTATGAGAACACCGAACCAGTGGAGGATCTGCGTCCAGATGAGTTCGACGCGCTTCTCGCGGGTTTCAGCATGACGCCAACCGAGGTTGACGCAGATCGCGCAATAGACCGG
>VGDT01000124.1 GCA_016869595.1 Alphaproteobacteria bacterium
TTCTTCAACGCAGCGCGCTCCCATTTACCGCCGCGCCCGTCCTTCATGCCGTTGCCGGTGGAGTTTTTTAGATTGTAGGGCGGCGAAGTGATCACGAGATTCACGGAGCCGGCCGGCATGGCGCGCATGAGTTCAAGCGCATCGCCGCACAGAATCTTGTTACGGAAGTCAGCAGGAAATTTGAGCGGGGAATTTAGCGCCGCCGATTTCGGCGATGTTGTGCGTCTCGGTCGCGCCAGAGCGGCGGATCGCATATGCAAGGCATGATAGCACGATCCATGCGCTTGCTGCTGCTGTTGCCTTCATGCCGATCGATGCGACGCGAAATAAATGTTGTGCGACAATAAAAATGAGGCTCTGTCAAGCCATTCCCTGTCGATGGCGTGCTGGGGTCATGGTTTTCGTCATCGCGTTTTCGAATTCCGTTTCCTCTTTTTCAAAGCGCATCCCTGACTGAGTATTTTTCAATATGGGTATTCTCAAATGCGTATTCTTATATAGAGAGACCGGCAGATTCCGCCGCTCCAGAGCGGCAATCATTGCCGTTCTTGACCGGCAAATTTTGCCGGTCAGGCCCGGCGGCGGGCCGGCTTTTCCACAGTCAGAAACAGCCGGTAGAGATTGGTCTTTCCAAGCCCGCGCTGAGTGATCTCCAAAAGGCCAGCCGTCTCCAGCTCTTTTAGGTAAGTGCGCACGCTCCTCTCCCCTGCGCCCATGTCGTCGGCGAGCTTCAATTGCCCCGGAAAGCAGGCGTCGTCTGCCCAGGCGTATTTGAGAAGCATCGCATAGGCGAGCTTCGCGCCAACGGTCAGCTCCTTCTTGGTGAGGATGAAATTGGGGACTTGGGTGAAGCCGTGGCGCGTGACGGGATCGGCCCCGACGATCTCGATGTTACGGGCGATTTCATTGAGCCGGCCGGCGACATGCTCCATACATGCGCATTATACCTCGCTGGCGGGCAGCAGAGGCGTGACGCGGTACTTGTGGGGATAGAACGCACTTGATGCCTAGCCGTTATCGCTACCCCTGGCCGATGCCTCTCCCTTCCTCCCCCATTCGTTCGCCGCTCGCTTCATGGTGCGTAACCGGCATGGGCGGCGCCTGCTCTGATCCCCTCCCAAGAAGCGGCGCGAGCATCTGCTGCAAACCGCGCACGAGATAATTCGTTTCCTTGTCGCGTTCCAATAGCGCAGCGATCTGCGTGTCCTTCACCTGCGCCTGTTCTTTCAGAAACGCGACATGCTCTTTTAGCATGGCGTTCTCGCTTTCCACCTGTGCGACATAGCGCGACATGTCGGACTGTGGCGGGGTCGGTCGGTCTGGTGTTTCCTGAATTGCAGTGTCGCGCTCGGCCGCGCTCGCGCGCGGCTGGTCGAACTGCGGGCTTGGCTCAATGACGGGAGCGACCCTGTGCGACATGTCGGACTCGACCGCCCCATGTCGCACTTCGTCGGTGATGCCATGAAGCTGCGCGAGCTGCGTGATTGCGCGGCCAACGGACTCCGGGTCAACAAAGAAGGTGAGCCCTGTGACCGTCTCTTCCTTGATGCAATCCAGTCGTCCGGCGGAGCAATAGCGTTGCAGGGAGCGAATGTTGCGGGGGAGCCCCGCCTCGGCGAATAGCCGGGCGGTCTCGTCGAGCGTCAGGGAATAGCGTGTCGCGCTCGGGCGCGCTGTGTCGGGCTGAAGCTGTCGGCCTTCGTCGGGCATTGCCGTCAGTATACCACCGGCTCGCCGCGCCCCGCGCCGATGTTCACATTCTGGGTCAGTTTGAATTTCTGATATTGACCCGTTCCGGATGTGCCGTCTCCACCAGTAGATCACGCATTCACCAGTCCATGTTCGCGGCATCGTCAAAGATGCGGCCCAAGTAGTCGGTGAAATCCGCCATCTCTTCGTCCGAAGTCATCGCTTGTGCGTACTTGCCGTCGCCGACATGTGAGAGGATCAGCGGCAAGCCGCTTTCGACGTAGATTTTTGCCGGTGACAAGTCGCCAGACCACATATGTGCGATGAAGTCGTGAATCAATTGAATGGCTTCGGGCGGTAGGAAGTCCACGCCGTTCCCAAAGCGAAAATGCTCTTTGTTTTGTTTGTGCGGCAGAAGCAGCGGAACTGCACCGATCACAGAGTGAAAGCTCATCGCTTGTCCGTTCTTCCCGAACGCACCGTGCGCAACGAAATTCCGCACCTGATTTCTGAGCGTGTTCAGCCGATCATAGAACTGCTTAGTTGTCGGATCATCGATCCCCAACGCGAGCTTGAACTTTTCCTTCCATTCGGCACCAGCGACCTTGGCGACATCCTCACCCGTCGCGATTTTACCCCGGAGGATGGCAACGAGGATGAAGGCATGCTCGGTCCAACTGTAGAAAGCTTCAATCGCTGCGGTCGCGTACCAGCGGGCCTTCATACGCAACCTGAACGAGGGGTAAGTGACCATGACCGCATGCGAAGTTCCCTCGCTTTTCTCTTGCTCTGTCTCGACGCGCACCATTTTTCTAGCGTCTGCCTCCGCCAACTTAGTGGCGTATTGTTCTGCGAAGTACTGGAAGCGCTCGAACAGCTCGCGCGCATTGTTCTCGACGTTAAGAGCCGAACCCTTTGCCGCCGCGTCGGCGAGAGAGTCGAAATAGGGTTGCGCGGCCTTCACGCCCGCGTGGATGCAC
>VGDT01000125.1 GCA_016869595.1 Alphaproteobacteria bacterium
TGCGTACTTCCCATACGGGCCCGCGGCGGGTGAACGGCCGCATTATGAGGCCGGACACACGAAAGCGCCTGACCACATGCTCTCGCCTAAAGAAAGTCCTTGCATTCGACGGGGCGTCCACACACGAAACACAGCTGTGGTCAGCAAGAGATCGTGCTGTCCGCATGGCTTCGATCCAAACGGGGCTTGAATGCAGCTGTTGAAGCGGCGGCGTCGCGCAATGCCTTGCTGAAACAGGACACCCATTGGCTGGTCCGTTCAGTCGAGGACGGTCCCGCCCGCGTCCTCGCAAGCCTTGGCGGATTCCTTGAAAACCCACCCTTTACCCTTGCAAGCGTTCATGCCCTTGCAGGCGTTTTTCGGCGTGTGACAGTCGGTTTTGCCCTTGCAGCTATTGGCGCCGAGGCAATGGACCTTGCCCGTTTGCGCCGCCGCCGGCGTCACCGCGCCGGCGAGAGCCAGTGAAACCGCCGCGATGGCGAGAGCGGCGCCTGAATTCATATTGTGCTTCATCTTATGCCTCCTGCTTTCAGTACGCATCGCCAGACCTTGGACGCTTCTTCGGCGTCGCGACCCAAGATCACCACCACGGGCGGCCCCAGCGCCAACCCGGTCCACCAAAGCCATAGGGATAGTCGAAGCGAGAACGCCTCGCCGCGGCTCGATCGAGGTCCAAGTCGAGCAGGCATTTGGCGAAGGCGTCCGTTCCCTGACGAAAACCATATGAGCGGCAGCGGGTTTCATCAGCGCTGCGTCTTTCCGCAGGGGACATCGTGGCGCAGGCGCCAACAAGAAGCCCCGCAACCGCGGCAGCGAACAGCTTGCTCAATCGCATGTCGCCATCCTCTTCCCCGATCGAGCGTGCGGTTCCGCAGGATCGACTCTTCCCAGAAACGCCGCGACAGACAACGCGCCACAAACGGGCGGCGCGCCGGAAGGTCTGAGAACCTCGATCATCCAGTCCATTTCGAGTTGCTCTAAATTCGCCGAAATGAATTCCATCGCCTCCTGCCGAATCTGAGCCTCGCTGTCTTCGCAGATCAAGGTTCCATGCAGGACAGGCCGCTCAATTCCCGGCGGAGGCGTAATCTTGATCCAGAAGTATTTTGCCTTTCGTTCGATGGATGACTCGGCCATCGAAGCCTCTCGTCTCCGGCGGTGGCGTAGCGCGGCGAGAGGCGCGTTGTTTCCTGAGCTCATGGGATCACGCCGGCGCCCTTGCGAAATTCGACGCGGCTTTGTCCCAGTTCACGGTGTTCCACCACGCCTTCAGATAGTCGGAACGCTTGTTTTGATATTTGAGATAATAGGCATGTTCCCAAACATCGACGGCGAGAACGACGCGCCTGACGCCCTGTTCAAGCGGGGTGTCCTGATTTTGCGTCGAGATCGCCTGGAGTTCGCCCCTCTTGTCGACGACCAGCCAAGCCCAGCCGGAGCCGAGGCGCGTAACGCCCGCGGCGTTGACCTTGTCCATCATATTGGCGACGCTTCCAAAAGCCGCGTCGATCGCCGATCTCAGATCCCCCGCCGCCTCCTTGGCGCCGCCGGGCGTCATGATGTCCCAATAAAACGAATGGTTCCAATGGCTGCCGAGATTGTTGCGCACGCCGGCGCGCACGGCTTCTTGAACTTTGTCGAGTTCCGAGAGGATCGCGACGGCGGATTTTTTCGCAAGATCGGGATATTTTTCGACGAGAACATTCAATCCGGCGACGGCCGCAGCGTGATGGCGATCATGATGCAAATGCAGGGTCTGCGAGTCGATATGCGGCTCCAGCGCCTCGAATGGGTAGCCAAGATCGGGCAATTTGAAGACGGCCTGCGTTTCGGCGTGAGCGTTCCCGACGATGAAGCGCTCCCTGCCGAGCGACGGAAGGAAGCCAAGGGCCAAGGCCGACTCTAAAGGCGTCATTTATCGCGTCAAGGGCGATTACGCCCGCGCCGTTACGGATCTGAGCGAGGCAATACGTCTCAACCCAAAATTCGCCGACGCCTATTACGAGCGAGGCCTCGCATATGCCTCCAAGGGCGAACACGACCGCGCCATCGCCGACTACGACGAGGTTCTAAAGCTCGACCCGAAGAGCAGCCGGGCACTCAACGATCGAGGAAATGCTCGCATCGCGAAGCGCGACTACGACCGCGCGATCAAAGATTATGACGAGGCGATCAGCCTCGCGCCGAAAGGTGCGTTTCTCTATCGCAACCGTGGGAACGCTTACTTCCAGAAAAACGACAATGATCGCGCCATCAAGGATTATGATGAAGCGATCAAGCTCGATTCGAAATATACCGCCGCTTTTCATAGCCGTGGGAGCGCGTTCTACAACAAGAAGGATTATGACCGCGCGATCAACGACTATAGCGAGGTCCTCAAGCTCGATCCGGAAAACAACGTCGCATTCAACGAGCGAGGCCGCAGCTTCCACGCCAAGAGCGACTACGACCGCGCCATTGCCGATTATGGCGAAGCGATCAGGCTCGACCCCAATTACGCGGATGCCTTGAATAATAGGGGCAGCCTATTTTATCCTGCATTCGCCGGATGACCAGCGATTTTAATCATATTCTGACTCGACCGACGGGTTTCGGCAAGCCAATATCCCCAGCCGGCCGAGTGAGCGGGGCTGCGGGTCGGCGAACGCCGTGTCGAGCGGT
>VGDT01000126.1 GCA_016869595.1 Alphaproteobacteria bacterium
GATGAAACTTCACCACGCGCGGCGTGACGCGCAAAATCGTCGCCATCTCTTGCATCGTCTTGCCTAACGATGCCCATCCGAGGCATTGCCGTTCTCTAAACGTTAGCACGACGTTGTCCCCATCGAGCTCCAACGTATCCGACATTCTGGCCTTTACGTGAACATGGTAGGCGAAGCCCATCATCTGCAGCAGATCCTTCCGGCTCCCCGCAAGACGATCGAGCGCAGGACTGCGATCGTCGGTTGCAAATGTGAAGGCGGCGAAGCGGCCGTAACCCGCTGCAATCGGGACGGTCACCCCGGCTTTGATGTTGAAGTCGAGGGTATCTTCGAAGAAACGACGTTCCTTTATCGATCGCGTCTCCGCGGCGTCGCTTGCGTCCCACAGAAATGCCGGCCCAATAACGCGCGCCTGGCGGAGAACGGGATCGATGTCTTGATATTGTTCGTCGCAATAGCGATCCACCCAGTTCTTTGGATAGGACGTGACGAGGGTGAGGTCGCCGTCGCCACCACCACCTTCGAAATAGGCGAACCATCGAAAGCCCAGCGCATGCGCAGCCCGCTCTCCGACACGTTGGAATTCCTCCCTCGTGTTCGCAATGTACACGGCGTCGATGAACTCATGGAATGCTGTTTCAGCCTTTTTCATTTGGCACCCAACCGCATACGAATGTTAGATTTTTCGCCCCTCGAGAGACGAGCGAGATAGATGTCTGGCCGTCTATTGCCCTGATGGGGCGACTTTTGGGCGGGATCTGAGCATTTACCCACAACCGCCCTGTCTAAAGTGGCAGGTTCCATACCGAGTGCTCCTGCTGCATTGCTCGCGCGCCTCAACTCCGCAGCTGGAGACGATTCGGAAATGAAACTGATGGCGCCCGCGTCTTTTTTCGATCTTCACGCTCTCAGGCGAACGCGTGCGATGCGCGCCCTCATCGATCGCGCAGTCGCGAAATGGCGGCCCCTCGCCTGACTCGAAAAAGCCAAAGTCTCGACAATCTCGACTGACGCTTTCATCGAGGACTCCCGGACATGGATCCTGCCGCTTTCGCTGCTCTCCTTGAACGTTGCGCGCCGGGAGCGGCTATCAAGCCGCTGACGGCGATCGTGCGCCAAACGAGCGCTTTCGAGCCGCTCTTGATCACGATCGACGGAAGGAAGCCGATTTCCGTTCAGGCGACCAGTCTCGAGGAAGGCGTTCAACTCGCGAGTGAGGCGGCGGTTGCTGGGCAAAACGTACGAATCGGTCTCGCTCAACTCGGTCCCGAAGAAAGGAAACAAGCTGGACTGACGATTTCTGCAAGCTTCGACGCTTGCAAGCATGTCGCCGGCCTTCACGCACTGTACCGAGCGCGACTCGAGGCTGCGCGCACAAGAGTGAGCGATCCCGAAAAGGCCGCGGCATCCGTCGTCGCGAGCCTTGTCGAAAAGGAATCACGCGCAGCGCCCGAAACTGCGGCGCGTCCACAGGCAGGCCCGCCCATAGGCGGATCCGCAGCGGAACGCTCCTCGGCGAACATGTCGCCCGTCGAGCAGCGTCCAACCCTCGACGTATATCGCTCCGGCCGCGGCGCTTCGCTTTTTGTCTACGAGCGCTGAATGAGCGCTCTCTCGTTTCGTTTGGTTTAACAACACGCGGCCCATCCACCGGGAGCCTAATCGGGAGCCTCTGATGTCTTCTTTTCGCAAATCCTCCGCGCTTTTCTGCATGGGCCTCATTATCAGCATCGGCCTCGTCGAGCCGGCATTCGCGCAATCAGCAAACATCGAGGGCGTGCTGCAAAACATCGTCACCATGCTGACCGGCAATGTCGCGCGTCTCATGGCGACCCTTGCCGTGATCATTGTCGGCGTCGCCTGGATGTTCGGCCATCTCGATTTGCGCAAGGCTGCTTACGTGGTGCTCGGCGTCGCCATCGTCTTTGGCGCCTCAGAAGTGGTGTCGACGCTGACTGGCGGTCACTGATGATGGAGCCGCCACGCCTGACCGAGGACACGTTGTTTCTCGCCTGCACGCGCCCGGCGATGATCGCAGGGGTCACCATGGAGGCTATGGCCTTCAATATGATTTTCTCCTGCATCCTCTTCCTCGCCGCCGGGAGCATCCTTTACGGCCTCGTCGCGCTCCCGATCCACGGCATTAATCGGATCATCTGCCGGCATGATCCCAACATGTTCCGCATTCTTCTTGCCTGGCTCGAGACGCGTGGGCGGATGCGCAATGCTTTATTCTGGGGCGGCTCGTCCTGCACGCCGCTGCGGCTCGTGAAGCCCTATCGAGCGAAAGACTTCGCCCATGCGTAAGGCGGTGATCAAAACGCGCGAGCTCGAAGCCGACGTCTATCTGCCGTTCGTGCGGCACGTGAATCAGACGGTTATCAGCCTCTCGACGCGCGCATTGATCACGGTTATCCGCCTCGACGGGGTTTCTTTCGAGACCGCCGCGACCGCCGATCTCAACGATCTCCACACGAAGCTCAATCTGACGCTGCGCAATCTCGCCAACGAGCAGC
>VGDT01000127.1 GCA_016869595.1 Alphaproteobacteria bacterium
GGACCTGATGGCCTTTCTGAAATCCTTGTGAAGGAGAAAATTATGTTGCGGCGAATCCGGTACAGCCAATGGAAAAAGGCGCTATCGGGAACGCCGCAACATAACTAGCAACGCAACATAATCGGCCTTATGTGCAATTGCACATAAGGTCGATTCCGCCACGGCGGAACATGGTGATCTCCTCGACCTCATCCGCGCGCGAGAAGGGTTCGCATCCTTTCGCGACACGCTCAATGAAGCGCGGCGCTTTTTGGGGGCGCCGCGCGAGACGAAGACAGAGAGTCGCAATGGCAATTCAAGGGAATGCGACATGATCGCCCTCGCACGCAAAATCTGGGCGGCGTCGCAGCCAATCGTCGGAACAAGGGCCGAAGCCTATCTCCGTGCGCGAAAAATCACCGCTGATCTGCGTGAGTCGCCGCTGCGCTATCACCCGGCGCTGATCTATCGAGATCCCGACTCTGCGCCACGAAAATTGCCCGCGCTTATCGCGGCCGTCTCCGATAACAGCGGCGAGATCAGGGGAATCCATCGAACGTTTCTCGATCCAGATAGGAATGACAAGGCGAATGTCGCGGCGCCTCGCCGCGCGCTCGGCGCCATTCTCGGCAATGGAGTTCGCTTCGGTGTAATCGACGAATTCGCCATCATCGGCGAAGGAATCGAAACCGTGCTGGCGCTGAAAAGCGCTTTCCCCGACATCCCAATGGTCGCAGCGCTCTCGGCCGCGCATCTTGGAGCTTGGCGGCCACCATCGACTTTGCGACGGCTTGTCATTGCTGCCGACAATGATGAGCCCGGACGAAACGCTGCGCGGCGACTATCCGAGCGAATGAGTGAGCATCGCGTCGACGTGAACACGATCGAACCGCTTGGCGCCGACTTCAACAGCGAACTTCGTAAGACTTCGCGTGAAAGCATGCGCGACCGGGTTGAACGGCTGATCGGCCTCAAAGAGGCGTGAACGCTTCTGAGTTCCACAATTCGAAGAGCGTCGCATCTTAAACGTTTTTGCCAATGCTCGAAATGCGTCGGCGCTCTCGGAGGAACGATCGCATTATTTTGCGATCAGTTACTCATCCGCACGCATTGGCGTGGGTCTTTAAGCCGCGTCATTGCGTGCCCCCTGAAGCAGAATCCCCCCCGCTTCAATTGGCGCTGATCCTTTGTCCGGCCATTGGCCTGACGCCATCAACCAATGAAGGGTCCGTTACGCCGGCGTGCGGCCGCTTCGTCTTCGCGGTGATCGCGGCCTTCGGCCGGACTGACAGGCGCCTGTCGCGCGGGGATGGTCCCCGCCCAAAGAGGGGAACCGAACAATGTCGTCGCAAGCCCTCAACGCCGCCTATGCCCGTGGATGGAGCCTCGCCAGGACGCTGATAGACTACGTCGTGTTTCGTGTGGGTGACGACGACTTTGGCGTCATGCTCGCAGCTGAGTACGACGGCGATCTCGATCTCATTCTGCATGAGTTCGACCCTCACCTAAGGTGAGGCACACTCTTACCGTCGAATGAAACTGCTTCGAGCAGTCGATGGCGAACCATGCTTGTCGCTGGTTTCGCAGTAAAATCACTTTGCTTTTTCCTTTTTCGGTTTGGGCTGATGAAGCCGACGTCTCACGCCGGGGCGCAGAGCGTTACGCACGTCTTTTTCGACGATCGCAAGATCGAACCATTCCGGGTCGAAATGCCCGCCGCACCAACTCAGCATTTCGCGGTGCTCCGGATCTTCCGGATCGGAAATTGTCCCAAGGAAACGCTCATAGCCGGACTTTCCGCCGACATCTTCGGGAGGACGCGCGCGAGCCCCTGCCAGGCAGGTTGCGTACTTGGGTGAGCATGCGAGCGCGAGCTTGGTTTCAATTTCGACGATGTGATCCCAACAGTCGCCGAAGTCATAACGATACCCGAACGTAATTCCGCGCTCGTTAGAAAAATCCGCCAGCCGAACTTCACGCTCATCGAACAAGCGGGCGTCCAAATCCGTCCAGCCGTCGCCTTCGACTTCAAGATCGCCGTAACGCAATCCGCCGATCTGAAATTCATGGAGATGATAATTCCACCAATTGAACGCAGCTTGGATCACAAGATGCAGTTGATGCAAGTGCCAAGAAAGCGAAACGATGAGCTGCCGCCAAATCGGCGGCGATATGCCTGCGATCTCGATCCGAATTTGAGCCGCATTCAATTCTTCGAATGGCATGGCGCGTCGTTCCGTTTGGGTGGCGTCCGCCGAAGGCGGGCGGCCCCGCAATCAATTGCAAACCGATAATGGATTTTGACCCGCTGAGCTGGCAACTGAAACTCGAACTCTGTCCTTGTTTAAAGCCGCTTGTGTTTCAAGCTTCGCTGTTTAAGCAAATTGGAGGGCGCTTAGCCCACATTCGCCAGATGGCCAGCGATTGTGAGCCTATCTTCACCCGACTGACGGTTTTCGGCAAGCCCATAGCCCCAGCCGGCCAAGTGAGCGGGGCTGGGGGTCGGCGAATGCCGCGCCGA
>VGDT01000128.1 GCA_016869595.1 Alphaproteobacteria bacterium
GCAAGACGACGCTGGCGCTCGCCATGCTGCGGCTTATCCGCTCGGAAGGGCCGATCGTTTTCTTGGGTAAGCGCATCGACGGCAAGAGCGTCGACGCCATGCGCCCGCTCCGGCGCGACATGCAGATTGTCTTCCAGGACCCATACGGCTCGCTGTCGCCGCGCATGTCGGTGGCGGACATCGTCGCCGAGGGCCTTACCGTCCAGCGGCCCGAACTTACCCTTGACCAGCGTCGCGAGGTCGTTGCGCGCGCGCTGCAGGAAACCGGGCTCGATCCATCGACGATGGATCGCTATCCGCATGAATTTTCCGGCGGCCAGCGGCAGCGGATCGCCATCGCCCGCGCAATGGTGCTTGAGCCCAAATTTGTCGTTCTCGACGAGCCGACCTCGGCGCTCGACATGTCGGTGCAGGCGCAGATCATCGACTTGCTGCGCGACCTACAGCGACGCCGCTCTCTCGCCTACCTCTTCATCAGCCACGATCTGCGCGTCGTGAAAGCGCTCGCCGCGCATCTCATCGTCATGCGCTACGGCAAGGTGGTCGAGGAAGGACCCGCGACACAGGTCTTCGCCGAGCCCAAGAGCGATTATACCCGCGCGCTCTTTGCAGCGGCGTTTCGCAATGAGGCGGCGCCGATTCCGGGAAATTCAGCCAACGGGAAATGACCCTGGAATTGGCGTCTCTCGCCTTGAGCCCGCGCCGGCCCGGCTCGAATCACGAAAAGCGACGACCGTGACGCTCTGAGTCAGAACGACTTCGTCGCGCTGATTATAGGTCGCCATATCCATCGAAACAAAGCCGCGATCTGCATGGCGACGCGGCAGAACAA
Source organism: Alphaproteobacteria bacterium (assembly GCA_016869595.1). GTDB lineage: Bacteria > Pseudomonadota > Alphaproteobacteria > Rhizobiales > Beijerinckiaceae > Methylocystis. The sequence continues at coordinate 833 of VGDT01000128.1, forward strand.
TCCGCTTGACCTCGGCTTCCACGCGCAAAGAGTCGCCGGGCCGTACCGGCAGTTTCCATGCGATTTGGGCCTCGACGCCGACAAGCCCGCCGACAAAAGGCGGATCGACCGAGTCGATGAGGAGCTTGATGCTCAGCGCGCCGGTCTGCCAGCCGCTCGCGACAAGCCCGCCGAACATGCTGTCCTTGGCGGCCTCTTCGTCGAGATGGAAATATTGCGGATCATTTTCGCGCGCGAAGCGGATGATGTCTTGCGCGCTGACCATGACGCTCTTCGAACGCAGCCGCTGCCCGACATGGAGATCGTCCAGATAGCGCTTCTTCGTCATATCGCGCGGGAACCTTCTTTCGACAGGCGTTTCACGCTCGTCACCGGCCCCGCGCCCGCTTGCTCATTGCGCGCACGAACGACGTCCAGCGGCTCGCTCGTCACTTGCATGTGCGTGGCGTTGGCGTGCAGCAAAGTCGTTGCGTCGCGCATGACGCCGACATGGCCTTTCCAGAATACGATGTCGCCGCGCATGAGCGGATCGCTCGGAGCAAGCAGCGCGCCGAGCGCAGCTTCCTGCATATCCGTGTCGCGCGGCGCCTTGAGCCCGGCCATCAGCAGCGACACCTGTACGAGCCCCGAGCAATCGACGCCGAGCCATGATTTGCCGCCCCAAAGGTAGGGCGCGCCGATGAGCGTCTCGGCCACCACGACAAAGTCGGGCGCCTTGGCCTCGCGCGCGACGAGATGTTTGCGATAGACGAATCCGAGTTCCGGCGTCACGCCAAATCCGTCGCGCTCTTCCGCGATCGCCACTTCAGCGCCGAGCGGCAGCGCGTTGAGCGGCGGCAGTTTGATGTTCGGACCCGGATAGACGAATGTCCGCGGCACGCAAACTCTGTGCGTCGGCGCGCTCAATTCGCGCCAGAGCGTATTGGCGGCAATCCAGCCGACATAATTGTCGCGCGCAAGCTGCGCCCAGGCCCAGCCTTCCTCCTCGTCATAGACGGTGACGCGCTCGCCATAGAGCGCCTGGGTGTCGACGGCGGCGTCCGGGCGCGGCTCCCGCCGAAGGTCGACGACGCAATCCCTCACCTCCATCGCGACCCCTTCAACGTAGCGGTCAGCGGTCACGCGGCCTTTCAGATAAGCGGCGGCGATCTCAGGGCGCGCAGGCGTCAGCCGCCGGTCGAAACTTTCGTTCACGAATTCGTGTTCCTTTGCTCGACGCGCGCCTCGATCAATTCATAAAGGACGCGCGCAGCTTGCACGTCGCCGCCTTCCGGACGGCCGGGCTTCGTCGACGGGTTCCAGCAATAAACGTCGAAATGCGCCCAGCGCTCGGGGTGGGAGACAAAGCGCCTCAGGAACAGCGCTGCGGTGATCGATCCGGCGAAGGGACCGCTCGTGACATTGACGAGATCGGAGATTTTGCCGTCGAGGCCGCTGTCGTAATTGTCCCACAAAGGCATGCGCCACACCGGATCGCCTACTGCGGCGGCTTTTTTGGCGATCTCATCGGCGAGCCCGTCATCGCCCGTAAAAAAAGGCGGAATTTCCGGACCGAGAGCGACGCGTGCGGCGCCGGTCAACGTGGCGAAATCGAACAGGAGATCGGGCGGCGTTTCGCTAGCGTAAGCCAGCGCGTCGGCGAGGATGAGTCTCCCCTCGGCGT
>VGDT01000129.1 GCA_016869595.1 Alphaproteobacteria bacterium
TGTCAACGCCGGAGTGATTTTACGTCGTCAGGCCGGAGTGAAAATGCATCACTCGAGTTGAGTGAAAAGCATGGCCCTTGAAGGTTGCTGCTAGGCTTTTTCTCGGCGGCCGCGTTTCCTGGACTGAGCGAGGCGGTAGCTTTCGCCGTTCATTTCCAGGATATGGACATGGTGGGTCAATCGGTCGAGGAGCGCGCCCGTCAGACGTTCGGAACCGAATACGCTGGTCCACTCGTCGAAAGGCAGGTTGCTGGTGACGATCGTCGAACCTCGCTCATAACGCTGGCTGAAGACCTCGAACAACAGTTCCGCGCCTGTCTGTGACAACGGCACGTAACCGAGTTCGTCGATGATGAGCAGCTTATGTGCGGAGAGCTGGCGCTGATAACGCAGAAGTCGCTTTTCATCTCTAGCCTCTATCAGCTCGTGCACCAGCGCGGCGGCGGTGACAAAGCCGACTGATAGGCCCTTCTGGCACGCGGCCAAGCCTAGCCCCAGCGCGATGTGCGTCTTGCCCGTGCCGCTGTTCCCGAGAGCGATAATGTTCTCGCGTCGGGCGATATATTCACAGCGGGCGAGCTCCAACACGAGGGGCTTGTTCAGCGACGGCAAAGCGAGGAAGTCGAAGCTGTCGAGGCTTTTGACAGCTGAGAACTTCGCCTCCCTGATCCGCCGTTCGACCGTTCGGCGTTCTCTCTCGATCAGCTCCAACTCGACAAGCCTCAGTAAATAGCGAATGTGATCCACGCCTTCGGCCGCGCATTGACGAGCGACCTTTTCATATTCGCGCAGGAATGTTGGAAGCTTGAGAGCTTTCAGATAGTGAGCCAGGAGGACCTGCGGCGTGTCGGTCATGCCGAGCCTCCCGTGAGCAGAGCCATGTAAGAGCGCGCGGAGGTCGTCGCGACCGTTGCGCGCGGCAAATAAGGGTAGATCGTCAGATCGAGACGCGGCGGTCGCCGTTCGATTCGACACAGCACGAGATGTTTGATCGCGTCGAAGCTGAGGGCGCCGCGACTGATCGCGTCGGCGACGGCAACCGTTACGTCTTGTATGTCGAACGCCTCCATCAGGCGTAGCACTTGGACAAACTCGCGCTTGCCCTGTTTGCCCATGCGCGATTCGAGGAGTCGTCGCAACGTCGCGAACTCTTCTGGCAAATTCCAGCCGGCAAGCGGCGCGGCCTGGTCCAGTGCGTTTATCTTCCGCTCGATTAGTGCGAGGTAATGCAGCGGGTCGAATATAAAATCCTCACGTTCGTAAGAGCGAGGGTGGCGGGCGATGATCTCGGCGCCGCAGGCGACGACAACTTCGTGCACGTAGCCGCGCACAAGAACTTTGTGATGCCCGAAGCATGTGGGCACGGAATAGTCGTTCCCGCGATAACGCGCCAAGGACAACGAGGAGACAGCGGTAGTGACCTTCTCGCAGGCGTCATAAGCTGGCGGCAGAGGCTTATGGAATGCAGCAAGATCATGCGCCAGTCGTTCGCCGATCGTCTGGTCATGGCCACGCAATCGGTCGTTCATGCGGCGGCGGCAACATTCCATAAGATGCGCGTTCAGAGCCTCGAAGCTGTCGAAAACCGGGATCGGAACAAGGAAATTGCGCCGGGCAAAGCCAACCAGTCCTTCGACCTTGCCTTTGTCGTTGCCCCTCCCTGGCCGGCCAAACCGGTCCTCGAACAGGTAGTGCGACTGCAGTTCGGAAAAGACACGCGTTCGTTGACGTTTGCCGTCCCCCAGGATCCGCGCCACGGCGATCTTCGTGTTGTCGTAGAGGATCGACTGGGGCACGCCGCCAAAAAAGGCGAAAGCCTTCACATGGCCGTCGCAGAATGCTTCGGTCGTCTCGGCCGGATAGGCGACAACGAAACTGGCGTCGGAGTGCGGCAGGTGAAAAGCAAAAAAGTGGATCTTGCGCTCCACGCCGCCGATGACGCCGAGGGCCTCGCCAAAATCCACCTGAGCGTGACCCGGCGGGTGAGCCAGCGGCACAAACATTTCTTGCGACCGTTGTCGCTGCAACGCCACATAGTCCTTGACGATGGTAATGCCGCCCGTGAAGCCATGCTCGTCCCGTAGGCGTTCGAAAATCCGCTTCGACGTATGCCGCTGCTTCTTCGGCTTCGCCTTGTCCTCTTCAAGAATGCGGTCGATGATCGGGACAAACAGGCCAAGCTTTGGCCTCACCGGCGGCTTGGACCGCCGATAGCCGGGCGGAACCGGAAACCTCAGCATCTTCGAGACCGTTCTCGGGTCGACCCCAAACCGCCGAGCTGCCGCTCTCTCGCTCAATCCCTCAATCCGAACCGCATGCCGGACCTGAAAATAAAGTTCCACGCGCTTCATCCCTCGCCCCGCCAAAAACGGCAAAGGCTTGCTCAACTGCCGGATTTTTACTCCGGCGCAACCGACCAACTCGGCCGCTTCATTGAGGGATTTTTGCTCCGGCGCTTACA
>VGDT01000130.1 GCA_016869595.1 Alphaproteobacteria bacterium
TTTTGACGGCCGCGCGCGCGGCGACGTCGGCTTCGCGCGCCGTTGAATCGCCAACATAGACGGCGCCGTCGCGCCACATCGCATGCATGACGACCCCCATTTTGCGCGCGACGGCGACGGTCGCCTTGCGATGACAGCCGCGTTTCGCGAGCGCCAATCCCCATGATTTGAGCTTGTCCTTGCCCTTGAAGCGCATCAGCATGACGCCCGCCGCTTCGAAAAGCGCGCGTCGCATCTCGGGATCGCCGGCCTTGCTGATACGGCCCTGAACGTCGATCGATGTGCCGGACTGACGCCGTTTCGACGTCAAGCCAAAATAGGCGGCGACGTCACGCGAGCGCTGGAACCGAGACGGGTCGTCGATCGTCGTCATGAAGCTCAACGCCGTTACTGGGCCGACGCCCGGGATCGCCATGAAGCGCCGGCAGAGTTCGCTGCGGGAGACGAACTTCATGACCAGATCGTGCAGCTTGCAATACTGCTTCCATAACGCCGCGCGCGCCGTCAGCATGGCGTCCATCAGCTCTACTGTCAGTGGATCGCCGGCGACAGACTCGCGCACGGCCTGCTCAAAAGCGCCTCGCGACGTTCCCTTCAAACGCACGCCGAAGGCTTTGAGCGAGTGGCGGATCGTGTTCTCGATATCGAGGAATTTGCGTTTGAGATTGCGCCGCTGCGTCAGCAGAAGCCGCATGCGATAGCACGGCTCGCTCTTGATGAATGCGGCCTTGAACCAGCCGGTGCGCACAATATGCGCAATACCAAGCGCGTCTGTCGCGTCGGTCTTGTTGCGCTGCGCCGACATCGCCGCGTGCACGTGGCGCGTCTCGAGACACACCGCCGGCAGTCCGAGCGCCGTGAGCTCCGGATGCAGCCAGGGCGACAAGGCACCGGCTACATGGCCGACGCGCCGCAGCCGCGGCAAAAAGGGTTTTAACGCCTTCATGATCGCGTCCGCATCGGTCGCCACCGATGTTTGAACAAGCACCGCGCCCTTGTCATCGACGACGCAAACCGCTGTCTCGTCGATCGATACGTCCAATCCGCCAAAGAATTCCATCGTCGCAAGGTCGTGGCGCAGCCAGATCGAGCGCACCCCAAACGGCGACACGCTGACGCCGCGTTTGGCCAATTCGTTGGAGACGCGCGTCTGGCCCCAGGCCGGCTGGTCGATCGCCATGGCCACGACCGCCGTCTCGGTCTCGGGCGCGGCTCGGTTCTTCAACAAAGGCTTGCGGCGCGACAGCTCCTGCAACGCCAGTTCGCCGCCTTTGTCGTAGAGGTCCTTGAACCGATAGAAGCTGTCGCGACTGTAGCCCATGATCTTGCAGGCTTGGCTGACGTTGCCGAGCTGCTTGGCGAGTTCGAGCAGGCCCGCCTTGGCGCGAATGACTTTCTGATCCTTGGTCATATCGGTGTCTCCTGGAAGCCGTGGCTGAAAACACCGTCTGTCAGATTAAGTTTAAACTTTTACAGCTGATTTTCTCGCGATCGATGCTGCGATTGAACAAAAAATCGAAGCTTTCGAGCGTCCTTCCGACCGGAAGGCGGCTCTGTTTCAGCCAGCTCTTGACCCGCTTTTCCTCTCGGAACGCCGTCTCGGATTCCGCCAGGAATTCAAGAAAGGCGCCCAGCGTCAGCTCTTCGCGCACCCCCTGTTCGATCAGTTCAGTAATCCGGTCGGAGGTAAAGCCCCAACCCAATCGTTCGAGCAGCGCGCGGCTGCGATCAAGTCCGGTTGTCTTGCGTGTCAAACGCCATTGAATCGGGACCCCAGTTTTTCATCCAAAAGGGACCCCTTTTCGGGCGCGCGTTTCCTGCCGGTGGTGGCGTGACGGAGGGAGGGCGTAGCCCGACCGGAGTTACGCCACCACCGGCAGCGGCCTGACGGGCTGCGGCGATCAAGCCCGGTTTTTGAAGCGCCAGCTTTCGTTGCCGGTTTCGACAATGTCGCAGTGATGGGTGAGGCGATCGAGTAGCGCGGTCGTCATCTTGGCGTCGCCGAAGACGCTCGGCCATTCGCCGAAAGCGAGATTGGTGGTCACGATTACCGAGGTGCGCTCATAGAGCCGGCTGACGAGATGGAACAGCAATTGGCCGCCCGCCTGCGCGAAGGGCAGATAGCCAAGTTCGTCGAGAACGACGAAGTCCATGCGGGTGAGATAATCGGCGATACGTCCCTGGTGCCCGGCGCGGGTTTCCGCTTCCAGCCGGTTGACGAGGTCGACGGTGTTGAAGAAGCGTCCACGCAGGCCGGCGCGAATGCAGCTTCGCGCAATGGCGATGGCCAGATGCGTTTTGCCGGTTCCTGTCGAGGCAGAGACATGGCGCCGGATTTCTGGCGAGTGAAGAGACTATTCACTATGCCTTCCATCCTTTAGCGGGGAAAACCGTGGCGTCGACGGGCCGGCGGGTAATGCACGGCAGCGTCGAACTCCT
>VGDT01000131.1 GCA_016869595.1 Alphaproteobacteria bacterium
CTTATGCGATTATTGAAAAACGGCTAGCGCTAACAAAGCAATTGAATGACCTTTGCTGACTTCCAGATGACGGCCGAACTGCGAGCGGCTCCAGAGGCCGTGAGGCGGCAGGAGCGGTCTCTCTCGATCGTCCTCACCGCGCTTGTCGCGCGGCTACGGAGCAAACCGCCGCAAGTCGTCGTCACCTGCGCGCGGGGCAGTTCCGCCCATGCAGCGACCTTCGGCAAACATTTGATCGAGCGATATCTCGGAATTGTCGTCGCGGCGGCGGCGCCGAGCATTGCGACGATCTACCATCAGCGTCTCAATCTGGACGGCCAGTTCTTCTTGGCCATCTCGCAATCCGGGAGAAGCGGCGACCTCATCGAGCAAGCGGTCGCGGCGCGGGACTCCGGCGCTGTCATCGCCTGTATCACCAACGACGCCGGGAGCGAACTCGCGCAAAGCTGTGAGTTCGTCCTGCCGATGGAGGCCGGGCCCGAGCTCAGTATTCCGGCCACCAAGACTTTCGTCGCATCGCTCTCGGTTTTGGCGCGCCTTACGGCGCTATGGGCGGAACATGAGGCGCTTGCCAGCGCGTTGCGGCGTTTGCCAGACCGTCTCGCCGCCGCGAGCGAACTCGACTGGAGCAATTTGATTGGCGTCCTCACGGGAGCGGAGAGTCTCGTCACCATTGGGCGAGGCCCCACGCTTGCCATTGCGAGGGAGGCGGCGCTGAAATTGAAGGAGACTTCAGGTCTCCATGCCGAAGCCTTTTCTGCGGCCGAATTTCAGCACGGACCGATCGCCTTGGTCTCCCCGAGTTATCCGATTGTGATCTTCACGCCCACCGACGCCGCAGCCGCGGGAACGAACCAGTTGGCTCTTGATCTGAAAGCTAAAGGAGCGGCTTTGTTCGCCACCGGCTCGAACGTTTCGGCGCTCGATCAACTCGACACGCTCGCTCCCGATCAGCCCGAAACCGACGCGATTTGTCAGATCCAAAGCTTCTACGCAATGGTCGCCAGCCTCGCCGCAGCGCGTGGCGTCAACGCGGACGAGCCGCGTCATTTGCAAAAAATCACGCGCACGCGATGAGCGTATCGGGACTACACGCGATCGCCGCGGATTTCATCTTCGACGGCGCGAGAACTCAACGAAACAGCGCCATACTCATCAATAATTCGCGGATCGCGGCTGTCGCGCCGCGCGACGAATTATCCACATCAATCGACGTTTTCGAAGCGCCGAAGGGCGCCTGGCTTGCGCCGGGCTTTATCGACGTACAGGTGAACGGCGGAGGAGACGCGTTATTCAATGCTGATCCGACGCCCAAATGCCTCGCGAAAATTGTCGCCGCTCATCGAAGATTCGGCACAACGGCGCTTTTGCCGACGCTGATCACCGACACCGATGAGATCATGATGGCGGCGTTGAGCGCCGTCGAGACGATACTTCCGGAGGAGCCCAGCATTCTCGGCATCCATCTCGAAGGCCCCTTCTTGTCGCCCGAGAAGCCCGGAGTTCACCGCCGCGACCTCATTCGGCGTCCCGAACCGCATCACCTTCAAATGCTCGCCTCTTTCAGGAAAGGTGTGTTGCTCGTCACTTTGGCGCCGGAAGTGGCGCCCGCGGGCTTCATTGCCGAACTCGTCGCCGCTGGCGCGAAGGTTTCGCTCGGTCATTCGATGGCGACATACGAGCAGACCCGCGCCGCAATGGCGGAGGGGTTGACCGGCTTCACGCATTTATTCAACGCCATGCCGCCGCTTTCCGCCCGCAAGCCTGGGCCGATTGCGGCGGCGCTTGAATCGCCGAACGCCTACTATGGAATGATCGTAGATGGCCAACATGTCGCCCCAGCGACTTTGGGGCTTGGAATTCGCGGCGCCGGCCATCCGATGCTGGTCACAGATGCAATGCCACCCGTAGGCGGATCCAGGCAAGAGTTCATGCTCCAAGGCGAACAGATCACGGTTCGCAACGGCCGTTGCGTTACGCCGGACGGCGTCCTCGCGGGATCATCGCTCGACATGGCGACTGCAGTTGAAAACTGCGTTCGGCTTTTGGGGCTACCGTTAGAGCGCGCCTTACGTTTTGCCTCTACTGAGCCCGCCGACTTCCTGGGCGTCGGCCATTTCCTTGGCCGACTCGCTCCAGGATACCGCGCCGACATTGTCGCCTTGGATCCGAATGATGTTTCAGTTGTCGCGACGTGGGTCGCCGGAAAAGAAATCTGACGACGACTCGAGATCGGGCGGGACATCATAGCGGCATAGCGTAGGAGTATTGCCCATCTTTATGGACCATGGCGCGCCACACAAGACGAAACTGCGAACACTTACGTTATTGGGTCCCGTCGCGAATCGTGTTGGAATTTGCTGACGCAGTTCCGAGCGGGATGATGCTATCCGATCAAGCGGCGAGGTCAATGAGCTGATCGGAAGGCTTTTCGG
>VGDT01000132.1 GCA_016869595.1 Alphaproteobacteria bacterium
CTAGGGCCGGAATCCACAGGCCACGGAAGAATTTTTCGCAAGCCTCCCCTACGGCAATTACAGCTCGAAGGCTTTCTCTCGTTTGAGCGCGATCCTTTCCGCGTAAGCGTCGCGCTGCGCGCGGCCGAAATCCGTCAGCAAGCCTGGAAGCGAGGCGAGCTATGCCCTGCGGCATATGCGCTGATGGAGTTGGGCTGAAAGGAATTGAGCTGCGCTCAGGGCCGCGAATGGCGCTCGCACAGTCCGGCGACAGCGCCACGTTTCGATCGCCTCTCTGGAATCGGCGACGCGTATCGCCGTCGCTCCGCAAACCGCGCACGCAATGTGTGCTGTTTTGGCGGGCCGCGCCCGACGATGATGAGCACTATGTCTGCGCTGTGGCGCTATGACGGGTCTATCCGTGAGAGCCATCTCGAATGCCAGAGCGATATTGAGGCATGCGATATGGCCTACGAAAGCCACTCCACCGGCACATTCAAAGCCTGTGCGAGCTTCGCGATGGTCTCGGGGGTTCCCGTACGGCGGCCACTTTCGAGATCGGACAGATAGCCCTGACTTATACCTGTTTTGAAACTCAAATGGAGTTGCGTTTCGTCGCGCCAGTTGCGGATGGCTTTCAACCGACTCTCACCTCGAAGAATCGCCGCACTAACCTCCGGGGGAAGCACGACGCCGCCAGCAGCCAATTCGGCCTTCCGAGCATCGTAAATGGCGACGTCGTCGGCATCCTCGGCCTCGTGATCGGCGCGGTCGAGGAGCGCCTCATATTCTGCCCGGGGCAACACCACCAGCTCTTCGCCGCTGGGCGTCCGAATGATCTGTGGCGCACTCATAGCCTTAGCTCCTCTTGTAAGTCGTCGTGGCCCGGCGTCCGATGTAGATCGCCAGAATCGTGGTTGCATCCTCATCGAAGATCACCCGGTAGCCGCCAATGCGGAGGCGATAACCGTCGCGGCCTTGAAGGGCTTTCACGTCGCCTTGACCCGTCACAGCGTAGCGGTGAAGCCCAGCTTCCACCTGCTCGCGAGCGTCTCGGGGAAGGGTATCGAGATCTTTCGCGGCGCTCAGCGTGAGGATGATCGTCTTCACAAGCGATAATATCGCTTAGTCGTCCTAAATCGTCAAGCGATAATATCGCTCATTTCTATCTGACCGACGTGGCGTCTTATGCGTCGCTTACGGCGAGCCATGGCGCCGGCCAAAATCGCCTGTGGCAGGGGGCTCTGGCGTAGATGTGGCGGGCCGCGCCCGACGATGATGAGCACTAGGAATAGGCTATAGCACTATGATTGCATCAAGGAGGCGGTCGATTCGGAATGCCCACCATCGCCGAACATATGCTTTCACCGGGCGTCACAATCGACGAGCACGTCCGTCGATCGCAAATATCGCTCGGCCAGGCGCTGGCAAAAAGACGCGCCATCTATCTGGATACGAAGTATTGGATATTGCTACGCACAGCGGACAGGAATTCGGGGAGCGCGAAGGCTGTCGAGTTGCTCGGCCTGCTCAGGAAAGGCGTCGCTGCCGGCATTCTCTTCTGTCCGGTCAGCGAGAGCGTGTTCGTCGAACTGATGAAGCAGAGCGACCCGGCCTCGCGGCTGATGACCGCGACGCTTATCGATGAACTCAGCCTCGGCGCAACGCTGGTTGAGCAGGACACGCGGCTGGCGACCGAAATCGCGCATTTTATGTATTCGAATTCAGGGCGAAACAATCTGCACCCGCTGGAGCACCTTGTATGGTGCAAGTTGAGCTATGTCCTTGGCTTTCTGCATCCCACGAAAACCGCCTTCGATCCCGCGACCGAGGTCGCAATCCAGAAGGCATTTTTCGACCATATGTGGACGGTCTCATTGCGCAAGATGGTTACGACCATAGGCGACGGCGACGTGCCGCGGACGGATATGAGCGACATAGCCACCATGCTGAATGCCGGCGTCGCTGCCAATGCCGATGAGCTTCGAAGCTTCGAGCAGGCGTATTCGGCGGAAGTACGGGGCATCATCGATCTGGCCGGCGGCACCGCGATCGACATTGTTGCATTTATGGCGCTGGAGTCGGGTGTAGCGTCGGGCGAGCCTTCCCCGGAGCAGCGTCGGACAATCGAGAACCAGTTCAAGAATCTCTTTGCCATTGCTCTTGAACGGGATCGGGCGCAAGACGCGCTCCGCACGATGCACATCCTGGCCAGCCTCCACGCATCCCTTCGCTGGAACAAAAGGCGGAAGTTCCGGGGCAACGATCTGTTCGATTTCAATCACGCGGCGGCAGCGCTGGCCTATTGTGACGCGTTCTTCACGGAGCGGTCTTTGCGCACTATGGTGACCCAGCAACATATCGCCCTTGACAAACTGTATGGCTGCCATGTGGCGGCTGAAATAGACGAGGCGACTGCCTACGTCCGCGATCTGG
>VGDT01000133.1 GCA_016869595.1 Alphaproteobacteria bacterium
GAATCGCGGTCGATGTGGTATGTTCCTGCATGGCGTTGCTTCCTTTCGTGGAATCAGCACCCCGAGCCTAACGGCTCAAGGCGAGCAACGCCGCTCCTCCTTTTTCAACAATGATCGGGACATCCCCACAAGGAGAATTGAGGCGTGTTAAGGAAGTATCTCGACTACTATTACCGCTACCTCGATCATGACATCCCAGCGGGCGTGGTGGTGTTTCTGGTCGCGGTGCCGCTGTGCCTCGGCATTGCAGTCGCTTCCGGCGCGCCGCCCTTCTCTGGGATTATCGCCGGGATCATTGGCGGACTCGTCGTTTCCGTTCTTAGCGGTTCACAGTTGAGCGTTTCGGGTCCGGCCGCGGGCCTAACGGTCATTGTCGCCACCGCGGTCGAAAAACTCGGCTTCGACGCCATGCTGCTTGCTGTGGCGCTGTCGGGCCTGATGCAATTGGGGATGGGCTTTCTGCGGGCGGGCGTCATCGGCGCGTTTTTTCCTTCGGCCGTCATCAAGGGCATGCTCGCGGCGATCGGCTTGATCCTGATCATGAAGCAGTTGCCGCACGCCATTGGCTACGACGCCGATGCGGAGGCCGATTTGTCATTCCTCGAGGATGACAGCCACACGCGCCTCTCGTTTCTCTGGGACGCGTTTAGCTCCGTTTCGACGGGAGCGGTGATCGTCAGCCTCGTCTCGCTTGCGATTATGCTCCTTTGGGATACGCCGCACGTTAAGAAGCATCGCCTCCTCTCGCTGGCGCCGGGTCCTCTGGTCGCGGTGCTGTTTGGAATCGCTTACAACATCGTGGCTCAGACTCTGTTTCCCTTCATTGCGATCGCTCCGCAGCACCTTGTCAACCTTCCAGCGATCTTCGGACCGACGGATTTTGCGCGGGAATTCAGCTTTCCGGATTTTGCCCGGCTGATCGATGTCCAGATCTATGTGACGGCCGCGACTTTGGCGCTGGTCGGCAGCCTGGAAACTCTGTTGAGCCTCGAAGCGGTCGATAAGCTCGATCCGCTCAAGCGCACCGCGCCGACTAACCAGGAGCTCAAGGCTCAGGGCGTCGGCAATTTCTTGAGCGGCTTGTTGGGCGGACTGCCGATCACGGCGGTGATCGTGCGCAGCTCCGCCAGTATCGACGCTGGCGCCCACACCAAGGCGGCGTCATTTGTCCACGGCGTGTTGCTATTGCTGAGCGCAATGTTCCTGTCGAGCGTGCTCAACATGATCCCGCTCGCCTGTCTTGCCGCGGTGCTGCTCCTGACTGGCTACAAGCTTGCGAAGCCGAAGCTCTTCGTTCAGCAATATGAGAAGGGGTTCAACCAATTTGCGCCCTTCGCCGTGACCGTCGGCGCTATTCTCTCAACGGACCTTCTCAAAGGCATGGCCATCGGCATGGCCGTGGGTCTTTTCTTCGTGTTGCGCGCGAACTATCACTCCGCATTCACGCTCACGCGCGATGGCCGGCACTACCTTCTCCGCCTGCAAAAGGACGTGTCCTTCCTCAATAAGGCGCAGCTGCGCAACTTCCTCGAGGATGTCGAGGAAGACAGCTATCTGGTGATCGATGGCACGCGCGCCGGCTTTATCGATCAGGACATCATGGAAACGATCCAGGATTTCATAAAGGCCGCGAGCGATAACAACATCCGCGTCGAACTCAAAGAGATGCGCGGGCTTGAACCGGTCAACGGATTGGTTCCTGCCGAATAGTCGCCCTACAGCGATCGGCGTCCAGGCGGCGAGCTTGGCGTGCGCGGGTTTTAGGGCGTAAAGCCCTCAAAAACGATTTGATCGGTCCATTCTCGCGCCCGCGTCGCCATCTCGGGCGAGCGCACGGTCCAGGCGGTTACCGGAATCCTTAACGCGTCGCGCATGAGCAGCGGAATCGCGTGCGGAAGATCGCCCACGCGCCAAGACAGGAAATCCGGCAGCGTGCGCTTGTAGTGCAGGAATTGGGTGAGCTCCTCCCGCTGCGTCGCCGATAATCGAGGCCAATCCTCTTTGCTGTAATGCGCTTCGCCGACCATGCCGAGCGGCCGGTGCGCAATTCCGAGGGCGGCTGCGCGCGCGCGCAAAAAGGCGATCTGATCGGGATCAAAGCTCTCGACGGCGACGCGCCCGTTGTAATGGGCCAAGGCCACCGCCGCGCGATGCGCGACCGTCGTGTCGCCGTTGAAAGCGCTCTTGATCTCGACGACAATTGGCGTTCGCCCGTCGATTGCGCCAAGAAATTCCGAGAAACTCGGGATAGAATCATTCGCGCCGCGCAATTTCAGGCGACGCAACTCAGCCGCGCTGCGACTTGCGACCACGCCGGAGCCGTCGGTCAATCGTTCGAGCGTCTCATCGTGAAAAACGACCAGTTCGCCGTCGGCTGTGAGCTGCACGTCGCATTCGACGCCAAA
>VGDT01000134.1 GCA_016869595.1 Alphaproteobacteria bacterium
ACAATCGCTCCAGAGCCGCGTTCTGACCGATCTTCGGGGAAACCCAACCGTCGCCAAATCCAAGCTGCATCGAACCGCCTCCGTTCCGATGAGTGAATCACGACAACAGAATTTTGCAACGATCCCCTTTACGGGGAGGGTGGCCCCGCGCAGCGGGGTCGGGTGGGGTGACATCCACCCGATCTGGCACGTCAAGAACCCCCACCCGGCGGTCTCGCAGGCAAGTTTACACAGGCTGCGTAAACTTGCCTGCGACCGCCGACCTCCCCGCAAGGGGGAGGTATGTCGCGCCAACTGCTCAAGATCGCTGATCGCGCGATCGGTGTAGTTGAACGCACCCCCCCCCATTTGCGCCCTGCCCCACCTTGCGCATAGACATCGGAGCGAAACGTCCTGGGGCGGCGGCACCGGTGGAATGTCGGGACATCCCCGAGGCCAAGCGAAATCTCGAGACTGTTGCGCGCCATCGATAGACAAGCGCGGCGGCGGCGCTAAGCTTTCGGCCCAGGCGATTCACCGTCGGTAGACGAGGCCGAGAAGCTATGTGGCGGAGGAGGCAATCGAAGGGACCGCCCTCCACGAAGGGGCGACGCCGGCGCACGCGCCGCGCCCTCGTCGCGGCGTGCCTCATCGTCTGCGCGACGGCCGCCGCGCCCGCCTTGGCGGACGACGACCTCGTCTCCCTCGCCAAGCAGAAGTCGCTGACCGACACGCCGGACGGGCCGAAGGACCAGTTGCGCAAGTTCGGGATCGACGTCGACGTCTGGATCACGCAGTTCTACCAGGGCATCCCCGCGGGTGCGATCGATCGGACGGCGCGCTACGGCGGCAAGATGGACATGTTTCTGCGCGTCGACGGCGAGAAGCTCGGCTTCTGGAAAGGGCTCAAATTCAACGCCCAATATGAGCATTACTTCGGCCGCAACGTGAACCGGCAGGACCTGGCGCTCTTGCCGATCAATGTCGCTCAAGCCTTCATCGAGCGCGACGGCTACCACTCAGCCCTGTCGATGACGCTGACCCAGGAACTCAGCGAAGAACTCTCCGTGACGATCGGCAAGTTCAACATGCTGACGCTCGCCTCGCAGACGCCGATTGTCGGCGGCGGCGGCATCGACACCTTCATGAACCGAGCCTTCGCGCTGCCTTCGACCGGCATCGGCGTCAGTTCGCCGGAAAGCGTCGCCGACCGTCTGATCGTCGCGCCGCCCTATCTCCTGGGCGGCGTCGCCGCGCTCAAGACCAAATATTTCGACCTCAAAGTCATGGTGGCGGACCCGCGCAACGCCCAGCAGCCGCGCGTCATCGAACGGCCGTTCGAGCGCGGCGTCGGCGCCGGACTGATGGCGACCGTGCCCGTCGAGATCGGCGGCCTGCGCGGATTCCATACGGTGCGCTTCGCCTACAGCAATGCGCGCGGTTTCGATCTCGACGACATCGGCGAAACCCGACAGTCGATCGCCCGGCTCCGCGGGTTGACCAAAAAGGGCTTCTGGTTCGTCTCCTACGCCGTCCAGCAATATCTGATGCAGAGCGAGACCAACCCGAAAGTCGGCTGGGGTCTCTTCACCCTCGCGACGCTGTCGGACGGCAATCCCAATCCGGTCAGGTGGAGCATGCTCGTCGGTCTCGCCGGCAATAATCTGATGAGCGGACGCGAAGACGATCTCTGGGGCGTCGGCTTCTATCATTACGGCCTGACCCAGCCGCTCCTCTCCGGGCTGCAGGCGCGACGGATTGTTCGCCGCAGCGAGGGCGGCGTCGAGGGCTTCTACAATTTCGCGGTGACGCGCTGGTTTCGGTTATCGGGAGATGTCCAGATCATCGATCCGTGGAATCCGGTGCGGACGCGCGCGAGCTATCTCGGCCTGCGTCTCCAGACCAAGTTCTAAACCTTCCAAGGTCTCAGAGAAGAAAAGTCAGTTTCGAGCGAGAGCGCAAAAAACGGATCGTCGCGGCTCGCGAACAGTGATGCGGCGCTCGCGCGGAACTGCGGGGGCGATGAGCAGCATGCTGGCGAACACGCGGGACGCAGCAAGAATAGACTGTCGCCAGTTCACTGCATGTCTATGCTTCCAAGTCATTTCGCTCTCCTTTCATCGGAGACGGATAGAGAAACAACTCCCCCTTTCTGAGAATGTTCCGACCTAGGCTCCGGACTCATAACCAATAGCTGACGGTCGCGGCAAGGCAGACGGCTGCGAGGAAGTTTGCTGCGAGTCGATCATATCTCGTTGCAATGCGTCGGAAATCCTTCAGCCGCCCGAACATCCGCTCGATGGCGTTGCGGTTGCGATAGAGGAAGGGCGAGAAGCAGTTCTTCCATCTGCGGTTCGTCTTTGGCGGGATGTTCGGCATCGCGCCTTTATCCTCGACCTGACGACGGATG
>VGDT01000135.1 GCA_016869595.1 Alphaproteobacteria bacterium
GTGCAACTGTTCAGGTGAACTTCGAAAAGCGGACGGGGACCAGGCCCGATCACGGTGGCGACACCAGGAATCCAACGGTCTCCCGTCCGCGATCACCATCCCACAAAATCAACACACAGGAATCCAGAGCAAGACCAGCACTATTGGATTGGCTCTGGATTCCCGGTCAGGCCTTCGGCCCGCCGGGAATGACAAGCCCCCGACGCAAATTCACGTCACATTCGCGCCGGCAATTTGTCTTCGTCAGCGAGATTCGAGAAGCGCGTCACCTCCGCCTCGAAGGCGAGTTGCACGGTTCCTGTCGGCCCGTGACGCTGCTTGCCGATGATCGCTTCGGCGCGGCCATGCGCGCGCTCCATCTCGGCCATCCATTGGATGTGTTCTTCGGTGCCTTCGCGCGGCTCGCGGTTGCGCAGATAATATTCTTCGCGAAACACGAAAATCACCACGTCGGCGTCCTGCTCGATCGACCCTGACTCGCGCAAATCGGACAGCTGCGGACGTTTGTCGTCGCGGTTCTCCACTTGGCGCGAGAGCTGCGACAATGCGATGATCGGCACGTTCAATTCTTTGGCGAGCGCCTTGAGGCCGGTGGTGATTTCGGTGAGTTCCTGAACGCGATTGTCGGCGCGCGAACGCGACCCGGCGAGCAATTGCAGATAGTCGACGACGAGAAGGTCGAGGCCCTTCTGACGTTTCAGCCGCCGCGCCCGCGCCGTCAGCTGCGCGATCGAAATGCCGCCGCTCTGATCGATATAGAACGGAATGCTCTGCATATGCCGCGCGGCGTCGGCGATGCGGCGAAAATCGTCCTCATTGATGTCGCCGCGGCGGATTTTGTAGCTAGCGACGCTCGACTGTTCGGCGATGACGCGGGTCGCCAATTGTTCGGCCGACATTTCCAATGAGAAGAAGCCGACGATCCCGCCATTGACGGTCTTGTGCGTTCCGTCTGGTTCGGTTTCGAATTGATAGGCGCTCGCGACATTGAAGGCGATATTGGTGGCGAGCGCGGTCTTGCCCATGCCAGGACGCCCGGCGACGATGATGAGGTCGGATTTCTGCAGGCCGCCCATTTTGTCGTCGAGATCGAGGAGCCCCGTGGCGACGCCCGACAGATGCCCGTCGCGCATATAGGCGCTGCTCGCCATGTCGAGGGCGGTGGTCAGCGCGTCGGCGAAGCGCTGAAAGCCGCCGTCATAGCGGCCGGTCTCAGCGATCGAGTAGAGCTGCCGCTCGGCTTCCTCGATCTGGGCGCGGGGCGGGGAATCGATCGGCGAATCATAGGCCGTGTTGACGATGTCCTGGCCGATGACGATGAGCTCCCGCCGCACAGCGAGGTCATGGACGGTGCGGCCATAGTCTTCGGCGTTGATGATCGTCGTCGCTTCCGCGGCGAGTCGCGCCAGATAGGCCTGGATCGTGACGCCCGCCGGCAGCTCGATGTCGGCGAGGAAGGTCTTCAGCGTGACGACGGTCGCGAGCTTGCCGGCGCGAATGAGCTGCGCCGCGACTTCGTAGATGCGGCGGTGCAAATCTTCAGAGAAATGCTCGGGCTTTAAGAAGTCCGACACTCTGTCGAAAGCGTCATTGTTGACGAGAATGGCCCCGAGCAGCGCCTGCTCGGCCTCGATATTATGCGGCGGCGCGCGATAGGCGGGCGCTTCCGGCTGCGCGATCTGAATCGCGCGCCGGCCCGCCAATTGATCGATTGGTGGCATGTGTTTTCAGACTGTTTGAGACCGTTCCCGGTCCGCGAACGCGACGCGCGAGCCTGAGGACGGGATCAACAATACATTAACCCAGGCTCTCCGCTATAGGGATTTCGGCGCTTGACGCGTTGCGAACTCAATCCCCGTTACTCACAATGGATGAAAAAGATTCTCGCGAAAAAACTGGACTTCTCGATCCCAATCGTCTTCGACGGCGATCACAAGTTAATAATCGAATTGATCTGCGCCAGCTATCGATCGTGATGGGTTACAGTAACGATGTCGTCCAGGACGATCTGGTTAAGCGCGCACCAGAGAGGATAGGAAACGTAGTTATTGTGCTCGGCCACGGCCGAATCGAGTGCTCGGACGTTCCAAAATGGGTCGTTGGCCACTGTAATTGCGCGGCCTAGATTCGTACGAAGAATATTATGCCTGAATTGCGCATTGATCCCACCATATTGCGCATTTCCATTAACATCCTTCAGTCGCGTATTGATCATGTCTAACCCGTCTTATTCACCGAGGGCCTGATTTTGGGCTGGCGAGTGTGGTGTAAGATACTGATTTAGTGTATGGATTGGTTGCTGACGCCGATCCGTTCACGCCATCGCATCGAAGCCACACCCGCCATGC
>VGDT01000136.1 GCA_016869595.1 Alphaproteobacteria bacterium
TGACGCGGCCGGAGCCGTCGGCAAGGGCGCGAGTTGCGGCGCGGCGGCGGCGCCGGCGGGAACCGGGATGGAGGCGCCGAGCGGCGCCACGGCCGGACCAGTCGCGGTCGGCGCTGGCGCGTCGGCCGGCGCGGCTTGTGATTGAGTTTCTGGCGTCGGCGCGGAGTCGATGGCTGCGGCCGTTGCAGACTCAGCCGCCGGCTCGGCGAGCGCCGGCGCTTTCGCGCTCTCCTCTAACGCAGGAGCCTTGGCGGCATCCTCCACCGGCGTGGCGTCTTGCGACTGCGTTGCAGCCGTGTCGAGAACCTCCGGAGCGGTCAGAGGCGGCGCCGTGGCGAGCGCCGGATCCTCGCTCGTATTCGTCTTGGCCCACGGCCCGAGCACCCACGTTAACGCCGCGAGACCCATGATGACGATTGCCGCCGCGGCATAGAACAAGCCCCGACGGCCGGCGCCTTCGAGCTCCTCTTCGGGCTCGCTCAAAAATTCTTCCTCGGTCGCGTGAAGCGCACTCCAGGCTTCCTCGGCGCGCGGCGCCTGGGGAGAAAGTCCCTGATCGACCGCAGCCGTCTTGGGCCCGCGCTCCAGCCCTTTAACCGGCGGCGCCGCCGACGCGGTCGTCTGGTTGAGATCGTGACGCAACAACTCTTTAAACTCGGCAAATTCAGCCATCAGCTCCTTGTCGTCGCCGATTTCCATCATGCCTTACCCTTTCATTGGCCGCGCGCCAGGAACTCCTCGACGAGTCGCGCACAGTCACACCATTCGCAGGCAGCAAAGCGTTAAAATGTGGCTGTACTGGGCCGGGCGGCTTCGCTGAGGTGAAATATGTTTCTGTTCAATGACTTCCGGAGACAGCGCGCCGGTTACGGATCGTCTAGGCGCGGATGCGGCGTAAACTCGCACCCTTGCTGGAAGGAATCCAAGTTAACGAAATTGACCTTTGAGCCCTGAAATTTCTAAAATTTTGCGCGCGCAAGAGGCGCGATTTTTTCCTCCATCGGGGCCTGCTTCGAGTGACCCTTTCCTGCTTACGCAAGGCGCGCCGAGCGACGCTTTGCGCATTCTTCGCATGGCTTGGCTTCGCGCTCTGCGCACAGGCTGCGCCATCTGGCGCGCGCGCGCCAGACGAGCGCGACCTCACGCCGCTGGAGTTATTGGGAAAGCGAGTCTTTGAAGACACGAATCTATCGCGTCCGGCGGGCGTCTCCTGCGCGTCCTGCCACGAAGCGGCGAAAGCCTTTCAAGGCAATAATGGCTCTACAATCCCTGCCGTGGCGCGAGGTTCGCTGCCAACGTCCTTGGGCAAACGCAACACGCCCTCGATCATGTATGCGTCCTTCGCGCCGCCCTTCGGCTTCATCGACGACAAGGACGAAGAGACCGGCGAGATCGAGAAGATCCCGGCTGGCGGACAGTTCCTGGACGGCCGCGCACGCGATCTCCTTGCCCAGGTCGAAGGCCCGATGCTCGATCCGCTCGAAATGAATGCGCCCTCGAAGCGCTTCATTGTCGAGATGGTGCGCGACGGCTCTTACGCCGACCTTGTCCGCGAGGTCTACGGCGAAAAAGTTTTCGCCGATCCCGACGCGGCTTTTGAAAAGCTCGCGCAAGCGGTCGTCGCCTTTGAGGCGAGCGCGCGCTTCCATCCCTTCGCTTCCAAATTTGACGATTATCTGCGCGGCGAAGCGCAGTTGACGGCGCTGGAGAAGAAAGGCTTCGAACTCTTCAAGGATCCAAAGAAGGGCAATTGCCTCGCCTGCCACGCCGGCAAGGAAGATTCGCGCACGCCGCAGGATTGGCTCTTCACCGATTTCACCTATGACGCGCTCGGCGGACCGAAAAATATGGCGATCCCGAGCGCGGCGAAGCCTGATTCAACCCCTGATCTCGGTCTCTGCGCTCGGAAGGGACTCGCTGAAGTCGCTCCAGCGGACTTCAAGGTCGAGAGCGTTTGCGGCGCCTTCAAGGCGCCGACGTTGCGCAATATCGCCGTCACGGGCCCCTATCTCCACAATGGCGTTTTCGACAAGCTGCGCGACGTCGTCGCCTTTTATGCGACCCGCGACACCGATCCGGGCCACTGGTATCCGAAAGACAAGCGCGGCAAACCGGAAAAATTCGACGACCTGCCCATTGCCGCCCACGAAAACGTGAACGTCAAGGAAGTTCCATACGATCGCAAGCCCGGCCAAAAGCCGCGACTCACCGAAAAAGAGATCGACGCGATCGTCGCCTTTCTTGAAACCTTGACCGACCGGACGAAGCCCTGACGCGAATAGGGGGCTGAACGTAAACCTCGTTTAAGGGCTTGCGCT
>VGDT01000137.1 GCA_016869595.1 Alphaproteobacteria bacterium
CAACTCCGCTCATTTTCATTTCGTTCAACCTCGATCTACTTCGTTCAACTTAATTGCGAACATTCAACCGAAAACATTCAACTCTGTCGCACTTTGCAGTCAGGTCCCCACCCCCGGACCCCCGCCTCGCCCGTGTTGGGGCGCCGGGGGAAGGACCCGCCGCGTCATCGGTCGCCTCTCGCCGATCGGCGGCGTGATCGATCGCCGACGCAGGCCGACGACAGCACATCGGCTGGCCATTCGCTTGGGCGCGTGAGCCCGAGGCGCGCGCGCCCGAGCGTGCGGCGCTCATGCTCATGCCAGCGTTGCAACTGCAGCGATCCTGGATGCAATCTCCATCGTCCATCGGGCAGGCGCTCGGCTGGCGTCGCCGGCGACGCCAAGTCGGATTGCGCGCGCACTGACTCCCAGCCCCGCTCGCGCAGCCACTTGCGAGCTGAGGGCAAGGCGCCGCGCCCCGCCGACCGCCACGCCTTGATGAACAAGGGCGCGCATCGAATCGCCAACTCGCGATCCCGGTCTGACAATCGCTCGAATTCCGCCTTGGCTGCGGCGCGCCGGTAGTCGACAGCATCGTAGGGCCAAGCCGCCGAGAACGTCGTCCATGCGCCGTCGCCGTCGTCTGCCATATCGATTGAGGGTTTAGAAACCATCATGGCGTTGTTCCGGGCCATTTCTTAATCCACATCATCCAGGCCGCTGACGTTATCTGTATGAAAACGCCTATAGTTTTCCATCCCGGTCGCGGCCCCTTCGGCAAGCGCAAAATTGCCCAGTCGCGCCGCGCTCGCGCGCCGATGGCCGCGCCTTCGCGTCAATCGTTTCACAGGGCGCTGGCGCGCTCGCGCCTCGCGAGAACAATGTGCCGCGGATTTTTCGGGATTTGGATTTTTCATTCCCGCCGCGTCCTTGTGTCAGGTGGCCCCGAGCCTCTCCAAAACTCCTTTTCGCCGTTCTTTTTTTCAAATATGTTATTGGTCGGGCTTAAAAAATTGGCCGCTCTGCGTAAATTTTTTTTGACCGCCGATATTTTGGACCCTATCCGCGCGGGACGATGCGCGGCCGGGCCGCGCTTTATCCAGGCAAGCCATTCCTTGGATATGACCGTTATGACGTTCGTCAGATTCTTCCGGCCGGGCTGGGGGCGCTCGGTGACGCGAATGAGCCCGAGACGCCGCGCCTCATGAATAGCGGCCTGGACGCTTGACCTGCAGACGCCCGCCAGCGCCCCGATATGGTCAATCGCTAGATCACAATTACCGCTATATTTTACCTCGCCGCCGATGATGGCGAGCACCGCTCTCAGGCTCTCACTGAATTTATTACACAAGCCCCACGGCATCGGCGACGACGACGCCAGCGAGCGGCGTCGCTCGCGCGCGGCCTGTTTCTGTTGGTCCGTGAGTCGGCGGCTTTGGCGAGGCGCGAAGCGGCTGGCGAATTTGCCGAGCGCGCGAGCGCCGACGCCGCCGCGCCCGATGGCGAGAGGCCGCCGCCGATCGATGAGCGCCTGAAGCGTCGCGGCGTCGTCTTCGCTGACCGCGCCAGCGCCGAATCCATGCCAAATCGTTCTGGCGAATTGGTCGAGTGCGTCCGCGCCCACTGCGGCATGAATGGCGTCGTGGAGCGCGCTGGCCTCCGCGCTGGCGAAGTTCCGCTCGGCGCCGGCGATCATCGCGCGCCCCCGTCGAGATAGGCGCGCAGCGATACAACGCCGTCGCCATGCGCGCCGCTCGCGTCGTCGCGCCATTTCCAGTTCAAGCGATTTACGCGAAGGCGCGGCCATCTGCGCGCGAGCGCCGCGCGACTGGGCAATTTTGCGCTTGCCGAAGGGGCCGCGACCGCGTAGTCTCGCGCCTGAAAGTTCGCTGCTTTCGCAATGCTTTTGCCGCCGTTCCGGGGATCAGCCGGAGCGGCGGTTTCATTTCCGGCTTCCAACTGGCCGAGCCTGGAGAGGTTAGCCGATGCGGGCGAAATACGTTGAAAATCAGTAGGGGCGTTGTCGTGGGTTAGCCGCCCTATGATTTTGTTTTCTATAGTTCTGCGCACTCCCCTTGGGCGCGCCATTTGCGTATAAAGCCGCGAACACCCTTTCCGATTCGTTCGCCGGCGATGACGACCTGTTCCAGACTGGCCTTTGAGCCGCGGATGCGGATGACCTTGTCGTCCACCTAGTGTCCTGTCTCTTAAATATCGACTATTATTGGTTTGCAATTGATTTGCATGATGGAGGGCTGCGATGGCGCGGCCGATCAAGCGGCTTGAGACGGAACCAGCGGTAGCGGAAGAGTTGCGACG
>VGDT01000138.1 GCA_016869595.1 Alphaproteobacteria bacterium
ACGATGTCGTCAAAGAGGCCAATGTGCGAAGAAGACGTTCATCGCGATCCCCGCCGTCTGCAAATCAGTCAAATTTACCCTTCGACTTTCAATAACATGGAGAGATGAGCATTATGACGCAGGCTCGCTGTTGCCCAAGGCGATGATATTGTCGCGCGCGACGACATATTCGCAGCGGGCGAGTTCGAGCGTGAGCGGCTTGTTGAGCGAAGGGATGGCCGCAAAGTCGAATGTGTCGAAGCTCTTCACCGCCGGAAAGTGCGCGGCGCGAATGCGGCGCTCGACCGTCCGCCGCTCGCGATCGATGAGTTCGAGTTCGACGAGACGCAGCAAATAGCGGATGTGATCCTGCCCGTCGCGCGCCGCCTCGGCTGCGACCTTCTCATATTCCCGCAAGACCGTCGGCAGTTTGAGCTGACGCAGATGATGCGTGAGCAACACCCGCGGTGGCGTAGGCGTTTCGGCGGATGTTGTCGTGGTCATGCCGCCTCCCTTGAGAGCAGCGCGAGATAATCGGCGGGCTGCGTCGTCGCGACGGTCGCCGCGGGCAAATAGGGATAGTCGGACAGATCGAGACGCGCCGGTCTGTTTTCGACGCGAGCGATGGCGAGTTGCTTGACGGCGTCGAAGCCGATGGCGCCGAGGCGGATCGCCTCAAGCGCCGCAGCGACGACGACGGTCTCGGCAAAGGCCTCGGTCAGCCGCAGAACCTGGATGAACTCGCGTTTGCCGCGCTTGCCCATGCGCGCCTCCAGGAGCCGGCGCAGATGAGAAAGCGCTTCCGGCATAATCCAGGCCTGCAAGGGCGCGGCCTGATCCAGGGCGCCGGGCTTCTGTTCGAGCAAGGCCAGATAATGGCGCGGCTCGAAAACAAAGTCGCCGTGGCCGTAGCTGCGCGCGTGCCGGGCGATCTCGAGGCCGTCGCAGAAAATGACCACCGTGTCGACGAAACCCTTCACCAGAACGTCGCGATAGCCGTAGCGCGTCGGAACCGAATAATCATTCGTACGATAACGCACTAACGCCTGCGATGAGACCCGACTCGCAAACTTGTGGCAGGGCTCGAACGTCATGGCCGGCAGTTCCCGGAACGCCGCCTTGTCGGCGGCCAGGCGTTCGCCGATCGTCTGCTCATGGCGGCCCGCGCGCTCTCGCTGACGGGCAAGACACCGCTCGAGGAGTCGCACGTTCAGCGCATCAATGCTCGGCGCATGAGGGATCGGCGTCAGATAATTGAGCCGCATGAACTTCACCAGCCCCTCGACCTTGCCCTTGTCGTTCCCCTTGCCGGGACGTCCGAAGCGATCGGCAAAGAGAAAATGGCTGACGAGTTCGGTGAACGCCTGCGTGCGTCTGCGCCCGCCGTCGCCGAGAATCTTCGCCACAGCGATCTTGAGATTGTCGTAGAGGATCGACAGCGGGACACCGCCAAAAAAGGCGAAGGCCGACACATGGCCGTCGAGAAACGCCTCCGTCGTCTCCGCTGCATAGGCCTTGAGAAAGCAGGCGTCCGACTGCGGCAGGTCGAAACAGAACACATGCAGCTTCATCTGCACCCCGCCGATGACGGCGACGCATTCACCGAAGTCGACTTGAGCGTGGCCAGGAGGATGCGCCAGCGGAATGAATACTTCTCGTGACCGTGAGCGCGACAGCCGCACATAATCCTTCACGACCGTGTAGCCGCCCAAAAAGCCGTGCTCGTCCCGAAGGCGCTCGAAAATCCGCTTGGCCGTATGTCGCTGCTTGGGCGGCGCCGATCTGTCCGCCTCCAGGATCGCGTCGATCACCGGGACGAGCGGCCCCAGCTTCGGCCGCTCCGGCGGCTTTGTGCGGACATAGCCCGGCGGCGCCGAATAGCGGCACATCTTCGCCACCGTCTCCCGGCTCAATCCGAAAACCCGCGCCGCCTCGCGCCGGCTGTTCCCCTCAGTGAAAACAAACTTCCGAACCGCTGCGTAGGTCTCCACCGCAAACATCCCCGGCCGCCCTCCCGAATCAGATCCGGGAATGCTCAGCCCCAAAGTGGCCGGGTTTTACGCCGCCACGCGGAAGCACCATGCGCCGCTCAATGGCCGATTATTGCGCCGCCGCGTACACGCAGAAGAGTTTGCCGACAAGACAAGCCATTTGATTATCCTCGTCGTATCGATCGGGGATGTCCCGATCATTGTTGAAAAAGGAGGAGCGGCGTTGCTCGCCTTGAGCCGTTAGGCTCGGGGTGCTGATTCCACGAAAGGAAGCAACGCCATGCAGGAACATACCACATCGACCGCGATT
>VGDT01000139.1 GCA_016869595.1 Alphaproteobacteria bacterium
TCCCAGCCGAGGGGTTTTTCACAACTGAAGGAGAAAAATTATGCCGCGCAATCATCGAGCTTTTCCCCGCAAAACCGGGGAGTCGTCACGGCCACTCGGCATATCGGGCAACGTGGCAGAATATGTCCTCGACTATCTCGCCCATTCCTTCCCGACCCAGCTCTTCGAGGTCTATTCCGACGAGAATGGCGATCTTCACTCGCGGCCCGTGGTCGATGAGAATGGCAATCCGGTTCAATCGCGCGAGGCGATGGAGCGTCGGAATCGTCTGATCGAGCATCTCGCGGCGCTTCCAGCCGTTCAGGGTGCCCTCGACCAGATTGTTCAGCGCTTTGGGACCGATATGGTCGCCGAGGTCACCGGCCGCTCTCGGCGGATCGTGCGCAAAACCAATGCGGACGGCTCGGATCGCTTGTGCGTCGAGAACCGGCCGGCCTCCGCCAATCTTGGCGAGACGCAGGCTTTCATGGATGACGAGAAGCGTATTCTCGTCTTTTCCGACGCCGGCGGCACGGGGCGCTCCTATCACGCCGAGCGCAGCGCGAAGAATCAGCGGTTGCGTGTTCACTATCTGCTCGAACCCGGTTGGAAGGCGGACAACGCCATTCAGGGTTTAGGGCGCACCAACCGCACCAATCAGGCGCAGCCGCCATTGTTCCGCCCGGTGGCGACTGATGTGAAGGGCGAGAAGCGATTTCTCTCGACGATCGCCCGTCGGCTCGACACCCTCGGCGCCATTACCCGGGGCCAGCGCCAGACCGGCGGTCAGGGCCTGTTCCGACCCGAGGACAATCTCGAATCGCCCTACGGCCTCACGGCGCTGCGCCGGCTCTATCAGCTCGTCTTCGCCGGCAAGGTCGAAGGCTGCTCATTGACGCGCTTTACGGAATCGACAGGTCTCGATCTCACCGACCAGGACGGCAGCCTCAAGGAGCAGCTGCCGCCGATCTCGACCTTCCTCAACCGCATCCTCGCTCTGCCGATAGCGTTGCAAAATCTCCTCTTCGACGTGTTCGAGGGGCTGATGGCGGCGCAGGTCGAGGCGGCGATCCAGGCCGGCGTCTTTGACGTCGGCGTCGAGACGCTTCTTGCCGAAAGCCTCGTGGTCTTGAGCCGTCAGACCGTTGCTGTTCATGGCAAGAGCGGGGCGGAGACACAGCTGCTGACAATTCAGCGCAAGGACAAGGCGCGGATCACGACGCTGAGTGAAGCGTTCGACTATGCGACCGCCTCCCAAAAATCGCGATTGATGATCAACGACCAGTCGGGTCGCGCCGCGGTCAAACTGCCGGCGACGGCGTTGATGCAGGACGACGGCACGGTTCTGCCGCGCGTTCGGCTGTTGCGCCCGACACACGCCGATGTGATCACGGTCGACGCGCTGGAGCGCTCGCATTGGCGCGATGCATCTTCAGAAGAATTTCGGCGGGCGTGGGAGAGCGAGGTGGCTTCCCTACCCGAACTGACGGAGAGCACGTTTCATATCGTCACGGGCCTGTTGCTTCCCGTCTGGAACCGGCTCCCGGATGAGGCGGCGCGCGTCTATCGGTTGCAGACAGATCAGGGCGAACGTGTCATCGGCCGGCTTGTCTCGCCGGCAAGCGCCGCCGTGCTCCTTGAGACGATGGGCGCCGGCGCCCCTGCCCTCGCGCCGGCCAACGCCCTCGCTGCAGTCATGCAGGACGGCGCGGGCCTCGTCCTGGCAGAGGGGCTCGTCCTTAAGCGGTCGCTCGTGATGAACCGGCATCGTCTCGAACTCACGGGCTTCTCCGACACGATGGTCGATCGACTGAAGGCGCAGGGTCTCGTTTCGGAAATCATCGCCTGGAAGCTGCGGCTCTTCGTGCCGCTCGGCGATGAGGCTTCAAAAATCTTCGAGAAACTTCTCGCGCTCTATCCCCTGCTCCGCGTCGCGCCCGCGACCCGCGTCAGTTCTTAAGAGAGCGGGAGGCGATCATGGAAAGCCCCGCCCGGACTCTGTCCTGCGGCCTCGCCGAAAATGTCGAGGCCGTCTGCAGACATTATCTTTCGAACGGCCGTCGCTGCGGCAATTACTGGATCGTCGGCGACGTGAACAACAATGTGGGCCGCAGTCTCTATGTGCGGCTCAAGGGACCGCTTTCCGGCAAAGGCGCGCGAGGCCGCTGGACCGATTATGTTGCGTTGCCGGTTATGTTGTGGCGCTCCTGACTGGGTGCTTTTCCACAGGCGGCTGATGGCTTCTACGCAACATAATTTTCTTCACGCCGCCCTGTAAGCAAGGTCGCGCCTCCATCAA
>VGDT01000140.1 GCA_016869595.1 Alphaproteobacteria bacterium
GGTGGCCTTCGGCGGAGCGATCAGACCCGATCCCATCCCGAACTCGGCCGTCAAACGCTTCTGCGCCAATGGTACTATGTCTCAAGACCTGGGAGAGTAGGTCGTCGCCAGGCCTGCGAAGCGCATCAGATCCTCTTCAACGATAATTTTCAAAGCAGCGCTGCATTCCGCCGCGCTGCTTTTTTGTCTTGTAGCGCTGTGTCGGCGCATTTTGTTTTGGCGCGGGGTGGAGCAGCCCGGTAGCTCGTCAGGCTCATAACCTGAAGGTCGTCAGTTCAAATCTGGCCCCCGCAACCAATCTGATACGAACCCCGGTCATCGCGGCCGGGGTTTTTATTTTGCGCGCTGTGTCCGAGGCGCCGGCGATGTGAGAAGCCGAGTCAAAAAATGCGCGGAGCTATGTATTCGGCTTCCTCGACAGCAGCCATAGCGCCGCGATGAAGAAACCCTTCGTGAGCGGGAGCAAGAGCAGGGCGAGCGCGATCGTTGTCGGCAGAACGATCAACATTTCGACGGTGTAAGAGTAACCTCCGCTGCTCTCCAATATGAAGAGAAGCGACACGGAGATAATCGTCACGGCGCCGACCGTCAGCCATGCCGGGCCATCGTCCGCATTGAGGCCCGCAAAGCTTTCCTGGCAATGCTCGCAAGAATCGCGCGGCTTGAGGTAGCTCGCGAACAGCTTGCCGACGCCGCAGCTCGGGCATTTTCGCGTAAGTCCGCGAAGTAAGGACAAGCCTGACGATGGATCGCTCTTCATGGGCGCCAAACCGGTTGCGGCGATCAACATATGATCCTCTTCCGTAGTTTCTTGCCGCGCCGCAGGCAACCGTCGAACGCCGAAGGGCGACCCAAGGACGCAGCCGGCGCAAGACAGCAGCCGTGATCGGCGCTAAGCTCTTTTCCGCATTTGAGCGGGGCCGGGCATTTCTTGAACGACGTTTCGCGCACGGTCGAGAGAGACGAGGACGGCCGCGGTCTTTCATCGCGCATCTTTTCACTTCATGCAGCGCGATTGGCTGAAGCCCTGCATGCCTCGCTGGAGCAGGAACGCGCGCTGCGGCGTCCGTTTCTCTGGCTGGTCGTCGCCGCGGGTGGCGGCGTGGTTCTCTATTTTTCAGCCGAACGCGAACCCTCGCTTGCGCTTTGTCTAGGTGCGCTCGCCGCCTTTGTGAGCCTCGCTTTGCTCACGCGCAGTCATGCGCGCGCTCATGCGCTTTTTCTGACGCTCGCTTTCATCGCCGGGGGTTTTACTTCGGGCGCGTTGCGAACGGCCCGCGTCGCCGCGCCGATCGTTCCGCGGATCGGGATCGGAGAGTTGACGGGATTCGTCGAGGAGGTCGATCTGCGCCGCGTCGGCGCGCGTTTCATTCTGCGCGTCGCGAGCGCCGAAGGCTTTCCGGATGACGTGATGCCGGCTCGCGTGCGGCTGACGACGCGTGGCGACCCGAATTTCTCCGCTGGCGATTTCATCGCCTTCAAGGCGCGACTGATGCCGCCGGCGCGGGCGGCGCTTCCGGGCGGCTATGACTTCGCCCGCGACGCTTTTTTTGCGCGCATCGGCGGCGTCGGAAACGCCCTTGGGCGAGTAGAGACGATGTCGCCGCCCGAACCCGCGCCATTGTCGCTGCGTTTTTTCGCCAGCGTCGATCGCATGCGCAATGCGCTGGCGATGCGGGTCTATCGAATCATCGAAGGCGACGCCGGCGCGATCGCAGCGGCGATGGTGACCGGCAAGCGCGACCTCTTGTCCGAAGACGCCAAGAATCTTATCCGTCGCGCTGGCATATTCCACATCATCACAATTTCCGGCGTTCAGATGACGCTCGTCGCCGGCATCTTCTTCGTCGGCTTTCGCCGTCTGCTGGCGCTGTCGCAAACTCTCGCGCTCAACTATCCGATCAAAAAATGGGCGGCGGCGCTCGCCATGGTCCCGTCGCGGAGGTGGTTGGAAATTGGTTGGCGTAGTCTCCGGGTTCCTCAACCCGAATGATTCCAGCGTTGACGCGCTGGAACGGAGACCACGCCATGACGAAGGATACCACGAAGGCGGCGGCTGTCGTCGCCGAGAATTTGCTTTTCGATGATTGGGTCGACGCGATCGAGG
>VGDT01000141.1 GCA_016869595.1 Alphaproteobacteria bacterium
GAACTTTGCGCAAGAACAATTGCGCTGCACGGCCCGGAGAGTTGGCTCCACGGCCTCTTGGCTCCCTCCATCAGCCACGAGGGCTACGGCAAACCTTCATACAGTTACTGGGATAACTTCTTTGCCTTGAGCGCATGGCGGAACTGTGAATTCCTCGCAATCGAAATGGGCGATTTGGACGTTGCCGCGCATGCAAAAGCGAAGGGGCAGGAGTTCGCCGAAAATCTTGCCCGCTCGCTTCGCCTGACCAGTGCGCGTTTGGGCTCAAGATACATACATGGCTCGGCGGATCGTGAAGATTTGGATCCAAGTTCAACCTCGATCGCCTTCGAGCCTTGCCGGGTGGAAGACGTCCTTCCCAGAGAATTCCTTTCCTCGACATATGATGTGGCATCCCGCCAGATCGAGCTGATTGGAAAGCCGGGTTTTATAGACGCCTACACGCCTTACGGCATACGTAACATCAACGCGTTTGCGTCTTTGGACCGTTATGAGGACGCTTTCCAACTGCTCTCGGTCGCGCTCGCGTGCCGACGGCCGAGCGGATGGCGATCCTGGCCCGAGGTCGTCTGGGGCGAGCCTCAGTCACCTGAATATATCGGCGACATGCCGCACACCTGGATAGGAGCGGAATTCGCCACAGCGATCCGTCGGATGCTGCTGCGCGAAAACGGCGACACCCTCGAATTGTTCCGCGCCGTTCCCGACGGCTGGTGGGAAGACGAGGGCGTTACGCTGTACGAGTTGCCAACCACTTTTGGGATTGCCAATCTTCGCGCTCGACGCGATCGTTCCCGGGTGACAATCGATCTCAAACTGAGCGGTCGAGAACCAAAGCGGATCACTTTCCGATATCCTGGGGCGAAGCAAGCGCGAGCAGACGGCAAGCTATGCGACATCCATCGGGATGTTATCTCGGCGCCAAACTTTAGTCGGTTGATTATTGATTGTTGATCCACATCGGTTCAGCTGGCGTCGTCGAAAATTCTTTATCTGCTAAACTTAGACACAGTGGCATGAACGCTTTACGACATCGACTCAAGGAGCGGGATCGTTGAGGCTTTTTGGAAGAGACGGGCAGTCGGATCCGACGATTAAACCGTCGCGATATGACGCTCTCACAGACTTCACGCTGCGGGTGGCCGTTGTTCTGCTGATTTGCGTCGGCGCTTTCATATTGTGGCGGCTGACGGAAGCGATCATGGCCGCATTCGCATCCATCGTGATTGCAGTCGCGTGGCGGGGCGCCGCGCAGCCCGTCTCAGACCGACTGAAAATCTCTACGCTGCTTTCACTGCTCGCGGTAGCGATTGCTGTTGTTGGTTGCATCGGACTAGCGACCAGGCTCTTTGGAAGTTATCTCCTGAAGCAATATGACGATCTCGCGCAGGACATCCCGACCGCCGTCGCCGTCATCAAGGAGGGCGTCGAAGCTCATCCCTGGGGGCGTTTCCTCGAACATTTTGTCGCCGGAGTTGATCTGTCGAAGGCGACGGCGCCGCTTGCAATGCATTTCGCGTCTCTCATAGGCTCGCTTGGTCACGTGCTCGCCTTTACGGCCTTTATCCTGCTTGGGGGCGCCTATCTCGCCGTCGATCCCGATCGTTACATCCAAGGCTTGGTTGCGCTCGCGCCCGGAAGCCGGAGAGCCGACGTGAGCCGTTTTCTCGACAGATCGGCAGAGAAACTCAGACGATGGCTTTCCGTGCAGCTTTATGTCGTCGTGCTCAACGCAAGCATGGCGGGCGCGGGACTTTGGCTCAGCGGCGTCGATGCTCCCATCGCGCTCGCCACAATCAGCGGCGCTTTAGCGTTCATTCCCTATTTCGGATCGATCGTCGCAATGTTCATCGGCGGGCTGGCCGCGTTGCCGCAAGGTCTGTCTTTCGCCTTTCTTGCCGCCGGCGTCATTGGCGCCGCGAGCTTCATTGAGGGCTATCTGATCACGCCCT
>VGDT01000142.1 GCA_016869595.1 Alphaproteobacteria bacterium
CGCCGGAACTCGTCATCGTCGACGGCGCGCCGGGGCTGGAGAAGGCGCTCGCCGCGCTGTGGTCGAACGTGCCGGTCCAGCGTTGCACGGTGCACAAGCACCGCAATCTGCTGGCGCATGCGCCGGACTAAAGCGTGCCTCGACTGAATATTCTAAACGGAGCAGATCTACTAATGCCAATGCCAAGCTGATCGAAGCTGCGGCCCTAGGCCGTGTGGACGAATTTAATCAAGCACAGGCCTGCGGCGAAACTGACGATGGATCGGAAATTTCTGGCTGTTTTTTCGCAGCGTAGGGCGACGCGCTTGAAACGTTTGATGCGTCCGATGCCTTGCTCGATACGGGCGCGAGCTTTGTAGAGCGTCCAGGCGAAGAACTTGGGTTTGTCTTTCTCATTTGCCTTGTGCGGGATGACCGGGGCGATGCCGCGCGCTTTGGCCGCCGTGCGGTTGGCCTTGCTGGCGTAGCCCTTGTCACAGATAGCGGCGCGCGGCTGAATATCCGGGCCGATGTCGAGCAGCAATTCGAAATGCGGCGCATCGGCAGCCTCGCCGCCGGTCAGATCGAAAGCGATGATGTCGCCCGATGCGTCCGACTTGGCGTGGATTTTCGTGGTGAAGCCGCCGCGCGAACGCCCGAGCGCCTGCGCTTCTTGCCCCCTTTGGCGCCTGCGGCCGATACGTGCGCGCGCACGATGGTTGAATCGAACATCTGGATCAGATGCGCCGACGAACTCATGGAGGCGAGCGCGTCGAAGAAGGCCTCGAATACGCCGGCCTTGCTCAAGCGGTCGAATCGTTTCCATATGCTGTTCCAGTGTCCGAACCGCTCCGGCAGCGCGCGCCATCTTACGTTCTCGACCGTGAAGAAATGAAGCGCTTCGAGGAACCGGCGATCGTCTTCGGCCTTGCGTCCGCGACGCGGAAGGCAGGCCCGAAACACCGCAAGCGTATGCGCCCAGTCTTCCTCGTCCATCCGTGTCGACATGGCTTCTGGTCTCCGACTCAGTCGGAGTCCTATGAATCATGCCTGATTCCGCGCGGGAATCTGGAGGGTTATGTGAGGTCCGCAGCACAATGTTTGGGTTGTCGGGGAGCGGACCTCACATAAGCCGGATTGAACGAAGGCGCGTGTCGTTAGCTGCTATGGGGAAAGCGCGTCTCGTCGTCGTTTGTCACAGAGGCGCAGTGGGCCCCAGCGGTTGTGGCGGGAGACGAGAGCTCGGCGATTGAGCGGAAAACGATCGAGCGAGCTGGAGTTCGCCGCCGTCTGTCGCGGCATCGAAGCCATGATAACGAAGATTTTCGCGCGCGGGGCGCGAGGCGGCGCCGTCGGCGTATCGTGCGACGAGCGAACGGGGAGTTTTGCAGGGTTCCAAGCGAGAAGGATGGCCCGGCTCATGACGTGTCGCATCGGAACGTGCGAGGCCTCGCGGGCGGAACGACGCCGACGCGGCGCATGAGTCCGCCGCAGTCGGGACATGGGAAGGCGGCGCCGATTGCGACGGTCGACGAATCCTTGCAGGTGCGGTTCGGCTCGACGGGATGATCGGCGGCGGCGGCGAGCCGACGACAGAGCGCGAGCCGCTCCTCGCGATCTCCCCTGGCCAAGAGGCCATAATGGCGAATGCGGTGAAAGCCGTCGGGGAGGACATGCAGTAGAAAGCGGCGAATGAACTCGTCGAGCGAGAGGCGCATGATCCGGCGGCGCCCCTGGCGGCGATAGTCCTTGTAAGAGAAAGCGACGTCGTCGTCGCCAGCTGCGACCAGCCTCGAATTGGCGAGCGCTGCGCGGTGAGTGTAGCGCGCAAGATAGGCGAGCACCTGCTCGGGACCGCCGAAAGGCGGCTTGGCGTAGACGATCCAATCCGTCTTGCGCAGCGCAACGATGCGCTCGGCGAAAACGCGCGGGTCGCAAAGCGGCGC
>VGDT01000143.1 GCA_016869595.1 Alphaproteobacteria bacterium
AATCGCCGTCGATGTGATAGCTTTGTTCATGGCGTTGCTTTCCTTCCGTGGAATCAGCACCCCGAGCCTACAAGCTCAAGGTGAGCAACGCCGCTCCTCCTATTTCAACATCGGTCGGGACATCGCCGATTCGAAAGAAGCTGCGCGGTTCCGGCGACTAACGAACCTTGTCTAGCTTGTGTGAAGGGAAATGCCTGAAAGTGTGATCCCGATCTTCCAGGGGGACCCGGCGAGATAAAAGGAGCCGAGAAACGAGCGAGACGGTTAAAAAATAGAGGGTTAGAAGCAGCACTATGCCGCACGGTGCGACGCAATGAGTGCGCGGGTTTGCGAATCGGTAATGAAATCGCTAGCAATCGCCTATGTACGGTCGGTTATGATCACTCCATTATCTACCGAAGGACAAACTATGGCCAAGGCAACAGTTCGGAAGGCGCCGCTGAAGAAGACCACGAAAGCAGAGCCGGCGACGATTCGGCCGCTTAAGGAAACGTATTCGAAATCAGCGCTTATAAATCTGATTGCGGAAGAAAACGATATTCCTCGTAAAACCGCCATGGGGGTTTACGCCACGCTGGAGAGAGTTCTTCTCGGGTCAGTCCACCCGCGAGGCGTAGGCGAATGCACCCTTCCGGGCCTTCTGAAAGTCACGCTTCGCAAAGTGCCGGCGCGCAAGGCGGGTACATTGGTTCGCAATCCTTCGACCGGCGAAATGGTGCCTGCAGCCGCCAAGCCAGCGAGCGTGCGCGTCAAAATCCGTCCGCTCGCCAAATTGAAAGCGGCGGCGACGAAGTAACGGCTATCGTCATTCAGCGCCGCAGTTTTGTGAAGCCATTGGCAAGCCCGCATTGATGGATGCGGGCTTCTTGTTATTCGATGCCTCGATAATCTGCTTTGCGAGTTGACGCATAACAGCGCCTTCCCATTGGGCATTTGCGCGCGTTCCGTCGATACAATTTGCCGCATCTATTCTCGGCGTTCGACTGAAATTCGCCGAGGTGGAGAGCTATGTCGTTTCGATAAAGGTTTGCGGAAACATGCAGGGAGGCCGTCAATGCAATGGCGTAATTCTCAGGGAGGCTACGGCGCAGCCGCGCAAATTGTTCATTGGTTTTCCGTGCTTCTTGTGGCCATCGCTTGGGTCCTCGGGACTGTGGGCGAAGACTTGCCTCGTGGGAGCGCGCGTGAACTCGGAGAATCCATCCATGTTTCAGCGGGCGAGTTGATCGCGATCCTATTGATCGTTCGTGTCGGCTGGCGTCTCTTCGATCCGCCGCCGCCTCCGGAGCCGACGCCGTTGGGAAGCTTGGGCGATTTGGCCGCCAAAATCGTCCATCTTGCGCTATATGCGCTGCTGGCGGCTGTCGTCGCTTTCGGCGTCGCGACGCAATTCGCGGATGGAGACGCGCTTTCCTTGCTCGGGATAGTCGATATCGCATCGCCATGGGCCAAGGACAAAAGCTTTGCGCACGACATGAAGGAAATTCATGAGGCTCTAGCGAATGGACTTATCATCCTCGCCACGATCCATGCCAGCTCGGCATTGGTCCATCATTTTCTTTTTCGCGATCGCACCCTGAGCCGAATGGCGCCACATTTCTCGAAGTCCCGCTGATCGAGAACGACAACACAAATCGAGCCGCCGTCGTCCTGACGCTCCCGGCTGCCCGCCGCCCGGGACCGGAAGTCAATGCCGCCGAGATTCGCAGACTTATTTGTCCTTCTTTGGCTTGGTTACGCATTGGCGGCGTTCGCAAGCCGCTTCAGTGTCGTCCAGAGACGTCCCAAGGCAGAAGGGGAACGCTCTGATGAGGAGCTATGGCCGAAAGTTGGTGACGGCGTGAATCGGTAAGGCGGCGTATCGTGGGGGTGTTCGAGCCTCCACTTCTCCATCGAAGGAGTGATACGCCGTGTCCAACGATAA
>VGDT01000144.1 GCA_016869595.1 Alphaproteobacteria bacterium
CGACAGGCCAATCAAGGAATGGGAATTCATGGCCACGGGGACGGGCGTGTCCGGCCTGACCGTCAGCTTCCCGGACGAGATGGTGATGCAAGTGAACCACTCGGCGTCGATAGACGAGAGTGGCCAACTCCGGGCGCTCGCGCGCTTGCACCTTGACCTTGGGGGACGCCCGTTTGCCACGGCCACGAACTTCCGGATGGAGCACGACTTGCGGCGCTCGGTCATCCGAGCCTTCGCCCAGACGTCCAACGGACTGGTCCGTGTCGAGATCCGGGCCCATGTCCCCGACGACATCATCCGCCTGGATATCATCGACGAGCGGAAGACGCCGGAGCCACTGACGATGCGGCTGGAGGAGGACGCGCCTTCGAGCGTCACGGTCGCGAGCGACGGCAGCGTCCGCCTGTGGCACGAGAATCCGGCTGGAACCGTGGCGCCGATCAAGCGCGAGAGCCCGGCTCGTGCCGCCGAGGTTCAGGCAAACAACCGGCCCTGGCTGGCAGGCCGGACGTTCGGCTTGGCCATCGGCGTGAACGGAGCCGTTCCCGCGGTCGCCGAACGGACCCTCACCCTGCCTGCGGCCGCCCGCCACAGCCTCCTGCTCGCGGGCGTCTCCACTCTCAGAGGGCGCGATGCCTTCACGGCCGCGGCGGCCGGGCGTTTGCGCCAGGCGCTGGGCGATGGCCCGGAGGGTTTTGTGGCGGCCCACGAGACCTGGTGGCGCGATTTCTGGGCGCGTGCCTCCTTCGAGCCGGACGACAAAGACGGTTCTCTGCTCCGTCAGAAAGCCGCGTTCGATCTTTATCGTTACTACCTGGCTTGCTGCGCAGGCGAGCGCCGCGAAACCCCCGTGCGCTTTCAGATCGACCTCTTCCGCTATCACCTCCGCTACAACTCCTGGATGACCGGCCTGATCTGCGCGGTGGAGCAGTATCAATCCTTCTATGTGTTGCCCTGGTCGCAGGGCAAATCGTTCTACCAACTCAACGCGCAACAGACGGAACTCTACGCGGTCTGGCCGGCGAAGCTGGTGCTGCGAGGCGAGACGGATCGTGACCGTGCCCTGCGGTCCTACCGCGACCGCCTCTTTCAGCACTCCTTCCACGCCTGGGACCTCGACGTGGTGTTCGCCGCCTGCCTGGGTCTGCGAGAGGAGGTGGCCCAGTGGCATGACCGGCACTTCTCCCGCACCTTCGTCCTCCCTTGCGGATTGGCACGTGAGACCGCACAGAACAACCCCGCCGCTCCCTCGCTGCCGGAGTGCCCGAGCCTGCAAGGAATGGGAACCGGCGTGCTCCCCGTTCTGGAGATGTTGCTGCAGGATTACCCGGACGAACTGGTCGTGCTGCCCTGCTGGCCGGAGGATGTTGCAGTCGACTTCACGCTCTACAGCCCGTATGCTGGCCGCGTGGAAATCCACTACCGCCCCGGCAGCACCCTGCGCGTTGCGACCCAGCGCGAGATCCGCGTGCGGACAGGAGTCGGCGGCCCCGTGACACTTCAGGTCAAACGCCTGAATCCCGAAACCGACGGGCTGGGAAAGGGAAAGTGAAACCCGCCACCCAGAACCACGAAATGACCATGAAGCCCAACCTCACCCTCTTCACCACCCTGCGGCTCGCGCCGCTGGCCGCGCCAAGCCCATCGTGACGAAACGGTGCTGCGACAAATAGAACGGCGTCAGCAATGAAAGACACCACGAGCGGGTGAAGTTGGTAATTGCCCGACTTGAGTTGCAGGTAGAGCTTCGCGCCGGTGGCCTTGTGCGCGTCGTCCGTGGACTCGATCTGGAAAACAGCAACCGCGAAACATGCGAACCACGCGAAAAAGGAAACAGGGCGGAATACGAAGTGCAACTCCTTCTTCCTTTCGCGTATTTCGCGTATTTGGCGGTTAG
>VGDT01000145.1 GCA_016869595.1 Alphaproteobacteria bacterium
AGGCGAGAAGACGTAATCGCTGGCGCGCAGTCCTCTGCGCGCCGCGGTTTCCTGTGTCCACAATCATTCACGGCGCGCAGAGGACTGCGCGCCCTACCTGCAATGTGTCGTCTATCGCGACCTCTCATCAGTAAGCTCGGAGATTTTGAACCTTAGGGGGATGATGGAAATAGCCCGAGACTTTCTGGAATCCTCGGTTTCTGTAGATTTGCTGGACGCCGATACCTTCGTTTGGCCCGCGGATGTTGACAGAGTAGCGATTGGTTATTTCACATCGTCTGGCCGTTCGAAAGGAGCGGGAGGCTCTTCGAAGGCCGGCCCTCGATCCCGCAGTGAAAGTCTCCCCGCCGCAACCAAGCGGCTCAACCCACGCACCCGCACCCCGTCCTCCAACTCGTGCGTGGCGTCGCCGGGACAAACCAGCGTAAGTTGATCGAGCTTCAGTTGTTTCATCGCCATGCGACCGGCGAGCGTCGTTCGGGGAGAATCGCAGTATTTGAATTCAAACCCGAGCCGACGGCCGTCTTTCACGATCAGCAAGTCGAGTTCGCCCTGGCTGTGCACCGCCCAGAAACACGCCTCCTCGTCAGTCGCATCCGCCAGCGGGATGACTTCTTCCACCGGACTTTCATAGACACCGATTGCGACCCTATGAATCAATGCTTTGGGAGCGTGAAGGAACCAGAGGAACCGGGCTCACAGGCGTTCCGAGTGGCTCGCCGTTACGTCGAGGCCCAGGGGAGTTTGCGTGCGATTGGCAGCGTGAACCCGGTCGTGTTCGCGTGACCTTCCGTCTCATGTCTCATGGCACGATCTGGAGCCTGTATCGGAAGAAGTCCGTCGGACAGGTCGCCAAGGGCTGCCGCATCGCGAAGGAGTTCCGCGAACTCGGCATCCGTCCGCACGGTGTCGTCCACGTCGATTCCGCGGGCGGCGTCACCGACTGGGACAAGGACCCGAAGGGGAACACCAGGCGCATCGTTGCGACGTTCAGGGAGGCGGCAAAGGTCGCCACGGACCACGGCGAGCGGCCAATCGCTGCCGGGCCAAACGAACCGGTGCGCTGTTATGGTTGTCCGCCGAGGTACTTGACCACCGCCTCGGTGCGGCAGCGCACTTGGAGTTCTTGGTAGATGTGGCCCAAGTGGGTGCGCACGGTGAGGAATCTGATGTCGGGCGGCTGGCAGTCGTTCCAACGCCTCTTCGGCGCTGGGCAGCGCAACGACACAGCGGAAGCCCGGCGTGCCGTCAATCAGCACTGCCAAGCTTTGCCGGTAACCACGGTCATCGTCCATGATCGCCACCCGGAATGTGGGGGACATCGGCGGCCAAGGCCGTGATCCGGTCGCTGGCCAGTTCCGGCAGATTGGCGGAGTTGAAACGCCGGAACGCCAGCCCGTCAAATCGCGCCAGCCCAGCCGTGGTCCCGATCCAGAGATAGCCGTCCTTGGTTTGCGCGAGCGCCTCGACCCGGATCGTCCGGCAGCCCGTGTTCCCGCGTCCAGAAACGTTGACGGTAGCCTGCGGGAAGGGGAGGAGGGGCATCGTGGATCTTCTAGTCTTCTGCCCATGGTGAACCTGGACCGAGTTCCGTGCAGACCCAAGCTGCCGATGAGCCACGAGCGCGCCCTGACGCGCCGCTGCGCCGACGGCGTCTTAAAGCGAAAGTGAATGGCATGCTGGGGGCTTTGGCCTGCGACCGTTGACACCGCCTCGACCGCACCCTAGCTTGTCGAACGAGACTCTGCATCGGTGAAGAGTGAGCAACGATGAATTCTGGCGAATTCGATCCCGGACCGCTCGCGGAAGTCCGTTGGCAGGCCAGCGGTGAACGTCCCACCTTGATCTTCGCTCGCGATTT
>VGDT01000146.1 GCA_016869595.1 Alphaproteobacteria bacterium
TCCCGACTCACCCGCGCACGACGCGAATGCCGTCAATCGCCGTCTATGGCGACAGCGGCATGGGCAAATCGATGATCGTCGGGCGCTTCAAGCACGACCAGATGCTCGCTTTCGATACAGCAACAGCGGACGCACAACGTAAATTTCTCGTTGTGGAGTTGGCGGGCGGACCGGGCGAGCGGCGCCTTTACGCACAAATTCTCTCTGCACTTGGCGCCCCTTCCAATCCGCGCGCGACAATTGTCGCATTAGAGCAGACGACAATTCGACTATTGCGAGCCGTGGGCGTTCAGGTCCTGCTAATAGATGAAATTCATAATATCATCGCCGGTTCATGGCGCGAGCAGCGTGTCGTTCTGAACACGCTTCGTTTCTTGAGTAACGAGCTTCAGCTTTCACTTGTCTGCTTCGGCATCACGGAAGCCCGAGAGGCGATTAACGGCGACATACAGCTTGCCAGACGCTTTGATGTTGTCACATTGCCGCGCTGGAAAGCCGATGACGAATTTCAGCAACTCGTCCTTGCCATTCTCCGCAATCTCCCGCTGCGTCAGCCAAGCATTCTGACGGCGCGCGGTCTCAAACGGATTCTCCGAGTGACTGAAGGCGTTACGTCAAAAATATTCCGCCTTGTGAATGAAGTCGCGATCCAAGCTATCGAGACCGGAACGGAACGACTAACCGACGAAGCCATCGATGATTGGAGGCCTATCAGCGAGGAGGAAGCCGCGTTCCAATGACGATGCTGATCAACGCCGCTCGGCGGCCCTTGCCGGTCGTCCTCGACCCGACGCCCGACGAACTTCTTTCATCGTGGCTTCATCGTCATGCAGCTTTCTATGGGCTCACGGAGCCCATGCTCATCTCGTGGCTAAAGCTCGAAACGAAAAAGCTGCGTAGCCTCGACTTCCGCCCGGGTCTCGGCCAGATCGCACGCATCGTAGATTCGTTTCGCACTGATCCAATGGATGTTGTCGCCATGACGCATACAGCGCTTCCAATCGAGGTCGCGGCATTGGTTGGAAGAGGCAAGCCGATTCAATTCTGTCGGACGTGCTGCGAACGACATCGCGCGGCTGACACTCCGGGAGCGGTTCTAAAAAGCTGGCTTGAGGCGTGGCGCGTTACTTGTCCTCTATGCGGTTCGCCGCTCTCAGAAATCGAGGGACCTCGTAGCGGCGGCGATACCGTCCGAAACACGAGCCCATTTGCGGACCATTGGGACGCCGCCAAAGTCGGAGAGGAGTTTGTCAATCGCCATTTGCGAGGCGAGCCGACGCCGCTAGCATCCCCTATTGCGATGATGCGGCTTTTGCTGATCTTGAATCGCCCGCAGACGACGCAGCCCCCCGAAGGCTACAATAAAAGCTGGTTGCTCAACGATATCGTTCCAGGATTTGACGCCCAAGCATTGCGCGTAACGCCGTCCATCAGCAAAGGCGCAAACGCTATGGTGCCGCTTTATTTGCGCGTCGCGCTTCTCGCCGGTCTCGCATTCGCTGCGAAAAACGCGGTGGATACGATTCAGCGCCTGCGCCCCTTCTGTCGACCTGTCTATCGCAAGCGATTCGACGAGCTCGCCTACGCCGCGCTCGGGATGCCGCTGGAGTTCTCAATTTAGAGCGTTCCCCGTTTAACATGACGCATATCCGTCGTGAGCGAAGTAATTTGCGCATTCCATTGAGGAGAACTCGTCGAGCAGGTCGCCGATTCGGTCCCATAATTTGTCGATGGTTCTCTCCTTGGCCTTTCGTAGCAAGGCTTTGAGCTTGGCGAACATCATTTCGATCGGGTTGAGATCGGGCGAATAGGGCGGCAGATAAAGCAATCTGGCGCCGG
>VGDT01000147.1 GCA_016869595.1 Alphaproteobacteria bacterium
AAACGCGCGTGCTATCAGGAACTCGCGCCACGTGCCATCAGGAACCCTTGGCGCGTGCTATCGGGAACCGGAATCGCACACAACTCTCTCTATTCGAGCGCGAAACGGCGCGCCTAACTTATTCTAATAGTGAATCTAACTTTTTTGTTTTG
This sequence comes from Alphaproteobacteria bacterium, assembly GCA_016869595.1. Lineage (GTDB taxonomy): Bacteria > Pseudomonadota > Alphaproteobacteria > Rhizobiales > Beijerinckiaceae > Methylocystis. The sequence continues at coordinate 153 of VGDT01000147.1, forward strand.
GCTGTCGATAAGGCGAAGGCCAAACGTACCTGCCTCGTGAAGCGAAGCCGGAAAGAGGATGTTTCCCTTCGCTCTTCGGCCTTGGATACCGTTGCAACGGCGCCATTCTTCGCGAGCGAGGGCGGCTCCCGACAAATCAAAGTTCGCCACAACGGAGACGCGTCATGAGCGCGCCGACCGAAGTCGAACTCTTCTATATGAAGGGCAAAATCGAGCGATGGATTCGCTTCGGCAAGCCGATCGCCGAGCGCACGCTCGATCGACGGCGGCGCATCGCGACATTCGAAGCGGGCGCAATTTTCGCGTTCATGCGCTGGGCCTCGAACGGCCACGGGACCCTTGTTTCGCGCGTCGACATTCTACGCGCATGCAACGCCGGCGAGGTCTGTTCGACGGTCCGCGGCGTCAGACCGGGCGCAGAAATTTTGCTGCGCTCCGTCGGCTGGGACAAGGTTCAACGGGTCTTGAGAGCGATCGACGCCGTCGAGGCGCTCGGCTTCGCGCCGCAGGAAATCTGTCCCGATCACTGGCGCCACATTCACAACCGATTGGCCGCCGGATTGTCGCCTCGCCCCTATTCGCGCGAGCGCCATCGCGCATGGCTGCTGCGCTCAAAGATCGAAGTCCAATCATGAAAATTCTTATACTTATGCTCCTTTCCTGCGGCGCGCTCGCATTTACGTCCTTCGTTCACCGCGAGCCGCTCGTCGTCTGGAACGCGTCGGCCAGCGTCCCTGTCGGGCTCTATGCTGTGCGGCCGATCGGCGATTTGACCGTCACCGATCTTGTCGTCGCCCGTCCTCCAGAATCGCTCGCCGATTGGCTCGCCGAACGCCGCTATCTCCCCAAGGGCGCGCCGCTGATCAAACGCGTCGCCGGCCTTCCCGGTCAGAAGATATGCCGCGACGGCCTCGCGGTCAGCGTCGATGGAATCATCATGACGCAGGCGCGCGAACAGGATCACGCCGGCCGTCCGCTGCCCGTCTGGCGCGGATGCTTTCTTCTCCTTCCCGGCGAAGTTTTTCTCCTCAACTGGGATGAACCAGTGTCACTCGACGGACGCTATTTCGGCGCGTTTCCGATCAACGCAGTCATCGGACGTGCGGCGCCTCTTTGGACGAAAGAGGACGATTGATGATCTCAGCCTCCGTCGCCTTCCTCACTCGCCACGCAAGCTGCGCGCGACTCCAGTACGCGGGCCGAGCAGTACCCATTGGCGCGCTCCTTTGCGCCATGATCGCTTCGCCGGCGCAGTCCCAAATGCTCCGACTCCGCGCGGCGGCCGACACACAATCGTCAAAGTACATTGTCGCCGAAGCCGTCAAGGAGGCGTCTCTCCGCTTCCACGTCCCGGCGAATTGGATACGTGCCGTCATGCGCGCCGAAAGCGATGGCGACGACAAAGCCATCTCGGAAAAAGGCGCGATCGGCCTGATGCAAATCATGCCGAAGACATACGCTGAGCTACAGACCAAACTTGGCCTTGGTTCTGATCCCTTCGATCCGCACGACAATATTCTGGCGGGCGCGGCCTATCTCGCCGAGATGTTTGAACGTTACGGTGAGATAGGAGTTCTCGCCGCCTATAACGCCGGTCCGCGGCGCTATGAAGAATTTCTTCATGGACGCCCATTGC
>VGDT01000148.1 GCA_016869595.1 Alphaproteobacteria bacterium
GAAGCGCTCCGCGCGATCCTGCGCGAGCTCAATCGGATCGGCGCTAACGTCAACCAGATTGCGCGTGCGGCGAACGCCGGCGTTCAACACGGCAGGCCATCGGAAGTAGGTCTGTCAGAAATCCACGAAGCGAAAGCTATTGTCGAAAGCGCGCTCACGGAGCTGCGCCGAATATTTGAGGACAATGCCGATTACTGGAGAGCAGGCAGATGAGCCGGCGTCGCTCGCCGCGCGAGGCGGACCTGTTCGCGGAACTTCCTCCGATCTCTTATGTCTGGCAAACGCCCATTCGGCGTCCGCGGCCGGCGGAATGGGATACTCCTGATGGCCCGCGATCCGGACGGCTGACCGCGGCGATGCGCGCCAAGTTGGAGCGCATCGTCAAGCGAGCGCCAGAGGTGATGGTGAAAATCACCGGTCGCACCAAGAGTGTTGAGCATCTCAAGTCGCACCTCGAATACATCACCCGCAACGGCGAACTCGCCGGCGAGACGGAACAGGGCGCGCTGTTGGTGGGGCGCGTAGGGTTGAAGGATTTACAAGGTCGATGGGCGGACGACGCCGCTCTCGATGATCGGCGCCGCCGCGACGGTTCGCTTTCGGTAAACATTATTCTCTCGATGCCGACGGGTACCGACGCGACCGCCGTGAAGGACGCCGCCCGGGCGTTCGCCCTCGAAACGTTCGGACACAACCACGACTATGTCTTCGTCCAGCATCTCGAAGATAAGCACCCGCACGTTCATTTGACGGTTCGTTCGCTCGGCCATAACGGGAAGCGCCTCAATCCCCGCAAGGCGGATCTGCAAGTCTGGCGCGAGCGGTTCGCCGCGGAGCTGAGGCTGCGGGGGATCGCGGCGGAGGCGACGCCGCGGCGCGCGCGGGGAAGAGTGCGGAAGGCGGACCGCGGCGCGGTCCTGGCTTTGCGCAAGCGGGACGTTATTCCTTTTGTCGATCGGCGTGCGCGAGAAGAGGTCCTCTGGGAGGCGCAGAACGGAAAGAGCGAGGAGCGCCCTTGGGAGAGACAAATTCAATCGCGTCAGGAGGAGATCCGGCGGACCTATCTCAATTACGCCGCGGAACTGGAGCGCACCGGGCAAGCGCCCGACCAAGCGCTTGCGCGGGAAATCCGTGAATTTGTGCGGGACATGCCGGCGATCGAAACAAGGCGGCGCTTGTTGAGAAAAGAGCTCGCTCAATTCACGGAGAGCCGCCGGCGCGCTGGGGCGCGCGACATGCAGTTTGGACGGGGCGTCGACTCCGAGAAGGACGAGCGAGGGAAATAGCCGTTTTCCCGCGGCGCAGCTCCAAAGTTGCAAACAAAATGAGAAACAATAGAAAATGGCTCCGCAAAGGGAGCATATGATCCGACGTGCGCGCCGCCCTTCTCGAAATACTCAATGCGCAACAGAGACGGGCAGCCGAGCACGACGTCGAGAGACAATCCGCGCTCCCTAGGACGCCCCTCCTCGTCATCGCAATTCTCCAGCCAGATCCTCGCCGATGAACCTGCGCCCTTCAAAGCTTGTTGAGTGTCCATACGAGGTTCGAATCGACGGAGTTCTCCGCGATCAATTTTATGATGTCCGTGACGCGATGGGGTTTGCCCGTATAATAAAACAGAAAAACCCGACGTCGACGGTCATCATCGTGGACGCGAGGACAGGAAAATTGGCG
>VGDT01000149.1 GCA_016869595.1 Alphaproteobacteria bacterium
CGTCAGCGATTTTCTTGCAGTACGGGAGCTCTGACATGCGCAAGCGCCGCCCCAAGCTCGCGGTCTGGAAGTTCGCTTCCTGCGACGGCTGCCAACTCAGTCTCCTCGATTGCGAGGACGAATTGCTCGCCGTCGCAAACGCGCTCGAGATCGCGCAATTCGCCGAAGCGACGCGCGCCAGCGTCAAAGGCCCCTACGATCTTTCGCTCGTCGAGGGATCAATTACGACGGCGCATGACGCCGAGCGCATTCGCGAAATCCGAAGAAACTCGCATTTCCTCGTCGCCATTGGCGCCTGCGCGACCGCTGGCGGCATCCAGGCGCTGCGCAATTTCGCGGACGTCGGCGAATATCTCTCCATCGTCTACGCCAGGCCGGACTATATCAGCACGCTGGCGACGTCGACGGCCCTATCGGAGCATGTCGCTGTCGATTTTGAATTGCGCGGCTGCCCGATCAACAAGCATCAGCTGCTCGAAGTCGTGTCGGCGTTTCTTGCGGGACGGCGACCGATCGTTCCGGCGCACAGCGTCTGCATCGAGTGCAAGCTCGGCGGCAATGTTTGTGTCATGGCCGCGCATGGGACGCCTTGCCTCGGTCCTGTCACCCACGCTGGTTGCGGCGCGTTGTGCCCGGCATACGACCGCGGCTGCTACGGCTGCTACGGACCGATGGAGACGCCGAATGCGCCAGCGTTGAGCGCCTGGCTGCAAGGGCTTGGCTGGAACGCAGACACGTTGAAGTGTGTGTACCGCACCTTCAACGCGAACGCCCCGGCGTTTCGTGACGAAAGCGAGCGTCACGACGGTGCGCCATAGAAGCGCGCGTCAAAGGACTAAAGCCGATGGCGGTCAAGACGATCAAGGTCGACTATCTCGCCCGCGTGGAAGGCGAAGGCGGGCTCAAGGTCGTCATCCGCGACGGAGGCGTCGCTTCTGCCGAACTCAAGATTTTTGAGCCGCCGCGTTTTTTCGAGGCGTTTCTGCGCGGACGCGCTTTTTCCGAAGCGCCCGACATTGTCGCGCGCATTTGCGGCATCTGTCCCGTAGCCTATCAGATGAGCGCGGTGCAGGCGATCGAAGACGCGCTGGCCGTCGATGTCGGCGCTCCGCTGCGCGCCTTGCGGCGGCTGCTTTATTGCGGCGAATGGATCGAAAGCCACACGCTGCACGTCTATATGCTGCACGCGCCGGACTTTCTGGGCTATGAGGGTGCGGTCGAGATGGCCCGCGATCATGGTGACGCAGTACGGCGCGGCCTGGCCCTGAAGAAAGCGGGCAACGCCATCATCTCCCTTCTCGGCGGACGCGAAATCCACCCGATTAATGTCCGCGTCGGCGGATTTTACCGCACGCCGCGCCGGCGCGAGCTTCAACCGCTCGCTGAAGAGTTGAAAGCGGCGCGCGACGCGGCGCTGGAGACGGTGCAATGGGCAGCCCGATTTGATTTTCCCGATCGCGAACGCGATTATGAATTCGTCGCGTTGCGGCACGAAACCGATTATCCATTCTATGAAGGACGCATCGTCTCGACCGGCGGCCTAAATATCGCGCCTGCCGAATATGACGCGCATTTTGAAGAGACGCAGGTCGAGCATTCGACGGCGCTGCACGCGCATATGAAGAATGGCGGCGCTTATCTTG
>VGDT01000150.1 GCA_016869595.1 Alphaproteobacteria bacterium
TTGAGGTCCTTCCAGCGGTGTATAACTTTTTGTCCAATCCGGCCGCGCACGCAATCGGCGGCGTTTTGCCGCTAGGGAGCGATGGAGAAGCGATTCCGATTGCTGGAATGGAACTTGCGTGCGAGATTTTTCGCGTAGGCCCTTGCCGAAGGGGCCTATTGCACGAGCTAGAGCACGGGGGCCTATGGCAAGCGGCGTGCCATGAAGCTCTCTTTCCGAAGCAAGGTTTTCGGTTGGAGGAGGTTCGATCATGGAACGTCGTGAATTTATTGGCGCGCTTGGCGTGGCAGCCGCCGCAGCCTCCATTTCTTCGGCCAGAGCGGAAGAAGGCGGAAAGGCTGGCGCACCCCTCCACCATCATCCGCCCCTTTACAAGGCCCTTTCAGACGCCAGCGGCAAATGCGTCGTCGACGGCAACAATTGCCTGCGTCACTGCTTCGGCATGTTGTCGATGAACGACGCCAGCATGGCCGATTGCACGAAGGCATCTTACGACGTGGTCGCCGCCTGCGGGGCGTTGGCGGTCCTGGCCTCTGTCAACTCGCCCTATACGCCGGCCTTCGCCAAAATCGTCGCGGATATTTGCCTCGCCTGCAAGAAGGAGTGCGACAAGTTTCCGCAATACGTCGAGTGCAAAGACATGGGCGCTTCGTGCAAGGCCTGCGCCGACGAATGCAAGAAAATCGCGACGTAAAAATTCGCGTCTTCGCCCGCGACGGCTGATGCTGTCGCGGGAGATCTGGGCGCCAACGTCATCGCAGCCGAGAGCATCCGCCTAACTCAGGTGCAATTGATCGAGGCGTCGCAGCGACTAAGGCGACGCCGTGAAATAATTGAATCAGTCGTTGGAGCCATGCGAGCTGGAGGCTCGCGGTCCAAAGGCGGCGAGCCTCCAGGCTCGCATGGCCGCGATCAATCCGGAGTTGGCGCATTTATTTCGCCGCGTCGCCTAAGAAAGCTTTTGCGAACCGAAAGCCAATTTCGGCGGGCCTCGACCTGGATACTGACGATCGCCCGGAACCTGGCGCCCAGCCATCTCAGCGCGGTGACACGCCGGCCTGAGACGTTCGACGAAGACGAGCTGCAAGCGCCTTGTTGGGGGCCGCGTCCGGACGCCGTGCTGGAAGACAAACAACGACGCGCGAGACTCGCTGGCGCGCGTGAACCCGGCGCGCGTCGCACACGACGCGGGCTGGAAATAATGATCGTCAACCCTGCGCATAGACCGCCGGAGACCATGCCTTGTGATATGAAACCAGCGCGACGATTCCCCCGCTTGCCGTCCGGCAATATGCCGTATATATTTATGGCATGTTGCCGAACCATTCAAGGAGCGCGCAATGCCAACAGCCATCTTCGAGGAGGTCGCCCGGAAACTCGGTGGACCAAAAGTGCTCGGCGCGGCGGTGCGTTCGCAGGCCGATCTCGCTTTGGCCGTCCGCAAGCGCCTGCCCTTGTCCGCGCTCAAGGGACTCTCTCAGGCGTAATTGCTCACCCCTGGTTTGGAGCGAGCTGAATGGCGCCGGAAATTTGACATGGGACTCCGCGGCTGATTCAAGCTTTGGATGACTCGCGAAGCACTTGATTCGCTTGACAAGGAAACGCTTATC
>VGDT01000151.1 GCA_016869595.1 Alphaproteobacteria bacterium
TCGGTCAGCGCAATGTCGAAGCCCTGTTTGACGCGCGGACCTGTCTGCATCGAGACGCAGAAGCACGTGCCCCCCGCCTGGGCGCAATTCACGGCGACGATGAGCGCGCGCTCGCGTAACGCCTTGTAGTGCGGATCGACATGGAGACCGCCGACGAGCACCCTGTCCTGGATTTCAATCGCGCGGATTTCGCAGGCGCGAACGCCGATGAAAGCGAAACGATCGCCAGGCGACGCTTCGGGCGTGACGCTTATGTCCTCGCCATGATGTTCCGCCGTCCAAAGCCGCAGCTTCGGCGGATGGAGATATTTCTTCCATGATTGCGGCCCGACCGCATATCCAAAGAGCGCGTCGTCGCTGCGACGCGTTAGCCTGTAGCAGCCGCCATCCTGCTCGTCCGTCCATCCGCGGGGCAGATCGTCAATCGATTCGACATCGTCGTAAACGATGGCCTGGTTTTGCAAGGTTGGTCCGACGGCGCGATAGCCGCGCGCCTGAATCGCCTGCAGCAAGGCCTGCAGGCCGTCGACCGTTACGATCGCCCTCGCGTCGTCTGTTTGGGCCGCCATCCGCTCCTGCCCGGCTCCCCTTGGCGTCACATCAAAAATATATTGGACCGCATGGGATTTTGTCTGTGGCCATTATAGCGCTTTGCCGGCGCCCGTGTGACGAGCCCATGACGTCAAACGGATGCCGAAGGGCGCGCGCTTTGTCGTGTCTCCCAACCCGGCCCTCGGCGCACGCCCGCCGAATTCGCGGTCGCGCCGGTTGCTCGCTCCCCGCCCCCGAACTATCTTGCTGCTCTAATTCGGCCAACAGGCGCGACGAGCAAGGCGAAGACGCCGCACTGTCTTTTGCGCCCGAACCAGCGAGGATTGCGCATGTCGAATAGCTCCGACCCGGCCGAACCGAAAGCGCCCGATGTTTCGCCGCATGAGGAAAACTGGGCGACGACAATCGAACACGGCATCGAAGAGATCAGGACCCAGCCGCCCGGCATTCTCTTCCTTGATGTCCTGAAGATCGACCTGCCCTATATCGTGATGCTCTCGATGGCCGTGCTCGGCATCGGCATCGTCACCTTCACCGGACAGCCCGTCGCCTTTTATTGGGAGTTCTTGACGCCGGTCTATTGCGCGATCTGCATTTACGTCGGATGGCGTCATGCGCAAACAACCCATGAGCGCACCCGACTTGTCTGGACTCAGATACTGCACTGGGCGGCGTTTCTTGTCGGCATGTGGCTGATCTACTCGCCGCCGCTGCGCAGCCTCATCGACGTCAACGCCGCCGGCCTCAATCTGATGGTGCTGCTCGCCGTCGCGACCTTCGTCGCCGGGGTTCATGCCGCCGCCTGGCAGATCTGCGTCGTCGGGGTGATCCTCGGGCTCTTCGTCCCCGCGGTGGCGATTATTCAGCGCTCCTCGCTGTTCATCATCGTCTCCATTCTCGGCTTGGCGTTCATTGTCGCCAGCATCTACATCACGATGCATACGCATCGCCGCAAGACTGGCGAAGAGACGGCATAGAGCAAGTTCCGAAAAAGTTGACCGACTTTTTCGA
>VGDT01000152.1 GCA_016869595.1 Alphaproteobacteria bacterium
CTGATCCATTTCGACGCCCACGTCGACACATGGCCCGACAATTTCGGCCAGCCTTATGCGCATGGCTCGATGTTCTATCATGCGATCAATGAAGGCGTTGTCGACGCGCGTCGCATGATCCAGATCGGCATACGCTCGCCGGTTCAACGCGAAGTCTACGACTGGACGCTTGGACGCGGCGTCACGGTGGTCGCTGCGCAGGACATTCATGAGAGGGGCCCCGCGGCCGTCGCCTCGCGCATTATCGAGGTTGTCGACGACGCCCCAGTCTATTTGACCTTCGACGTTGACGCGCTCGATCCGGCCTTTGCGCCCGGAACCGGCACGCCGGAAATCGGCGGCCTCGCGACGTGGCAGGCGCAGGCTATTATCCGCAAACTTTCCGGTTTGAACTTCGTCGGAATGGATGTGGTTGAAGTCGCGCCCGCCTATGATGTCTCCGAAGTCACCGCGCTCGCCGGAGCGACGATGGCGTGGGAGTATCTTTGCCTTTTAGCGGCGTCCGCCGCCGCCAGACGTTCAGCCTAGCACTAGCTTCCTTCGCCACTCATACGGCACTTGCCAAGGCCGCCCTTCGGCAGCACTCTCCGGCCTGAGCGGCCGCCAACGCGGCAGTCTGGTTCGGCGTTTTGCGGGTGGGGAGGGCGGCATGACCAGGGTGGACGAATGGCGGGCGCGAGAAGTCGTCGGCGTTTTCTCGGACGGCTATGCGCTCGACAGCGCAGTCGCTGAATTGCTGAATTCAGGCTTCGATCTCGGCGACGTCAGCCTGCTTGCCGGCGAAAAGGCCGTTGTCGCCAAACTTGGCCATAAATATGAGAAGGTCGAGGACGTCGAAGATGACGGTGACGCGCCTCGTGTTGCTTATGTGCCGAAAGAATCTCGTAGCACGAAAAGCGGCGTCATCATCGGGGCCCTTGTCTATGTCGGCGCGGCCGCGGCGGCTGGCGCTGTGCTCGCGTCAGGCGGAGCGCTCGCAATGCTTCTCGTTAGCGGCGTCGTCGGCGCGGAAGTCGGCGGTCTGATCGGCGCCGTCCTCGGCGAGTTCATGGATGACCGCCACGCAAAATATCTCCAGGAACAACTGGACCACGGCGGCCTGCTGCTTTGGGTGAGAACGCGAAATTCGGCGCTGGAAGAAACGGCCAAGCGAATTCTCGCAAAGCACTCGGGCCGCGATGTGCATGCGCATGACATGCCCGTCGCGACTGCGTAATCGGGACTATCGTGATGTCGGGGCATTTATGCGGGCGAAGCGTCGAGGTCGACCCTTAGCTCCCTTGGCCAATGCCGCAGGTCCGGGCAGGCTGCGAACGATGCATTGGATGTATTGGTTCAGACCCGGCGTCGCGATAGCAACAGTTCAGAAACAAATCATTCACAGCTAAGTGACCGTTTGAGAATGGTTGCGACGGAGTGAGGGTCGTGATTCAAGCTCGGGATGTGGACCCGAGCGAATCGCGCCAAGATGGCCGCCATTGAGAAAAAAACCAAACGTTACCCGACGGATTTGA